>NZ_JAAMQZ010000100.1 GCF_013522825.1 Stutzerimonas stutzeri
GCCGACATCCCGCTGGCCGCCGACCATTTCCGCTACTTCGCCGGCTGCCTGCGCGCCCAGGAGGGCAGCGCCGCCGAGATCAACGAGCACACCGCCGCGTACCACTTCCACGAGCCGCTGGGTGTGGTCGGGCAGATCATCCCGTGGAACTTCCCCTTCCTGATGGCCGCCTGGAAGCTGGCCCCGGCGCTGGCCGCCGGCAACTGCGTGGTATTGAAGCCCGCCGAGCAAACCCCGCTGTCGATCACCGTCTTCGCGGAAATCATCGGCGACCTGCTGCCCGCTGGCGTGCTGAACATCGTCCAGGGCTTCGGTCGTGAAGCGGGCCAGGCGCTGGCCACCAGCACCCGTATCGCCAAGATCGCCTTCACCGGCTCGACCCCGGTCGGTTCGCACATCATGAAGTGCGCCGCCGAGAACATCATCCCGAGCACCGTGGAGCTGGGCGGCAAGAGCCCGAACATCTTCTTCGAAGACATCATGAAGGCCGAGCCGGAGTTCATCGAGAAAGCCGCAGAAGGCATGGTGCTGGCGTTCTTCAACCAGGGCGAGGTGTGCACCTGCCCGTCGCGCGCGGTGATCCAGGAGTCGATCTTCGAGCCCTTCATGGAAGTGGTGATGAAGAAGATTCTGCAGATCAAGCGTGGCAACCCGCTGGACACCGAGACCATGGTCGGCGCCCAGGCGTCCGAGCAGCAGTTCGACAAGATCCTCTCCTACATGGACATCGCCCGCGGCGAAGGCGCCGAGATCCTTACCGGCGGCGGCGCCGAGAAGCTCGAAGGCGGCCTGGCGACCGGTTACTACGTGCAGCCGACCCTGATCAAGGGCCACAACAAGATGCGCGTGTTCCAGGAAGAGATCTTTGGGCCGGTGGTCGCCGTGACCACCTTCAAGGACGAGGCCGAAGCCCTGGCCATCGCCAACGACAGCGAGTTCGGCCTGGGCGCCGGCGTCTGGACCCGCGACATCAACCGCGCCTACCGCATGGGCCGCGGGATCAAGGCCGGTCGCGTCTGGACCAACTGCTACCACCTGTACCCGGCGCACGCCGCGTTCGGTGGCTACAAGAAGTCCGGCGTCGGTCGCGAAACCCACAAGATGATGCTCGACCATTACCAGCAGACCAAGAACCTGCTGGTCAGCTA
>NZ_JAAMQZ010000101.1 GCF_013522825.1 Stutzerimonas stutzeri
TCCTGAATTCATAGAATAAGCGCAACGCTTGAAACGAGAGGCAGAGAGCCAGCCACCGGTAGAATCCAGGCTCTCACACCGAAGGATTCAAGCGCAGATGACTACGCATTACCGGCAGCTGACTCAGGGACAACGTTACCAGATTGAGGCTGGCTTGAGCGCCGCAGAGAGCCAGGCGAGCATTGCAAAGCGGGTCGGCGTGCATCCCTCGACGATCAGTCGCGAGGTTCGCCGCAACAGCACCCAGAATATCTACAAGGCTGTTTCTGCGGCCCATGAAAGTGATGCTCGTCGAGCGGGTGCGCGCAAGTTTTGCAAGCCGGCGACATGGCTCAGCCATCATCTCCCGGTGTGGCTCAAGCATGGCATGAGTCCGGAGCAGATCGCCCAGCGGTTGAAGCAGGAGCAGCCAAGCCGGGCGGTCAGCCATGAGTGGATTTATCGGTTCATTGCCGCCGAACAGCGCGCCGGTGGTGAGCTTTATACCTATCTGCGACATCGCCGAAAGCGCTACCGGAAACGCTATGGAAGCCACGATCGGCGCGGGCAGCTGCGTAATCGCGTGTCAATCAGTGAACGCCCAGCCGAGGTCGAAAGCCGCGAGCGCCTGGGGGACTGGGAGGGCGATACGGTACATGGACTGGGCGGTAACCTGGTGACCCTGGTTGATCGCAAAAGCGGCTATCTGAGCGCCTATCCGGTCAAGCGCAGAACGCGCCGGCAGGTAACGCGGGCGATCAATCTGATGCTTCAGGGCCATGCCGCTCACACGCTGACGCTGGATAACGGAAGGGAGTTTGCCGGGCATGAACGCATCGCGCTACGGAGCCAGTGCCAGGTCTTTTTTGCAGACCCCTATTCATCCTGGCAACGTGGCACCAATGAAAACACCAACGGTCTGCTCCGCCAGTATTTCCCCAAGGGCAGCGACTTCAGCAAGCTGACCGTCGAAGCCGTCAATCGGACAGTAGCGAGGATCAATCTACGCCCGCGCAAGCGCTTGGGCTGGAAGACGCCGTACGAAGTGCATACAGGGGTGAGCGTTGCACTTATGTGTTGAATTCAGGA
>NZ_JAAMQZ010000102.1 GCF_013522825.1 Stutzerimonas stutzeri
GCGAATTAGGTTTTGTACGAAAAGTCGTTGTGGCTAAAATTGCCGCCATGACCGGTTGGAGGCCCGTATGGCAAGGCGTTACGAACTTTCTGATGCGTCATGGGAGCTGATCAAGGATTTGGTTTCTCCAGAACAGAAAATGGGCCGTCCTCGCAACGATGATCGTCAGGTTCTCCACGGAATTCTGTGGATCCTGTGCTCGGGCGCTCCCTGGCACGACCTGCCTGAACGCTTTGGGCCTTGCTCAACGGTGTATCAGCGTTTTCGTGACTGGCGCGACGACGGCACATTCGAGCGAGTACTGGAGCGTCTGCATATTCGGCTGAACCGGGAAGGACTGATCGACTTGGACACCTGGATGATCGACTCCACCGCAGTACGAGCAACCCGAGCCTCTTCAGGCGCCGGGAAAAAGGGGGGCCTGAAGAACCGTTAGACCATGCCTTGGGGCGCAGTCGAAGCGGTCTGACCACCAAGATTCACATGGTGTGCGATGCCAATGGCGTGCCATTGCATTTCAGGCTTTCACCAGGACAAGCCAGTGATGTCTCCCACGCTCAGCCGCTGCTGGATGCTGTAAGAATTGCTGGCAAGCCAGGACGACCGCGTAAACGTAGCCGGTGGTTGCTGGCTGACAAGGGATACGATGCCGAGCACCTGCGCCAGTACTGCGACCGTTACCGAATGCAGCCGGTAATCCCATTGCGCGCTATGCCGCGCAAACCTCGACCTGGCTTGCCCCGACTGTTTGACCGGCCCAAATACCGGCAACGGAACATCATTGAGCGGATGTTTGGCTGGCTGAAAGAAAATCGCAGGATCGGCACTCGCTATGACAAGCTGGCCAAGAGCTTTGCAGCCATGGTCACCTTGGCCTGCAGCCTACGTTGCATGCGGCAATACTTTTCGTACAAAGCCTAG
>NZ_JAAMQZ010000103.1 GCF_013522825.1 Stutzerimonas stutzeri
GCTAGGGTCTGTTGCCGTTTCACATGGGTAACCAGAGAAAGGCACAGGCCATGGCCACGACGCTTTCGTAATTTCTCTTGAGTTTGTCGAACCGAGATGCCACAGCCCGGTAGTGCTTTAGCCGGGCGAAGGCGTTCTCCACCAAGTGCCGATTGCGGTAAAGACCTCTGTCCAGATCCGCGTTGCCTTTCACGGAGTTACGCCTTCTCGGGATCACGGCCTTGGCCCCTTGTTGCTCAATCTGCTCCCGAACTCTCTCGCTGTCATAGCCCTTATCCGCGACGATGGTTTCTGCCTCCGGGAGCTTGGCAATCAATGCGGGAGCCTGGGTGCAATCATTGATTTGACCGCCCGTAATTTCAAACTCGATGGGCAGTCCATGAGCATCAACTGCCAGGTGAATCTTGCTGGTATTGCCAGCTCGACTTTTTCCTATGGCCTCATCGTTGCCACTGGCAGCACCTGCACTGTGCTGGTGAGCCTTGGCATAGCTGCCATCAATGAACACCCATTCCATGTCAGGCTGCGCCACAAGCACCTTGAAAACCTTGAGCCATTTTCCAGTTGCGGACCACGCATTGAAGCGTTTGTAGACCTTATTCCAGTTCCCGAACGCCTTGGGTAGATCTCTCCAGGGGCATCCCGTACGCATGCGGTACAGCATGCCCTCCACGGTCATTCGTAGATCACGCTTGTTGTAGATGGCCTTGTGCAGCAGAATTTCCCGCAGCTTCGACCAATGCTCATCACTGAGCAGTAATCGGGGCATTGCAAACTCGTATCGATGTTGGGTCAGAGCTTCAAAGATACGAGTTTGCTCATATATATCAATTGGTTAGCACGAAACGGCAACAGACCCTAG
>NZ_JAAMQZ010000104.1 GCF_013522825.1 Stutzerimonas stutzeri
CTATTCCGGCGCTTGAAGGGGTTTCGGCGTATATTCTCTCGCTTCGAGAAGCTTGATGTGATGTTCATCGGATTCATCAACTTCGCGCTAATAGTTGACGGACTGAAGATGTGTTAACACGCCCTAGTCGATCTGCAGCCGCCTGCAGGCTGATCTTGCTGAAGAACGGGAGATCCAAGCTCCCGTCCTTGTAGGGCTTCCGCATTATCCCGTACACGACGGTGTACTCAGCGCGGGCCACTTTTCCATTGATTGCGGGCAGTAGTGATAGATACCTAGCTCGCCGCTGCCTGACGACTTTCCGGAGACTCTTTCTAAACTCTGCATCGCCGACCAGCGATTCGGCACTGACGATTCCCTGTGCCCAAAGATGGCTGATGGGCCCGGAGGAATGGCCATCCTTCAGGTGGATGAACTGCTTGGCATCTGACAGGAAGTCGCAAGGCTCGATGTTCGCGTACCGCACGCCTCGAGGATTGATTTTCACCTGATCCAAGCACAACAAATCGTGCCGGGTCGCTTCCAGGTGAGCGATCAGCTCTCGCTCATTCTTGCAGTGTGTAGGCCCGATTATTTCGACCTTGGGAATCTGACGGAAACGCTCTTCAATCTGCAGTTTGAAATTGCGCTCGATGCAGTACCAATGCGCGGAGAAGAGGACGTAGCTTGTCTCCTCTTCCCCTTCGCCGAGGGTGGTCTCGAACGTAAAGTGCGGATTCCACGCCATCCGGCCACCCAGTCCGCTCTCATCTGGCCAGGCATTCCAGGGCCATCTGGCCACCTGTTCCACGGCCATCCGGCCGGGCAGTCGGAGCGCAGCGACGCAGGGGTGGCAT
>NZ_JAAMQZ010000105.1 GCF_013522825.1 Stutzerimonas stutzeri
TGTTAACACATCTTCAGTCCGTCAACTATTAGCGCGAAGTTGATGAATCCGATGAACATCACATCAAGCTTCTCGAAGCGAGAGAATATACGCCGAAACCCCTTCAAGCGCCGGAATAGACGCTCAACCTCGTTCCGGCGCTTGTAGAGTTCTCGATCGTATTGCCAAGGGTCGAGGCGAGTTTTCAGCGGCGGCACGACGGCGATGTAGCCCAGCTCCAGAGCCAGCTGCCGGGTCTCATTACCTTCGTAGGCGCGGTCCATCAGCAGATGCAGTGGCTGCTCTTGCTTACCGATCCGGCGCAGCAGCTCACGACCTGCCGGCGCGTCGTGCGCCTGGCCGGGTGATAGGGAAAATCCTATGGTCGTTCGATCATTCGCGGCAACCAAATGAATCTTGGTGTTCCAGCCGCCTCTGGATTTGCCGATGGATTGGGGACCGTTTTTTTTCGAGCACCCGTGCCGTCAGGATGCACCTTGATACTGGTGCTATCCAATGAAACGGCCTCGATCTTGATACGCACAATCTGCGATTGCTGCAGCTGTTCAAATACACGGTCCAACACACCTGCCTTCGACCAGCGGTTCATGCGGGTGTAGATGGTGTGCCAGTTTCCGAAACGTTTAGGCAGGCCGCGCCACTTACAGCCATGCTCGGTGACGTAGAGGATCGCATTCAGGACATCCAGGTTCGACAAGCTGACATTGCCGCGCTGGCGCGGGAAGCAATGTTCAATGGCGGAGAATTGTTCGGGTGTGATCATCATGCGCGAAGTATCCCGCATTACTCGCCG
>NZ_JAAMQZ010000106.1 GCF_013522825.1 Stutzerimonas stutzeri
CCGTCCTGCTCAAGCAGATGTTGCTGTTGGCGCACGGAAAAGTGGCGCAACTCCAAGAACAAGTTGCTCTGCTGCGCCACAAGTTGTTCTCGCCCAAGTCCGAGCGCAGCCCTGAAGATACCGACTCACCGCAGCTGGCCATGTTCAACGAGGCCGAAGAGCTGATCGAAGAGCCGGCCGCCGCGCCAAGCGAAGCCGAAGCCGAAGCCGAAGCCGAAGCCGAAGCCGAAGCCGAAGCCGAAGCCGAAGCCGAAGAAATCGTTGCGCCGGTCAAGCGCCGTGGCAAGCGCAAGCCGTTGCCGGCCAACCTGCCGCGTGTCGAGGTCATCCACGACCTGCCCGACCACGAACTGACCTGCGCCTGCGGCGCCTGCAAGCAGGTGATCGGCGAGGAGACCAGCGAGCAGCTGGAGATCATCCCGATGCAAGTGCGGGTGATCCGCCATATCCGCAAGACCTACGCCTGCAAGGTCTGCGAAGCGGCGCCGGTCACCGCCGACAAACCGGCGCAACTGATCGAAAAAAGCCTGGCCAGCCCCAGCGTGCTGGCGATGCTGCTGACCACCAAGTACGCCGACGGCATCCCGCTGTACCGCTTCGAGAAGATGCTCAGCCGCCACGGTGTCGACATCCCACGCCAGACCCTGGCGCGCTGGGTGATCCAGAGTGGCGAGTTGTTACAGCCGCTACTCAACCTGATGCGCGACAAGCTGCTGGAGCACCCGGTGTTGCACTGCGACGAAACCCGCC
>NZ_JAAMQZ010000107.1 GCF_013522825.1 Stutzerimonas stutzeri
GTCACCGTGGCGGTGAGGTAGCCGAAGGCGACTTGATCGCTGCCCAGCTCCTGCAAGGCGGCATCGGCGTCGGCGGCCTTGTTGCTGGCATCGGTATCGACCAGCGGGCTTTCCTGCTGAAAGATCGGGCGGCGGCAAAAACTGAGTGCAACACCTGACCTTTCCGGTACGGTGCTGCCCCTATGTCATATACCGAACTCAGCGTTGAAGAACGCGCCACCATCCAAATCGGCCACGCCCAGGGCTTCAGCCTGCGCAGGATTGCTCGCCTGATCAATAGGTCTCCTTCGACCATCAGTCGAGAGCTGCGCCGCAATCGAGATGTCTGTGGCAGCTACTCGGCCCGCGCGGCCCAGGAGCAGATGAAGGCCCGCCGCCAAGTCTGTCGACCGAGCCGAAAGCTGCTGCCGGGGAGCGAGCGCTTCGAACTGGTGGTTCATATGCTGCGTGAGCGTTTGTCTCCCGAACAGATTGCCGGCAAGCTGCGCCACATGAACATACCTAGCCTCAGAGATGCCTACGTCTGTCGCGAGACGATCTACAACGCGATCTATGCCCTGCCAGTGGGTGAGCTGCGTAAGGAGCTGATCATCTGTCTGCGCCAAGGCAAGACGACGCGCCGGCCGCGCTCTGGTGG
>NZ_JAAMQZ010000108.1 GCF_013522825.1 Stutzerimonas stutzeri
TTTCACCGGAGTTCATCCCATGATGCGTCCCGACGCCAAGGTGCAGAAGGTCTATCTCTACCCAAAACCCGTCGACTTCCGCAAATCCATCAACGGCTTGGCCGCTCTGGTCGAGTTGGACATCAAGGTGGAGGTATTCAACCCGGTGCTGTTCGTGTTCCTCAATCGCACCCGCAGTCAGGTCAAGATCCTCTACTGGGAGCGCAATGGCTTCTGCCTGTGGCTCAAGCGTTTGGAAGCCGAGCGCTTCAAGACCAAACCCGATGCCGGCGACGACGCCCTCGAGCTGACGGTCGATGAGTTGAACTGGCTGCTCGACGGCATCGACCTGTGGCGTAACCGGCCGCATCAGGTTCTGACGCCGCGCTTCGTGGCCTGAGCCGGTATAATCCGGCGCCATGAAATTTGGCGCCGACCACCTTCCAGACGATCCCGTCCTGCTCAAGCAGATGTTGCTGTTGGCGCACGGAAAAGTGGCGCAACTCCAAGAACAAGTTGCTCTGCTGCGCCACAAGTTGTTCTCGCCCAAGTCCGAGCGCAGCCCTGAAGATACCGACTC
>NZ_JAAMQZ010000109.1 GCF_013522825.1 Stutzerimonas stutzeri
GATCGTTCCAATCGACCTCATCTCCCGCCACCCCACGTTGCCGGCTGGCATCCGCCTTGATGATGCTGGCGTCGACGGCGAAACCTTCACCCTTGACTAGGCCGGCTGCCATGCAGCGCCGCAGCACCTCATTGAATAACCAGCGGAATAGATCGCTGTCACGAAAACGCCCATGGCGATTCTTCGAGAAGGTCGAGTGATTGGGGACTTCGTCTTCCAGACCCAGCCGGCAGAACCAGCGATAGGCCAGGTTCAGGTGCACCTCTTCGCACAATCGCCGCTCGGAACGAATGCCATAGCAGTAGCCGACGACCAGCATGCGCACCATCAACTCCGGGTCAATCGAGGGACGCCCGATGGGGCTATAGAAATCCGCCAGGTAGGCACGCAGATCACTGAGATCCAGGCACTGGTCGATACTGCGCAGGAGGTGTTGGCCCGGGACGTGATCTTC
>NZ_JAAMQZ010000010.1 GCF_013522825.1 Stutzerimonas stutzeri
ACTTGAGCAGCCATTGCTGGAACACCTCAAAGCCTGCTGAGTCATTGGTCAGCTTGCCTTTGGTGCGGTGCTTGCCGTTGCTCTGCAAGGTTGCGATGTCGAATGTGTGTTTGGCGATGTCGACGCCGACGACTATGGTCATGGTTTTCCTCCTCAGTGAACGGGTAGATCGTCACTGCATCCGTCCTACCTTGCTAATGCGAGCTCGTGGCTCAAGATACCGTTCGGACTTGCTGGATGAGTGCGGAGGAGTGCAGCGTTATCTACGTCACAAGCTCGAAGCTTAAGGGCGGGTACTACTTGCACTCTCTCCCCCGATGATCAGCCGGGGACTATCACCTCCTGAAAGGCTGCAGTCGAGATACAAGGTCGGGTCAGACTTCATCGACCCGACGGGCGGAGCCGAAGGCCCATGTCTACCTTTACGCCTGGTCTCCAGCGGAGCTAAACACGCCTGCTATTGGCTCGACAGCCGGTCGCCGCGCTCGAAACGCCAGGTCCTGATGATTTCCACCTGGTCGAAATGCTTTGCAAGCTCGCCCGCGAACGGGGCGAAGGGGGCCGCGAGGCGGACGATCCGCATGGCGGCTTCATCGAGTACGGTATGCCCGGAGGATTCCAGCACCCGTAGTTCCTGCACGCTGCCGTTGCGGTCCACCACCACCAGCATCCGCAGGCTGCCGTGGATGCGCTGGCGGCGAGCCTCTTCCGGGTAGTTGAGGTTGCCGACGCGCTCGACCTTCTTGCGCCACTCGTCGCGATACCAGGCGCTGATGTCGCGCATGGTGGCGGCGGTGTTCTGGCGGCTGACGCGGGGGCGCTTGGCGTATTGCTGGATATCCTGGGACAGTTGCGCTTCGAGGCTGGCGATCTCGGCGCTCAACTGCGAGCTGTCGAAGGTCGGCGCTGGTGGAGTCTGGGGCTGCGGCTTGTTCTTCTGCGGTGTGTCCGGGGTCTTTTCCGGTTGTGGCGCGCGCGTCGCGACGGCGGTTTTCGGTGCTTCGCTGCGATTGCTGGGCGGCGGTGCGGCTGCGGGCGAAACCTTGCGTACCTCGGTGTCCTGGAAGGGCGCCTGCTCGCTGGTTTTCGGCGCGGCCTTGTGCTCCAGGGTGCCGCTGCCCTGCTGATTGTCCTGGGCGAGAAAGTCGGCTTCCTTGGGCTTGTCTTCGCTCTTGAAGGTCGAAAGGGTGATTTCCAGTGTCTTGCTGATCTGGTTGGGCTCGGTCAGGGTAAAGCCGAGACCCAGGATCAGCGCCACATGCAGCGCAGCGGCGAGAAACAGGGTAAAGCCGAGGCGATCCGCAGGGCGGACACCGGGGCTGACGGGAACAGGTTGGCGTGTAGCGGCGTTCATCGCATTTCAGTCGACTCGAAGTGCGCGCAGTCTGCCGACTTTGCGCGGCAAGCCGCAAGTTTCACGCGCAAAGCTGTAGGTCGGGTCACGCTTCACCGACCCGACGAGCGGCGATGAGTCCAGCTTCCAGCCGCTATCGCTTCAACTTGTCGGCAATCGCATCCATCAGACGCTCTCCGATGCGGGTGTCGAAGGCGTTGTCGATCTCGCGGATACAGGTCGGGCTGGTGATATTGATTTCGGTGAGGTAATCGCCGATCACGTCCAGACCCACGAACAGCAGGCCGCGCTTGCGCAACTCCGGGCCGACGATGGCGGCGATCTCGCGGTCGCGATCCGACAGCGGCTGAGCCACGCCGCGCCCGCCGGCGGCGAGATTGCCGCGGGTTTCGCCGGCGGCAGGTATACGTGCCAGGCAATAGGGAATCGGCTCGCCGTCGATCATCAGGATGCGCTTGTCGCCGTCCTTGATGGCCGGGATATAGCGCTGCGCCATGATCTGGCGGGCGCCGTGCTCGGTCAGGGTCTCGAGAATCACCGAGAGGTTGGGGTCGCCTTCCCGGTGGCGGAAGATCGAGGCGCCGCCCATCTCGTCCAGTGGTTTGAGAATGACGTCACGCTGCTCGCGGGCGAACTCGCGGAGAATGTCCGCGCGCCGGCTGACCAGGGTCGGTGGCGTGCATTGCGGAAATTGCGTGGCGAAGAACTTTTCGTTGCAGTCGCGCAGGCTCTGCGGGCGGTTGACCACCAGCACGCCGGCGCGCTCGGCCATTTCCAGCAGGTAGGTGGTGTAGACGTACTCGCCATTGAAGGGCGGGTCCTTGCGCATCAGGATCACGTCGAGCCCGCCCAGAGGCGCGTCGATTTCCTCGCCGGTTTCATACCAGTGCTGCGGATCGTCGAATACCTGCAATGCGCGCATGCGCGCACGGGCTTCGCCGCCAAGTTGATAGAGATCGCACTGCTCCATGTAATAGAGCGTCCAGCTGCGTGCCTGGGCGGCCAACAGCATGGCGAGGGAGCTATCCTTCTTGAAAGCGATCCGCGCAATCGGATCCATGATGATCCCGACGCGAACAGTCATGTGGTGATCTCCGGCGATAAGGCAGTACGAGGCTGCGGGACATTGAAAATGTCGACGCAGATTGGCGGCGGTTGTGCGCTGGGTCAAGGAAAATCCAGCTCCTTTTCCGGTCGATAGCATGGGCATCAGGAGTGTGCTAAAAAGGTCCGGCGATTGGGTGCAGCCCATCGATGACAGGGCCTGTAGCGCACTGACATAACGATAAACTACGACTCACCGAGGCGATGGTAGGGCGAAATGGAACAGCACTCCGAGGGCTTGAAGGTCATGGTGATCGACGATTCGAAGACGATTCGTCGCACCGCCGAAACGCTGCTGAAGAAAGTAGGTTGTGACGTGATCACGGCGGTGGATGGCTTCGATGCGCTCGCCAAGATCGCGGACACCCATCCGCGCATCATCTTCGTCGATATCATGATGCCCAGGCTCGATGGCTATCAGACCTGCGCGCTGATCAAGAACAACAGTGCCTTCAAATCCACTCCGGTGATCATGCTGTCTTCCAAGGATGGCTTGTTCGACAAGGCCAAGGGACGCATCGTCGGGTCGGATCAATACCTCACCAAACCTTTCAGCAAAGAAGAGTTGCTTGGCGCGATCAAGGCCCATGTGCCTGACTTTGCGCCGATAGAGCAAGTATCCTGAAGTTCGGCCCTGTGTGCCGCTGAAGCCTTTCCCACGGAGAAACCATGGCTCGCGTTCTGATTGTTGATGACTCGCCGACCGAAATGTACAAGCTGACAGCCATGCTGGAGAAACATGGCCACGTCGTGCTCAAAGCCGAAAATGGTGCGGATGGTGTGGCGCTTGCCCGCCAGGAAAAGCCCGATGTCGTCCTTATGGATATCGTGATGCCGGGCCTCAACGGTTTTCAGGCTACCCGCCAACTGACCAAAGATGCTGAAACCAGTCACATTCCTGTAATCATTGTGACCACCAAGGACCAGGAAACCGATAAGGTCTGGGGCAAGCGTCAGGGGGCCAAGGATTACCTGACCAAGCCCGTCGACGAAGCGACACTGCTGAAGACCCTTAACGCCGTGCTTGCGGGCTGATCTGGCAAATCTGCAAACCGGACGAAGGGAAGTGGCAGCATGTCGGACAGGCCAACACCGTTTCAGCGACTTCTGGATATCGATGCACGTTGCCGGGCGCTGGCAGCCGGACTGCCTTCCCAGCAGGAAGCTGTCCAGACCTGGGCCGGTATCGGATTTCGGATGGGTGAGCGGTTGTTCGTCGCACCTATGGGGGAGGTCGGCGAGATACTGCATGAGCCACGTTACACGCTTCTTCCCGGCGTGAAGAGCTGGGTCAAGGGTGTGGCCAACGTGCGCGGCAGATTGCTGCCGATCATGGACCTGTGTGGCTACTTCGGGCTGGAATTGTCGCCGTTGCGCAAGCAGCGACGGGTATTGGTGGTCGATCACCAGGACGTGTTCGCCGGGCTGACGATCGACGAAGTGTTCGGCATGCAGCACTTTCCGGTCGATGCCTTTTCCGAACAGCTGCCACCAGTGGAAGCATCGATCCAGCCCTTTATCCATGGTGTCTTCCAGCGCGAGCAGCCCTGGCTGGTCTTCAGCCCGCATGCGCTGGCTTCGCATCAGGCATTTCTGGACGTGGCGTATTGATTTAGGCGGGTCGGCAGGCGCCGGCCTTTGGTTCTTGGAAGGAAACGTAAGGGTGGTCCAGGCGGGGGCCGGATAATGAAAAAAATGAACGCAAATGCGCTGCTGGCCGGTGTGCGCAGCAATACGCTGATCGCCGGGCTGTTTATTCTCCTGATCGTGTCGATGGTGCTGTTGTTCGCCAACTTCGCCTACGTCAGCACCCAGGCCGACAACGACAGTGAATACATCGGACACGCGGGCGAGCTGCGAGTTCTCTCCCAGCACATCGCGAAGAACGCGGTGGAAGCGGCTGCCGGTAAACCAGAGGCGTTCGACTCGTTGAAGGATGCGCGCAACGATTTCAGCCGTCGCTGGGGTTATCTGTCCCAGGGTGACGACAGCATCGGCCTGCCCGCCGTGCCTCAGTCGCTGCAGGGCGAGATTGCCGCCGTGCAGCAGGACTGGGATACCCTGCGGCAGAACACCGATGCCATTCTGGCCAGCGAGCAGACCGTACTTTCCCTGCACCAGGTCGCCGCGACCCTTGCCGAAACCATTCCGCAGCTGCAAGTGGAATACGAAGAGGTCGTCGACATCCTGATCGAAGGTGGCGCCCCCGCGGCCCAGGTTGCCGTTGCCCAGCGTCAGTCTCTGCTGGCCGAGCGTATTCTCGGCTCGGTGAACAAGGTGCTTTCCGGTGACCAGGACTCTGTTCAGGCTGCCGACATGTTCGGACGCGATGCCAGCCTGTTCGGTCGAGTGCTCAACGCGATGCTCGATGGCAACGAAGCCATGGGCATTGTCAGCGTAAGTGATGCCGAGGCGCTGGACCGCCTTGGCGCGATTGCCGAGCTGTTCCAGTTCGTTTCCGGCTCCGTGGACGAGATTCTGGAAACCTCGCCGGAGCTGTTCCAGGTGCGTGAATCGTCCAACAGCATCTTCGAGGTTTCGCAGACGCTGCTCGACAAGACCTCGGCGCTGACCGAAGGCCTGCAGGGCCGTGCTGATGCCCGCTACATCAACACCCTGGCCGGTTATGTGCTCGGCGCTCTGGCGTTGGCATCGATCCTGTTGATCGGTCTGGTCATGGTTCAGGAAGCACGCCGTCGGCTGACCGAGACTGCGGAAAAGAACGAGCGTAACCAGACGGCGATTCTGCGTCTGCTCGATGAAATCGGTGACCTCGCTGACGGTGACCTCACCGTAGCCGCAACGGTTACCGAAGACTTCACCGGCGCTATCGCCGACTCGATCAACTATTCCATCGACCAGTTGCGCGATCTGGTCGAGACGATCAACCAGACTGCCGTTCAGGTATCCGGTGCCGCCCAGGAAACCCAGGCCACCGCGATGCATCTGGCCGAGGCTTCCGAGCATCAGGCGCAGGAAATTGCCGGGGCTTCGGCGGCGATCAACGAAATGGCCGTGTCGATCGACCAGGTATCGGCCAACGCCGCCGAATCCTCGGCGGTAGCGGAGCGCTCGGTAGCCATCGCCAACAAGGGCAACGAAGTGGTGCACAACACCATCACCGGCATGGACAACATCCGCGAGCAGATCCAGGACACCTCCAAGCGAATCAAGCGCCTCGGTGAGTCGTCCCAGGAGATCGGTGACATCGTCAGCCTGATCAACGACATTGCTGACCAGACCAACATCCTCGCACTGAACGCGGCGATCCAGGCCTCCATGGCCGGTGACGCCGGTCGTGGC
The DNA here is from genome assembly GCF_013522825.1 of Stutzerimonas stutzeri. Lineage (GTDB taxonomy): Bacteria > Pseudomonadota > Gammaproteobacteria > Pseudomonadales > Pseudomonadaceae > Stutzerimonas > Stutzerimonas stutzeri_AK. The sequence goes on from NZ_JAAMQZ010000010.1 coordinate 5,762, forward strand.
TTCGCGGTGGTCGCCGACGAAGTACAGCGCCTTGCAGAACGTTCCTCGGCGGCAACCAAGCAGATCGAGGCACTGGTCAAGACGATTCAGACCGATACCAACGAGGCGGTCATCTCGATGGAGCAGACCACCTCCGAAGTGGTACGCGGTGCACGCCTGGCGCAGGATGCCGGGGTCGCTCTGGAAGAGATCGAGAAGGTATCCAAGAGCCTTGCGGCGCTGATCCAGAACATCTCCAACGCCGCCCGGCAGCAGGCTTCGTCCGCCGGCCATATTTCCAACACCATGAACGTGATCCAGGAAATTACCTCGCAGACTTCCTCGGGCACCACCGCGACCGCCAAGAGCATTGGTAATCTCGCGAAGATGGCCAACGAGATGCGGCATTCGGTTTCCGGCTTCACCTTGCCGGAAAACCAGGATCAGGCCTGACTGGGACGCGGGGGCCTGTTAATGGTCTCCGTGGACGTTCATGAGTGAGGGGCAGGGCATGCAGCCGAGCGTTGACTGGTCACTGAGACCCTTGGCCGATATGTCATCAGCGGAGTTTCGCGAGTGGCAGGCCTTGCTTGAAGAGCGCTCCGGCATGGTGATTTCCGAGCAGCGTCGGTCATTCCTGCAGGCCAATCTGAGCAGCCGCATGCGCGAAGTCGGCGCTGCCGATTACGCCAGCTACTACCGCCAGGTCACTGCCGGTGCCCGTGGCGCGGTCGAGTGGTCGATGCTGATGGACCGGCTGACCGTACAGGAAACCCGCTTCTTCCGACATCCCCCCTCGTTCGCCCTGCTTTGCGAATATATCAGGCAGCGCCAGGCATCCCGTGACGCGGCCTTGCCATGGTCGTTGTGGAGTGTCGGCTGTTCCAGTGGTGAGGAAACCTACTCGCTGGCCATCTGTGCTGCCGAGGTGCTGGCTGCTGCTGACGGAGAAACCTGTTACGGCGTGACCGGCACGGATATCAGCCTCAGCGCCCTGAGCCGGTCCCGTGACGGTATCTATGGCCCTCGGCGGCTTGAGCAGGTGGAGCCGCAACTGCGTGAACGCTACTTTCAGTCCCTGCCGAATGATCGCTTTCAAGTGATACCCAGCCTGGCGGCACGCGTGTGCTTCGCCAGGCTCAATGTGCTGGAGCTGGCCGGTGCGCCAATGTCCGATATGGACGTCATTTTTTGTCAGAACCTGTTGATCTACTTCCGCCGCTGGCGTCGCCGCGAAATCCTCAACCGCCTGGCCGAGCGCCTGGCGCCTGGGGGATTGCTGGTTATCGGTGTGGGCGAAGTGGCTGGTTGGCAGCACCCGGAACTGCTGCCGGTGGCCGACAGTCGGGTTCTGGCCTTTACCCGGAAAAGTTTATGAGCGGAGTCGCTATGGGTGATCGGCACGATTATGTCGCCCTGGAGTGGGTGAAGGGCGAAATTGCCGAAACGCTGAAGCAGGCGCGGCAGGCGCTGGAAGCGTTCGTCGAAAACCCGCAGGACTCGACGCGGATGCGCTTCTGCCTGACCTATGTGCATCAGGTCCAGGGTACCCTGCAGATGGTCGAGTTCTATGGTGCGGCCCTGCTCGCCGAGGAAATGGAGCAGCTCGCCCGCGCCTTGCTGGATGAGCGTGTCGCCAGCCGGACCGAGGCGCTGGAAGTGCTGATGCAGGCGATCCTGCAGATGCCGGCCTACCTTGATCGAATCCAGAGTGCGCGCCGCGATCTGCCCATGGTCGTGCTGCCGTTGCTCAATGACCTGCGCGCCGCGCGTGGCGAGAAACTGCTGTCGGAGACCAGCCTGTTTTCGCCGGACATGTCCGCGCGCCGTCCGGCTCTTTCAGGGGAATTCCTGGCGCAGCGGCAAACCGCCGACTTGCCTGGCTTGCTGCGAAAGATGCGGCAGATGCTGCAGGTTGCCCTGGTCGGGGTCATCCGCAATCAGGATCTGCCCACCAATCTGGGCTACATGGCGCGTGTGTTCGCGCGCCTGGAAATGCTCTGCAAGGACGCGCCGCTTGGCGCCCTGTGGCAGATCGCATCGGGCGTGGTCGAAGGGCTGGCCAGTGGCGGGGTCGCCAATGGCACCACGATTCGCACCCTGTTGCGCCAGGTCGACCGGGAGCTCAAGCGTCTCGTTGAGCAGGGCGCAGACGGCATCAATCAGGCCGCCCCCGATGAATTGACCAAGAACCTGCTGTTCTACGTCGCCAAGGCGCCCGCTCAGTCTGCACGCATCCAGGCCCTCAAGGCCGAGTACAGCCTCGACGAGGCATTGCCCGACAGCACTGTCGTGGATGAGGAGCGCGCCCAGTTGGCCGGCCCGGATCGCGGCGCCATGCGCTCGGTGGTGGCAGCGCTGTGCGAAGAGCTCGTTCGGGTGAAGGACAGCCTGGATCTGTTCGTGCGCAGTGATCGCATGGACCTGGCCGATCTCGGCGCGTTACAGGTGCCTCTCAAGCAGATTGCCGACACCCTTGCGGTGCTGGGTTTCGGTCAGCCGCGGCGGATCATTCTCGATCAGATTGAAGTGGTCGAAGCCCTGGCGCGTGGCCAGCGCAAAGCCGACGATGCCGCCTTGATGGATGTTGCCGGTGCGCTGCTGTACGTCGAGGCGACGCTGGCCGGCATGGTGGGTGGCACCGCGGAGGAACGAGACGAGGCCAGTCACCTGCCGACCACCGATGTCGCACAGATCCATCAGTTGGTCGTTCGCGAGGCGCGTACCGGGCTCGAACAGGCCAAGGATGCCATCATCGAGTTCATTGCCTCGCAGTGGAATCACCAGCATCTGGCGCGGGTACCCGATTTGCTGACCCAGTCCCGTGGCGGATTGGCGATGATTCCGCTGGCGCGTGCGGCAGCCTTGCTGGATGCCTGCAACCGCTATATCCAGGAGCAGTTGCTGGCGCGCCAGGCAATCCCGGACTGGCAGAGTCTGGACATGCTTGCCGATGCGATCACCAGCGTCGAGTACTACCTTGAACGCCTCAGCGAAGACTGCGGTTCTCAGGGCGATCTGATTCTCGATGTGGCGCAGGAGAGCCTGGAAGCGCTGGGTTATCCGCTGAGCGAGCCTGCCTCGATCCTTGAGCCGGAGCCCGCTGACGCCGCGCCGGAATTCGAGCTGGCCAATCCGCTGGATGAGATAGAAGTGCTGCTGCCGGAGCTGCTTGCCGATGCCTCTGTCAGTGAGGACGTAGAGCTGGTTGCAGGGCCTGACGCTCTGACGAGCGAGGCGTGCACCATCGAATCGCCGGTGATTGGGCAGCCGCCTGCTGACGATCCTGATTCGCAGGCATGGGCTCTTGCACCAGAAGTCGCCGAATACGAGCAGGATGAATGGCTGCTGACAGCCGACGCCGAAGTGGGCGCATCCTTCGCTGAAACGTCGCCTGCCGAGCCTGTAGCCGCTGAATCGGACGAGCAGGCGAACACCGAGTCTCTCGACTATTCGATGGTGTGGAGCGAGGCCGAGATGGCCGGGATGGGCATGCCCGCAGTCGTCCTGCCGGAGCCGGTGGTAGCACTGCCGGGCAGCGAGCCGGCGATCAGCCTCGATGACGTCATGGCCGCTCCCGTCGTTGCCATCAACCCGCCTGCACAGGATGTGCCGCCGAGCCTGTTGCCGCCCCCGGAAGACAAGGAGCCGGTCGACGACGAACTGCTTGAAGTCTTCATCGAGGAAGCTGCCGAGGTCCTTGAGACGGTCGGCGAGTATCTGCCTCGCTGGCACGCCGATCACGACGACAAGGAAGCCCTGACCGAGGTGCGCCGCGCCTTCCATACGCTCAAGGGCAGTGGCCGCATGGTCCGCGCGCTGGTCATTGGCGAGCTGGCGTGGTCCGTCGAGAACCTGTTCAACCGAATCCTGGACCGCAGTATCGAGGTGAGTGAGTCGGTCAGCAAAGTCGTCGACGATGTCGTCCGGCTGATGCCGGCACTGATCGAGGAGTTCGCGGCCAAAGCCCAGCGCCAGCGTGATGATGTCGACCGGTTGGCGGCTGATGCCCATGCGCTTGCCAAGGGACAGCCGATTGCTGCCGAAGCGGTCGTGTCGCCTGGGCCGGAGCAGAGCGCGCGGGAAGAGGCACTGGACCCGCAGTTGCTGGAGATTTTCCGTAACGAGGCGGAAGCCCACCTTACAACCCTGGTGGATTTTCTCGCCGATTGCGCCCAGCGCCTGCCACAGCCGGTTACCGATGATTTGCAGCGTGCCCTGCATACGCTCAAGGGCAGCGCCCATATGGCGGGCATCCTGCCCATGGCGGAAATTGCCACCCCGCTGGAGAAAATGGCCAAGGAGTTCAAGGCCAACCTGATCGCCATGGAGCTGGCCGATGCGCAGCTTCTGCACAGCGCAGAGCAATTGCTGCGCCGAGGTCTGGAGAATCTGGATCATGATCCGCTGGCGCCCATCGAGGGTGCCGAGGCGTTCATTGAGCAGGTGCATGCCTTGCATCAGGCGCGCCTGGCCGCTGCCGGAGCGCGTGGCGAAACGGATCAGGGCGAGGCGCGCGATCCGGGAATGATTGCGCTGTTTCTCTCGGAAGGCATGAACATCCTTCTGGATGCCGAGGATCTTCTGCACAGCTGGCGCGAACATCCGGAGGAACGCCAGGAGTTGACCGCACTGCTGGAGGAACTGACGACCCTCGGGCTTGGCGCGCAGATGGCGGATCTGCCGCAGATCGATGCGCTCTGCCAGGTGCTGCTCGACCTCTATGCGGTTGTCCAGGATGGCCGTCTTGCGGTCAGCGAGCGGTTTTTCGACGATGTCGAGCAGGGCCACGAAGCGCTGGTTGGCATGATGGATCAGGTCGCGGCAGGCTTGCAGGTCAGCGCGCAGCCTGAGTTGGTCGCTCGTCTTGAGGCCTTGCTGGCTGAAGCGGGCGAGTCGGATGTCCTATCGGTCGATGACCCACTGCAGGCAGTTGCAACTCCTGAGGCCTGCGCCGTAGATACTGCTGAAGCCGAATTCCAACCTGTCGAGTTTCTCGCGCCGGACGACGAGCAGGACCGGGAAATGGTCGAGATTTTTCTCGATGAAGCCGTCGACCTGCTGGAAAGTGCCGGGGGGGCACTGGAGCGCTGGCTGGCCGATCCTGCCAACCAGTTGGCCCTGTCTGCGCTGTTGCGGGACCTGCATACCCTCAAGGGTGGTGCACGGATGGCTGCGATTAGGCCCATAGGTGATCTGGCCCACGAGTTGGAGGCGCTCTACGAGGGGCTCACCGACGGGCGTTATGCACATTCGCAGGAACTTGCCGCACTGCTTCTGAGCAGCCACGATCTGCTTGCGATGCAGTTGGAGCAGTTGCAGGCATACCAGCCGATGGACACGGCACTGGTACTGATCGAGCGTATCCAGGCGTACCGTCGGGGTGCTGCGCCGGGTTTCGAGAGCGACATGGCGGACAGCGATGAGCCGTCTGTGGCAGTAGCCGATGCCGAGCCGCTCGCGAATGAACCCGTTGATTCGGATTTTCCAGGCCTGATCGATGAAGCCTGGCTGGTCAGCGACGATGAGATGCAAGCCGAGCGCGCTGCAGCGCCGATAGATAACGATGCCGCCCCGACTGAGGTTGAGTGGACACCGGATCCCAGCTTCGATATCGAGTCATGGATGTCGGACGGCGAAATCGGAGAGCCCGCAGGGAATGTGTCGGAACCTCCCGCGGGCCAGTCCGCGACGGAGCCCACCGAGGCGGGCAGCGGAGGCTGGGAAGAGCGCGATCCCGAACTGGTGCAGATATTCCTTGAAGAAGGCTTCGATATCCTCGAGCGCGCCGGCTTGTCGCTGCAGCGCTGGATGAATGATGTCGACAACAGCTTCGAGGTCGAGGCACTGCAGCGAGACCTGCATACCCTCAAGGGTGGCGCGCTGATGGCCGATATCCGCGAGATCGGCGATCTCGCCCATGAACTCGAATACCTCTACGAAGGCCTGTGTGCCGGCCATTATCGGGCGAGTGAAGCCCTGTTCGCTCTGCTCCAGTCCTGCCATGACCGGCTTGCTGCGATGCTCGATGCGGTGCGCAGCTATCGCGAGCTACCCAGCGGACTGGACCTGATAGAAACCATTCGGCGCTTTCGGGCCAACCCCGATGAGCAGTTGAGCATACCCAGCAGCGTCGCTTTGAAGGCGGCTGAGGAGGTTGCTCGCAATGCGGCCGATGCCGAAATTCTGGACATCTTTATCGAAGAGGCCGATGACCTCCTGGAAGAGATGGAGGCGCTGCTGGCCCGTTGGGATGCAGCGCGTGACAGCGCGGCTCCGCTGGTTGACATGATGCGTATCCTGCACACGCTCAAGGGTGGTGCGCGGCTGGCCAGCCAGAGCGGTCTGGGCGATATGGCGCATGACCTGGAGCAGCGTCTCGGAGAAGCCCAGGCGCAGGGTGGAGCCTGGTCGGAGAGTCTTTTCCTCGATGTGCAGCGTGGCTACGACGCCCTGCTTGGTGAAGTGGAATCGATGCGCGCACTGTTGGCGAGCGAGCCGGAGACGATCAACGATGATCACAAGCCGGCGACGTCTGAACTGACTCGTACCGATGCTGCGGTGATCACGCTGGATACGCCGATCGTTGCCGCCAGCGTCCCGGCGCCGGTTGTCAGTACGCCGGCCAAGGTTCTGCCGTTCATTCGTCGTGCCGAGCAGGCCGCGCTGGATGCCGCATCGCGGCGTGCGCCGCAGGAACTGGTCAAGGTGCCGGCCGATCTGCTCGAGGGGCTGGTCAACCTGGCGGGTGAAACCTCGATCTTCCGCGGGCGGGTCGAACAGCAGGTCAGTGACGTCGGCTTCACTCTGGGTGAAATGGAAGCCACCATCGAGCGGGTCCGCGATCAGTTACGACGGCTGGATACCGAGACCCAGGCGCAGATTCTGAGCAGCTATCAGGCCGAAGCCGAGCGCGCCGGTTATGACGATTTCGACCCTCTGGAAATGGACCGGCACTCGCAGCTCCAGCAACTTTCCCGTGCGTTGTTCGAGTCGGCGTCCGACCTGCTCGACCTCAAGGAAACCCTGGCGGCGCGTAATCGCGATGCGGAAACGCTGCTGTTGCAGCAGGCACGGGTCAACACCGAACTCCAGGAAGGCCTCATGCGGACCCGCATGGTGCCCTTCGATCGACTGGTGCCGCGCTTGCGCCGCATCGTTCGGCAGATTGCCGGCGAGCTGGACAAGCAGGTCGAGTTCCACGTCGGCAACGCGACGGGGGAAATGGATCGCAGCGTCCTCGAACGTATCGTCGCGCCGCTGGAGCACATGCTGCGCAATGCCGTGGACCACGGCATCGAGGCCGGTCCCAGGCGTCTCGCCGCAGGCAAGCCCGAGCAGGGCAATATCCGCCTGGAACTGACGCGTGAGGGCGGTGACATCGTCCTGGCGCTCAGCGACGACGGGGCGGGGATCAATATCGAGGCCGTGCGGCGCAAGGCGCTCGAGCGCGGCCTGATGCTTGCCGGTGCCGAGCTGAGCGATCATGAAATCCTGCAGTTCATTCTCGAGGCGGGTTTCTCCACGGCCGAGCGGGTCACGCAGATCTCGGGTCGTGGTGTCGGCATGGATGTGGTGCACTCGGAGGTCAAGCAGCTTGGTGGCTCCATGGGCATCGAGTCGAAGCAGGGCGTCGGTACGCGCTTCCTGATCCGCCTGCCTTTCACCGTATCGGTCAACCGCGCCCTGATGGTGTATTCCGGTGAGGATCTTTATGCAATCCCGCTGAATACCATCGAAGGTATCGTGCGCGTTTCGCCTTATGAGCTCGAAGCCTATTACCAGCCGGGCGCCCCGCGTTTCGAGTATGCCGGGCAGACTTACGAGCTGCGCTACCTGGGCGAGCTGTTGAACAACGGCCAGCGGCCCAAGCTGGTCGTTCAGAGCCTGCCGTTGCCGGTGATCCTGGTGCGCTCGAAGGAGCACAGCGTCGCGGTGCAGGTCGACAGCCTGGCCGGCTCGCGGGAAATCGTGGTGAAAAGCCTGGGGCCGCAGTTCGCCACGGTGCCGGGCATTTCCGGTGCGACCATTCTCGGTGACGGTCGCGTGGTGGTGATTCTCGACCTGCTGGCGACCATTCGCGTGCTTCATGCCCATCTGCTGACACAACAGCAGCCGCTGCGACTGATTGGCGAAGACCCGCCAGCCGAAGTGGAAATCGACAGGCCGACCCTGGTCATGGTGGTGGACGATTCCGTCACCGTGCGCAAGGTCACCAGCCGCCTGCTGGAACGTAACGGCATGAACGTACTGACCGCCAAGGATGGTGTCGATGCGATCACCCAGCTGCAGGAACGCAAGCCGGACATCATGCTGCTGGATATCGAAATGCCTCGCATGGACGGTTTCGAGGTGGCGACACTGGTGCGCCACGATGAGCGGCTCAAGCAGCTGCCGATCATCATGATCACCTCGCGAACCGGCGAAAAGCACAGGGACAGGGCAATGGCCATCGGCGTGAACGAGTATCTCGGCAAGCCGTACCAGGAATCGCTGCTGCTCGAAACGATCCAGCGACTGGTTATGCATCATGAGTGAGCTGGAGGCGGCACGCATCGGGGTGATTGCCGACACCTCGCTGCAGCGCCATGTGTTGCAGCAGGCATTGAGCGCCAATGGCTACCGGGTGGTGCTCAACAATGATCCCGCTCGGCTGGAGGAGGCGGACCTGGCAGCGGTCGATGCCGATCTGTGGCTTGTCGATCTGGCCCAAACCGAGGATTCGCCCCTGGTCAATGCGCTGCTGGAGAGCGACCGCTGTCCGGTTCTCTTTGGTGAAGGGCATGCGCCGGAGCGGCAGTCGGAACACTACCCGCGCTGGGAGCGCCGCCTGTTCGGCAAGCTCAAGCGGTTGGTCGGCGATCCGTCGCGTGTGGTCGGTCCGCGTCTGGAGATCATGCGTGACGACATGCAGCGTCCCGCCTGCCTGACATTGCCGAGCGCTCTGGCTGCTACCGGTTCGGCAGTCGGTGAACCAGCAAATGAGGTCTGGTTGCTGGCTGCGTCGCTGGGTGGGCCAGAGGCGGTCAAGGCATTCCTCGATGCACTGCCAGCCGGGCTGCCGGTTGGCTTCGTCTACGCACAGCACATCGGAGCGAGTTTCGAGTCGGCACTGTCGCAAGCCGTCGGTCGCCATAGCCTGTGGCAGGTCAACCAGAGCCGCGCCAGCGACAGGATTCGCTGCGGCGAGGTGGTGATCGCGCCCATCGCCCAGGAAATGAGCTTCGGTCAGGAAGGCGCCATGCTGCTGAACGGACGCAGCTGGCCCGAGCCCTACAGCCCTTCCATCGACCAGATGATGCTGAATCTGGCGCAACAGTTCGGCAGTCGCTGTGGCGTTATCGCCTTCAGCGGCATGGGCAGCGACGGCAGCGCCGCGGCGGCCTATCTGCTGCGCCAGGGCGGGCGGGTCTGGACCCAGCGTGCCGACTCATGCGTGTGCTCAAGCATGCCCGACAGCCTTCGCGAAGGGGGCTACAGCTCCTTCAGCGGAGACCCGCGAGAACTGGCCCAGGCCATGCTCGACCATCTTGCGCGGCAGGCCGGCAGGCCTGCCGTCGCCCTGCAACCGGATACTCCATGAGCCAGTCGCTAACCACTCAGGACGCTGCCAGCAGCCTCACCGGCCTGCTGGTGCCACTCGCCGATCGCACGCTGCTGCTGCCTAACGTGGCGGTTGCCGAACTGATTCCCTACCGCGCGCCGCAAACTGTTCAGGGCAATGCGCCCGCCTGGTTTCTCGGCCAGGTCCCCTGGCGCGATCTGATGCTGCCGCTGCTGTCGTTCGAGGCGGCCTCGGGGGGGCAGACAGAAACCGGTTCACGGGCTCGGGTCGTGATCCTCAACGCCCTGGGCGGTCGCGATCACGTGAAGTTCATTGCCTTGCTGGTCCAGGGCATCCCGCGTTCGATCAAGGTCGATGCCAGCCTGGCACGTACGGATGCGCCGTTGGCGCCGCTGGAACTGGATGCGGTGAACCTTGGCGATATCCAGGCGCGTATTCCTGACCTTATCGCTCTCGAACAGAAACTGGCCGATGCCGGATTGATATAAACGCCTCGACAGGCTTCGGGTGGGCTGTCGCTTTCAAGTCGTCGGATCAGGCATTCCGAACGTCGGATTACGCCTTCGGAAACCCGGATTACGCCTTCGGCTAATCCAGGCTACGGTCTGGCGTAGGTCGGGTCACGCTTCACCGACCCGACGAGCGAGGCCAAGGTGATATAAAAAACGACATTCCCCTGCATTTGCGTTCACTTGACGCTTGCGGCTCAGAAATCTCCCCATAACTGCTGCGCCACGCTCAGAGCGACCACCGGCGCGGTCTCCGTGCGCAGTACACGCGGGCCGAGGCGGGCGGGATGGAAGCCTTGGTTTTTCGCCTGTTCCACCTCGATCTCCGTCAGACCACCTTCCGGGCCGATCAGAAAGGCCAGTGAGTCCGGGCGCTGATGGCCTGACAACGGTTCGGCGACAGGATGCAGGACCAGTTTCAGCGCGGCCTCAACCCCGAGCCATTGCGCGAGAGGCGTCGGTGGGTGGATCACGGGGATGACCGAGCGTCCACATTGCTCGCAGGCACTGATGGCGATCTGGCGCCAGTGGGCCAGGCGCTTGTCGGCCCGCTCGTCCTTCAGCCGCACTTCGCAGCGTTCGCTGACGATCGGCGTGATGTCCGCAACACCCAGTTCGACGGCTTTCTGGATCGCCCAGTCCATCCGCTCGCCTCGGGACAGGCCCTGGCCGAGATGAATCCGCAGGCGCGACTCGGGCAGGCCGGCCAGTTGCTGGCGCAGCTCGACACGCACCTGCTTCTTGCCCACCTCGACCAGTTCGCCCTGGTATTCCTGGCCACTGCCGTCGAACAGCTGCACGGCAGCGCCAGGCGCAAGACGCAGGACACGACCGATGTAGTGGGCCTGGGCTTCGGGCAGTTCGTGCTGGCCGAGGGAGAGCGGGGCGTCGATAAAGAAGCGGGATAGGCGCATAGGGGGGAACCGAAAAAGCCGCTGGAGGCTGAAGGCTGGACGAGGACGGCATGGTGCAACCCTGGCTTCCTTTCGTCCAGCCTTCAGCGCTGTTCCCGGTTGTTATCCCGGATCGTGGAAGTTCGCTGGCGCGCCCGGCGTCATGGCCACGCTGACCGCTGCCCGGGTGGCGATATCGATGCCTTCGCTGGCAACTTCGGCGAGGAAGTCGATCTGCTCCTCGGTAATGGTATAGGGCGGCAGGAAGTAGACCACGCTGCCCAGCGGGCGCAGCAGGGCGCCGCGTTGCAGGGCGTGCTGGTAGACCTTGAGGCCGCGACGTTCCTGCCACGGATAGGGCGTCTTGCTGGCTTTGTCAGCGACCATCTCGATGGCGACGGCCATGCCGGTCTGCCTGACTTCGGCAACGTGCGGGTGATCGGCCAGGTGCGCGGTGGCGGTTGCCATGCGCGCGGCCAGCGTCTTGTTCGCCTCGATCACGTTGTCCTGCTCGAAGATATCCAGTGTCGCCAGTGCCGCCGCGCAAGCCAGCGGGTTGCCGGTGTAGGTGTGTGAATGGAGGAAGGCGCGCAGGGTCGAGTAGTCGTCGTAGAACGCCTGGTAGAGCCTGTCCGTCGTCAATACCGCCGCCATCGGCAGATAGCCGCCGGTGAGGGCCTTGGACAGGCAGAGGAAGTCCGGGGTGATGCCGGCCTGTTCGCAGGCGAACATCGTCCCGGTACGCCCGAAGCCGACGGCGATTTCGTCATGAATCAGGTGCACCTCGTAGCGATCGCAGGCCTCGCGCAGCAGTTTGAGGTAGACCGGGTGATACATGCGCATGCCGCCCGCGCCCTGGATCAGCGGTTCGACGATCACGGCGGCGATTTCCCCGTGATGCTCGGCCAGGGTCTGTTCCATGTGCGCGAACATCGTGCGCGAGTGTTCTTCCCAGCTCACGCCTTCGGGGCGCAGGTAGCAGTCCGGGCTCGGCACCTTGAAGGTGTCCAGCAACAGCGGCTTGTAGGTATCGGTGAACAGTGCGACATCGCCCACCGACATCGCCGCGACGGTTTCGCCGTGGTAACTGTTGGTCAGGGTGACGAAGCGCTGCTTGGTCGGCTGCCCGCTGTTGCGCCAGTAATGAAAGCTCATCTTCAGGGCGACTTCGATGCCGGTCGAGCCGTTGTCGGTGTAGAACACCCGCTCCAGTCCCGGCGGCGTGAGCGCCACCAGTCGCTCGGAGAGTTCGATCACCGGCTGGTGGCTGAAACCGGCGAGCATCACGTGTTCGAGCTGATCGAGCTGATCCTTGATGCGCTGGTTGATGCGCGGGTTGGCGTGACCGAACACATTGACCCACCAGGAACTGACGGCATCGATGTAGCGCTTGCCATCGAAATCCTCCAGCCAGACGCCTTCGCCGCGGCGGATGGGAATCAGTGGCAGCTGTTCGTGGTCCTTCATCTGGGTGCAGGGATGCCAGAGCACGGAGAGGTCGCGCTGCATCCAGCTGTCGTTCAGGCTCATCATTGCTCCTTGTCGGTCGTGCGGGATGCGCAGCCTAGCAGAAAGTGGCTGCCCGGCATTTGTGGGCCGGCGACCTATCTATCCGTTCGATATTTTGAAACTAAAAAATACGCCTTACTTCGATGAGTTAATCGTTAGGCTTGTCATCTATCGATTTCACGGAGCTGTAACGATGCAGTGGCGAAACTCCTCAACCAACTACGGTCTGATCAGCATCCTGATGCACTGGCTGGTTGCGCTTGCCGTAGTGGGCCTGTTCGCGCTGGGTTACTGGATGGTCGGGCTGAACTATTACAGCAGCTGGTATCGCACGGCTCCGGACATTCACAAAAGCGTCGGGATCCTGCTGTTTGGTCTGATGCTGGTACGGGTCATCTGGCGCTTCGCCAGCGCCGGTCCGGCTCCCCTGCCGAGCCATGGCCGCGGGACGCGCCTGGCGACCAAGGCCGGGCATGGCCTGCTTTATGTGGGGTTGTTCGTTCTGATGTTTTCCGGCTACCTGATTTCCACCGCCGATGGCCGTGCCATCAGCGTATTCGGCTGGTTCGAGGTGCCTGCGCTGATTACCTCGCTTCCGAACCAGGCGGACGCAGCCGGCCTGGTTCACGAATACCTGGCCTGGGGGTTGCTGATCTTTTCCGCTCTGCACGCCCTGGCTGCACTCAAGCACCACTTCATCGACCGCGATCCGACCCTGAAAAGGATGGTCGGTCGCGCTGATGAATAACTTTAGATAAGGAGAACTCACCATGCTCAAGAAAACTTTCGCCGCCCTTGCCCTGGGTTCGCTGATCTTTGCCGGACAGGCTGCCGCCGCCGATTACGCCATCGACAAGGAAGGCCAGCATGCCTTCATCAATTTCAAGATCAGCCACCTGGGCTATAGCTGGTTGTACGGCACCTTCAAGGACTTCGATGGCAGCTTCAGCTTCGATGCGGCGCAGCCGGAAGCCAGCAAGGTCGAGGTGACGCTGAAAACCGCCAGCCTGGACTCCAACCATGCCGAGCGTGACAAGCACCTGCGCAGCGATGATTTCCTCAATGTCGCCAAGCATCCGACGGCCACCTTCAAGTCGACGTCGGTCAAGTCCACCGGCGAGGGTACAGCCGACATTACCGGTGACCTGACCCTCAATGGTGTGACCAAGCCCGTGGTGATCGCGGCGAAATTCATTGGCGAAGGCCAGGACCCATGGGGCGGCTACCGCGCCGGTTTCGAAGGCGCCACCACGCTGACGCTGAAGGATTTCGGCATCAAGATGGATCTTGGCCCGGCTTCGCAGACCGTAGACCTGATCATCTCCGTCGAGGGTGTTCGCCAGTAAGCGGAGAGCCGCAGCAGGCGCCGGCGCAAGCCGGCGTTCTGCTTTTAGGTGCGCTAAAAAGACATCGGCTTCGAGCGTGCTGACGGCGAGATAATCTGTTTACAGACAAGGCTGAATGTAAGTATATTTCCACCACTCTGCCATTCGAGTCTGCCGGTGCTGTCCTGCACCGGTACTGTCCGTTCAACGAGGTTTCTTTTCATGTCATTCAAGCCAGCCAGCGCTGCCCTGATCACTCTCTTCGCCGCATCCTTGCTCGCCGGTTGCCAGGAAGAGGCCGCAGCACCCGCAGCCCAGCAAGCACCGCAGGTTGGCTTTGTGACGCTGAAGGCCGAGCCTTTTGCGCTCACCACTGAACTGCCGGGGCGTGCCCAGCCCTTCCGCATCGCCGAGGTGCGCCCGCAGGTCGATGGCATCATCCAGAAGCGCCTGTTCACCGAAGGCAGTGACGTCAAGGCCGGGCAGCAGCTGTACCAGATCGATGATTCGGTCTACCAGGCCGTCTACAAGAGCGCCCAGGCCAGCCTGGCCTCGACCAAATCCCTCTCTGACCGTTATGCCCTGCTGGTCAAGGAGCAGGCGGTGAGCAAGCAGGCCTATGACGAGGCGCGTGCGGCCAACCTGCAGGCCGAGGCGGATCTGGAGCGTGCGCGGATCAATGTGCGTTACACCAAGGTGCTGGCGCCCATTTCCGGGCGGATCGGTCGTTCAAGCGTGACCGAGGGCGCGCTGGTCGGCAGCGGCCAGGCACAGGAAATGGCGATCATCCAGCAGCTGGACCCGATCTATGTCGATGTCACCCAGCCGGCCCGTGACCTGCTCAACCTGCGTCGCGACCTGGCCGAGGGGCGCCTGCAAAAAGCCGGTGAGAACGCGGCGAAGGCGACTCTGACCCTGGAAGACGGCACTGCCTACGCGCATGAGGGCAAGCTTGAATTCTCCGAGGTGTCGGTGGATGCCGGAACCGGCTCGGTGGTGCTGCGCGCGGTATTTCCCAATCCGGACAAGGTGCTGATGCCTGGCATGTTCGTACATGCCCAGTTGGTCGCCGGGGTGAAGAGTGAAGCCATTCTGGCGCCCCAGCAGGGCATCACCCGGACCCCGACCGGCCAGGCGACCGCGCTGGTGGTCAATGCCGATAACAAGGTCGAGGCGCGTCAGGTCACGACGGCGCGTACCGTTGGCAATCGCTGGCTGGTGACCGAAGGTCTCAATGCCGGTGATCGTCTGATCACCGAGGGGTTGCAATTCATCGCTCCGGGCGTCGAGGTCAACCCCGTTCCGGCCAGCAATGTCGCCGCCGCCCAGCCACAAGCCGAGTAAGGCTGAGCCAAGGATAATCCCCCATGTCCAGATTCTTTATCGACCGGCCCATTTTCGCCTGGGTAATTGCCCTGGTGATCATGCTCGCCGGCGGCCTGTCCATTCTCGGCCTGCCCGTCAATCAATACCCCAGTATCGCGCCGCCCGCAGTCGGCATTCAGGTCAGCTATCCCGGCGCGTCCGCACAGACGGTGCAGGACACCGTGGTGCAGGTCATCGAACAACAACTGAACGGCATCGACGGCTTTCGCTATATGTCCTCGGAGAGCAACTCCGACGGCAGCATGACGATCACCGTAACCTTCAACCAGGGCATCGACCCGGATATCGCCCAGGTGCAGGTGCAGAACAAGCTGCAGCTGGCCACGCCATTGCTGCCCCAGGAAGTCCAGCAGCAGGGCATCCGGGTCACCAAGTCGGTGCGCAACTTCCTCATGGTGCTCGGCGTGATCTCGACCGATGGCAGCATGACGCGTGGCGACCTGTCGGACTACATCGTTTCCAACATCCAGGACCCCATTTCCCGTACCGCGGGTGTGGGTGACTTCCAGGTGTTCGGTTCGCAATACGCCATGCGCATCTGGCTCGATCCGGCCAAGCTGAACAATTTCGCCCTGACGCCCGTGGATGTCGGCGATGCCATCCGTGCGCAGAACGTGCAGATTTCGGCGGGACAGTTCGGCGGCTTGCCTGCGGTGCCGGGCCAACAGCTCAGTGCCACCATCATTGGCAAGACGCGGCTGCAAACGCCCGAGCAGTTCCGTGACATCCTGCTCAAGGTCAACAGTGATGGTTCACAGGTGCGCCTGGGCGATGTCGCCAGGGTCGCGCTGGCCGAGCAGAACTCGGCCATCAGCGCCCTGTACAACGGCATGCCGGCATCGGCCATCGGTATCAAGCTGGCAACCGGTGCGAATGCGTTGAACACGGCCAAGGCCGTACGCGCCACCATTGCCGAGCTGGAGCCCTTCTTTCCGCCAGGTATGGAGGTGGTCTATCCCTACGACACCTCGCCCGTGGTATCGGCCTCGATTACCGGTGTGGTCCACACCCTGTTCGAGGCCATCGTCCTGGTTTTCCTGGTGATGTATCTGTTCCTGCAGAACTTCCGCGCCACGCTGATTCCGACGCTGGCGGTGCCAGTGGTGCTGCTGGGTACTTTCGGTGTGCTCGCGGCATTCGGCTTCAGCATCAATACCCTGACGATGTTCGCGATGGTGCTGGCCATCGGACTGCTGGTGGATGATGCCATCGTGGTTGTGGAGAACGTCGAGCGGGTCATGGCCGAGGAAGGGCTGTCGCCGCTGGAGGCGACACGCAAATCCATGGGGCAGATTCAGGGCGCACTGGTCGGTATCGGCCTGGTGCTGTCGGCGGTGTTCGTGCCCATGGCGTTCTTTGGTGGCTCCACGGGGGTCATCTATCGGCAGTTCGCGATCACCATCGCCTCGGCGATGACGCTGTCGGTGCTGGTGGCGCTGATCTTCACTCCGGCGCTGTGCGCAACGATGCTCAAGCCGATTCCCAAGGGACAGCACCACCAGAAAGGCGGCTTTTTCGGCTGGTTCAACCGCACTTTCGAGCGAGGTGTCGGGCGCTATGAAAATGGCGTGCGCAGCGTGCTCAAGCGCAAGATTCCCTATCTTCTGCTGTATGTGATCATCGTTGCCGCCATGGGGCTGCTGTTCACCAAACTGCCCACTTCGTTCTTGCCCGAAGAGGACCAGGGCGTACTGTTTGCCCAGGTTCAGACGCCAGCCGGCTCGACGGCGGAGCGCACTCAGCGGACCATCGATGCCGTGCGCGAGTATCTGCTCAAGGAAGAGGGTGACGTGGTCAACTCGGTGTTCACCATTACCGGCTTCAACTTCGCCGGTCGTGGACAGAACTCCGCGATGGCCTTTATCGGGCTCAAGCCCTGGGGTGAGCGTACCGCCGAAGGTCAGGACGTCGCTTCGCTGGCACTGCGCGCACAGGAGCGTTTCGGCACCTTCCGTGATGCCATGGTGTTCGCTTTTGCGCCGCCTGCGGTCATGGAGTTGGGTACCGCAACCGGCTTCAACTTCTTCCTGCAGGACCGTGCCGGTGTCGGTCACGATGCGCTGATGGCGGCACGCAATCAGTTCCTCGGCCTTGCCGGGCAGCATCCGATGCTCGCTGGCGTACGTCCCAACGGCCTGAATGACGAGCCGCAGTACAAATTGCTGATCGATGACGAGAAGGCACGGGTGCTCGGGCTTTCACACAGTGCGATCAACAATGCGCTGTCGATTGGCTGGGGTTCGAGCTACATCAATGACTTCATCGATCGTGGCCGCGTCAAGCGCGTGTATATGCAGGGCGAGGCCAGTGCGCGGATGAATCCGGAAGACCTCAACAAGTGGTTCGTGCGTAACGATCAGGGCGAAATGGTGCCGTTCAGCGCCTTTGCCAGCGGCGAGTGGATCTACGGCCCGCCCAAGCTGTCGCGCTACAACGGCGTATCGGCGATGGAAATCATGGGCCAGGCCGCACCGGGTTACAGTTCCGGCGATGCGATGGCGGTCGTGGAAGAGCTTGCCCAGCAACTGCCGGAAGGCGTGGGGATTTCCTGGACGGGTCTGTCCTACGAGGAACGGCTTTCCGGTGATCAGGCGCCGGCGCTCTATGCCCTGTCGCTGCTGGTGGTGTTCCTCTGTCTGGCAGCGCTTTATGAAAGCTGGTCGATCCCCTTCGCGGTGATGCTGGTGGTGCCGCTCGGGGTTATCGGTGCATTGCTGGCGACCATGGGGCGTGGCCTGTCCAATGACGTGTTCTTCCAGGTCGGCCTGCTGACTACCATCGGTCTGACCGCGAAGAACGCCATTCTTATCGTCGAGTTCGCCAAGGATCTGCACGAACAGGGGTTGAGCCGCTTCGATGCCGCCGTACAGGCGTGCCGCATGCGCCTGCGTCCGATCATCATGACCTCGCTGGCCTTTACCCTTGGCGTGGTTCCGCTGGCACTGGCCAGTGGCGCCGGCGCCGGCAGTTCCCATGCCATCGGTACCGGTGTCATTGGCGGGATGGTTACGGCAACCGTGCTGGTGATTTTCTGGGTGCCGCTGTTCTACCTGCTGGTGTCTTCACTGGAGCGCAACAAGGCCGCTCCTGACGAGCAGAAAGGAGACGCGCAATGAACAAGTCCGTATTGACTCTGGCGCTGGCGGCAGCCCTCGGCGGTTGCTCGCTGATTCCGGACTATCAGCGCCCGGATACTCCCGCAGCTGCCAGCTGGCCCGAAGGCGAAGCTTATGCACAGGGCTTCGCGAGTCAGGGGCAGGCGCAGGATCTGGACTGGCAGCGATTCTTTCGCGACCCTCAGTTGCGCCAGCTGATTGGTGTCGCACTGGAAAACAACCGCGATCTGCGCGTTGCTGCGCTCAACGTCGAGGCCTATCGCGCGCTGTACCGTATCCAGCGTGCCGATCTGTTGCCGGCGATCAGTGCCGACGGCTCCGGCAGTCGTACCCGTACGCCCGGCGATCTCAACCAGACCGGCCAAAGCAATATCGGTAGTCAGTACAGTGCGACGCTCGGTGTGGCCTGGGAACTGGACCTGTTCGGCCGTCTGGGCAGCCTTCGCGAGCAGGCGCTGGAAGAGTATTTCGCCACCGAGGCGGCGCAACGCAGCGCGCGCATCAGCCTGATTGCCAGCGTCGCCAACGCCTGGTTGACCCTGCAGGCCGACCAGGCGCTGCTCCAGGTCAGCCGCGATACACTCAAGACTTTCGAGGAAAGCCTGGCGCTGACTCAGCGCAGTTTCGATGTGGGTGTCGCCTCGGCGCTTGAGCTGAGTCAGGCTCGCAGCTCGGTGGATAGCGCCCGCGTGCGCATCGAGCAGTACACGCGCCTGGTGGCTCAGGACCGTAACGCCCTGAGCCGACTGCTGGGGCAGAATGTCGAGCCCGAGCTGTCACCTGACGGCGCGCTGGAGCGCGATCAGCTGGCGGATCTGCCGGTCGGTTTGCCTTCCGATCTGCTCTATCGACGCCCCGACATCATTCGTGCCGAGCACCAGCTGCGTGCGGCCAATGCCAATATCGGTGCGGCCAGGGCGGCGTTCTTCCCACGCATCAGCCTGACGGGCGCTGTGGGCAGTGCCAGCAGCGAGCTGTCCGGCCTGTTCGACAGTGGCTCCGATTACTGGACCTTCTCGCCAAGGATCAGCGTGCCGATCTTCAATGCCGGACAGCTGCGGGCGAACCTGGACTACGCCGAGATCAGCCGCAACATCCAGGTGGCGCAATACGAGTCGGCCATCCAGACCGCTTTCCGCGAAGTCTCCGATGGCCTGGCTGCGCAGGCGACCTATGCAAGGCAGGTGCAGGCACAACGCGATCTGCTGGAAACCAGCGAAGACTACTTCCGCCTGGCGGAATGGCGTTATCGGACCGGCGTGGACAGCTATCTGACCCTGCTCGATGCCCAGCGCCAGCTGTTCAGCGTGCGGCAGCAGTTCATCGGCGATCGTTTGGCGCAAATGGTCAGTGAGGTGGATCTGTTCAAGGCGCTGGGTGGTGGCTGGGATCCCGAAGCCGAGTCGGTGGCCGGTAGCGAAGGCTGAGACTTAGCTGGTTGCTGTTCTGGAAATGAAAACGCCACCCTAGGGTGGCGTTTTCATTGGCGTTCCGACTCAGCGATTGCGAGTCAGCAATGCCGGCTTCTCACCGCGTGGGCGCGTAGGTAGCTGATCGAGCTGATCGAGGCTGGGTAAACGATCGATCTTCGACTCCTTGTGAATGATCAGTGGCTGTTTGTCCTTTGGCTTCGCCATGGCTTCCTGGCGGGAGCCACCATCACCATCGATCCGGCGGCCTTCATTCTTGCGCCTTGGCTGGCCTCCACGAGCGGCCTGGCCCTGGCGCTTGCCTTTGCCCTGATTGGCGCCGCCTGACGAGGCGCCTGCACCGCGAGGGCCTGCCGCTGCGCGTGGCTGCGCGTTGCCGGGCTGAGCCGGAGCGCCGGGGCGACGACCACGGCCCTGCTTGCCCTGATAGGGGCTGACGTAATCGACGCTGTTGCCGAAGTTGTCCAGTTCGTCGTCGAGAAAGACTTCCGGATCACGATCACTGGGCAGGCGCGGCGGACGGCTGATCGGTGTGGCGGCACCCTGTGCGGACGAACCCTGAGCCGAGGCTTTCGGCTTGTTGCGACTGCGGCGCTTGCGCTCGCGTTCTTTCGGTTCGCTACTCGATTCCGGGGCCTTGGCGGCGCGCGGCTTGCGCTCGCTGTTGCGCGCCGGGCGCGGTTGGCGGGGTTCGCGGACTTCGGGTTTCTCCGCTTCGACAGTGCTGGCGTCGAAGCCCATCAGGTCGCCATCCGGAATTCTCTGCCGGGTCATGCGCTCGATGCCCTTGAGCAGTTTCTCCTCGTCGGGGGCGACCAGCGAGATCGCCTCGCCGCTGCGTCCGGCACGGCCGGTACGACCGATACGGTGCACGTAATCCTCTTCGACGTTGGGCAGCTCGAAGTTGACCACGTGGGGCAACTGGTCGATGTCCAGGCCGCGTGCGGCGATATCGGTGGCGACCAGAATGCGTACCTGGTTGGCCTTGAAGTCGGCCAGTGCCTTGGTGCGGGCGTTCTGGCTCTTGTTGCCATGAATGGCGGCAGCCGGCAGGCCGTGCTTGTCGAGGTACTCGGCCAGGCGGTTGGCGCCATGCTTGGTGCGGGTGAAGACCAGCACCTGCTCCCAGGCGCCCTGGGTGATCAGGTGCGCCAGCAGGGCGCGCTTGTGCGAAGCCTGCAGGCGGAACACGCGCTGCTCGATGCGCTCGACCGTGGTGTTCGGCGGCGTCACTTCGATGCGCTCCGGCTCATGCAGCAGCTTGCTGGCCAGATCGGTGATGTCTTTCGAGAAGGTGGCCGAGAACAGCAGGTTCTGGCGCTTGGCCGGCAGCTTGGCCAGGACCTTCTTGACGTCGTGGATGAAGCCCATGTCGAGCATGCGGTCGGCTTCATCGAGAACGAGGATTTCCACGTGGGAAAGATCGATGGCCTTCTGGTTGGCCAGGTCGAGCAGTCGACCGGGGCAGGCGACCAGCACGTCGACGCCCTTGGCCAGCGCCTGCACCTGCGGGTTCATGCCGACGCCGCCGAAGATCACCGCGCTCTTGAACGGCAGGTCGCGAGCGTAGAGTTTGAAGCTGTCATGCACCTGGGCGGCGAGTTCGCGCGTCGGTGTCAGTACCAGTACCCGCGGCTGGCGCGGGCCGTGGCGCTGTTCGCGGTCGGGGTGGCCGCCGGGGAACAGAATTTCCAGTACGGGGAGGGCGAAACCACCGGTTTTACCGGTTCCCGTCTGTGCGGCGACCATCAGGTCGCGGCCCTGCAACACGGCGGGAATGGCCCGCTGTTGCACGGGGGTAGGCTGGGTGTAACCGGCGGCCTCGACGGCACCGGCCAAAGCCTCGGAGAGACCGAGGGAAGCAAAGGACATGAGTAATCCTGTCTTGTATAGGGCGAGGCCCTGGGATGGTCATGCCTGGCTTGAATCGCGACTGGCGTGCGATCCCGTCCGGTCCTGCCGCATTGGGATATGCTGGCATCCGGGCGTAAGCCTGGCGGAAGTGCGGAGTATAACAGAGCTTGTCGACGCCGCATTGGTGGGACAGTGTGTCAGTTCGCAGGTTCATTGACCAGCCCCTGTTTTTGCAAGGAGCTGGAGCAGGACACTGTGAATCAACGGGTCAGCTTGAGGTTTTCCCGGATCGCCAGACTCGGCTCGGCCTGGTTCAGGGTGTAGAAGTGCAGGCCCGGCGCGCCGCCGGCAAGCAGCTTCTCGCACATCTCGCTGATGACCTGAGTGCCGAAGGCCTGGATGCTGGCCATGTCGTCACCATAGGCTTCCAGCTGCTTGCGCACCCAGCGCGGAATTTCCGCGCCGCAGGAATCGGAAAAGCGTGCCAGCTTGCTGTAATTGGTGATCGGCATGATGCCCGGCACGATCGGTGTTTCCACAC
The DNA here is from genome assembly GCF_013522825.1 of Stutzerimonas stutzeri. Lineage (GTDB taxonomy): Bacteria > Pseudomonadota > Gammaproteobacteria > Pseudomonadales > Pseudomonadaceae > Stutzerimonas > Stutzerimonas stutzeri_AK. The sequence goes on from NZ_JAAMQZ010000010.1 coordinate 27,869, forward strand.
CCAGCTTGCGCACCCGCTCGACGAAGTAGAAGTAGCAATCGGCGTTGAAGAAGTACTGGGTGATGGCGCTGTCGGCACCGGCTTGAGCCTTGCGCACGAAGTTGCGCAGATCATCCTCGAAATTGCGCGCCTGCGGATGCATCTCCGGGTAGGCAGCGATTTCGATATGGAAGTGATCGCCCGTCTCGGCGCGGATGAACTCGACCAGCTCGTTGGCGTAGCGCAGCTCGCCGCTGGCCATGCCCATGCCGGACGGCAGATCGCCGCGCAGCGCGACGATGCGGCGGATGCCGGCGTCCTTGTAGGTGTTCAGCAACTCGCGCAGTTCGGTTTTGCTGTCGCCGACGCAGGACAGGTGCGGTGCTGTGGGCACCTTGATCTCGCCGTCGAGCTGCAGCACGGTATTGAGGGTGCGGTCACGGGTCGAACCGCCCGCGCCGTAGGTGCAGGAGAAGAAGTCCGGCTTGTATTCGGCCAGCCGCCGCGCGGTGGCCAGCAGTTTTTCATGCCCGGCTTCGGTCTTGGTGGGGAAGAACTCGAAGCTGATTGAAGGGCGGGATTGGGGTGTGCTCATGACGAATCCAGGGTTGTCGGGCAGGTGCTGCCCGAGACGTCCTTTTATCGATGAAGGCTGAGGCTGGAGGCTGGACGAAAAAGAAGCGCGGTGTTGCCTCTCGTCCAGCTTTCCAGCCTCCAGCCTCCAGCGGCTCTTAGTAGCGGTAGCTATCCGGCTTGAATGGTCCTTCGACCGCCACGCCAATGTAGTCGGCCTGGGTCGGGGTCAGTTGGGTGATGACGCCACCGAAGCCCTTGACCATCTCCAGCGCCACTTCCTCATCGAGTTTCTTCGGCAACACTTCCACGGTCAGGCGTGCGGCCTTCTGCTCTGCGCTCATGCCGGCGAACTTCTGCTCGAAGAGGAAGATCTGCGCCAGCACCTGGTTGGCGAAGGAGCCGTCCATGATGCGGCTCGGGTGGCCGGTGGCGTTGCCCAGGTTCACCAGGCGTCCTTCGGCCAGCAGGATCAGGTAGTCGTCGTTGGCCGGGTCGAAGGTGCCTGCGCCGGTACGGTGGATCTTGTGCACCTGCGGCTTGACCTCTTCCCATGCCCAGTTCTTGCGCATGAAGGCCGTATCGATTTCATTATCGAAGTGACCGATGTTGCAGACCACGGCGCGCTTCTTCAGCGCCTTGAGCATGCCCGCGTCGCAGACGTTGGCGTTGCCGGTGGTGGTGACGATCAGGTCGATCCGGCCCAGCAGCACGGCGTCGATGCAGGCGTCGGTGCCGTCATTGATGCCGTTGTTGTAGGGGGAGACCAGTTCGAAGCCGTCCATGCAGGCCTGCATGGCGCAGATCGGGTCGATTTCCGAGACCTTGACGATCATGCCTTCCTGACGCAGCGACTGCGCCGAGCCCTTGCCCACGTCGCCGTAGCCGATCACCAGCGCCTGCTTGCCCGACAGCAGGTGGTCGGTGCCGCGCTTGATGGCGTCGTTGAGGCTGTGGCGGCAGCCGTACTTGTTGTCGTTCTTGCTCTTGGTCACCGCGTCGTTGACGTTGATCGCCGGGACTTTCAGGCTGCCGGCCTTGAGCATGTCGAGCAGGCGGTGCACGCCGGTGGTGGTTTCCTCGGTGATGCCGTGAACCCGGTCCAGCACCTGCGGGAATTTCTCATGCAGGATCTGCGTGAGGTCGCCGCCGTCGTCCAGCACCATGTTGGCGTCCCACGGCTGGCCGTCCTTGAGGATGGTCTGCTCGATGCACCACTCGTATTCTTCCTCGGTCTCACCCTTCCAGGCGAATACCGGGATGCCGACGGCGGCGATGGCGGCAGCGGCCTGATCCTGGGTGGAGAAGATGTTGCACGAGGACCAGCGTACTTCTGCCCCCAGCGCGACGAGGGTCTCGATCAGCACGGCGGTCTGGATGGTCATGTGGATGCAGCCGAGGATCTTCGCGCCCTTGAGCGGTTGTGCGGCGGCGTACTTGCGGCGCAGGCCCATCAGCGCGGGCATTTCCGATTCGGCGATGATGATCTCGCGGCGGCCCCAGGCGGCCAGGGAAATGTCGGCGACCTTGTAATCGTTGAAACCGGCAGGCGTCATGACAGCACTCATTGAAGAGTCTCCATTCGTTTTGTGCGAATGGGCGCCGTTGATGCGTATGGTTAACGCCCCATCCGAGCCTGACAGGTGAAGCCTGATCTGGATCTGCCGCGGCGCGACAGGTCAGCCGCGAGGTTAAGATCCAAAACAGGCTTTCGCCCTGCTGCAGCGCCCCTCGGACGGGTGGCGGGCACGACCGAACAGCGTCGGCGGTGTGAAGCGCGGCGATTATAACTGCGCCACCGGCTGCGGCCAATCCCGCACGGGTGGTTCCGTGGTCGAACTTGACTATCGTAAAGACGGTCAACCGCACAGGTTCGGTGAACCCCGCCGGGCGCCTTCCCAGGAGTTTCCAGAATGACTCTGCTGCGATCCATCCTGCTTGCCATTGCCGCCGTATTGAGCCTGCCGGCGGCTGCCAATTCCTGTTATGTGAGCGCCGAAACCTCCGGCGCGATACCGCCGCCCGTGGTCACCGAAATGTGTTTTGAATACCAGGGCATGGATGCTGACGCCATCGACTGGGTATGCCAGGACAACGAGGCGATCGAGAGCTCTCGCCGCGAGATACGTGACAGCTGCCCTTCCGGTCACTTCGGTATCTGCACGGCGGCCATCACCCCGGAAACCCTCGCCAACGAACGCGCCACCGGCAGCCAGGCCACGGATACGCCGATGCCGACGACGGTGCCGAAAGATGCGCGCATCCTGACCTATCACTACGAAGCGAGCGACCGCGCCCAGGCCCGGATCGATTGCGAAAGCGCTGGGGGCGAGTGGTCGCAGTAGGCCCTCCAGAATGCGCCCGCAAACGCTTCAAGGTTGGTGAATCGAGCGCCAGCAGGGATAATTGCCGGCTTTCGTATTGCCGGGTGGTCGAACCATGAAACTGATGTCGTTGATTCTGCCGCTGGTCGCATTGCTGGCGTTGGCCGGTTGTGACCGCATCGATCCCGATTCTCCCTTGGGTAAGCGCAAGGCGATCTATCAGGCGATGCTCGATACCAAGGAAGACCTGGGCGGCATGCTGCGGGGGCGTCTGGCGTTCGACGCGCAGGCCTTCGTTGCCGGCGCGGCCCGGCTCGACGAGCTGTCGCGTCAGCCCTGGCAGCACTATCCCGAGGCCAGGGAAGCGCAAAGCGATGCGCGTGACGAGGTCTGGCAGCGCCAGGAGCGCTTCAACGAAATGGCCCGCGAGCTGGAAAGCCATACCGCCGCGCTGGTTGCCGTGACCACTGCCGCAGAGCCAACGCCCGAGGGCGTGGCGCCGACGCTGCAACGGGTCGAGGATGCCTGCGAAGCCTGCCACAAGGAATTCCGCGCCTACTGATCCGGCACCATCAGGGCCGCAGGGTTTCGAGCTTTTCGCGCGTCCTGGCCAGCTGGTTGCGGCGCAGTTCGATCAGCTGGGCATCGCCGGTGCCCAGTGCCTCGCGCAGCAGCGTCTCGCGGCGTTCGACCTGGCGCATGGTCTGCTGGCGCTCCACCTGGGGCGTGCGCAAGGAGGTCAATCCGCTGCACTCTTCGGCCAGGCCCTGCAGTTCGGCGCCGAGCCGGTTCTGCAGTGGCCTGTCGCCTTGCAGCCGCGCCTGCTGCAATTGTTCGCGCAATGACTGGCGCTGCTCGTGACAGGTCGTGTCGGGTTCGATGGCCATTGCCGGCAACGGGCCGATGGCAGCACAAGCGAGTATCAGGGCAGTCGGCCAATGTCTGAATGACATGCCTCGCCTCCATAATTGTTCTCTGATTTCTATCGACCGCACTCTTGGCTGAAAGTCCCTCAGAAGCCGGATATCCCTGCCTGACGCAGACGTTCGCGCAGCGGCTGCAGCTGTTCGGCGTTGAAGAAGGCCTGCAACTGGCGCGCCCGTGTCGCTCCGATGCCGGGCTCGGCTTGCCACTGGGCGGCGCTGCGGCCAGCCAGGGCGTGCCAGTCGCCAGTGGCGTCGAGTGCGAGGTTGGCCGGCAGGCCGAGGGCTTGCAGCCATTGCGCCAGCGGCCTGCTGCGCGCCTGAGTGAAGCTGTTGGCCATGGCATCGGCTCGCGTCTCGCCGATGCCGGCGACTTTTTGCAAGGCGTCTGCATCCAGCGCCAGCCAGGCGAGCAGGTCGGGCAGCAGACCGGCGTCCAGCAGTGCCTGCCAGCTTCCGGCGCCGATACCGGGGAGGTCGAGGCCTTTCTTGCCGCTCAGCCAGTGCAGCCGCGCGAGAAACTGCTGCCGGCAGCCGGGCGTGGGCTGCCAGCAGCTGTGCGGGTGATATTGCGCCGGATCGGGTGTGATCACGTCGGGACGTTCGCTGGCGCGCCAGATCACCCTGTCCAGTTGCGGGATGGTCTGGCCGGAGAGCGTGATGGAAACCTGATCGCCGGGGCGAATGTCCAGCGCCTGCCAGCGTTTCAGCGAGCCCAGGCTGAGCGTGCGGATGCGGCGGTCGTCCAGCTGTACCGGTTCGAGTTGCAGCAGCGGCGTGATCCGACCGCTGCGACCGATGCGAAACTCTACCGCGCGCACCTGCGCCAGTGCGCTGCGCGGCGGATACTTCCAGGCACTGGCCCAGTGCGGCTCGGCCTGCCAGCGCTCGGCGGGCGGTCGCTGGCTCTGGCGCAGCACCACGCCGTCGGTGGCGAAGGGCAGCGACTGGCGATACCAGTGGTTGCGCCAGTGCCGGGCCTGCTCGAAATCCGCCAGTGGCTGGGTGAAGCGCTGGCTATCGGCGAAACCCAGTGCCGCCAGACGTTCGAGTCGGGTCGGCATGGCCTGCGGGCCGTTGGGCCAGTCCCAGACGAACAGGCCGATAGCTGCCGCAGTGCGGGCGTCGAGGCGGTTTCTCGCCATGGCGCCGGCGACTTGGCTGCGCGCACCGCGGCCACCGGCCTCGGCCTGCACATGGTGTTCCAGTCGCCAGTAGAGTTCGCCCTGCAGGATCACCTCGCCGGAAGCTGGCAGTCGTTGCGGGATCGCGAGCAGTTGCCGGGCATTGGCGGTCCAGTCCTGGCCGCTGATGCCGTCGCCACGACTGATGGCCTGTTGCAGCAGACCATTGCGATAGATCAGGGTGACGGCCACGCCATCGACCTTGGGTTGAATCCACAGGTCCGAGCGCCGCTCGATCCAGTTGCGCACGGCAGCTTCGTCTGCGAGCTTGGCCAGCCCGGTCTGCCGGACAGGGTGGCTCAGTGGGCCGGCGGCACCGGCCAGCGGATCGGCTTGCTGATGGCTCGCCGCAGAAAAACAGCGTTGCCAGTCGAGCAGGCGGGCGCGGCTCTGGTCGTAGATATCATCATCGACCAGCGACAGGCCGCGTTGGTGATAGGCTTCGTCCCAGAAGGCCAGTCGTTGCCGCAGGTCGAGGATTTCCCGCTGCGCGTGCCCGGCGCTCCAGTCGGGGCAGGCGGCCAGACAGAAGGGCGAAACGAGACATAGCGCTAGTGCGATCGGTTTTTTCATACTGAGCGTCCTTGCTCCGCTAGAGGATGCCTCGGCGCCGAGGCCGAGCCGCAACCATTGTCACTCCGTTCGTGGCGGTTGACTGTGCGTCAGCGCATATCGAACAGTTCCTGATGGAAATCCTCCGCTGCCAGGCCGCGCTGTTGCAGGTCCTTGCGCAGGTCGCGGGCGAAGCCCGTCGGGCCACAGAACCAGATATCGCAATCCTGCCAGTGCGGCGCCAGCTGCCGCAGACGGTCGGGCGTCAGGCGTCCGTCCTGGCTGGCCACCAGCACATGCAGGCGTACCCTGGCCTGTTCGGCCAGTCGCCGGACGCGCTCGATGAAGCCGTTGTCCGGTGCGCTGGTGCTGTAGAAAAGATCGACATTGGCCTCGTTGCCGCTGTCGGCCAGCGCCTGTAGCCGACCGATAAAGGGCGCGATGCCGATGCCGCCAGCCACCCAGATCTGCCCTGGCTTGTCGCCGCAGAAGTCGAAGCAGCCGTAGGGGCCTTCAACCTTGACCGGATCACCCACGCGCAGGATTTGCGGCAGGGTGCTGGTGTAATCGCCGAGGCCCTTGATGGAAAACGCCAGCCTGCCGTCATTGCGCCATGCCGAGGACAGGCTGAAGGGATGTGGGCCTTCCTTGCTGTCGAAGGTGACGAAGGCGAACTGCCCGGCCTTGTGCCCGGGCCAGGCGCCATCGAGCATGATCTCGACCCGCAGGACGTGGTTGTCGCGGTGATGGGTCAGGCTTTCGATACGACCGACCACCTGATGCTTGCGACCGATGCGGCGTGTCAGGGAAATAAAGGCGGCTACGCTGCCCGCGACCATCATGACGATCAGCGCCACGCCCAGCGGCGAACTCCACCAGGCCGGCGGCGTCAGCACCACCGAATGCAGCACGAATGCCAGATAGAGCAGTGCCAGCCAGCGGTGGGTCCTGAAGAACCAGCGGTAGGGGAAGCGCTTGATCAGCGCCAGCGCGAGCAGGGTCGCCGCCGCATAGAAGGCCCACTCGCCGATATCCTCGGCGGTGCCGCGAAAGCTGCGCAGCAGGCCGAAAAATCCCTCGATTTGCTGGGCACCGCCCTTGTCGGGCTTTTGCAGCCAGCCGAAACCCACCAGCCATTTCGGGATCTGCCCCCAGGCCCAGTGAAAGGTGCCGATCACCAGAGCGCTGATGCCCAGCCATTTGTGCAGCCGGTAAGTCTTGTCGAGGCCGTCGAAAAAGCGCTCGAAGCGGCCCGGTCGCGCGGCCAGCACCATCGCCACGCTCATCACGCCGATGGCCAGTACGCCGCTGTATTCGACCAGCATCTTGCGGATCGGCCAGAAGTGGTAACGCGGCAGCAGGAAATCATCGACCAGCAGCCACAGCAGCGTCAGACTGACGAGCAGTGCCACGAAGGTGAGCTTTATCTGCTTCATTACAGGCAGGCCTCCCTTGTGCGCCGGCACGAACGCCGGGTTTCGCTCAGCATGCCTGCAGTGTCGGAAGCAGGCCATGATCGTGGTCAGCAGTGTCTAAATGGCCTGTATGAAAGCCGCGCACGCTTTGCCTATACAATCCTGCCTCGATTCCTCTGGAGAGACGATTCCGTGCAACCCGTGATCAGCATCGAACAGCTGAGCAAGACCTATGCAACCGGGCATCCGGCGCTGAAAAACATCGACCTGCAGATCCGCAAGGGCGAGATTTTCGCCCTGCTCGGCCCCAACGGCGCCGGCAAGACCACGCTGATCAGCATCATCTGCGGCATCGTCAATCCCGGCGGTGGGCGGGTGCTGGTCGATGGCCATGACATCGTCCGCGACTACCGCGCGGCGCGCTCGAAGATCGGCCTGGTGCCGCAGGAGCTGTACAACGAAGGCTTCGAGAGCGTCTGGGCGACGGTGCGCTTTTCCCGTGGGTTGTTCGGCAAGAAACCCGATGATGCGCATCTGGAGAAGGTCCTGCGCGACCTCTCGCTGTGGGACAAGCGCGATGCACGCATCCTCGACCTCTCCGGCGGCATGAAGCGCCGGGTGATGATCGCCAAGGCGCTGTCCCACGAGCCGGCGGTCCTGTTTCTCGACGAGCCGACGGCGGGCGTCGACGTCGAGCTGCGGCGGGATATGTGGGCGATGGTGCGCGGCCTGCGTGAGCGTGGTGTGACCATCATCCTCACCACCCACTACATCGAGGAAGCCGAGGAAATGGCCGACCGCATCGGCGTGATCCGCAAGGGTGAGATCATTCTGGTGGAGGACAAGGACGTGCTGATGCACAAGCTCGGCAAGAAGCAGCTCACGCTGATCCTTCAGCAGCCGCTGAGCGCGCTGCCGGCTGGGCTCGAGGCTTTCCAGCTGGCGCTTTCCGCCGAGGGAACGCAACTGGTCTACACCTTCGATGCCCAGCACGAGCACACCGGCATCGCCGAGCTGCTCAGACGCCTGGGCGAGCGGGGCATCGACTTCAAGGACCTGCAGTCGAGCCAGAGTTCGCTGGAAGAAATCTTCGTCAGTCTGGTCAAGGGCAGCCGCACATGAATTTTTACGCGATCCGCGCCATCTACCTGTTCGAGCTGGCGCGTACCTGGCGCACCCTGCTGCAGAGCATCGCCACGCCGGTGATCTCCACCTCGCTGTATTTCGTGGTGTTCGGCTCGGCCATCGGCGCGCGGATGGAGGCCATGCACGGCATTCCCTACGCCGCCTTCATCATTCCCGGCCTGATCATGATGGCGCTGCTCACCGAGAGCATTTCCAACGCCTCGTTCGGCATCTATATGCCGCGCTATTCGGGGACCATCTACGAGGTGCTGTCGGCGCCGGTGTCCTATGTGGAAATCGTCATCGGCTACGTCGGTGCGGCGGCGACCAAGTCGATCATCCTCGGCGTGATCATCCTGCTCACCGCACGGCTGTTCGTCGATTACGAAATCCAGCACCCGCTGCTGATGGCGCTGTTCCTGGTGCTGACGGCGGTGACCTTCTGCCTGTTCGGCTTCATCATCGGCATCTGGGCCGATGGTTGGGAAAAGCTGCAGATCGTGCCGTCGCTGATCGTCATGCCGCTGGCCTTCCTCGGCGGCAGCTTCTATTCCATCGAGATGCTGCCGCCGCTGTGGCAGAAGATCACCCTGTTCAACCCGGTGGTGTACCTGATCAGCGGCTTCCGCTGGAGCTTCTACGGCGTCTCGGACATCGGCGTCGGCATCAGCCTGGCGATGATCCTCGGTTTTCTTGCGCTGTGCCTGGGGTTGATCTGGTGGATCTTCCGCACCGGTTACCGGCTGAAGAACTGACGCCCAACAAAAAGCCCCGCGCGGTCTTCACCGGCGGGGCTTTTTTCTGCTGCTGTAGGGCGGATCACGCTTCATCGATCCACCGGGTGGCGATCCACCGAGCGGAGCCGCGGTGGATGTAAAAAGCGACATCCACCCTACGCTTGTCGCTGCCTTACAGACCTGCGGCAGCGCGCAGGGCGTCGGCCTTGTCGGTCTTTTCCCAGGTGAAGGCGGTGAAGGTGTCGCTGCCCACCGTCATTTCAATCGGGGTACGACCGAAGTGGCCGTAGGCGGCGGTAGCCTGGTACATCGGGTGCAGCAGGTCGAGCATGGTGGTGATGGCGTAGGGGCGCAGGTCGAAGACGTCGCGCACCAGCTGGATGATCTTCTCTTCGGCGATCTTGTGGGTGCCGAAGGTGTTGATCGAGATCGAGGTCGGCAACGCCACGCCGATGGCATAGGAGACCTGGATTTCGCAGCGCTCGGCCAGGCCGGCGGCGACGATGTTCTTGGCCACGTAACGCCCGGCGTAGGCCGCCGAGCGGTCGACCTTGGACGGGTCCTTGCCGGAGAAGGCGCCGCCGCCGTGACGGGCCATGCCGCCGTAGGTGTCGACGATGATCTTGCGCCCGGTCAGGCCGCAGTCGCCCACCGGGCCGCCGATAACGAACTGGCCGGTGGGGTTGATGTGGTACTGGGTGTCCTTGTGCAGCAGTTCGGCGGGCAGGCAGTGCTTGACGATCAGCTCCATCACCGCTTCGCGCAGGTCGTTCTGCTTCACTTCCGGGTTGTGCTGGGTGGACAGCACCACGGCGTCGATGCCTACCACCTTGCCGCCCTCGTAGCGGCAGGTGACCTGGCTCTTGGCATCCGGACGCAGCCAGGGCAGCAGGCCGTTCTTGCGCGCTTCGGCCTGGCGCTCGACCAGACGGTGGGAGAAGCAGATCGGCGCCGGCATCAGCACGTCGGTCTCGTTGCTGGCGTAACCGAACATCAGGCCCTGGTCGCCGGCGCCCTGGTCTTCCGGTTTGGAGCGGTCGACGCCCTGGGCGATGTCCACCGACTGCTTGCCGATGATGTTGAGTACGCCGCAGGTGGCGCCGTCGAAGCCGACTTCCGAGCTGGTATAGCCGATATCGATGATGACGTCGCGAACGATCTGTTCCAGATCGACCCAGGCGTTGGTGGTGACTTCGCCGGCGACGATCGCCACACCGGTCTTGACCAGGGTTTCGCAGGCCACGCGGGCGTGCTTGTCCTCGGCGATGATGGCATCCAGCACCGCATCGGAGATCTGGTCGGCGATCTTGTCCGGGTGCCCTTCGGACACGGACTCGGAGGTGAAAATCGAGTATTCGCTCATCTATCGGTTTCCTGTTACCGGTGGGTGAGTCGGTTGTCAGCGGCAGGCCGGGAGAAGTGCCGCGCCTGGATCTGAAAACCGTTCTTCAAGCCAATGTAGAGACTCTCGCCGGGCGTGAGCCCTGCAGCATCGGCCCAGTGGGCCAGATCGTCCTGTTCGAAGCCCAGCCAGAGATCGCCGCAGGCCTCCCTGGCCCAGCTCTGGTTATGGCTGCACAGCTCGGTGATCAGCAGGCTGCCGCCCGCCTTCACCAGTCGTGCCAGTTGTTTCATCGCCTCGCCCGGTGCCGCCAGATGGTGCAGGACCATGTTCAGCACCACGCAATCGGCTGCCGGGCAATCGTCTTGCAGGGCATCGGCGAGCTTCAGTTCGACGTTGCCCAGGCCTTCCTGTTCACAATGGTTGCACGCCAGCTCCAGCATCGCCGGGCTGTTGTCCAGCGCCACCACACGGGCGAAGCGCCGGGCCAGCTCGGGCAGGAAGCTGCCGTCGCCGGGGCCGACTTCCAGGGCCGTGGCGCTGGTGTCCAGATTCAGTGCATCGAGCAGCGCCAGCACGCTGTCGCGGTACTGCGGCAGCCCGGCGATCAGGTCCTGGCGCGCCTGGAAGCTGTCGGCCATGCGCGCGAAGAAATCCTCGCTGACGGCGCTGCGCTGGGCGTGTACCGCCGCGATCCGGGCCTGCACATCGACCGGCAGAACCAGCTGGTCGACCTCTTCCAGCAATGCCGCGTGCAGTGTGCCACCGAGGCTGTCGCTCTGGGGCAGGGCGCGGCGATAGAAGATCGCATTGCCTTCGCGCCGCGTTGCCAGCAGACCGGCCTGGGTCAGCACCTTGAGGTGATGGCTGATGCCGGACTGGCCGGTGGCGAAAATCTGCGCCAGCTCCAGTACGCCAAATGAATCGCTGGCCAGCGCCCGCAATACCCTCAGGCGCAATGCATCACCGCCGGCCTTGCACAGGGCGGCGAGCTGGTCGCTGTCATCGGCTGAAATTCGGGAAATGCGCAGGCTCATGGAGGCGCAGTCTAGTCGCAGGTTTTTCGTCCAGCAACGGCAATATCAAAATATTTTGATATTGGACAGGCTGGGTCGTCAGCCTGCCAGATTGCCGATTCCCATTGCGCAGGAAGTCAGACCAAGCCCCAGCAGGCAGAGGTTGGGCAGGATATGCAGCAGTCGCTGCATGTTCTGGCTGCCGCCGAGGCGTCGCGACAGCAGGCTGTAGGCCAGCAGGACGCTCAGGTCGATGCTCACCCAGATGGCGATCAGCGTTGTCGCCTGGCTGGCGAAGGACTGCGTGGGCAGGATGAAGGTGGGCAGGAAGGCGAGAAAGAACAGGATGTCCTTGGGGTTCGACAAGCCTACGATCAAGGCCCGCCAGAAATGATGTGCATCGCTGCGCGGTCCTGAAGCGGCTTCGCCATCGCCGCACAGGCCGTTCGCGCCAAGCCAGAGCAGATAGAGCCCGCCGAGCACCTGGCCCCATTCGAGGATGAACGGCTCCAGGCCCAGCGCCAGATGGATCAGCAACAGTGCGGCGCTCAACAGAATCAGTGCGGAGATCGCGCCGCCGAGAATGGTCCACAGGGGCCAGCGTTGCCGGGCGTCGCTTACCACCAGCGCCACCACCGGGCCGGGCGAGGCGATCAGTACGGCGACTGCGGCGGCGAAGCCGAGGTAGGTGCCGGTCATGGCTTGCAAGGCTCGTTGTGCATGGCATTCTCCAATGAGTTTAATTGATGAGTCTTTGCCGAGCTTGTTCAGCAAAGGCTCAAGGCCATCGTAGGGCCGAATTTATTCGGCCAAGGGCAGTTCCGAGCGAAGGCCGAATAAATTCGGCCCTACAAGTCAGGTTTTCATAACCGTAGGGCCGAACTTGTTCGGCCTTGTAGGTAAGGGCCGCGTGAAGTATTGAAAAAGAGGCCCACGCCTGAAAAATGGAAAAAACAACCGGAAAGGATGAGTTTTACTCATGACGATGCTAGCGCCACGCTTACCCCCGCTCTATGCCCTGCGCGCCTTCGAGGTGGCGGCGCGCCTGGGTTCGTTCACGCAGGCGGCCCACAGCCTGTGCATCACCCAGAGCGCCGTGAGCCGGCACGTGAAGACGCTGGAGGAACACCTCGGTTGCCAGCTGTTCGAGCGCTGCGGCTCGCGGCTGGCGTTGACCGACACCGGGCGGCGACTGGCGCAGGAGCTCAAGACGGGCTTCCGCACCCTTGAAAATGCCTGCGCCGCGGTTAGTCGCCGCCAGGGCGGCCTCAGGCTCAAGGCACCGTCGACGCTGACCATGCGCTGGCTGCTGGAGTCGCTGGAGAATTTCCATCTGGCCCAGCCGCACAGCCGCGTGCAGCTCACCAGCGTCTGGATGGACCTGGATACGGTGGACTTCCACAGCGAGCCCTTCGACTGCGCGATTCTGCTCGGCAACGGTGATTTTCCCGCCGACTGGCAGCGGCTCAAGCTCTTCGATGAATGGCTGGTGCCGGTCTGCGCGCCTGCGTTGTGTGGCGATGGGCCTTGGGCGCCGGGACAATTGGCCAATGCCGAACTGATCCACCCGTCGCGCGACTGCCGCGACTGGCGGCGCTGGTTGCAGCGGGTCGGGCTTGCCGATGCCGTCTCCTGGCAGCGGGGCGTCCTGTTCGACAGCCTGGAGCTGGGTATCTGCGCGGCGATCCAGGGTCGCGGGGTATCGGTGGCCGATCTGGCGCTGGTGAGTGCAGAGTTGCGCAGGGGTACGCTGGTGCTGCCGTTCGAGCAGGCGGTGCGTACCGGCGACAGCTACTATCTGGTCTGGCCCGCCGGTGGTGACGAGCCGGTCGCACTGGCGCACCTGCGTGAGCATCTGCTTCAGCATCTGCCGAAGATGGCCGATCAGCAGATCACCCTGCTGGACTGAGGTCTGAAAGGCGCGCAAGCCATTCAGTCATTGCTCCGCCGTCGCCACTGGGGGAAAATGCCGGCCTTTCCGTGATAGCCCCCGCAGGAGATTCAGCGATGCCCAGCCGTCGTGAGCGAGCCAATGCCATCCGCGCCCTCAGCATGGATGCCGTGCAGAAAGCCAACAGCGGCCACCCCGGTGCCCCCATGGGCATGGCGGACATCGCCGAAGTGCTCTGGCGCGACCACCTCAAGCACAGCCCCACCAATCCGCAGTGGGCCGACCGCGATCGCTTCGTGCTGTCCAACGGGCACGGCTCGATGCTGATCTATTCGCTGCTGCACCTGACCGGTTACGACCTGTCCATTGAAGACCTGAAGAATTTCCGTCAGCTGCACAGCAAGACCCCCGGCCATCCTGAGCTTGGCTACACCCCCGGCGTGGAAACCACCACCGGGCCGCTGGGCCAGGGTATCGCCAACGCTGTGGGCTTCGCCCTGGCCGAGAAGATCATGGCGGCGCAGTTCAACAAGCCCGGCCATGAAATCGTCGATCACAACACCTACGTGTTCCTCGGTGACGGCTGCATGATGGAAGGCATTTCCCATGAAGTCTGCTCGCTGGCTGGCACCCTGGGGCTGAACAAGCTCACCGCCTTCTACGACGACAACGGCATCTCCATCGATGGCGAAGTGCATGGCTGGTTTACCGACGACACCCCGCGTCGCTTCGAGGCCTACGGCTGGCAGGTGATCCGCAACGTCGACGGCCATGACGCCGACGAGATCCAGATCGCCATCGAGACCGCGCGTAAGAGCGATCGCCCGACGCTGATCTGCTGCAAGACCATCATCGGCTTCGGCTCGCCGAACAAGCAGGGCAAGGAAGACTCCCACGGCGCCGCCCTGGGCGAGGCCGAAATCGCCCTGACCCGCGAAGCGCTGGGCTGGAAGCACGGTCCGCTCGAGATTCCTGCCGAGATCTATGCCGAGTGGGATGCCAAGCAGAAGGGCGCCGATGCCGAAAACGAGTGGAACAAGCGTTTCGCTGCCTATGAAACCGAGTTTCCAGGGCTGGCATCCGAATTCAAGCGCCGCATGGCCGGCGAACTGCCCGCCGACTTCGCCGAGAAGGCCAGCGAATTCATTCGTGAAGTTGCGACCAAGGGCGAAACCATCGCCAGCCGCAAGGCCAGCCAGAACTGCCTGAATGCCTTCGGCCCGCTGCTGCCGGAACTGCTCGGCGGCTCGGCGGACCTGGCCGGCTCCAACCTGACCCTGTGGAAGGGCTGCAAGCCGGTGGTGCAGGAAGACGCCTCGGGCAACTACATGTACTACGGCGTGCGCGAGTTCGGCATGAGCGCCATCATGAACGGTGTCGCCCTGCACGGCGGCCTGATTCCCTACGGCGCGACTTTCCTGATGTTCATGGAGTACGCGCGCAACGCCGTGCGCATGTCGGCGTTGATGAAGCAGCGCGTGCTCTATGTCTTCACCCACGACTCCATCGGCCTTGGCGAAGACGGTCCGACCCACCAGCCCATCGAACAGCTGACCAGCCTGCGCACCACGCCGAACCTGGACACCTGGCGTCCGGCGGATACTGTCGAATCGGCGGTGGCCTGGAAACATGCCGTCGAGCGCAAGGATGGCCCGAGCGCGCTGATCTTCTCGCGTCAGAACCTGCCGTACCACATCCGCGACAACGAAACCGAAGCGGCCATTTCCCGTGGCGGCTACATCCTCAAGAACTGCGCAGGCGAGCCGGAACTGATCTTTATCGCCACCGGCTCGGAAGTGAGCCTGGCGGTCGAAGCCGCCGACCGGCTGACCGCGCAGGGGCGCAAGGTGCGCGTGGTGTCCATGCCCTGCACCAGCGTGTTCGATGCTCAGGACGCTGCCTGGAAGCAGGCCGTGCTGCCGGTGGAAGTCGGTGCGCGCATCGCCATCGAAGCGGCGCACGCGGACTACTGGTACAAGTATGTCGGCCTCGACGGTCGCATCATCGGCATGACCACCTACGGCGAATCGGCTCCGGCTGGCCAGCTGTTCGAGGCGTTCGGCTTTACCGTCGATAACGTGCTGGCGGTGGCTGAAGAGCTGCTGGAAGACTAAAAGACGCTGGAGGCTGGAGGCTGAAGGCTGAACGAGAAACGGCAGCGAGCTGCTTTTTCGTCCAGCCTTCAGCCTTAAGCCTTCAAGCGGCTTGAAACAGGCCGAATATCCATGCCGCAACAGCGTCCTCGTCCTTATCGCATCGCCCTCAACGGCTACGGCCGCATTGGCCGCTGCGTGCTGCGCGCCTTCTACGAGCGCGGCGCGGCGTCCGATTTTCAGTTCGTCGCGCTGAACGACCTGGCCGACATGGCCAGCCTGGAATACCTCACCCGTTTCGACTCCACCCATGGCCGCTTTCCCGGCGAGGTGGGCGTGGACGGCGATTGCCTGCATATCAATGGCGATTGCGTGAAGGTGCTGCGCGAATCGACGCCGGAAGCCATCGACTGGCGCGCACTGGGTGTGGACCTGGTGCTGGAGTGCTCCGGCGCCTACAACACGCGCGCCGGCGGCCAGCGCTTTCTCGATGCCGGCGTGCCACGGGTACTGTTCTCCCAGCCCATGAGCGGGGCCGGCGACGTCGATGCCACTGTGGTGATGGGCGTCAATCATCAGCAACTGAGCGGTACCGAGCGGCTGGTGTCCAACGCTTCCTGCACCACCAACTGCGGCGTGCCGCTGCTCAAGTTGCTCAACGATGCGGTGGGCATCGAGTATGCCTCGATCACCACCATTCATTCGGCGATGAACGATCAGCCGGTGATCGACGCCTACCACCACGATGACCTGCGCCGCACCCGCTCGGCCTTCCAGTCGGTGATCCCGGTGTCCACCGGTCTGGCGCGCGGCATCGAACGGCTGCTGCCGGAACTCTCCGGACGGATTCAGGCCAAAGCCGTGCGGGTGCCGACGGTGAACGTGTCCTGCCTGGATATCACCTTGCAGACATCACGCAATACCGATGCGCACACCATCAATCGGGTGCTGCGTGAAGCCGCCGAATCCGGGCCGCTGAAGGGCCTTCTGGCATACACCGAACTGCCCCATGCCAGTTGCGATTTCAACCATGATCCGCATTCGGCCATCGTTGATGGCAGCCTGACGCGGGTTTCCGGTCCGAGATTGGTGAACCTGCTGGCCTGGTTCGACAACGAGTGGGGCTTCGCCAATCGCATGCTGGATGTCACTGATCATTACTTGCGCGTGGCCCACCGCGCCTGAATCGCCGTTCTTGAATTTAAGGAAGACCCCATGACCGTTTTGAAGATGACCGACCTCGACCTGCAGGGTAAGCGCGTGCTGATTCGCGAGGACCTCAACGTGCCTGTGAAGGATGGCGCGGTGAAGAGCGATGCACGCATCCTGGCCTCGCTGCCGACCATCCGGCTGGCGCTGGAGAAGGGCGCGGCGGTGCTGGTCTGCTCGCATCTTGGGCGCCCCGAAGAGGGCGTGTTCAGCGAGGAAGACAGCCTCAAGCCGGTGGCCGACTACCTGAGCAAGGCGCTGAATCGCGAAGTGCCGCTGGTCCGCGACTATCTCCATGGCGTCGAAGTGAAGCCCGGTGAGCTGGTGCTGCTGGAAAACGTGCGCTTCAACCAGGGCGAAAAGAAGAACACCGACGAGCTGGCGCAGAAATACGCCGCGCTGTGCGACGTCTTCGTCATGGATGCCTTCGGCACCGCCCACCGCGCCCAGGGCTCGACTCACGGCGTGGCCAAGTTCGCCGATATCGCCTGTGCCGGCCCGCTGCTGGCCGCCGAGCTGGATGCGCTGGGCAAGGCGCTGAAGAGCCCGGCCAAGCCGATGGCCGCCATCGTCGCCGGCTCCAAGGTCTCGACCAAACTGGACGTGCTGAACAGCCTCAGCCAGGTCTGCGACCAGCTGATCGTTGGCGGCGGTATCGCCAACACCTTCCTGGCTGCCGCGGGTTTCCCGGTGGGCAAGTCGCTGTACGAAGCCGACCTGGTCGACACCGCCAAGGCCATCGCGGCCAAGGTCAGCGTGCCGCTGCCGGTGGACGTGGTGGTGGCCAAGGCCTTCGCCGAGGATGCCGAAGCGACGGTCAAGGCGGTGGGCGAGGTGGCCGAGGACGACATGATTCTCGACATCGGCCCGCAGACCGCGGCCAATTTCGCCGAGCTGCTCAAGTCCTCGAAGACCATTCTCTGGAACGGCCCGGTCGGTGTGTTCGAGTTCGATCAGTTCGGCAACGGTACCAAGGTGCTGGCTGAAGCCATCGCCGAAAGCCCGGCGTTCTCCATCGCCGGTGGTGGCGACACCCTGGCGGCCATCGACAAATACGGCGTGGGCGAGCGGATTTCCTACATCTCCACCGGTGGTGGCGCCTTCCTCGAATTCGTCGAAGGCAAGGTGCTGCCCGCCGTGGAAGTGTTGGAGCAGCGCGCCGCGCAATAAGCCAGGCAGCCCATGCAGGGCTCGCGCTACGGCGTAATGGTTCGATAAAAAGCGCTGGAGGCTGGAAAGCTGAACGAGAAAACGCAGACCCTGGAGTCAGGTGGCTGTTCGTCCAGCCTTCAGCTTTCCAGCGCTGTTTCGGCTTTTTGGACGCGTAGCGCGATTGCCCTGGCAACCCCCGACGCTTGATGCTGTCTCTGTTCTGTCCGATCACGGAATGGAGACTCACCATGCGTTATGCCGCAATTGCTGTTTGTTGCCTGGGGCTGGCCGGTTGTGCCGGTGGCGCGCCGGATTCGGCCTGCGAAGTGTTCGCGCCGCCGCCGGTGGAAAGTCCGACCGCACAGGGAGATCAGCGGATGCAGATGCAAAGTACCGGCGACCCTACCGCCGGCACCGCCGCCGATGCACAGGATTGCTGATGGGCCGGAGTGCGCCCACCCAAGGAGCTGTGATGAAAGGTCTGTTCGTGCTGATGGCGGCCATGCTGCTCGGTGGCTGCCATCATTGGCAGTCCGGCCCCGATGCGCCCTTCGTGCGCTGGAAATGCCAGAGCCAGCAGAACATTGCCTGGCGTTACGCGGATGCCGAACGCCAGAGCGTGGATCTGAAGATCGGCAACAGCGAGAAGGTTCATCATCTGCGCAAGGAACCCGCTACCCGTGGTGCTTTCTATAGCGATGGCGTGGTGGCTTTCCATGACAAGGGCAACCAGGCGCTGGTTTACCGACTGGCCGATGACAAGCTGCTGGCTCATGGTTGCAGTGCTTCGCTGATTACTTTTTGATGCCGTAATTGTCGCGGGAGCTTGGCTGCGATTTACCGCTCCTGATGGCTTTTGCCTCATCCACCACTACAATGCCGCGCCATACCGCGCGGTGCTTGAACAGCGCCGGCCTCTGCGGCAGGCTTTACCGGGCCGTTGAAAAACATAGATAGTTTTTCAACGGCCTGTTACACGATCAAACGACCCAAACCGGGAGAAAGGAAAACATGGCACTTATCAGCATGCGCCAGATGCTCGACCACGCCGCCGAATTCGGCTACGGCGTGCCGGCCTTCAACGTCAACAACCTCGAGCAAATGCGCGCCATCATGGAAGCGGCCGACAAAACGGACTCCCCGGTGATCGTTCAGGCTTCCGCCGGTGCGCGTAAATACGCCGGCGCGCCTTTTCTGCGCCACCTGATCCTGGCGGCGATCGAAGAATTCCCGCATATCCCTGTGTGCATGCACCAGGACCATGGCACCAGCCCGGATGTCTGCCAGCGCTCGATCCAGCTCGGCTTCAGCTCGGTGATGATGGACGGCTCGCTGCGTGAAGACGGCAAGACGCCCGCCGACTACGACTACAACGTCCGCGTGACCCAGCAGACCGTAGCCTTCGCCCATGCCTGCGGCGTGTCCGTGGAGGGTGAGCTGGGTTGCCTCGGCAGCCTGGAGACCGGCATGGCTGGCGAGGAAGACGGCGTCGGCGCCGAAGGCGTGCTCGACCACAGCCAGCTGCTGACCGACCCGGAAGAGGCTGCCGACTTCGTCGCCAGAACCAAGGTTGATGCCCTGGCCATCGCCATCGGTACCAGCCACGGCGCCTACAAGTTCACCAAACCGCCGACTGGCGACGTGCTGTCGATCCAGCGCATCAAGGAAATCCACGCGCGCATCCCCGACACCCACCTGGTGATGCACGGCTCTTCCTCGGTGCCCCAGGAGTGGCTGGCGATCATCAACCAGTACGGTGGCGACATCAAGGAAACCTATGGCGTGCCGGTCGAGGAAATCGTCGAGGGCATCAAGTACGGTGTGCGCAAGGTCAACATCGACACCGATCTGCGCCTGGCCTCCACCGGCGCCATTCGCCGCATGATGGCCGAGCAGCCGAGCGAGTTCGACCCGCGCAAGTTCTTCGCCAAGACCATCGAGGCCATGCGCGACATCTGCATCGCCCGTTACGAAGCCTTCGGCACCGCCGGCAATGCCAGCAAGATCAAGCCGATCTCCCTGGAAGGCATGTTCCAGCGCTACGCCAGCGGTGAGCTGGACCCGAAGATCAACTGATTCTTCGGTAAATGAAAAGCCCGCTCAATGCGGGCTTTTCATTGCTGCGCAGACGTTCAATCCGCCAGCAGCAGCCGAACCTGGTTGTACAGCGAGTCCAGCGAAAAGGGTTTGGCCAGTACTGGCGTAGTACGTGCGATGGCGCTGCCGGACTCATAGATCTCGATAGGGTAGCCGCTGATGAAGAGCACCTTGAGATCGGGACGCAGCTTGAGCGCAGGTTCGGCGATCATCACGCCCGAAACATTGCCCGGCAGGCGAAAGTCGGAAATCAGCAAATCGAGATGCGGCCTGGTCGCAATGATTTCAAAGGCCCTGGTCGAATTTTCGGCAGCCAGTACCCGATAGCCTTCGTCGGACAGATAGTCGCTCAGCAGATGGAGAATCTGTGGTTCGTCTTCGACAATCAGGACGACTTTTGCTGACGCTTGATTCATTGAGGCTTTCTCGATGTCTTCGAACGTACGGTGTCGATAATGGCAAGTCCTGATCTTCGACCGCCGGTGTTTCTTGGGTTCAGCAGGATCAGCCGTGCGGTCATCCCGCTGGGCAGGGCATAGGTCGGTCGAGGTTTCACAGACTGTTGCCAGGCAGTCATCGTTGCCCCAGCGTCGCGGTCGCAGGGTAGCAGCGCAATACGACAAACGGACACCATGGCGCCCGCTGACATGGCGCATGTTTCCTCCTTTTCTATGTGTGGTCCGAAAGTCTTGGCTGTAATCAATTCACTTCAGAATGCATGCTCTGTCATTAGCCTTCTTGCGTTTTGCATGGCTTCAAAGTGCCACTGTTCGCTGTATATATTTGATTTAAAAGGTTTTTTAATGTGAGTGCGTTGGCATGAAGGCTGCTCTGATTATGGGGGCTGGACCATAATCGGAGTACATAACAATGATCGTCGCTGAAAAAGTTCTCACTGCCGCTTTCCCCGAGTTTGAAGTACTGACCACCCAGCGTCCGGATGGCGGGTTGCTGCTGAGCCTGCGTAACGATGGCCGCGAGGTCATCAAGCGAGCGGTTTCCAAAGGACAGACGCAAACCGCAGTGCAGTTGGAGTGGGTCATCAGCTCGATTCGCCGAGACTTGGCCCTCGAGGCCGGAATGTCACCGGCCATTGCCCGTTTGCAGAGTCAGAGCCGCACACGGCTGCCCACTTACGATTACGCCTGAGCAAGCTAACGATCCGACCGGGCCGCAGAGTCCGGAGCGTCGTAAACCTGATAAGGATGAGGAATTTCGCATGAATGCCATTGACCTGCTGATCGAAGACCATGAACGAGTGAAAGAGATACTGACGCGCCTGACGGACAGCACGGAGCGGGCCGTCAAGACGCGCACCGAGCTGCTGGGCAAGCTTGAAATGGAAGTCACCATTCACACCCAGCTGGAAGAGCAGATCCTCTATCCCGCCTACAAGGAAGCCGGTGGCAAGGAAGAAGCGAAGATGTACCACGAGGCCAAGGAAGAGCACCGGGCCGTGGATGCCCTGGTACTGCCTGATCTCAAGGCGACGGACCCAGGCAGCCTGGAGTTTTCCGGGCGTGCCAAGGTGTGCAAGGAGCTGCTCGAGCATCACATAGAGGAGGAGGAATCGGAGATGTTCCCCACGGCTCGTGAGCTGTTCGACAAGGCCCGGTTGGAAGAGATGGGTGAGCAGATGGTCGAGCTGAGGAATCGTCTGAAGAAGGAATTCAGCGCCAGACAGGCCGCCTGAAGCATCTGGAGCTGATCTCGCTTCGGGCTTGTGACGATGCGGGATCAGGCTCTGGCTGGGCAATGACCTCGGGCCGGCATGGCGCATGCGGGGCACTCTGTCCCCCGCGCGGGGTCAATTGCCGAGAGGATCGTAGATCCGACTGTCGTCGGCGACCTGGCCGGCTCAATCTTTGGAGGTTTTTCCCATGCGTCTTGCTTATTTATCTGCACCGATTCTCGGTCTGTTGCTGGTTGGTTGTGGCCCGGATGAAGACCGTGAACGCGAGGTGCCGCCGCCGCAGCCAACCACCGAGCAGCCTGCCGCGCCCGTGCCTGGCACGCCGCCTGCCGATACCGGAACCACTGGCAGTGGCACGGGAACCGGCACTACCGGCACCACGGGCGGCGCTACCACTGGCACGGGCACGGCAGGTGGCGTGGAAACGAACAGCGGTACCGGTGTTGCCAATCCTGGCGCCATGGACAATTCCGATACGGATGGCAGCCTGGAAACCGAGCCGGGTACGGGGACTGGGCCTAACCCCACTGGCAGCGGGCAATAACAAGCCGTTGAAAAACTACCTGCGTTGGCAATACTGCGCCAAACAGCCTCAGCAAGCCGCTTGCGGCTAACGCGCCTGGTCTTGCCTGCCTCGCCTAGGTTTTCAAAGGCTTGGTAAACGCCTGCACGAAGCGTCATTGCGGGAGAACGAACGACATGAAATCGCACTTGTTGGTTGCCGCGGCGGCGCTTCCTGTTTCGTTGCTGCTGATGGCCTGCTCGCCGGAGGAAGAGCCTTCGGCGCTGGATAACAACAGCAGGAATCAACAGGAATACCAGAACACCGCAACGGACCCGGCGGGGCCTCGAGAAATCTCGCCGCCGTCGAACAGGACCAATGAATAGCCGTAGGCTTTGTGCCTGTTCGACGGTCTGGTGGGCCGAACGTACACGCCTCTTGCAAAGGCGAACGAAGGTGGTCGAAAAATGCGGCCCTACGGATACCCGGTCCTACGCATATTGCGCAGCCGCATAGCCCGAGGCCCAGGCCCACTGGAAGTTGAAACCGCCCAGGTGACCGCTGACATCCAGTACTTCGCCAACAAAATACAGGCCGGGTGATTTCATCGACTCCATGGTCTTGGAAGAAACCTCGCGTGTATCGACCCCGCCCAAGGTAACTTCGGCGGTGCGATAGCCTTCGGTGCCGGCGGGCACCAGTTGCCAGGCGGCGAGCCTTGTGGCGATCCGTTCGAGTTCGCTTGGGGTGTATTGCTTGAGCGGCCTGGAGGTGAACCAGTGTTCGCTCAGCAAGCCTGCCATCTTGCGTGTGAACAACTCTCCCAGAATCGTCTTCAGCTCGCTGTTGGGGCGCTCGCGCTGCTGCTCGGCAAGCCACTCGGCAAGGTCGAGGTGCGGCAGCAGGTTGATCTCGATGACATCGCCAGCCTGCCAGAAGGACGACACCTGCAGAATCGCCGGTCCGGACAGGCCGCGATGGGTGAACAGGATGTTCTCGCGAAAACTCTGCCCGTTGCAGCTCACCAGACAATCTTCCACCGAAGTGCCGGACAGCTCGCCACAGATGGCCTTGAGTTGCGGATCGGTGATGGTGAAGGGCACCAGTCCGGCGCGGGTCGGCAACACGTTGTGGCCGAACTGGCGCGCCACCTGATAGCCGAAACCGCTGGCGCCCAGCGTCGGGATCGACAGACCGCCGGTGGCGATCACCAGTGACTGGCAGTCGATGGCGCCAGCGCTGGTTTGTAGCTGGTAGCCCTCGGCGACTTTTTCAATTGTTTGTACCGCGGTATCCAGGCGCAGCTCGACGCCGGCCTGTGCGCATTCATCCAGCAGCATCTGCAGGATGTCGCTGGATTTGTGATCGCAGAACAGCTGGCCGAGTTTTTTCTCGTGATAGGCAATGCCGTGGCGGGCGACCATCTCGATGAAGTCCCACTGGCTGTAGCGGGCCAGTGCCGACTTGCAGAAGTGCGGATTGGCGGACAGGAAGTTCGCCGGCTCGGTATACAGGTTGGTGAAATTGCAGCGCCCGCCGCCGGACATGAGGATCTTCTTGCCGGCCTTGTTGGCATGATCGAGCAGCAATACCCGGCGCCCGCGCGCGGCGGCGCTGAATGCGCACATCAAGCCGGCGGCGCCGGCGCCGATGATGGTGACGTCTGTGGTTGGCACTGCATGGCCCTCGTTAGAACAGCCGCATTAGAACAGCCGCGTATGTTAGCGCGCGGTTGTCTCGGCAGGCGCGCCCGTTTGCTTGAGCAGGTGCACCGCCATGCTGCGCAGCGGAGCCAGCTGGCGGCAGATCAGCCCCAGTTGCGTCTGCAGCAGGCGGTGGGCATCGTCCATGTCGTCGGAGGTCTGTTCGAGCTGCTGCGCCAGCGCTTCTTCCGCTTCGCTGTGTACCGCCAGGGGCTGTTTGTTCTGCAGCGCCGCCGCCATCTCGTCGAGGCTGCTGGCCAGCTGTTGCGCAGCGCTTTCGAGCAGTTCGTCGCGGGCATCGTCGGGCAGGCTTTCACGGTGCGCGCCGAGGCCGGACAGGTAGTTGAGCAGGGTGTGCGAGAGGATCAGGAAGCGAAAGCCGGTCTCGGCATCCCGGCGGAAGTGGCCGGGCTCCAGCAGCATGTTCGACAACGTGGTCGAGAGCGCCGCATCGGCATTGTGCGCGTTGCGCCGGGCCAGTCGATAGGCCAGGTCGTCACGCTTGCCGCTCTCGTACTGGTGCATGATCTGGCGCAGGTAGTCGGCGCTGCGGCTCAGGGTATTGGCGACCACCTGGTTGAGGCGACGGCCCTGCCAGTCCGGCAGGATCAGGAAGACTGCGGCGGCGGCGATCAGGCTGCCCAGCAGGGTATCGATCAGGCGTGGCCAGATCAGTCCGTAGCCATCGCCGACCTGATTGAAACAGAACAGCACCAGCAGCGTGATGGCCGCCGTCGCCAGGGTGTAGCGGCTGCTGCGCATGGCGAAGAACACCACGCCGGCGATCACCGCGAACAGGGCCTGGATCTGCTGGCCGGGAAACAGGTCGAACAGCGCCCAGCCAGCGACCAGGCCGAGGACGGTGCCGGTCACCCGCTGTACCAGCTTGATCCGCGTTGCGCCATAGTTGGGCTGACAGACGAACACGGTGGTCAGCAGTACCCAGTAGCCCTGTTCCGGGTGGATCGCGTGCAGCACCGCATAGCCGCAGACCAGCGCCAGGCTCATGCGCAGGGCGTGGCGAAACAGCAGCGAGGTGGGCGTCAGTTGCAGGCGGATACGGTTGCCGGCATCGCGCAGCGACTGCGGCTGGCGATCCAGCAGGCTGCTGTCCTGCTCGCCTTCCAGAGCGTCGGGATTGCTCGCGCTGGACAGCTGGCGCTGCATCGTCGAGAGGTTGCGCGACAGGGCGCGCAACGAACGCAGCAAACCGCGCCAGGCCGGGTTGTTCTGCTGGCGCAGGTAATCGAGCGAGGCTTCGAGGTCGGTCAGCGCCTGGGCATTGGCCTCGCTGTAGCGAAACGGCTGTCGCAGCCGGATCGCACTGGCCAGCTCGCGGCAGGCGACACTCTGCAGGCGCAGCAGGCGCCCGCAGCGAAACAGCACGTCGCTGTGGAAGAATGCCTCGGTCAGTGCCTGATAGGGATGGTGCGAGGAGCTGACGCGCTCGTGCAGATCCTGGGCAAGAAAATACAGCTTGAGGTAATGGTTGATCTTCACCCCCGCCCGACCATTGCCGAGACGATGCAGCAGGGTTTCCTTGGTGGCGTTCAGGGCGCTGACCACGCGCCCGTTCTGCTGCGCCAGCTGCAGGCGCTGCTGCTCCACGTCGAGCTGGTGGATCGGCTCGAACAGCGCGGCCTTGAGCTTGAAATACTGCCCCAGCTCGCGATACAGCCTGGCCAGGCTCTGCTGCACCGGTTGATGTGCGAACAAAGCGTTCCAGAACACCGACAGCAGGCCGTACCACGCTGCGCCGGCGAGCAGCAGCAAGGGGTCGCGCCAGGGGTGCAGCATCGCACCGTCGCGCTGGTCGGCAGCGATCATGCTGTAAATGGAGAGGATCAGCGTGGCCTGGGCAATGGTCGCGTAACGCTCGCCCAGTGCGCCGAGCATGATCAGGCTGAAGGCCGCCGCCGCCATGCCCAGCGTGAACAACCAGGGGTAGGGAAACAGCAACTGTACCGACACGGCGGCAATGCTGAAGCACAGCAGCGTCACCAGCAGGGCCGTGAGTCGTCCGAACCAGCTGTCATCGGTTTCCGCCAGGGCGCTGGCGATGACGCCGAGGAACAGTGGGATCACCATCCCTGGCTCATCCAGATACCAGCTCAGCCCCATGCTGGCCGACAGTGCGATCAGCACCCGCAGGCTGTAACCGAACTTGTCCAGCGCCCAGAGGCGACGCAGGGAGTGGCCAACAGAGGGTGAACGCATCGGATCGAATCCTAATGGTAGGTCGGATTGGCCGAAGGCGTAATCCGACGATCGGAAGACGTCATTTGACGCATCGGGTGCCGGCCTTTACAACGTCTGATGATCCGCTCGTCGGGTCGGTGAAGCGTGACCTGACCTACAACACCCTGACCTTCAACGAGCGGCCCTTGATTTTCCCGGCATTGAGGCGATGGAGCGCCTGTTTGGCGACACTGCGCTCGACGGCCACGAACGCCTGAAAGTCGAAGATGGCGATCTTGCCCACCTGAGTGCCGGGGATGCCGGCATCGCCGGTCAGGGCGCCGAGGATATCGCCGGGACGGAGCTTGTCCTTGCGCCCCGCGCCGATGCACAGGGTAGCCATCGGCGGTTGCAGTGGCTCGCCCGGTTGTGCCTTGAGGTTGCCCAGCGGTTGCCAGTTCAGCGGCGCCTTCTGACGTTCCTCGATGGCGCGTGCGCGATGGGCTTCGGCGGGCGCGACCAGGCTGATGGCGATGCCCTTCCTGCCGGCGCGCCCGGTGCGGCCAACGCGATGGATATGAATTTCCGAATCACGCGCCAGCTCGACATTGATCACCATGTCCAGGGCGTCGATATCCAGCCCGCGCGCGGCGACATCGGTGGCCACCAGTACCGACAGGCTGCGGTTGGCGAACATCGCCAGCACCTGGTCACGATCACGCTGTTCCAGATCGCCGTTGAGCGCCATGGCGGAAATGCCCTTGGCGCTGAGCTGCTCGACCAGTTCCTGGCATTGCTGTTTGGTGAAACAGAAAGCCACACAGCTTTCCGGGCGGAAACTGGCGAGCACACGGACCACGGCATCCATGCGGTTTTCCGGGTCGATCTCGTAGAAACGCTGCTCGATCTGTGCATCGTCATGCAGCGCCTCGGCTTTCACCTGCTGAGGATCGCGCATAAAGGTGGCGGACAGCTGCTTGATGCCGCTCGGGTAGGTTGCCGAGAACAGCAGGGTCTGTCGTCGGCTCGGCGTCTGTTCGATGATCTCGGCGATGGCGTCGTAGAAGCCCATGTCGAGCATGCGATCGGCTTCGTCGAGTATCAGGGTATTGAGACCATCGAGCTTCAGCGTGCCCTTCTTCAGGTGCTCCTGAATACGCCCTGGCGTGCCGACGATGACATGGGCGCCATGCTCCAGCGAAGCGATCTGCGGGCCGATGGAAACACCACCGCACAGGGTCAGGATCTTGATGTTGTCGGCGGCGCGGGCCAGCCGGCGCAGCTCCTTGGCGACCTGATCGGCCAGCTCGCGGGTCGGGCACAACACCAGCGCCTGACAGCCGAAGTAGCGTGGGTTGAGCGGTTCCAGCAGGGCGATGCCAAAGGCAGCGGTCTTGCCGCTGCCGGTCTTGGCCTGGGCGATCAGATCCATGCCCTTGAGCATGACCGGCAGGCTCTGGGCCTGGATCGGCGTCATCTCGGCATAGCCGAGGGCGTCGAGGTTGGCCAGTGTGGCCGGGCTGAGGGGCAGGGTGGAGAAGGCTGAACTGGGCACAGGGGCATCATCTATAAGGAACCGGCAAGCAGTCTAACAGACCGGCCCGGGCTGCCTCACGAAAGCGCAGCGTCAACGCACCCGTGGCAACGCCTGCATCGAGAGTTTTGCCATTGCGCAGCAAGTGGACCCCAGAGAGATCGGATTTTACTTTCCAGGCGGCTGAAGTGATTCCGGCAAGATTGAAGTGTGGCTGTAATATGGATGTGAAAGAATGGCCGATGAGTTGTTTGTCTCTGCCAGATCAAACCTGAGTTGTTCCTGTTTTCTTTGATAGCTGATTGATCTCTGGCTCCTTGATTTTATTTAATGACGTTTATTTGTAATTTCCTGGAAGTTGTTGTTGCACCGTTCTAGAGGAATATGTTTTTCCGTCAATTCAATTAATGGTGCACTTGCGCGCTCTTTGTCGCTTCCTTTTTTTGGCTGCCTGTGAGCTTGTCGCAAACCGCAAGGTCATGGCTTTGCGCGGCTGACGTCTGGTGTCCGGTTGGCTGCTTTTGCTCCTCATCGACGTCGTGCATCCGCCTCGGCCCGGACCGACATCGAGCATCTGCCAGCGATGCTTTAGCTGCTCCCGAGAGAATTCGCGCAGACGCTCTGGCTCAATGGACAGCGCGCGTTGATCAGGGTGTTCAGACTAAAGTCGGGGCTTACTTTCGAGAACCCACCTTTGCTAAATTCAGCGTGTGGGTTTCCCTCACTTGCATAACAATAAGGCGGAAAACGGCGATGACCGAAGAAGATAAGAAAAACGCTGCGGCGTACTGGAAGGCGAACGTTCGCCTCATAACATGGAGCCTGGTGGTCTGGGCTCTGGTCTCATATGGCTTTGGCATTCTCTTGCGTCCATTGGTGTCCGGTATCCCGGTCGGGGGAACGGATCTGGGCTTCTGGTTCGCTCAACAGGGTTCGATCATTACGTTCATTTTGATCATCTTCCACTACGCGTGGCGGCTGAACAAACTGGACAAAGAATTCGGCGTTGAGGAATAACCCATGAGCCAGTATTGGATTAACATGTTGTTCGTGGGCGCATCCTTCGCGCTCTATATCGGGATTGCGGTGTGGGCTCGTGCCGGATCCGCCAAGGAGTTCTACGTTGCCGGTGGTGGCGTCCATCCCGTGACCAACGGGATGGCGACTGCGGCTGACTGGATGTCTGCGGCTTCCTTCATTTCCATGGCCGGTATCATCGCTGCCGGCGGTTACGGTACGTCCGTCTACCTGATGGGCTGGACCGGTGGTTACGTGCTGCTGGCGATGCTGCTGGCACCCTACCTGCGCAAGTTCGGCAAGTTCACGGTACCGGATTTCATCGGTGACCGTTTCTACAGCCGTGGTGCGCGTCTGGTAGCGGTTATCTGCCTCATCCTGATCTCCGTAACCTATGTGATCGGCCAGATGGCCGGTGCCGGTATTGCCTTCTCCCGCTTCCTGGAGCTGAGCAACGAAGCCGGCATCTGGATCGCTGCAGCGATCGTGTTCGCCTACGCGGTATTCGGCGGCATGAAGGGCATCACCTACACCCAGGTGGCTCAGTACATCGTACTGATCATCGCCTATACCATTCCGGCCGTGTTCATTGCCTTCCAGCTGACCGGCAACCCGATCCCGATGTTCGGTATGTTCGGTACCCACGTCGAGACCGGCATGCCACTGCTGGATCGACTGGATAGCGTCGTTCAGGACCTGGGCTTCGCTGCCTACACCGCAGATGTCGACAACAAACTGAACATGTTCCTGTTCACCCTGTCGCTGATGATCGGTACCGCTGGTCTGCCACACGTCATCATCCGTTTCTTCACTGTACCGCGCGTAGCTGATGCCCGCTGGTCCGCTGGCTGGACGCTGATCTTCATCGCCCTGCTGTACCTCACTGCTCCGGCGGTGGCGTCCATGGCGCGTCTGAACCTGGTCGATACCATCTATCCGGAAGGTCCGCAGGCTGAGGCGATTCTTTATGAAGAGCGTCCGGGCTGGATCAATACCTGGGAGCAGACTGGCCTGATCAAGTGGGAAGACAAGAACAACGATGGCCGTATCCAGATGTACAACGACGCCAACGCTGCCTTCGCTCCCACTGCGCAGGAGCGCGGCTGGAACGGCAACGAGCTGACCGTCAACAACGACATCATCGTTCTGGCCAACCCGGAAATCGCCAACCTGCCAAGCTGGGTAATCGGTCTGATCGCTGCGGGTGCCATTGCTGCTGCACTGTCCACTGCTGCGGGCTTGCTGCTGGCAATCTCCTCGGCTGTCAGTCATGACCTGATCAAGACGATCATCAATCCGAAGATCAGCGAGAAGAGCGAGATGCTGGCGGCTCGTCTGTCCATGACCGGCGCGATTATCCTGGCTACCTGGCTGGGGCTGAACCCTCCGGGCTTCGCGGCTCAGGTGGTGGCACTGGCGTTCGGTCTGGCCGCATCGAGCCTGTTCCCGGCGCTGATGATGGGGATCTTCTCCAAGCGCGTGAACAGCAAGGGCGCCGTTGCCGGCATGCTGGTTGGTTTGGTGAGCACCTCGGTGTACATCTTCCTGTACCTGGGCTGGTTCTTCATCCCTGGCACCAACACCTTCGCCAACGTACCGGGTGAATGGGTATTCGGTATCTCCCCGCAGGGCTTCGGTGCCATCGGTGCGGTGCTGAACTTCGCTGTAGCCTATGCCGTATCCATGGCTACCGAGGCTCCGCCGAAGGAGATCCAGGATCTGGTAGAAAGCGTTCGTACCCCGAAAGGTGCTGGCGCTGCGCTTGATCACTAAGTGATAATTCGGCCAGAAGTCGGGTTGATAAATCCGATCCACGGTTGAGATACAAGTCGGGCTTCCATTTGGAAGCCCGATTTTTTTGAGGAAAGTTTCTATGATCTGGCATCTCATTGCTGCAATCTGCGCCGGCCTGGCGGGTGCTGGGATTGCGCTGGTGTTGCGTAATCTGACTCGCAATCGACTGCCGAAATGGATCATCCCGGTATTTGCCGGTCTAGGTATGCTCGGTTACACCATTCATTATGAATACACCTGGTTCGAGACCAAGCAGGCACGTCTGCCGGAGGGCTCGGTGGTTGTTTCGAGCGAAGATGGGCATATGTTGTGGCGGCCCTGGACGACCCTGTTTCCCATGCCGTTGGCCTATACAGTACTTGATGGCGCCAATGTGCTGGTCGAGGATACGGCCAATGGGCGAATTGCCCGTTTCGTACTGTATCGCTTTGAAAAGCATCACCTGATGTCCACTGTAAAAAGTGATTCTTATCAACTTCTCTGTGATGAGAAGGTAATGTTCAGGCTGAATGAAAAAGGCGAAGCGAAGTTCGAAAGCATGATCAAACTGGATGCCGATGCGCCGCTTTACCGGGCCACTTGCGCGTCTGATCGCTATTGAAATAACGCTGAAAGGTCGCTGCTTTGCGTAATGGCTAACCTGTCGCGTGCATGGTTAGCTGGGGCGCATGCTTCGAGGGTTGGTTTTTCAGGCGATACAACGGCTTGCCAAGGATGATGATCCTCGGCAGTCGATGTCTGTAGCGGTCAGATGGAGTGGGAGGCAGCCTTGCGCGAGCGCTGCCAGGAACTGAGTGCCTGGGCCAGTTCGTCGATCTGGCCAATGCCCCTGCGCTGGGCACGATTGAGCAGGATCAGGGCGATCTCGGCAGTGGCCATTGCGTCTGCGGAGGCGTGATGCCGTTGCGGCATCTGAATCTTGAAATAGCTGAGCCAGTTGTCCAGACCGTTACGCCGGACCGGTGCTTCCGGAAACAGCATGGGAGCCAGGTCGGCCACATCGAGAAAACTGTGCTTCAGGCTGTAGCCCAGCTCCTGCTTCAGGGCGCGGGCAAGCATGCGCTGGTCGAAAGGTGCATGGAAGGCCAGTATTATGCTGTCGCCTACGAACTCCATGAAACTGAGCAGTGCTTCTTCAGGGGCCTGACCCCTGGCCAGTTCACTGGGCGCAATGCCGTGGATCAGTACACTCTCCGTGACCTCGACGTGGCGACGCAGGGTGCATTCGAACTGTTGTGAATAGTCGATGGCGCCATTTTCGATGGTGACCGCGCCGATTGAAATGACCTTGTCACGCTTGAGATGCAGCCCGGTGGTCTCGAGGTCGAGAACCACCAGCCGCTGCTTGCGCAGCGACACGGCTCCCGGCGGGACGGGCAGTGGCAGTTCATCCAGCCGCTGCTGTTGTTCGTGCGTGAGTTTGGGGCCGCGTGGGTTGAGCCAGAACATGTTCATAGTTGATAGCGCAATGCGAGACTGCCTTGAAGGCGCTGGGCTTGTCGGAAGGACTCGCGCAGGATGCGCCGGTCCAGATGGTTGAGGTCTTGCGGGTCCAGCCGGTTGGAGAAGGGCAGGCCATTGCGCGACTGTTGCTGATGGTGCTGCATGCGCGTCTGCTGGATGAAGTGATAGGCCTCTTCGTAAGCCTCGCCATCCTTGGGTTCCATGGCGCCTTTTTCCACCAGCTGGCGCAAGCGCTCCAGCGTGTTGCACTCACCGATGCCATTGGCCAGGGCCAGCAGCCGTGCGCCGTCTACAAAGGGCGTCAGGCCCTGAATCTTGAGGTCGAGCGTGTCCTTGCCATCGCCCTTGCGCTCCAGCACGAAATCGCGGAAGCGGCCTACCGGCGGGCGGTGGCGCAGTGCGTTGCCGGCCATCAGGCGCTGGAATATCGGGCTTTCGGCAACTTCGTCGAGCATGTGCTGACGCAGTTTCTCGCAGCCCTCTTCCGGGCCCCAGATCGAGCGAAGGTCGAAAAAGATGGTGCTGGACAGCAGATTTTCCGGTGTTGCTTCGCGGACGAACGAGCTGAAGCGTCGTTTCCACTCCTGGCGTGACAGGCACAGCTCGGGGTTGCTGGCCATGATGTTGCCCTTGCACAGGGTGAAACCGCAGACATCCAGATCACGGGTGATGCGTTCGGCCAGCGGCAGCAGCTTGCCGCGAATGAGTGCGGCCTCGGAGGCATCGCTGGCCTCGAAGAGAATGCCGTTGTCCTGATCGGTGTGCAGCGTCTGTTCCCGGCGCCCTTCGCTGCCGAAGCACAGCCAGGTGAAGGGAATGCCGGGATCGCCCAGGTCGGCAATGGCCATCTCGATGACGCGGCGTACGGTGTGGTCGTTGAGCAAGGTGATGATATGAGTGATCTGGGCGGACGACGCGCCATGGGCCAGCATGTTGTCCACCAGCTGATTGATGCTTGCGCGGATGGCCACCAGCGTTTCCACACGGTCGGCGTGGAGGATGGTCTGCGCCAGATGGACCAGATCGACCCGTTGCAGCGAGAACAGATCGCGCTCGGAAATCACACCACAAAGCAGGCCGTCCTTTACCACGCAGATATGCCCGATATGCCGCTCGGTCATGGCGATGGCTGCGTCGAAGGCCGTGGCCGCCGGCGGCAGATGGAAGGGCTCGTGAGTCATGAACACCGATATGGGGCTGCTCAGATCGCCCTGCTGGGTGCCGACGACCCGGCGCAGGTCGCGCAGGGTGAAGATGCCGAGCGGGTGCTGTTCTTCATCGACGATGACGATGCTGCCGACGTTCGACTCCTGCATCAGGCCGACCGCCTCGCGCAACGGCATCGAGGGCTGACAGGCGATCGGGTGATGCACGGCCAGCTCGCCGACGGTGGTTTCCAGCGAATAGCGTTCGCCCAGGCTTTCCACCGCACGGGTTTGTGCCTGCTGGTTGACCAGGTCGAGCAGGCTGCTCACGCCACGCATGGCGAAGTCGCGAAACGCGGCGGACTTGGATACCAGTTTGATGAATGCCGGCTTGTTCAGCAGCAGGCAAAAGGTGTCTTCGGCAGCGAAATGCCCGGTTCGGGTGGCGCGCTCACCCATCAGCGCAGCCATGGGAAAACACTCGCCTACGATGACCTCGAAAGTGGTATCCGTGCCGCGCTTGGCCGTATGCGGGCGCTGACCATGAACCCGGCCCTGTTTGACGATATAGAAATGCTGGACCGTGCCGTCTTCGGGAGAAATGATGCAGTCGCCTTCGGCATAGAAACGCAGCTCGCAGTTTTCCACCAAGAAGGCGAGATGCGTCGGCTCCATCTGGATGAAGGGCGGAAACTTGCGCAGGAACTCCATGGTTCCGTGGATGTTCTGCAGTACGGCAGTCTTGCCTGCCTCGGCGAAAGCGTCAGCTTTGCTCATGGTTCACTTCCAGTTTTGTTCCATGTTGGGCCGCGGGCCGCTCTGGCCCAATTGGACGTAAGTCTAGTCGTGGCTGGAATGGGGCAGGCTGATCCGTGTCAGCTTGGCGGTTGGGGCGCCTGCGTAACATCAGCAGGCTTGGCTCATCGTGGGAGCGGGCCATGCCCGCGAACGGGACCACATTTTTCCAAGGCCCAATGGCCTGTTGCACAAGGCTGCTTTTGCAGGCTCGAATTCATTCGCGAGCTTTTCGCGGAATATTCGGTGCCGGGGCATAAAAGCTCGTGGACAAGTCCGCTCCCACAGGGTATGCGGTGCGCACGGGCCATTGTGTGGGAGGGGCCTTGGCCGCGAACGGAGCCACTCGGATGGTTCGGGTATTGCCAATAAAAAACCGCCTGGGCAGGCGGTTTTTTCTGATGTGGCAGCGTGGCTACGGCAGGGTGAACAGTACCTTGACCGAATCGTTGACCGCAGCGCTGTCGACATAGCCGATGGCATCGGCTTCGGCAGCGACCCTGGCGACCATGGCCGCATCGTCCTCGACACTGGCCAGGGGCTGGCCCTTGCCGGTGAAGATCAGGCCGGACCAGTAGGATTTCAGCTGCGACTCGTTCTTTTTGGTGACCGTGGCGTAAAAGCTTTCCTTGGCCGGGGTCCAGTCCTTGAGGTCGACGCCCTTCATGGACTTGTCCTTGCCCAGAAAGATGTTGGCAACTTCCGCTTGCGAAGGCGCTTTGGCCGCGCCTGGATTGACGATCACGGCGACCTCGGCCTGAGCCAGGGAGACCGTGGCAAGCAGCGCGACGGCGCAGAGGGTGCGAAGGGATGTTTTCATCTGGACGCTCCTCAGAATACGAAATCGACGCCAACGGAGACGATGTCGCCGTCGTAGTTGCGGGCCGGGGTACCAGCGGCACCGGAAGTCATGCCATGAACCGTGTTGTCGAAAACCTCCTGGGCGTTACGGGTGAAGACGCCGTCATAGCCATTGGACGTATCGACGCGCTTGTATTCGCCCTTGACCACCACGGTCGGGGTCGCCTGGTAGTTCAGGCCCAGGGTCCAGGAACTCTGGCGACCACCGTTGTCGTCCAGTTGCGCGTAGGTCAGGTGCGGCAGGAAATCGCCGAAGCGACGACCGCCCATCAGGTAGAAGGAGTCGATTGCTTTCATACCGTCGTTTTCGATCTGTCGCGAAGTCCATTCGTTGCTGCTGATCCAGGTGCCGTTGTCGTACTGGTAGCCGATCGAGATGAACTTGCCTTTCTCTTTATCCAGGCTCAGCAGCGAGAGTGATTCGTTTGCGCCTTGGCCAATAGCGCTGGCGTCTACCACGCCGCTGATATCGGTCTTGATATCGGCTTCGACGTAGCCGATGCGCAGCGTGCCGAAATCATTCGTGGCCAGGCTCAGGCTGGCGCCGAAGAGGTTGCCGTAGTCGATATCGAACAGCTCGTCGTAGGCGTAGTAATCACGGTTCTTCGCCTGACCGCCGGCAATCTGGACAG
The DNA here is from genome assembly GCF_013522825.1 of Stutzerimonas stutzeri. Lineage (GTDB taxonomy): Bacteria > Pseudomonadota > Gammaproteobacteria > Pseudomonadales > Pseudomonadaceae > Stutzerimonas > Stutzerimonas stutzeri_AK. The sequence goes on from NZ_JAAMQZ010000010.1 coordinate 62,799, forward strand.
TCACCGAACCGTAGGACAGCGGAAGCGTGTAGACCGCATCGACGCCTTCGTAATTGGTCACCTGGACCTGGCTGTAGACCTCGTCGGGCAGGCGCAGCCAGGGGTAGCTGTAGCCGACGTCGAGGCTTTCGGAATACATGTAGACCGGGCTGCGCAGACGCCCGGCACGGAGCATCAGTTGATCGCTGGTCTGCCAGGACAGGTAGGCCCACTCCAGGTTGGCCTTCCACTCGTCCTGCTCGGCCTTGGCGGTAGCCTGGACGGTCACGCCGACGGCATCGGTCAGGACGTAGCTCAGCTGGGCGCCGAACTTGGACAGCTGGTCGCCGCGCCAGGAGTCGTTGGTCTGGCCCTGAATGCCATAGCTGCGGCCATCATCTTCGCCACCCAGATGGGTGAAGCCAACGGTGCCGAAGCCGTTGAAGCGGTATTCGCCCTGATCCAGCGCAAGCGCCGGTGTTGCGGCCAGGCAGGCGGCTGCCAGGCTCATGACACGTAATGCGGTCATCGGTGATGCCCCTAAGCAAAGTTAAACACGGAACTGGGCGGTGGCCGCCCGCAGGTGGTCGCCGGTGCTGACCAGTTGCTCGCCAAGACGAGCGGTGGCTTCGGCGCCGTTTGCGGTTGCTTGTGCGTCCTGCTGCAACACTTGGGTTTCTTGTTGGATGGAACTCGACAGGCCGATCTGCTCCTGGGTGAACTGGGCGATGCCGGCGTTGAGTTCGTCGATCTGGTTGACGGTCTGGGCGATGGCTTCCAGCAGCTGGTTCGCTTCCAGCGAGCGTTCGATGCTCGCGCGGGATTTCTCGCCATTGCGGGTCATCACGTCGAGCACCGTGTTGGCGCTGGTTTGCAGGCGCTGAATGATCTGCTGGATCTCGGCGGTCGAGGTGGCGGTCTTCTGCGCCAGGTTGCGCACCTCGTCGGCGACGACGGCGAAGCCCCGGCCCTGCTCACCGGCGCGGGCCGCCTCGATGGCCGCGTTGAGTGCCAGCAGGTTGGTCTGCTCGGCGATAGCGCGAATCACGGTCAGTACGGAGCCGACTTCCTGGGTTTCTTCCTCCAGTTGCTCCATGGCCCGCACGGCGCTCTGCACGCTGTCGCCCAGATCATTGATGCCGCTCGAAAGGCTGCCGACATGTTCGCGCGCCGCTGCCGTCTGGCGGGCTGCGGCGTTGGCTTCGTCCGAGGCCTGGCGCGAGCGCTGCGCAACTTCCTGGATGCTGCCGGTCATGGTGAGGATGTCGCGGGTGATGGAGTCGGTATGCCGCTGTTGTGACTTGGCGCTTTCTTCCGAGCCTTGGGTCAGCTTGTACAGCTCTTTCGAGACCTGGCCCAGCGGGGTGGCCGCCTCGATGATCTGGCGAATGGTGCCCTGCAGCTTGTCGAGAAAACCGTTGAACAGTTCGATCATGGCGCCGATTTCATCGTTCGACTCGACGTTGACGCGCTGGGTCAGATCACCGTCGCCACGGGCGATGGACTGCAGCGAGGCGATCACGCCGCGCACGTTGGCCATCACGCTGCGGATCACCAGCCAGGCGCCAAGGCTTACCAGAGTCACCAGGGCGAGGCTGAGGATGATGCCCAGGCGTGTGGTCGCCGCGTTGGCTTCGCGGGTCTGCGCGAGCGTCTGCTGGAAGTCCTCGTAGGCACCGGAGCGGAAGTCGGCGGCCAGTTTCTGTGCCTGCGCCAGATCGCTTGCCATGCGGTCGAGGCTCGGGCGCAGGTCGTCGAACGAGGCGCTGCCGTCGATCAGTTTCGCCGAGGCGTTGAAGGCGTTGTCGGCGTAGCCCTTCACGGCGTTGCGCCAGTTATCCAGCGCCGAGTGTCGTTGCGGTTGATCGCTCAGCAACGCGGCCAGTGCCTGATGCTGGACATCGATATCCTGCAGCACGTCTCGCGCATCGCCGAGCACTTCGGCTTCGCCAGCCGCCACCGCATTGTTGAGCAGCCCCGGTATGCGCGAGAACTGGAAGATCGCCGCATCGGTTTTTTCCAGGGTGGGGTAGCTTCGGGTTTCCAGAACCACCAGGCGCGAATCGGTGGCCGACAGCTGCAGGGAGGTGTAGCCCACATAGAGAATCAGCCCGAACAGGGCGACGGCAGGCACCAGCAGCAGCTTGGCGGTCAGGGAGAAGTTCTTGAACATTGGTGGACGAAGGGCAGCGGATACTACGCAAGCGAAACTGATACCGAAAGGCCATCAGTCGGAAATATTGTGACTGAAGTTGTAATTTGAGTCATATATCGGTTGTCGCAGGTAGAAGTTGAATACCGTTGGGCGGATTCAGGTTTTTCGTGGGGGCGGCGGCTGGTGGCGTTGCGCTTCAGCCGCGAAAATTGCTAACAAGTCCGCTACAGAGGATGGTCGGGCATCTATTCGCGGGCATGGCCCGCTCCCACAGGGTATGCGGTGTACGCGGCCATCGTGGGAGGGGCCTTGGCCGCGAAGGGAACCGCTCGGGCATCGCTTCGCAGGCATGGGCTCAGTGTCCCTGTCCCGTCCTTCCCGGAAACAGGGTTGCTCCAACAACCCGCAACGGAGACATAGCCATAAAAAAACCGCCCCGAAGGGCGGTTTCTCTGACTTGCTGTGCGGTTTACAGGCCGTTCTTGGCCTTGAACTCGCGGCGGCGGCGGTGCAGGACCGGCTCGGTGTAGCCGTTGGGCTGCCTGGTGCCTTCGAGGACCAGTTCCAGCGCGGCCTGGAAGGCCACGCTGTCATCGAAGTTCGGTGCCATCGGGCGGTACAGCGGATCACCTTCGTTCTGGCGATCAACCACCGGCGCCATGCGCTTGAGGCTTTCGACGACCTGCTCCTGGGTGACCACACCATGGCGCATCCAGTTGGCCACGTGCTGGCTGGAGATACGCAGGGTGGCGCGGTCTTCCATCAGCGCGACATCGTTGATGTCCGGAACCTTGGAGCAACCGACGCCCTGCTCGACCCAGCGCACCATGTAGCCGAGGATGCCCTGAGCGTTGTTGTCCAGCTCGTTGCGCTTTTCCTCGTCGCTCCAGTTGGTGTCCTTGGCCAGCGGGATGGTCAGGATGTCGTCGACCGAGGCCTTGGTGCGCTGGGCCAGTTCGGCCTGGCGGGCGAACACGTCGACCTTGTGGTAGTGCATGGCGTGCAGGGTGGCGGCGGTCGGCGACGGTACCCACGCGGTGTTGGCGCCGGCCAGCGGGTGGCCGACCTTCTGTTCCAGCATGGCGGCCATCAGATCGGGCATGGCCCACATGCCCTTGCCGATCTGCGCCTTGCCCTGCAGGCCGCAGGCCAGGCCGACGTCGACGTTGTTGTCCTCGTAGGAACTGATCCACTTCTCGGCCTTCATCGCGGCCTTGCGTACCACCGGGCCGGCTTCCATGGAGGTGTGGATCTCGTCGCCGGTGCGGTCGAGGAAGCCGGTGTTGATGAACACCACGCGCTCGCGCGCTTCCTTGATGCAGGCCTTGAGGTTGATCGAGGTGCGGCGCTCTTCGTCCATGATGCCGACTTTCAGAGTGTTGCGCGGCAGCCCGAGAACATCCTCGACGCGACCGAACAGTTCGGTGGCGAAGGCCACTTCTTCCGGGCCGTGCATCTTCGGCTTGACGATGTAGACCGAGCCGGTACGGGTGTTCTTGCGCGTGGTATTGCCGTTGAGGTTGTGCATGGCGGCGAGGCTGGTAAACAGACCGTCCATGATGCCTTCCGGCACTTCGTTGCCTTCCTTGTCGAGGATGGCGTCGTTGGTCATCAGGTGCCCGACGTTGCGGATGAACAGCAGGGAGCGGCCATGCAGGGTCAGCTCGCCGTTGCCGTCGGCCTGGGTGTAGACGCGGTCGGGGTTCATGGCGCGGGTGATGCGCTTGCCGCCCTTTTCCAGTTCCTCGACCAGATCGCCCTTCATCAGACCGAGCCAGTTGCGGTAGACGATGGTCTTGTCGTCGGCGTCGACGGCCGCGATGGAGTCTTCGCAGTCCATGATGGTGGTCAGCGCCGCTTCCATCAGGATGTCCTTCACGCCGGCGGCGTCGGTCTGGCCGATGGGGCTGGACGGGTCGATCTGGATCTCGAAGTGGATGCCGTTGTGCTTGAGCAGCACGGCGATCGGCGCGCTGGCTTCGCCCTGGAAGCCGAGCAGCAGTTGCGGGTCTTTCAGGCCGGTGGTGCTGCCGTCTTTCAGGGAGACGACCAGCTGGCCGCCGTCGATGCGGTAGCCGGTGGAGTCGACGTGGGAGCCGTTTTCCAGCGGCGCGGCCTCGTCGAGGAAGGCGCGGGCGTAGGCGATGACCTTGTTGCCGCGAACTTCGTTGTAGCCGGGACCTTTGCTGGCGCCATCGTCTTCGGAGATGGCGTCGGTGCCGTACAGCGCGTCATACAGCGAACCCCAGCGGGCGTTGGCGGCGTTCAGCGCGAAGCGGGCGTTCATGATCGGCACCACCAGCTGTGGGCCGGCCATGCGGGTGATTTCTTCGTCGACGTTCTGGGTGGTGGCCTGGAAGTCTTCGGCTTCGGGCAGCAGATAGCCGATTTCCTGCAGGAAGGCCTTGTACGCTACGGCGTCATGAGCCTGGCCGGCACGGGCCTGATGCCAGGCGTCGATCTGTGCCTGCAGGTCGTCACGCTTGGCCAGCAGCGCGCGGTTCTTCGGCGCCAGATCGTGGATGACGCTGTCGGCACCGGCCCAGAAAGCCGCGGCATCGACGCCAGTGCCAGGGATCGCTTCGTTGTTGACGAAGTCATACAGGACTTTGGCGACCTGCAGGCCACCGACTTGAACGCGCTCAGTCATTACTCGCCTCACTTGGTTTTCTTAAAATCTGTCGGGCCGCAAAATTTCTTGTAGTCCGGGCCGGTCGATACTACATGAAGCGCAGGGGAAAATCAGTCCACTGAAAGGGGTGACTTCTCAGGGGTATCAATGCCTTGCAGCCCTTTCGCGCATCTCGAAAGGCAGCTTGAAACCTGTCGCTCACACCGCCTTGCGCATGATTCGCCAGGCATCGTAGCTGTATACCGCCAGCCCCGCCCAGATGCAGATAAAGGCCAGCTGGCGGTCAGCCGGGAAGGGTTCGTGAAACACCCACACGGCAAGAATCAGCAGCAGGGTCGGCGTGATGTATTGCAGGAAGCCCAGGGTCGAGTAGGGCAGGTGCCGTGCCGCCGCGTTGAAGCACAGCAGCGGAACCAGCGTCACCGGCCCCGCCGCCACCAGCCAAAGTGCGTCGAGCGTGGTCCAGAATGCTGGTTCGGTGCTCGGGCCGCTGCCGAAGAACAACAGCCAGACCAGCGCCAGCGGCAACAGCAGCCAGGTTTCCACCACCAGGCCGGGCAAGGCCGCCACGGGCGCCTGCTTGCGCAGCAGGCCGTAGCTGCCGAAACTCAACGCCAGCGCAATCGACACCCAGGGAAACTCACCCAGCGTGATCAGTTGCAGTGCGACCCCGAGGGCCGCCATGGCCACCGCCAGCCACTGCAAGGGTCGCAGTCGCTCGCGCAGGATCAGCAGGCCCAGCACCACATTGACCAGCGGATTGATGTAGTAGCCCAGGCTTGCCTCGACCATATGGCCGTTGTTCACCGCCCAGACATAGATCAGCCAGTTGCTGGCGATCAGCACGCTGGAAATCATCAGCACGGCGATTCTTTTCGGGTGCGCGAGTAGCTCCTGCCACCAGCCGGGATGCCTCCAGAACAGGAGCACCAGCGAGCCGAACAGCGCCGACCAGATGGCACGCTGGGTGACGATTTCCAGCGCGGCATATTGCTCGACGGCTTTGAAATACAGCGGGAACAGACCCCAGATGCAGAAGGTCGTCAGCCCCAGCAGATAGCCCTTGCGTAAGTCGGCGGTGGCCATGGATGTCCTGAATGAGCAACGGAGAGCTCGCCATTCTGCGCCTGATAGAGCTGTCTGTCTGCCGTTGCGAGCCCCTTGCACAGAGCCGTGAAGCATCTGCAAACATGCGCCGTTGAACCGCAGCGCAGGGCTGGTCGTCACAGGTAATGAGGTCCAGATGAGGTGCATGATGAAATTGCTGAACAGGATTGCCCTGGTCACTGGCAGTTCCCAGGGGATTGGTCGCGGCATCGCCGTGCGCCTGGCCGAGGAGGGTGCCGACCTGGTCGTCAATGGCCGGGAGGACAGCGGCGAGGCACGCGAGACCGTCGAACGGATTCGCGCCCTGGGGCGCCGGGTCTGCTTTATCGCCGCCGATATTGGCGTAGTCGCCGAGTGCCGCCGGCTGGTGGACGAGGCGGTCGCGCAGATGGGCCAGCTCGACATTCTGGTCAACAACGCCGGGGTGCAGCGGCACAGCCCGTTTCTCGAAGCCGACGAAGCGGATTACGACCGGGTGCTCAGCGTCAACCTGCGCGGTCCGTTTTTCCTCGCCCAGGCCTTTGCGCGGCATTTGCGCGATAGCGACCGTGGCGGGCGGATCATCAACAACAGCTCGGTTCACGAAGAGCTGCCATTTCCCAACTTCACCAGCTATTGCGCCAGCAAGGGCGGACTGAAGATGTTCATGCGCAACCTGGCCATCGAGCTGGCGCCGCTGGGCATCACCGTCAACAACGTCGCACCGGGGGCAATCGATACGCCGCTCAACCGTGCCCTGATGAACCAGCCGGACAAGCTCGCCAGGCTGCTCGGCAACATCCCCGCCGGGCGCCTCGGCCAGCCGCGAGACGTGGCCGGCGCGGTGGCCTTTCTCGCCTCTGACGAAGCCAGCTACATCACCGGCACTACGCTGGTGATCGATGGTGGACTGCTATGGAACTACAGCGAACAATGACCGATAGCGACCGGATCTCCTGCAATGAGCCACCCTTCAATCATGATATTCATGCGGTTTCCGCTGCCGACACCCTGACGCCGGCGGATCGCTATCAGGAACTCTTCATCGCGGTGCAGATGCAGCGCGTCTTTTCTGACAGCAAGACCTTCGTCGATTGCGCGCCGCGCCAGCATCCCGAGGAGATTCTGGAGGCTTATCGGGCGCGCTGTGATGATCCGGATTTCGACTTGCCGGCCTTTGTCGCGGAGCATTTCAGCACGTTCGAAATGCCGTCCAAGGAATTCGTCGCCAACCCCGACGACAGCCTCGGCGATCACATCGACCGGCTCTGGCCGGTGCTGATCCGGCATCCACAGGATCATCCGGCGCACTCCTCGCTGTTGCCACTGCCGCATGACTACGTGGTGCCGGGTGGGCGTTTCACCGAGCTGTACTATTGGGATTCGTACTTCACCATGCTGGGGCTGGACGAGAGTGGGCATTGCGATCTGCTGCGGTCCATGGCTGACAACTTCGCCTACCTGATCGATACCTACGGCCATGTACCCAACGGCAATCGCACCTATTACCTGGGCCGCTCGCAACCGCCGGTGTTCGCGTTGATGGCCGACCTGTTCGAGGAGCACGGCGTGCATCGCGCCAGCGATTACCTGCCGCAACTGCTCAAGGAACATGCCTTCTGGATGGCGGGTGGCGACGCGTTGCGACTGGGCGAGGTGAGTCAGCGCTGCGTTTGTCTGGCCGATGGCAGCGTACTCAACCGTTACTGGGACGAGCGTGATACGCCGCGCGAAGAGGCCTATCGGGAAGATATCGAAACCGCGCGGGCCTCGGGCCGCCCGGCGCACGAGGTCTACCGCGACCTGCGCGCAGGCGCTGAATCCGGCTGGGATTTCAGCTCTCGCTGGCTGGACGACTCCGAGCAGCTGTCGAGCATCCGCACCACCTGCATCATCCCGGTGGATCTGAACAGCTTTCTCTACAAACTCGAATGCCAGATCGCCCGACTCAGCGAGGTGAAAGGGCAGGATGACCACGCCAGGGCATTCCGCCTGCGTGCCGAGGCGCGCCTGGCGGCCATCGACCGTTACCTGTGGAGCGAGCGCGAGGGCGCCTATTTCGACTATGACTGGACGCTGCAAAGGCAGCGCGACAATCTTACGGCGGCGACGCTGACACCCTTGTTCGTGCAGGCGGCCAGTTCCGCTCAGGCCGAGCGCGTGGCCGATATCGTGCGGCGGCGCCTGCTTGCCCCCGGAGGCCTGGCAACCACCGAGAGCAGTGCCAGCGGCGAGCAATGGGACCGCCCCAACGGTTGGGCGCCCCTGCAATGGATGGGCATCCGTGGGCTGCAGCATTACGGCCAGGACGCGCTGGCGCTGCAGATCGAGGAGCGCTGGCTGGGTATCGTCGCCTACCTCTTCGAGCGGGAAAGCAAGCTGGTGGAGAAGTATGTCCTGCGAGCCTGCACCGAGCATGCCGGCGGCGGCGAATACCCGCTGCAGGACGGTTTCGGCTGGACCAACGGTGTCACCCGCAAACTCATGCAGGAAGACCCGACCCATGAGGCGAACCGTTGCCGGGCGGGTCGCTGTTGCGAGTAGTTCGTGAGTGTCGTGTGCCCTTTCAGGGTACGCGCCGATAGGGGTTGGTGCTGACGTCGGGCAGCTTCAGCGTGCCTTTCTCGACGAAGCGCTGGGTGCCGAACAGACCGCCGGCCAGCTTGCCGCGCAGCACATAGGGCACCTGCTCCTGACCGAGGCGCTCGGCCAGCCCGAACGCCTGGCGCGCCGCCGAGAAGGCGGAGACGGTTACCGGCACCTGCAACAGGCTTTCACCGAAGCGTGGCACGCTGCCCTGGTGGTCGCTGACGCCGCTGGCCAGACGTCGACCATTGACCTCCAGTTCGAGCGCCACGCCGTTGTAATCGAGGGCTATATCGTTGGGGTTCTGGATCCGCAGCTTTACCAGCATGCGCAGTTCCAGACCTTCACCGGGCAGCGGCTCGATACCGGCGACCTGCACATTCAACGGATCGCGCGGGGTGAACAGCGCACAGGCGCTCAGGCTCAGCAACAGGCTGACGAGCAGCAGACGGGCAAGGACAGCGGTGGGGCGCATCGGCATCGGGAGTCTCCTGGGCAGGAACGTGTCTACCGCAGTATGGCTGAACGCGGCAACGTGGCTCACCGTGAAACGTCAACAGAGCCTCGAAAGCTCGGCTGCTTCTTGTCGGAGCGAGCCATGCTCGCGAAAGCAGCCGCGCCGGTGCGTGACTTCGCGGGCATGGCCCGCTCCTACAGCGCAGGCGTGCAGGTGGCCATGATGGGAGGGCCTTGGCAGCCTTTTCCCAAGGCCATAGCCTAATGACCTGTTGCACGAGCCAACTGCCTTCGTGAGCTTTTCGTGGAAGATTCGCGTCACGGTCCATGTTCGACTTTCAGCGAATGGCAGCGGTTCGTTATTTCTGAGATGGTTAGCTTGCTAAGCGTAAGTTTGGTGGTGCGTATGGCTCACAAGGCGGCTCGCATCGACGCAGCAGGACTGGCCCAACCCTGGCCAGTCGCGTCTCTTTCCCTTTGCGCTTGGTTGCGCCTCGGCGACTCAAACGGTTGCCGCTGATTCCGACAACCGCTGCCCCGGTGGCGGTTGCCGCTTTCCTTTCTGCGATGACCTTTCTCGTTCCCTCACTACGGAACCCGTCGACAGCGTTCGGGTCGATTCAGCGTGGGTTTTCTGCTGAGAGGACATTGAAGATGGATCTGCTACGCATACTGATCGCGATTCTTTTGCCACCGTTGGGTGTTTTCCTGCAGGTCGGTTTTGCTGGGGCGTTCTGGCTGAACATTCTGCTGACGCTGCTGGGCTACATTCCAGGAATCGTGCACGCGGTCTGGATCATCGCCCGGCGCTGACAGTTTCCCGGCACTTGCCAAGCAGTGGTTGATACGCCAAAGAGCCCGGCTATTCGTCAGGCTTTTTGTGCTGGTAAACAGGCCGGTGGTAGAGTCGCCAGCTGGCTTGTTTCCTGACAAAAACCTCGAACGCGTCGAGAACAAAGCGTTTACCGTACGACGCATCGATCAGCTTGCCGAAGGCAACTGTCACCAACCGCCATCGTGCAGCGACTGGAAAGGAATCACATGGGCGACTCTTTCATCGAACAAAACCAGTTCAGGCGCATTCTCAACCGTAATGTGGCCGTGCCGCTTGGTTTCGGATTTCTCAGCGCGTTCTTCTTCAGCGCCATCGTCTACTACCTGCTGAACGTCAGTCACTGGGTCGATCAGTCGGTCCGGGGCGTGTCACACGCTCACGAGACGCTGAAAATAATCGGCGACCTGGAGGCTTCGATGCGCGGTTATCTGATCGCTGGCGAGGACATCTTTCTCGAACCCTACCGACGCGAATTGCCCCTGCTGACCGACGAACTGAAGCAACTGAAGGCGTACGCCAGCAATAATCTGGTACAGCTCAATCGCATCGAGCGTATTGCCGCACTGCAACGCGAATGGGCCGAGTTTGCCGAAACAGCCATTGCCCGTCGTGCCCTGAACGAGCCGATAACCGACTACATCCGCAGCCAGCGAGGCCTGGAATTGAAGCAGGAACAGCGCCGGCTGCTTGCTGAATTCGTTGCCAGCGAGCGCCAGGCCAGGGAAGAACGCACCGATACCTCGGAAACGATCACCACCTTGCTGATCGGCGCTTTTCTGCTGTTCAGCCTGATCTTCAGCGGCTTGCTGGTGTATTTCGGTCGGCGCGACCTGCTCAGCCTGTCCGACAGCTACGCCAGCTCGCTGAGTCAGCAACAGGCGCATGCGGCTGCGCTGGAAAAGCAGGCCTGGTATCGCACCGGGCAGACGCAGCTGAGCGAGTCGATCATCGGCGAGCAGACGTTGCCGATGTTGGGCCAGAACATCCTCAACTTCCTTTCCGGCTACCTGGGCGTCGCTGTCGGCGCGCTGTATGTGACCCAGGATGGCAAGCTGCAGCGTGTCGCCGAGTTCGCCTGGAGCAAGGGCAGCGCGGACCGGGCACGGACGCTGGAACTCGGCGAGAGCCTGGTCGGTCAGGCTGCGCTCGAGCGCCGGGCGATGGCGCTGGAGAACATTCCGCCAGGTTATCTGAAGGTCAGTTCGGCGCTGGGCAGCACTGATGTGCAGTCGTTGCTGATCATGCCAGTGGAAGACAGCGGCCTGCTCAATGCGGTGCTGGAAGTGGGCTTTCTGCGGCCCTTGCGTGAAGAGGACAGCGAGTTGCTGCGGCGCATCAGCGAGAGCGTCGGTTCGGCCATCGAAGCGGCGCGCTATCGCCAGCGTCTGCAGCATGTGCTGGCCGAAACCCAGCAGCTCAACGAGGAATTGCAGGTTCAGCAGGAAGAGCTGCGCGCGGCCAACGAAGAACTCGAAGAGCAATCCAGTGCACTGCGCGAGTCGCAGGCGCATATGGAAGAACAGCAGGCCGAACTGGAACAGACCAATGAGCAGCTTGCCGAGCAGGCTCAGGAACTGGCGCGCCAGCGTGACGAAATGGACCTGAAGAACCGCCATCTGCATGATGCCCAGCTGATGCTTGAAGAGCGCGCAGAGGACCTGCAGCGCGCCAGTCGCTACAAGTCCGAATTCCTCGCCAACATGTCCCACGAGCTGCGCACACCGCTCAACAGCTCGCTGATCCTGGCCAAGCTGCTGGCAGACAACCCCGAGGGCAACCTCAGCGGTGATCAGGTGCAGTTCGCGCGCTCCATCTACTCGGCGGGCAATGACCTGCTCACCCTGATCAACGACATCCTCGACATTTCCAAGGTCGAGGCCGGCAAGCTCGACGTGCATCCTGAACTGCTGGTGCTTGCGCGCATGCTCGACGGCTTGAAAAGTCTGTTCCTGGCTCAGGCGCTGGAAAAGTCGCTGCGCTTCGAGGTCACCCTCGATGGCGACTTGCCGACGAGCTTGTACACCGACCGCCAGCGGCTTGAACAGATTCTCAAGAATCTTCTGTCGAATGCCTTCAAGTTCACTGACAAGGGCTCGGTCGAACTGCGGATCAGCCGCCATGACGAAGGTCACATCGCCTTTGCCGTGCGCGATACGGGCATCGGCATCGCTGAAGAGCAGCAGGCGGTGATCTTCGAAGCCTTCCGTCAGGCCGATGGCACCACCAACCGGCGTTACGGCGGTACCGGTCTGGGCCTGTCGATTTCCCGCGAACTGGCCCAGTTGCTCGGTGGCACCATCGAAGTGGACAGCGCGCCGGGAGGCGGCAGCCTGTTCACCCTGATCGTGCCGGAAAACTACAGCGAGCCTGCGGCGGAGCAACTGCCGGCGCCCGTCGCAGCCGTCGCGGCGCCGCTGCTCCAGGCAACGATGCCGCCAGCGCCGCCCGTCACGACTGAGCCGGCACCGATGGCGCTGGAGGATGATCGCAGGAACTTCCCCTTCAGCGAACGTTCGGTGCTGGTGATCGAAGACGAACCGCAGTTCGCCTGTATCCTGCGCGATCTGGCCCACGAGCTGAAATACAGCTGTCTGCTCGCGCAGAATGCCGATCAGGGCTTCGACCTGGCCGTGCAGTACCGACCCGATGCCGTCCTGCTGGACATGCGCCTGCCCGACCATTCCGGCCTGACCGTTCTCGAACGGCTCAAGGAAAACCCGACCACCCGGCATATCCCGGTGCACATCATCTCAGTCGAGGACCGCAAGGAGACTGCGCTGCAGATGGGGGCCATCGGCTATGCCATCAAGCCGGCTACGCGAGATGAGCTGAAAGAGGTGTTCAAGCGGCTGGAGGCCAAGCTCGCGCAAAAGGTCAAACGCATCCTGCTGGTCGAGGACGACGCACTGCAACGTGAAAGCATGGCGCGTCTGATCGAGGACGAGGACGTGGAAATCACCGCCGTCGAGTTCGGCGCGCAAGCCCTCGAACACCTGCGCTCGACCGTATTCGACTGTATGGTCATCGACCTCAAGCTGCCCGACATGGACGGTCACGAACTGCTCGAACGCATGGCGCGCGAGGATATCTGCTCCTTCCCGCCGGTGATCGTCTATACCGGGCGCAACCTGACCCGCGATGAAGAAGCGGCACTGATGAAGTATTCGCGTTCGATCATCATCAAGGGTGCACGCTCGCCCGAGCGGCTGCTCGATGAGGTCACGCTGTTCCTGCACAAGGTCGAATCGGACATGCCGCCCGAGCGACAGAAGATGCTCAAGAGCGTGCGCAGCCGTGAAAAGGCTTTCGAGGGCCGCAAGATCCTGGTGGTCGATGACGATGTGCGTAACGTCTTTGCCCTGACCAGTGCGCTGGAGCAAAAGGGTGCGCTGATCGAAATCGCCCGCAATGGCCATGAAGCCATCACGCAATTGCAGAACGTGGATGACATCGATCTGGTGCTGATGGACATCATGATGCCGGAAATGGACGGCTTTACCGCGATGCAAGAGATCCGCAAGGATCCGCAATTCGCCAAGTTGCCGATCATTGCAGTCACTGCCAAGGCGATGAAGGACGACCAGGAGCGCTGTCTGCGCGCCGGCGCCAACGATTATCTGGCCAAGCCCATCGACCTCGACCGCCTGTTCTCGCTGATTCGCGTCTGGCTGCCGAAAGTGGAGCTGCTGTGACATGCCGGAGCGCAACCAGGCCATCGAACTGAAGCTGCTGATCGAAGCAATTTACCTGCGCTACAGCTACGATTTTCGCGATTATTCCCAGGCTTCGCTCAAGCGCCGGGTACTGCTGGCGCTGCGGCAGATGAAGTGCGACAGCATCTCGCAGCTACAGGGGCGGATTCTCTACGATGCCCAGGCATTCATGGAGCTGTTGCAGTTTCTCACCATCCCGGTCAGCGAGATGTTTCGTGACCCCGGTTATTACCGGGCATTGCGTGAACAGGTCGTGCCGGTGCTGCGCACCTATCCCTCGCTGAAGATCTGGATTGCCGGTTGCAGCACCGGCGAGGAAGTCTATTCGATGGCGATCCTGCTCAAGGAAGAGGGCCTGCTGGAGCGGACCATTCTGTATGCTACCGATATCAATCCGCGTTCGCTGGAGCGTGCTCGCCAGGGTATTTTCAATATCGCCGACATGAGCCAGTACACGGCCAACTACCAGCGGGCCGGTGGCAGGCACAGCCTCAGCGACTATTACACGGCAGCCTATGACTCGGCGATCATGGACAAGTCCCTGAAGGAGCAGATGACCTTCGCCGACCACAGCCTGGCGACTGACAGCGTGTTCGCTGAAACCCAGCTGATTTCCTGCCGCAATGTACTGATCTACTTCAACAAGCCGCTGCAGAATAGGGCCTTCGAGCTCTTTCACGACTCCTTGTGCCATCGCGGCTTTCTCGGCCTGGGCAGCAAGGAAACCGTCGAGTTTTCCGCGTGTGGCGACCGCTTCGATGCCTTCGACAAGGAACAGAGGATCTTTCGCAAGCTATGAAAGGCTTGGCCCCCAACGCACATGCCCAGCGACCTGCAGTGGATGCCGTGGTGATCGGTACCTCGGCGGGGGGACTGGCTGCGTTGAGCGCTCTGGTCAGCGGCCTGCCGGCGACATACCGGCTGCCGCTGCTGGTGGTGCAGCACGTGCCCGACAGCGGGCCGACGCAACTGGTGGAGATCTTCCGGCGCAAGACCGGGCTGCGGGTCAAGGAGGCCGACGACAAGGAGGCGCTAGGCGGCGGAACGCTGTATTTTGCAGCGCCGGGCTATCACCTGCTGGTCGAGGCAGACCTGACCCTGTCGCTCAGCCAGGATGATGCGGTGCATTTTTCCCGCCCCTCGATCGATGTGCTGTTCGAGTCCGCCGCCGATGTCTGGGGTGAGCGGGTCGCCGGGATCCTGCTGACCGGCGCCAACGAGGACGGGGCTGCGGGTCTGCGGATGATCGCGCAGGCCGGTGGTCTCACCATCGTTCAGGACCCCGTCGAGGCCGAGATGCCGACCATGCCGCTCGCCGCACTCCAGCGCTTTGCGCCGGACCATATTCTGCCCCTGCGCGATATTCATCGACTGTTGCGCGAACTGGAGTGACCCATGCCTGACCAAACCGATGAAGCGAACCTGCTGATCGTCGATGACCTGCCGGAGAACCTGCTGGCGCTGGATGCCGTACTGCGGGCGCCGGGCATCCATGTGCATCAGGCCGAGTCGGCGGAGCAGGCGCTGGAGCTGTTGTTGCGTCATGAGTTCGCCCTGGCCATTCTCGACGTACAGATGCCCGGCATGGATGGCTTCCAACTGGCCGAGCTGATGCGCGGCACCGAGCGCACCAAGCAGATTCCCATCGTCTTCGTCAGCGCCGCCGGGCGCGAACTCAACTACGCATTCAAGGGCTACGAGAGCGGCGCGGTGGACTTCATGCACAAGCCGCTGGACACCCATGCGGTGCGCAGCAAGGTCAGCGTGTTCGTCGACCTGTACCGTAACCGCAAGCGCATGGCCCGCCAGCTCGAAGCGCTCGAACGCAGCCGCCGCGAGCAGGAAGTGCTGCTCACCGAGCTGCGCAGCACCAAGGCCGAGCTGGAGGAAGCCGTGCGCATGCGCGACGACTTCATGTCCATTGTCTCCCATGAACTGAAAACGCCGCTCAACACGCTGATTCTCGAAGTGCAGTTGCGCCAGATGCAGCTGGCGCGCAACAACTTCGCGGCATTCGACGAGGGGCGGTTGCGACAGATGGCGGACAAGGACGAGCGGCAGATCCAGAGCCTGATCCGCCTGATCGACGACATGCTCGATGTATCGCGCATTCGCACCGGCAAGCTGTCGATCAGGCCGACGACGGTCGATCTCGGCAAGCTGGTGGCCAGCGTGGTGGAGAACTTCGCGCCGCAGATGGAGGCCTGTGGCTGCGCTCTGTTGTTTCAACGACCGGAGCCGCTGCTTGGCATCTGGGACGAGTTTCGTATCGAGCAGGTGCTGGCCAACCTGCTCACCAACGCCATGCGCTACGGCGCCGGCAAGCCGGTGCAGGTCAGCGTCTGCGCCATCGCCGAAGGCGCCTGCATCGAGGTGCGTGATCGTGGCATCGGCATCAGCCAGAAAAGCCTGGAACGCATCTTCCATCAGTTCGAACGGGCCGAAGGCAGTGAAAGCAGCGCGGGCCTGGGCCTTGGTCTGTTCATCGCCGAACAGATCGTCAAGGCCCATGGGGGCCGCATCCAGGTGGAAAGCGAGGAAGGCCAGGGTGCGTTGTTTCGCGTCACGCTGCCCTTGAATCCATACAACGCTGGGTAACGTATCCGAGCTCCTCCCGGATTACGCCTTCGGCTAATCCAGGCTACGGTGGCGATGCTTCGTAGGATGGAATCGCCAACGGCGCTTCCCTCGCACCGGTCGTATCGCTTGTACAACCACCGGGCCTGTCACGACGAACAGCTGATCTCCAGATGCTTGCCCCACTCCGGTGGGCGTTCGGCGTAGCGCTGCATGCCGGGTTGTTCGTCGAAGGGGCGTGAGAGTACCGCGTGCAGCTCGCGCACCGGGCCGTAGTCGCCCTGTTCGGCGGCTTCGATGGCCTGCTGGGCCAGGTAGTTGCGCAGGATGTACCTGGGATTGACCGCGCGCATCCGCACCTGGCGTTCGGCCTGGGCAGTGCCTTCACGCTCGCAGCGCTGTCGATATTGCTCGGCCCAGGCGTCGAAGCCCTTGATATCGATGAAATCTTCCCGCAGCCGGCGCAAGGCCTGCTCGGGCGCGCTGTCGCCGAGTTCACGGAAAAAGCGCGTGTAGTCGATGGCGCTGTCCTGCATCAGCTGCAGCAGGCGTTGTACCAGCGCCTTGTCGGCCTCTTCGACCGTGCGCAGGCCCAGGCGCTGGCGCATCAGGTCGAGCCAGGCGGCTTCGTAGCGGGGCAGGAACAGGCTCATGGTTTCGCGTAGCTGCTCCACTGCGACGAAGGGTGTCAGCGCCTGGGCCAGGGCGGCGAGGTTCCAGTGGGCGATGGGCACCTGGTTCTCGAAGGAATAGCGGCCCTGGTCGTCGGAATGGTTGCAGATGAAGCGGGCGTCGAAGTCGTCGAGGAAGGCGTAGGGGCCGAAGTCGAAGGTGATGCCAAGGATCGACATGTTGTCGGTGTTCATTACCCCGTGGCAGAAACCATAGGCCTGCCAGTAGGCAATCATGTCGGCGGTGCGTTCGAGCACCTGTTGGAAGAACGCCTGACCAGGCTCGGGCTGTCCCAGGCATTCGGGGAAATGGCACGCGATTACATGATCGAACAGTTGCCTGAGCGCTTCGTGCTGCCTGGTGTAGTAGAAAAATTCGAAATGGCCGAAGCGTACATGGCTGGGTGCCAGGCGCAGCAGCATGGCACCTCGCTCCTGGCGTTCGCGATACACCGGCTCGCTCGAACCGGTCACGCAGAGCGCGCGCGAACTGGGGATGCCGAGTGCATGCAGGTGTTCGCTGGCGAGGAACTCGCGAATCGAAGAGCGCAGCACCGCGCGACCGTCGCCCATGCGTGAGTAGGGCGTCTGCCCGGCTCCCTTGAGGTGCAGGTCCCAGTATTCGCCGGCCTGGTTGCGCACCTCGCCGAGCAACAGGCCACGGCCATCGCCGAGCTGCGGGTTGTAGCTGCCGAACTGGTGGCCGGAATAGACCATCGCGCGCGGCTCGGCGGTGGACCACAGCTTGTGCCCGGCGAACAGTTCGGTGAACAGCGGCAGCTCGGCCTGTGCCGGGTCCAGGTCCAGCAGGGCCATGGCCGCCTCGCTCGCCACCACCAGCGTCGGGTCGCTCAGGGGCTGCGGTTGCACAGGTGTGGAAAAGGTGTCGCCCAGGCGGGCGAAGCGGTTGTCGAAGGTCAGCTGGGTCAGGGTTTTCACGGCAGCTCCAGGTGCGCGGCGGGTAACGGGAGACGAAAGGGCGCCCGTATTATGACCCCGCTCCAGTGGCGGGGTTGTCAGCTGGCATGGCCGAACAAGTTCGGCCCTACGCTTCGTTTGGCCGCTCCGGCAAGGCCAGCTCCTGGCCCGCACGGTTTTTCAGGTGCACATCCAGCTGGCGGAAGGCGATGGTGATGCCGCGCTCGCGGAATTCGCGATCGACCCGGCGGTTGATCTCGTCGATCACCGGGTTGCGGTCGGCCAGATCACGGACGTGCAGGCGCAGCTCATGTTCCAGGCGGCTGTCGCCGAAACTGAGGAAGAACACCTGGGGTTCGGGCTCCTTCAGCACGCGGGGGTTTTCCCGTGCGGCCTGGAACAGCAGCTCGCGAACCTGTTCGAGGTCGGAGCCGAATTCCACGCCGATGCGGATGGTCACCCGCGTGACCGTGTCGCTCAGCGACCAGTTGACCAGCTGGTCGGTGACGAAGGTCTTGTTGGGGACGATGATTTCCTTGTGATCGAAATCGGTGATGGTGGTAGCGCGGATACGAATGCGACTGACGGTGCCGGACAGGTTGCCGATGGTCACCACGTCGCCGATGCGCACCGGCTTCTCGAACAGGATGATCAGGCCGGAGACGAAGTTGGCGAAGATTTCCTGCAGGCCGAAGCCCAATCCCACGGAAAGCGCGGCCACCAGCCACTGCAGCTTGTCCCAGCTCACCCCCAGGGTCGAGAGCACCGAGACGATGCCGGTGCCCACCAGGGTGTAGGACAGCAGCGTGCCGGTGGCGTAGGCGCTGCCCGGCGCCAGGCGCAGGCGCGAGAGCACCAGCACCTCCAGCAGCCCCGGCAGGTTGCGCGCCAGGATCAGGGTGATGCCGCCGATGGCCAGGGCGCCGAGCAGGTCGTTGAGGCTGATGGCCGAGGTCGTCAGGGCATCGCCCGAACCGCTGGTGAATTCGTACAGCGCGACATTATCCAGATAGGACACCACCGAAATCAGGTCCGACCAGACCCAGTAAAGCGCCACGAGGAACAGGCCGAAGGTGGCCAGGCGGGTCAGGCGCAGCGATTGCTGGTTGACCTGCTCGATATCCAGGTTGGGTTCTTCGATGTTTTCCAGGTGCTCGCCTGTGCCTTCCTCTTCCGCCGCCTGGCGTCTGTCCATGACCCGCTGGTAGGCCAGGCGCCGCGCAGCGATGGTCAGCGAGCGGACCAGCATGGATTCCAGGGCGATCCAGATCATCAGCAGGTAGAGGGTGTCGATCAGGCGCTCGGTGAGTTTCAGCGCGCTGTAATAGTAGCCCGTGCCGACCACCACGATCAGCGCCAGCGGCAGCAGGCTGAAGATCACCCCCAGAAACAGCCGGGCCGGTGGTGCGTTCTCGCTGGCCGGCCCCTTGAGCAGGATGCGCATCAGGCGCCAGCTCATCAGCGCGTAACAGGTGAGGATGACTACCAGCCCGAGGGCGTCCTCGGCCAGGCTCGCCGGCTGTTGCTCGGCAATGCTGACGACCACCACCAGCACTAGTACCACCAGGCCGAGGCGGCGGATTTCATTGCGCAGAAAGGCGACCTGCGGCAGGGACCAGCGGAAATGCAGTTCGGCCAACCGCCCTGGCGACAGCAGTCGGTAGGCCGTGTAGAACACCAGCCAGGCCTGGGCCATCTGATACATCGCCGCGCTCAGCCCCAGGTTCTGCCCGCGCGCATCCATCTGCAGCAGATAGCCGCACAGGGTCAGGAACAGGGCGCCGGGCAATGCCAGCAACACGTTGAGCAGCAACGCCAGTGGCGTATGCCGCTGGCTGTCATTGCGAAAATGCCCCACGTCCCGGCTCAGCTCGTCGAGCTTGTCGTTGATCATCCGGCGACGCCAGAGCAGCCAGGCAATCGACAGCAGCAGGGGCAGGAAGAGCAGGGGCCGCTCCTTCAGTCCGGCAGCCATCTGTGACAGGGCCGAGTGCCAGCCGATGGTGCCCAGTTGCCGCTCCAGGCGTTGCGGGAAACTGGTCAGCCAGCTGAAGTCCAGCGGCTTGTTGCTGGGAATCCAGAACATCTGCTCGTCCAGCGTGGCGCTCAGCGCGCGGGCGGTGTCGTGCAGTTGTTTCTGGTTCAGCTGCAGGGTGATGGATTCGTTGAGCAGCGCATTGAGCTCGCGGTTCAGGCGGTCCAGCAGTTCGCTGCGGGTCTTGAGCAGGTCGAGCAGGGCGCTGCGCAGTTGCGGCGTGATCTGCTCCTCGGGCTGCCCCGCCAGCAGCTGATCGACATAGCTTTGCGGGTTGCCGGCACGGTCGCGCGCCTGGTTCAGCTCGAACTGGTAGAGGCGCAGGTCGGCGATTTCGTCGGCGAGGTTCTTGTCCAGCTGCACCTTGGGCAAGTTGAGCTTCTGCTGGTAGAGGATTCTGGACAGCAGCAGGCTGCCTTCGAGTACGGCGATCTGCTCTTCCAGCGCCTGGTCGGCCTGGTTCAGAGTGTCGAGCTGCTGGCGTGCCTGCAGGTTCATCTGGTTCAGCAGGTTGAGCCGCTCGGTGGCGCGCAGCAGATAGTCGGAGAGCTTCAGGTTCTCGGCGCTTTCAGCCGCCAGCAGCGTGTCGGAGCCGGCCAGCTGCGCCCTGGCCGAGAGCTCGGCCACGGTCTGCTCGGACTCGGCGCGGCGCTTGGCATTGATCAGGCCCTGCAGGGCCTGGGTTTCCTGCTCGGCGCGGGTTATGCGCTCGGCGAGCAGGTTGCGCCGGGCCTTGCCCAGATCCTGCAACAGGTTGTTGCCTGACAGCTCCTGGCGACGCAGTTCGATCTGGGCCTGCAGCGCGGCAATCTCCGCTTCGAACAGGCTGCGCTGCTCATCGCTGATCGCCTTGCCATTGTCGAGCCCGCTCTTGAGGCGATTCTGCAACGCCTGAATGCGCGACTGGCTGGTGCTGATCTGCGCCTGGGAGCGCTCGGGACGCGTCTGGGCGGTGATGATCAGGCTGTTGGCATCGGTCAGCTGTTTGTTCCACTCGCTCAGCTCGGCAAGGCGGGTGGCCAGGCGCTGCTCGAGCGCCGCGACGCCCAGGGTGGCGAAGCGTTCGCTCGGCTCGGGTGCCGGGCCTGCCTTGAGCCGGGCCAGATCGCGCTGGGCGGTGCTGATTTCCTGGGGCGCCTGGGCCAGCTGTTTCTGCAGGGTTGCGAGCTGCTGGCTGCGGGCGGTGGTCTGCTCTGCGTACTGTTTCACCTGGTCGGCCAGGCTGGGTTGCGCCGGCCTGGCTTCGCTTTCGGCCGCCTGCTGGCCGCCGGTCAGGCTGTCGAAGGGCTGCGCCTGAAGAGTGCCGGGAATGTGCAGAAAGCTGACCAGAAGGGTCAGCAGAAAGACGCGTGAAAAGGACATGTCTGCCGTCGAAGAACTGAACGAGCGCTGAGTCTACGGGCTGCGAATCAGGAGTGCGAGCCCGGGGACCTCAGTGTTCCGTGCATGCGACTGAAGGTCAGAACATCAGCTGCGGACCTGGCTTTTCCGCTTCGGGGAAGCGCAGGCCGACCTTGAGTACATCGTCGCCATCCATCTCGGCAATGGTCCAGATCAGCCCGTTCCATTCCACCTGGTCACCGACGACGGTGTGTTTGCTGATCTTGTCAGAGATGAACTGGCCAATGGGTTGATTGCCATCCACATCGCCAAGCTTGAGGCCGTAAAGCATTGCAACGGCGCCCAGTTCGGCGTCGCCTTCGAGAATGAAATCACCGAAGAAACGCATGTCCCGGCCACGTTGCGGCGCCTGACTGAACAGCTTGCCGAGCGCCGGTAGGTCGTCTTCGTGGCCGATGACGCAGAGGATGTCGTTTTCCTGCAGCCGGGTACTGCCGGACGGGTGGAGCAGGGCGTGACCACGAAACAGGGCGGCGATGCGCGTGCCCGGAGGCATCTTCAGTTCGCGAAGTGCCGCGCCGATGCACCATTTCTTTGTGGTCAGACGATAGATGAAAAGCTCCCACTGGCTGGTGGTATGCACCTGTATGCCGGTGCGAGAGATCGGCGCGGGTGACGGCGGTACTTCGACCTTGGCCTTTTTTGCCGCCCAGCCGAGGGTTGTGCCCTGCAACAGCAGTGAGACCAGCACGATGAAGAAGGCGACATTGAAAAACAGCTGGGCATTGTCGAGGCCGGCCACCAGCGGGAATACCGCCAGAATCACCGGGACCGCGCCACGCAGGCCGATCCAGGAAATGAACAGCCGCTCGCGCAGTTTGAAGCTCTTGAAGGGCAACAGGCCGACGAACACCGACAGCGGGCGCGCGATGAGGATCATCCACAGCGACAGGAGCAGGGCGGGAATGGCGATCGGCAGTAGTTCGCTGGGCGTCAGCAGCAGGCCAAGCACCAGAAACATCCCGATCTGGCTGAGCCAGGCCAGGCCATCGAACATGTGCAGAATGCCGTGACGGTTGCGAATTGGCCGGTTGCCCAGCATCAGGCCGCAGACATACACGGCGATGATGCCGCTGCCGCCCACCGCGCCGGACAAGGCGAAGATCATGATGCCGCCGCTGACCGCCAGCAGGGGATAGAGGCCATCGGCTACGGAGAGGCGATTGATCAGCAGCAGCAGCAGCCAGCCACCCGCCAGGCCGAGCACGATGCCGATACCGAATTGCTGGATCAGGCTGACCAGCACGGTCCAGCTGAATGAGGTCTGCCCCGAGGCAATCATGCTGATCAGGGTGACGGTGAGGAACATCGCCATCGGGTCGTTGCTGCCCGATTCGATCTCAAGGGTCGGGCCGACACGTTCGTTCAGGCCCTTGCCGTTGAGCAGGTTGAACACGACCGCAGCGTCCGTGGAACCAACGATGGCACCGATCAGCAGACCTTCAATCAGGCGCAGGTCGAACAGCCAGGTGGCGGCGACGCCGGTCAGGCCCGCGGTGATCGCCACGCCGAAGGTAGCCAGTGACATTGATGGCCAGAGCGCGACGCGGAAGGTGGCCTTGCGTGTTCGCATGCCGCCGTCGAGCAGAATAATCGCCAGCGCCAGGTTGCTGATGATAAAGGCGAGGCGGTAATCCTCGAAGACGATGCCGCCGATGCCGTCGACTCCGGCCAGCATGCCGACGCCGAGAAAGATGACCAGAATCGGTACGCCCAGACGCGCAGACAAGGAGCTCATCAGGATACTGGCAGCAACCAACAGGGCACCGACTAAAAAAAGGTGGTTGAGGTTGCCGACGTCCAAATGCTGCCTCCGGAAAAAACAAGGTTTCCCGGCAACTTATGCACGGGACATGCCAGCGATTCTAACCCGATGATTTGACGGGCTGTCAAAAAAAATGCCTCTTGGGCAAGAGGCATTCATGCGCGTCAGTAAATCAGAACCAGGCAGCCGTTCAGCGTTGGATGCCTGCCTCGCCTACGTTCTTCAAAGGCCTGTTAACAGGCCTTTGGCCCTTTGTCAGGGAACTTCTGGCATCCTGCGTGCGCTCCAAACTGACAAGGGGGAAGCAGCGCATGAACGAAACCGAACTGACGACGCGCAAGAACCAGCATCTGGATATCGTCCTGGCGTCGCAGCGCACCAAAGCGGTTGTCGGCAGTGGTTTCGAACGCCTGCACTTCGAGCATTGCGCGCTGCCGGAGCTGGACCTGGCGGCGGTGGACCTTTCCACCTCCCTGTTGGGCAAGCCGCTGGCCGCGCCGCTGCTGATCAGCTCGATGACCGGCGGGGCGAAGCGGGCCGAAGCGATCAATCATCACCTTGCCGAGGCCGCCGAAGAGTTGGGCATTGCCCTGGCGGTGGGCTCGCAGCGGGTTGCACTGGAGCGGGGCGGCGACGGCACCGGTTTGACGCGCGAACTGCGACGTCTGGCGCCGAGCGTGCCGCTGCTCGGCAATATCGGAGCGGCGCAGCTGGTGCGGGGCTATGGCGTGGATCAGGCGCGCCGGGCACTGGAAATGATCGGGGGCGATGCGTTGATCATCCACCTGAACCCGCTGCAGGAGGCCGTACAGCATCGTGGCGACCGCGACTGGCGCGGCGTGCTGAGTGCCATCGAGCGCCTGGCTGCCGTTCTGGAGGCGCCACTGGTGGTCAAGGAGGTCGGTTCGGGATTGTCGGCGCGGGTTGCCCGGCAACTGCTGGATGCCGGCGTTGCGGTGCTGGATGTGGCCGGTGCCGGGGGCACCAACTGGGCGGCGGTCGAGAGCGAGCGTGCCGCCAATGCTCAGCAGCGTGCCGTGTCCGAAGCCTTCGCAAACTGGGGGATTCCCACCGCGCAAGCCATCGCCGAAGTACGTCGGGCCTGCCCGGATGCAGTGGTGATCGGCTCTGGCGGCATCCGCGACGGCATCGATGCGGCCAAGGCGATCCGTCTCGGCGCCAACCTGGTCGGCCAGGCCGCCGCCGTGCTGGAAAGCGCGCTGATCTCCAGCGAGGCGGTGGTGGAGCACTTTCGCGTATTGATCGAGCAGTTGCGCATCGTCTGCTTCTGCACCGGCTCGGCGAGCCTGGCCGAGCTGGCGCGGGCGCCCTTGCTGTGCGCTACGAATTGTAGGTCGGATTAGCCAAAGGCGTAATCCGACGATGCGGGGCGTAATCCTGCGGATGGCCCTGAGCCCGCTCGTCGGGTCGGTGAAGCGTGCCCCGACCTACACCAGACCGTAGCCTGGATTAGCCGAAGGCGTAATCCGGGTTTCCGAAGGCGTAATCCGACGATGCGGAGCGTAATTCCTGCGGATGACCTCGAGCCCGCTCGTCGGGTCGGTGAAGCGTGCCCCGGCCTACACCAGACCGTAGCCTGGATTAGCCGAAGGCGTAATCCGGGTTTCCGAAGGCGTAATCCGACGATGGGGAGCGTAATTCCTGCGGATGACCTCGAGCCTGCACGTCGTGTCGATAGCGCGTGCCCCGACCTACGAGAAACAGCGCCGTACATCACCTGTGCGGCTCGTGACCCTAGGCCGCCTGCACGCGGAACTGCCCCACCAGTTGCTTCAAGCGCAACATGCTCTGCCTGATTTCCTCCACGGCGCTGACCGTCTCGCTGGCCGCCCTGGTGCTTTCCTCGGCGATAAGCTCGATCTCGGAGATGCTGCGGTCCATGTCGATGGCAACGCTGCTCTGCTCTTCGGCGGCGGTGGCGATCTGTGCCGTCATCTGGTTGATGGTTTCGGCGGATGAAACGATGCGCAGCAGGGCGCTGCCGGACTCCCTGGTCAGGGCGACACTGGCATCGGCCTCCTGCTGGCTGCGCTCCATCGTCTCGACCGCCTGGTGCGCCTGGCCCTGTAGCAGGCTGATCATGGCGTTGATTTCCTCGGTGGACTGGCCAACCCGCGTGGCCAGGCTGCGCACCTCATCGGCGACCACCGCGAAACCGCGCCCATGTTCACCGGCGCGAGCGGCCTCGATGGCGGCATTGAGCGCCAGCAGGTTGGTTTGCTCGGCGACGCTGTTGATTACTTTGAGGATCACGCTGATCTGGCTGCTGTCCGTCTGCAGGTTGCGTATGGTCTGGGCCGCCTGGCCGATTTCGTGCGCCAGCTGATCGATACTGTTGGCGGTGTTCTGCACCACGTCACGACCGCTGCGGGCCTGGATGTCGGTTTCCTGGGTGGCTTGCGCCGCCAGGCTGGTATTGCCCGCCACCTCCTGCACCACGGCGGCGATTTCAGTCATGGCAGTGGCCACCTGGGCGATGGCGTCGCGTTGGCGGCTGACGCCCATTTCGGTCTGCGTGGCGGCGGTCGCAACCTGTTCGGTGCCGCTGCTGACCGTAGCGGCGGCTTCATTCACCGCCTCGATAATGTTGCCGAAGCGTTCCAGCATGGTGTTGTAGGCGCGCCCGAGCTGAGCCAGCTCGTCATGCCCGGCCTCGTCCAGGCGCAGGCTGAGGTCGTTGTCGCGTTCGACCTGCTGAATGGAGGCTACCGACAGTTGCAGGCGAGTGCAGATCGTCCTGACCAGCACAAACAATGCGGCCGTGATCAGCAGCACCCCCGCACTCATGACGATGGACACCCAGAAGCCGCGCAGGGCTTCATCGTTGGCCTGGGCCGCATCGGTCGCCGCGCTGCCACTGATGACCTGGCCGAAGGCGAGCAGGCTGTCGATGGCCGTCGTGGCAGCCTCCAGCCACTGTCGGTCGGTAAGTGGATAGTTGCCCGTGGCGCCAGCGGCGTAGACCTGGCTGCGCACGCTCTCGAAGTCGGCGATAAAGCTCTCGTGCAGCCTTTTCCAGGCATCGGCAATCGCCGGGTTCGCCTCGCTGCCCAGGGACGGCAGTCCGACTTCCTTGAGGTACGTCAGCTGCGCATCGACCACGTTGCGGTTGCTCAGCAGGCTTTCACGCGCTGCTGCATCCAGTGGCTGGCGGCTGGCAATGATCACGGCCAGTTGCGCGCGCTCGCGCCCGGCGTATTCGGATGCCAGCCAGATCGACTGTTTGAGCTCGGTGTTCTTGAAGGCGGCGCTGGCGAGTGCGCTGTCGGGGAGAAAAGCATCGTTGCGCAATCGCGCGCCTGCCGAGATCAGTGCGGACATGGCGCCGACCCAGTGGGCGGCCTCCATGGCATTGCCGGTATCGAGCCGCTGGCGAAGGGTGTGGATGTTCTCCTGATTGCGCCGGACGTTGGCGATGCTCTGTGTGAGTTGTTGCACGGCCCACCCGCTGTCGACCAACTCGTCGGCCAGTTCGAGCGCTCGCGACATCGCCGCATCGCCTTTTTGGCGAGCCTCACGGATCTGCGCCAATGAGGCCTGGCTGCGCCCGACAGCTGCGACGCTGCCCAGCAAGCCTGTCGTGAATCCGCGCTCTTTCGCCTGTTCGGCGGCGGCTTCCAGCAGGTTGTCCGACATCAGGTTGGCGGTCTGATAGGCCTGCGCCTGTTGCGCCTGCGGCCAGTAGACGAACGCCAGCTGCCAGAGGATGACGACCAATAGCAGCGTCGAAATGAACAGGATCGGGATGATCAGCGAAACGCGCAGCGGAAGTTGCCGGATGATGTTTGCCATGCTCAATGTTCCACTGTCCTTGTTTTGTTTATGGGCTTCTTCACGGCCATGTCCCTGTTGCGTGTTGCTGGAGCACTCCCACAGGAGGTTCGTCGCATCTGGTAGGCCGGGTCATGTTTCACCGACCCGACAGACGACCGGCCAGATGCGTTACATGCTGCTGTCAGGCATGGACTGTCGTACGCCTTTGGATTGTCGGATTACGCCTTCGGCTAATTCGACCTACAACAGTCTGCACCTTGGATATCGCGTCTGAAGCCGTTGCCACAAGGGGCATTCCTCACGGAACGCAACACGTCACTGGACATGGTTTATCTAGAGGCGCTGCACACCTCATCATGAGGTACCCGAATAGTTTGGGCCTTTGATGAGGCGAGCAGCCCTTCGGCTCGCTGTTGGCGAGCCGAGGACAACATTGATCAGGCGATGGCTATATGCCTTGATGATGATCAAGTCTGGCTGCTCTGGCCTGGCAGGCCTGCTCGTTGGCTGAACAGGACGCGCCGCTGTCAGCCCGTCCAGCCAGCGGCCAGCTCACGGGTCAGCTGCGCCGCCGGGATTTCGCGACAGCCGCTGGCGTTCTGCCCGGCCCACAGCGGTGTGCAGTGATCCAGGTCGAGGCTTTCCGTCTTTTGTCGCAGCGCGCCGATGGCGTTGCCAGCCAATGGGAAGTCCGGCACGCCGTCGGGCAGTGGGCCGAGTTCGTGCATGATCCGGTTGAAAATGCCGCGTGCCGGGCGCCCGGTGAACAGCGTGGTCAGTGCCGTGTGCCGGGCGCGCGGGCTTTTCAGCGCGGCGCGATGCAGGGCACTGGTGCGGCTTTCCGGGCACAGCAGGTAGGCGGTGCCGGGCTGTACGCCGGCGGCGCCCAGCGCCTGGGCCGCGGCGACACCCTTGGCATCGGCGATGCCGCCGGCGGCGACTACCGGCACATCGAGGGCTTCGACCAGTTGCGGCAGCAGGGCGAAGGTGCCGAGCTGGGTGGTCAGATCCTCGTTGAGGAAGATGCCGCGATGGCCGCCGGCTTCCAGTCCTTGGGCGATCACCAGATCGACGCCGTGCTGCTGCAGCCAGAGGCCTTCCTCCAGAGTGGTGGCGCTGGAGGCGATCTTCGCCCCGGTGGCGCGGGCACGTTGCAGCAACTCGGTTGACGGCAGGCCGAAATGGAAGCTGATCAGGGCCGGGCGATGACGCTCCAGTACTTCGGCCATTGACGCATCGAATGGCTGGCGGGTCGGGCCACCGGGAATGCTGGCCGGGTCGATGCCGAACTCTGCGAACCAGGACGCCAGCAGTTCGTGCCAGGTCTCGATACGCGCCGGGTCGCTGGCTGGCGTCTGGTGGCAGAAGAAGTTGACGTTGTAGGGGCGGTCGGTCAGCGCCTCGATGGCACTCAGTTCGCTTTCCAGTGCCTGGGCATCGAGCATGCCCGCCGGAATCGAGCCCAGGCCGCCGGCTTCGCATACCGCGGCGGCCAGCAGATGGTTCTGCGCCCCCGCCATGGGCGCCTGGATGATGGGAAGTTCGGTGCCGAGTAGATCGCACAGGCTCATGGGGTAGCTCCGTTCATGGTTTAGGGAACGCTCACTGTAGTTCGCAGCACCCATGAGGGACACGTTATTGGTCATGTTCGTCCTGCACAGTGCCGGGCGGCACGGTAAACTGCGCGGTTCCTAGGGTCTGTTGCCGTTTCGTTCGCGACCGCGCCGGAGCCTGTTTTGGCGCGAGGCAAGGCACGAGGAGTGTGGTTTGGTTGTTCCAAATAAACGACGAGAAACGCCGCATCGCGTCAAAACAGGCCCGGCCCTTCGGGTTGCGCGGCAAATGTCGCCAGGCGGCGTTGCGGGACTTGGCAAGGGAACAACCATTGCCTGCGTCCCGCGCCTTGCCTGGCGACATTTGGCGCAGCAACGCGGTTTGCGATGAAACGGCAACAGACCCTAAGGAGCGCCCGATGAACTACCGCCACGCCTTCCACGCCGGCAACCATGCCGATGTGTTCAAACACCTGGTCCTGAGCCGGATATTCGCCCTGCTGTCGCGCAAGGAGACGCCGTTCGCCTACCTCGACAGTCATGCCGGCATCGGCCTCTACGACCTGGCGGGCGATCAGGCCAGCCGTACCGGCGAGTGGTTGCAGGGTATCGAGCGCATCTGGCGGGCCGATGCGCGTCCTGCGCTGCTCGACGACTACCTCGGCGTGATCCGCTCGCTCAATCCCGACGGTACGCTGCGCTATTACCCCGGCTCGCCCGAGCTGGCGCGGCAGCTGACGCGCCAGCAGGATCGTCTGCAGCTCAACGAAAAGCATCCCGAGGATGGTCGTCTGCTCAAGGACAATATGGCTGACGAGCGCGTCGCGGTACACCTGGGCGAAGGCTGGCACGTGCCGCGGGCGCTGATGCCGACGCGGGAAAAGCGCGTGGTGCTGCTGATCGATCCGCCGTTCGAGCAGGCCGACGAGCTCAGCCGCTGCGTGACGGCGCTCAAGGAGGCGCTGGGTCGCATGCGCCAGACCATTGGTGTGATCTGGTATCCGATCAAGGACGAGCGCCAGCTCAAACGCTTCTACCAGGAGCTGTCGCGTAGCGGCGCGCCGAAGCTGCTGCGCGCCGAACTGTTCGTCCATCCCACCGACGAATCCCTGCGCCTCAACGGCTCGGGCCTGGCCATCGCCAACCCGCCGTGGGGGCTGGAAGACGAGTTGCGCGAACTGCTGCCCTGGCTGGCCGAGCAACTGGCGCAGAGCGAAGGCGGCTGGCGGCTGGATTGGCTGATCGAAGAAAAACAGTCATAGACCCGTAGGGCGGTCAGGTTTTTCGTAGGTCGAATTAGCCGAAGGCGTAATCCGACGAGCAAGGCCTCGACTCTTTGCAGTGCCTGATGGCCTTCTTGTCGGGTCGGTGAAGCGTGACCCGGCCTACGACAGCATGGGGCCATGTTTTTCGTAGGTCGTGTTAGCCGAAGGCGTAACCCGACGAGCAAGGCCTCGACTCGTGCAGTGCCTGATAGTCTGCTTGTCGGGCCGGTGAAGCGTGACCCGGCCTGCGACAGCATGGGGCCATGTTCTTCGTAGGTCGAATTAGCCGAAGGCGTAATCCGACAATCAGAAGGCGTAATCCGACGAGCAGATGCCGCAAAAATCCTATGTCTCGTTCGTCCGCCGCAAGTCGTTAGCCTCGCCTTCAGAACAGCTTCAACGGCTCCTCCTGCAGCGCCGATATCTGTTCGCGCAATATCAGCACCTGGTCGCCCCAGTAGCGTTCGCTGCCGAACCAGGGAAAGCTCATCGGAAAAGCCGGATCATCCCAGCGGCGGGCCAGCCAGGCGCTGTAGTGCAGCAGGCGCAGGGCGCGCAGGGCTTCGATCAGCGGCAGTTCGCGCGGGGCGAAGTCGTGGAATTCGTTGTAACCCTCGACCAGCTCCGAGAGCTGCCCGAGGCGCTCGTGACGCTCGCCGGCGAGCATCATCCAGATGTCCTGCACCGAAGGCCCCATGCGGCAGTCATCCAGATCGACCAGATAAAAGGCGTCGTCGCGGGCGAGGATATTGCCGGGGTGGCAGTCGCCATGCAGGCGGATCGGCTGGAAGTCGGTTTGTGCAAACACATCGTCGACCCGCTTGAGCAGATCACGCGCCACGGACTCGTAAGCCGGCAGCAGGCTCTTCGGGATGAAGCCGCCGTCCAGCAGGGTCGCCAGCGAGTCGTGGCCGAAGCTCTGCGCGTCGAGGGTCTGCCGGTGCTCGAAGGTGCGGCTGGCGCTGACCGCATGCATGCGCCCGAGCAGCTGTCCCAGGCGATAGAGCTGGTCGAGGTTGCCCGGCTCGGGCGCGCGACCGCCACGCCGGGGGAACAGCGCGAAGCGAAAGCCGGCATGCTCGAATAGGGTTTTGCCGTCACGCGCCAGCGGCGCCACCACCGGGATTTCCCGCTCGGCCAGTTCAAGGCTGAACCGATGCTCTTCGGCAATGGCTTCGTCGCTCCAGCGTCCAGGGCGGTAGAACTTGGCGATCAGCGGGGTTTCGTCCTCGATGCCCACCTGGTAAACGCGATTTTCGTAACTGTTCAGCGCCAGCACGCGCGCATCGCTGATATAGCCGGCACTTTCCACGGCATCGAGCACAAGGTCCGGCGTGAGTGTGTCGAAGGGATGGCTCATGGTCGGCTCCGCGAATGGGCCGATCAGTGTATTGCACCGGGGCTTTTAAACAACCGGCGCTCAGCCGCCTTGAGTTTGCAGTTCAGTCAGTCACCCGGTTTGGGCGTGCGCGCAAGGCAGTAGATATCCACCCGTGCTGCGCCGGCTCGTTTCAGCAGCCGCGCCAGCGCTTCGGCGGTGGCGCCGGTGGTGAGCACGTCATCGATGATGGCGAAATGCTGATCGCGCAGCGGTTGTTCGTCAGGCAGGGCAAAGGCGCGGCGCAGGTTGCTGTGTCGGGCCGCGGCGTCCAGTTGCTGTTGGGGCGGCGTGTCCTGGATGCGCAGCAGAAGGTCGTTGCGCACCGTAATCTTCAGCGCGGGGCTTAGCCAGTCGGCCAGCATCGCTGCCTGGTTGAAGCCGCGCTGGCGCAGCCGTTTGCGCGCCAGAGGCACCGGCAGCAGTGCGCTCGGGCGCGGCAGGCCTTCGTCGAAGAGATGTAAGAGGTGCTGCGCCAGTTGCTCGGCCAGCAGCCGCCCGAACGGCCAACGCGACTGGTGCTTGAAGCGGGTAATCAGGCTGTCTATGGGGAAGTCGAAGCGCCAGGGGGCGACCACATGATCGAATGCGGGCGGGCGCTTCAGGCACTGGCCGCAGGTCATGCCGGCGGCGGGTAGCGGCAGTGCGCAGATTGAGCATTGCCCGCCGAGCCACGGCAGATCGGCTTCGCAGGCGTCACACAGCGAATGGGCGTCTTCGCAGCGGTCATCGCAGAGTGGGCAGTAGTGTTCGATTCTTAACCAGTTGTAAACCATGATTCCTTTCCTGGTTGACAGTGTCTTCGGCTTGGCTAACCATTTCGCATCCGTGCCAAGAACCCTATTTACAAGGAATGCCCTATGAGCGCCACTGCCGCTTGCGCCACCCGCCACGACTGGAGCCTCGCCGAGGTCAGGGCGCTCTTCGAGCAACCCTTCAACGATCTGCTGTTTCAGGCGCAAGGCGTGCATCGCCGGCACTTCGACGCCAACCGTGTGCAGGTGTCCACCCTGCTGTCGATCAAGACCGGCGCCTGCCCGGAAGACTGCAAGTACTGCCCGCAGTCCGGCCACTACAACACCGGCCTGGACAAGGAAAAGCTGATGGAGGTGCAGAAGGTGCTGGAGGCGGCGGCTGAAGCCAAGGCCATCGGCTCGACGCGCTTCTGCATGGGCGCGGCCTGGAAGCATCCGTCCGCCAAGGACATGCCCTACGTGCTGAAGATGGTCGAAGGCGTGAAGGCCCTGGGCCTGGAAACCTGCATGACCCTGGGCAAGCTCGATCAGGAGCAGACACGCGCGCTGGCCGCCGCCGGGCTCGATTACTACAACCACAACCTCGATACCTCGCCGGAGTTCTACGGCAACATCATCACCACGCGCACCTACGGCGATCGCCTGGAGACGCTGAGCTACGTGCGCGACGCGGGGATGAAGATCTGTTCCGGCGGCATCCTCGGCATGGGCGAGTCGCTGGACGACCGCGCCGGCCTGCTGATCCAACTGGCCAACCTGCCGGAGCATCCCGAGTCGGTGCCGATCAACATGCTGGTCAAGGTGAAGGGCACGCCGCTGGCCGAAGAGCAGGACGTCGACCCCTTCGACTTCATTCGCATGCTCGCCGTGGCGCGGATCATGATGCCCAAGTCCCACGTGCGCCTGTCCGCCGGGCGCGAGCAGATGAACGAGCAGATGCAGGCCCTGGCCTTCCTCGCCGGCGCCAATTCGATCTTCTACGGCGAGAAACTACTGACCACCGGCAACCCGCAGGCCGACAAGGACATGCTGCTGTTCAAGCGCCTGGGCATCCAGCCCGAAGCGCGTGAAGAGCACGACGATGAAGTGCATCAGGCCGCTATCGAGCAGGCGCTGATGGAGCAGCGCGATTCGAAGCTGTTCTATAACGCTGCACTATAAAAAGCCGCTGAAGGCTTGAGGCTGAAGGCTGGACGAGAGGGTTCTTTCGTCCAGCCTCTAGCGTCCAGCCGCTTTTATCGAGCCTTTATGCCTTTCGATCTCGCTTCCCGCCTCGCCGCCCGCCGTGCCGAGCACCTCTATCGCCAGCGCCCGTTGCTGCAAAGCCCGCAGATGCCCGAGGTGGTGGTCGATGGCGAGCGGCTGCTGGCCTTCTGTTCCAATGACTACCTGGGCCTGGCCAATCACCCCGAAGTGATCCATGCGATGCGCCAGGGGGCCGAACGCTGGGGTGTCGGTGGCGGTGCCTCGCATCTGGTGATCGGCCATGGCACGCCACATCATGAATTGGAGGAGGCGCTGGCCGAGTTTACCGGGCGGCCGCGCGCGTTGCTGTTTTCCACCGGCTATATGGCCAACCTCGCCGCCGTCACGGCGCTGGTCGGGCAGGGCGATACGGTGCTGGAAGACCGCATCAACCATGCCTCGCTGCTGGATGCCGGGCTGCTCAGCGGCGCGCGCTTCTCGCGCTATCTGCACAACGATGCGACGAGCCTGGCCAAGCGCCTGGAGAAGGCCTGTGGCAATACGCTGGTGGTCACCGATGGCGTATTCAGCATGGACGGCGACCTGGCCGATCTGCCGGCGATCTGCGCCGAAGCGAAGCAGCGCAACGCCTGGGTGATGGTCGATGACGCCCATGGCTTCGGCCCGCTGGGCGCTACCGGCGGCGGCATCGTCGAGCATTTCGGCCTGGGCCTCGACGAGGTGCCGGTACTGGTCGGCACCCTGGGCAAGGCCTTCGGCACCGCCGGTGCCTTCGTCGCCGGCAGCGAGGAGCTGATCGAGACGCTGATCCAGTTCGCCCGCCCCTATATCTACACCACCAGCCAGCCGCCGGCTGTCGCTTGCGCAACGCTGAAAAGCCTGGAGTTGCTGCGCAGCGAACACTGGCGTCGTGAACACCTGAACCGGCTGATCGCGCGCTTCCGCCAGGGCGCCGCCGATATCGGTCTGACCCTGATGGACAGCCCGACGCCGATCCAGCCAATCCTGATCGGCAGCAGCGAGCGCGCGCTGGCATTGTCCGCTGCGCTCAGGGCGCGTGGCATTCTGGTCGGCGCGATTCGTCCGCCAACGGTACCGGCCGGCAGTGCGCGACTGCGTGTCACCTTCAGTGCGTCGCATGGCGAGGCGCAGGTGGAACATCTGCTGGAAGTCCTGGCCGAATGCTGGAATCGATTGGCCGAGGAGCCTGAAGCACATGCGTGATCAGCTGATTCTGTTGCCCGGCTGGGCGTTCGGCGCGGCGGCGTTGCAGCCGTTGTGCGAGGCGCTGAGCCAGCAGGCGCCGAACCTTGAGGTAAGCATCGAAGCATTGCCGGAACTGGCCGAGGCCGACGCCTGGCTGGATGAGCTGGATCGCCGCCTGCCGCGCGATGCCTGGCTCGCCGGCTGGTCGCTGGGCGGCATGTTGGCGACCGGGTTGGCGTCGCGGCGCGTCGATGTCTGCCCAGGTCTCATTACCATCGCCAGCAATCCCTGTTTCCGTGCCCGCCCACAATGGCCCGAGGCGATGGCGGCGGATATCTTCGATGCCTTCCAGGAAGCCTTCCGGCTCGATCCCGAGCAAACCCTGAAGCGCTTTCGCTCGCTGTGCAGCCGTGGCGCCTTCGATGCGCGCACCCTGGCCCGGCAGCTGCAGGTCAGTCAGTTGCAACTGCCGGTGGTGATGCTGGATGCGGGCCTGCAACTGCTGGCGCAACTGGATGGCCGCGAGGCGCTGCATGGTTACTTCGGGCCGCAACTGCACATATTCGCCGGAGACGATGCGCTGGTGCCGGTGGCCGCTGCCGGGGCGCTACGCAACTGGCTACCCGGCGCCCGCATAGACGTGCTGGAAAAGGCCAGCCATGCCCTGCCGCTGGAGCAGGCTGATGAACTGGCAGTGCTGGTGGCAGGCTTTATCCAGGAGCACCGTGGATGAACGCTGCCGCCGACTCCGCTGCGCTGCCGGACAAGCGCCGCGTCGCCGCGTCGTTTTCCCGCGCCGCCGCCAGCTATGACGCCGTGGCCGAGTTGCAGCGTGCGGTCGGCCAAAGCCTGATCGATCGCCTGCCGGATGGTCTGCAGCCGGCGCGCTGGCTCGACCTGGGCTGTGGTACCGGTTATTTCTCTCGTCGTCTGGCTCAGGGCTTTCCCCAAGGCGAAGGCATGGCGCTGGATATCGCCGAAGGCATGCTGCGCCACGCCAGACCGCAGGGCGGCGCCAGTGCTTTCATCGCCGGCGATGCCGAATGCCTGCCACTGCGCGACGGCTGCGCCGACCTGATCTTCTCCAGCCTGGCCCTGCAATGGTGCGAGGACTTTGCGGCGGTGCTGGACGAGGCCGCACGTGTGCTGCGCCCCGGCGGTGTCTTCGCTTTCAGCAGCCTGTGCAGCGGCACCCTGCAGGAGCTGCGCGACAGCTGGCAGGCGGTGGACGGCTTCGCCCACGTCAATCGCTTCCGCACGCGCGACACCTACCGGCGGCTGTGTGCCGACAGCGGCCTGCAACTGTCCGGCATCGAGGTGCAGCCGCAGGTGCTGCATTTCGCCGAACTGCGCCAGCTGACCCACGAACTTAAGGCCCTGGGCGCGCACAACCTCAATCCCGGTCGACCTGGCGGGCTCACCGGCCCGGCTCGCATCCGTGCATTGATTGCGGCCTACGAGCAATTTCGCACGCCATCCGGGCTGCCGGCCACCTATCAGGTGGTTTACGGCGTGCTGCGCAAGGAATCCTGACATGGCTGCGGCCTTCTTCGTCACCGGCACCGATACAGACGTCGGCAAGACCACCATCGCCGCTGGCCTGCTGCATGCGGCGCGGCAGGCAGGGTTCAGCACGGCTGCGGCGAAGCCGCTGGCATCCGGCTGCGAGATGACACCCCAGGGGCTGCGCAACGGCGACGCGCTGGCATTGCTGGCCGAATGCACGCTGCCGATGCGCTACGAGGCGGTCAACCCCTTCGCTTTCGAACCGGCCATCGCGCCGCACCTGGCCGCGCGCGAAGCCGGCATCGAACTGAGCGCCGCGCGGCTGGCCGAACCGGTCCGGCGGATGCTGGCGCTGCAGGCGGACTTCTCCCTGGTCGAAGGCGCCGGCGGCTGGCGCGTACCCCTGGCGGGCCGCGAAAACCTCTCCGACCTGGCGCTGCTGCTGGGGCTGCCGGTGATCCTGGTGGTAGGCGTGCGCCTGGGCTGCATCAACCATGCGCTGCTCAGCATGGAGGCCATCGAACGCGACGGCCTGCGCCTGGCGGGCTGGGTCGCCAATATCGTCGATCCGCAGACGTCACGGCTGGAAGAGAACCTCGCGACCCTGGCCGAACGGCTCCAGGCGCCTTGCCTGGGGCGGGTGCCGCGTTTGCCGGTAGCCAATGCGGCTGAGGTCGCGCGCTCGCTCGATCTGCGGCTGCTGCGCTGATCGGCCTGGTGCGGCATAACCACCCGCTCGTTATAACCAGGTGTCACTGGCGGCAGAGCGCTGTCTCTGCTTCAATGATGGCCAGCTGATTGCGGGAGCAGCCTCATGGAAATCAACAGCCTTATCTCGTCCGGTCTCGGTGCTTTTCAGGCCGGGCAGCAGCGTATCGACCAGGCCGGTGCGACGATTGCCGGTGCCAGCCTGCCTGTCGCCGACACGTCCCAGGCCTTGAATGAAGTGGCCGAGCTGACCGAGCAACTCGTTCAGATGAAAGTCGGCGAGCACGCGGCCAACGCTGGTGTGCGGATGATCCAGAGTGCCGACGAGGTACTCGGAACCCTGATCAATACCACCGCCTGAATCGCCGGCCTTCCAGGCCAGCTGGCAAGCGCCCGTCCGCGGCACCCTTGCTCTTTCTTTGCAAAACCAAAAGGATGCCGATTACGGTGTTCCGATCACGGCTTGACATCGTTCAGGCCGAAACGTATGTTTCAAACGCCTGTTTGATCTGGTGTGTGCTGTCGCCGGTCACTATTCAAATCAACGATTGAGCATTCAATCGTCACTTGTTCAAAAAGAACCCACCGCTGAGGTTTACGCTATGCCCGACTACAAGGCCCCCTTGCGCGATATCCGCTTCGTACGTGACGAGCTGCTCGGTTACGAGGCGCATTACCAGAGCCTGCCGGGTTGTGAGGACGCCACCCCGGACATGGTCAACGCCATCCTCGATGAAGGCGCCAAGTTCTGTGAGCAGGTGCTGGCGCCGCTCAATCGTGTCGGCGACATGGAAGGCTGCAC
Organism: Stutzerimonas stutzeri; assembly: GCF_013522825.1. GTDB lineage: Bacteria > Pseudomonadota > Gammaproteobacteria > Pseudomonadales > Pseudomonadaceae > Stutzerimonas > Stutzerimonas stutzeri_AK. The sequence goes on from NZ_JAAMQZ010000010.1 coordinate 99,782, forward strand.
CTGGAGCGAGTCCGGTGTGAAGACGCCGACCGGCTTCAAGGAAGCCTACCAGCAGTTCGTCGAAGGTGGCTGGCCAAGCCTGGCCCACGATGTCGAGCACGGCGGCCAGGGCCTGCCGGAATCCCTCGGCATGGCCATCAGCGAGATGATCGGTGAAGCGAACTGGTCCTGGGGCATGTACCCCGGCCTGTCCCACGGTGCCATGAACACCCTGCACGCCCACGGCACACCCGAGCAGCAGCAGACCTACCTGACCAAGCTGGTAACCGGCGAGTGGACCGGCACCATGTGCCTGACCGAGCCGCATTGCGGCACCGACCTGGGCATGCTGCGTACCAAGGCCGAACCTCAGGCGGACGGCAGCTACAAGGTCAGCGGCACCAAGATATTCATTTCCGCGGGCGAGCACGACATGGCCGAGAACATCGTCCATATCGTCCTGGCCCGCCTGCCCGATGCGCCGGAAGGCACCAAGGGCATTTCGCTGTTCATCGTGCCGAAGTTCATGCCGGGCGCAGACGGCGGCGTTGGCGAGCGCAACGGTGTTTCCTGCGGTTCGCTGGAACATAAGATGGGCATTCACGGCAACTCCACCTGCGTGATGAACTTCGACAGCGCCACGGGTTTTCTGATCGGCCCGCCGAACAAAGGCCTGAACTGCATGTTCACCTTCATGAACACCGCGCGTCTGGGAACCGCCCTGCAGGGCCTGGCCCATGCCGAGATCGGTTTCCAGGGTGGCATCAGGTACGCTCGCGAGCGTCTGCAGATGCGCTCGCTGACCGGCCCGAAAGCGCCTGAGAAAGCCGCTGACCCGATCATCGTGCACCCGGATGTGCGCCGCATGCTGCTGACCATGAAGGCCTTCGCCGAAGGCAACCGCGCGATGCTCTACTTCGCCGCCAAGCAGGTCGACATCACTCAGCGCAGCCAGGACGAGGAGCAGCGCAAGGCCGCCGACGCCATGCTGGCCTTCCTTACCCCGATCGCCAAGGCGTTCATGACCGAAGTGGGCTTCGAGGCCGCCAACCACGGCGTGCAGGTCTACGGTGGCCACGGCTTCATCGCCGAGTGGGGCATGGAGCAGAACGTGCGCGACAGCCGTATCTCCTGCCTGTACGAAGGTACGACTGGCATCCAGGCGCTCGACTTGCTGGGCCGCAAGGTGCTGATGACCCAGGGCGAAGCGCTCAAGGGCTTCACCAAGGTGGTGCACAAGTTCTGTCAGGCCAACGAAGGCAACGAGTCGATCAAGCAGTTCATCGAGCCGCTGGCCAGGCTGAACAAGGAGTGGGGCGATCTGACCATGAAGGTCGGCATGGCAGCCATGAAGAACCGCGAGGAAGTCGGTGCCGCTTCGGTGGACTACCTGATGTACTGCGGTTATGCCTGCCTGGCCTATTTCTGGGCGGACATGGCGCGTCTGGCCTCCGAGAAGATCGCAGCCGGCGAAGACACCGACGGCTTCTACACTGCCAAGGTGCAGACGGCGCGCTTCTACTTCCAGCGCATCCTGCCACGCACCCGCGCGCATGTTGAAACCATGCTCTCCGGTGCCGACAACCTGATGGACATGGACGAAGCTCATTTCGAGCTGGGCTATTAAGCTGCCGTGACCAAGGCCGCTGCTTCGGCAGCGGGCCGGGGTTGATGACAGAACCTCGCTCCCCGGAGCGGGGTTTTGTCTTTTCTGGAGACAGGGTTGTGAGTGATTTCGGCGGAAATAGCCTCTGGAATCGCAGTTTTTCTTGCGGTGGGATGAATGAGTGGTCGCGCGCTGGCAAAATGCCTGACCCTTATGCTCAACCTTCGGGATCTTCGTGCCTCGTCTGTCCGCTGTGCGCTTCAGTCATTTCTACTCGCCGCTGGCTTTGCTGGTGGGTGGGCTGGTGGCTGCACGGCAACCGAGCCTCAATGAATTCTTCACTTCGCTGTTCAACGTATTGCCGACCGTGCTCCTGCTGCTGGGCGCGGCGTTCTGCATCGCCTATGGGCGGATGCGTGAGGCCTTTCTGCTGCTGGTCGTGTATCTGGTCTATTTTCTGCTCGATACCCAGGCAGATCACTACCGGGCAACAGGCGCCGTGCTGCCGGAGGCTGCGCTGACTTTTCATCTGTGCTGCGTACTGTTACCGGTGTTCTATGGTCTGTATGGCGCATGGCAGGAACGGAGCCAGCTGCTGCAGGAGGGGAGCGCGCGGCTGGCCGTACTGCTCGTGGTGTGTGTGGTCGCGCTGGCGCTGGCGCGGCGGTTTCCCGAAGGGCTGCTGGCCTGGTTGACCGAAGTACGCTGGCCGTTTCTGCATGCCGACTGGCTCAACCTGATCCAGCTGGCCTATCCGCTATTTCTGCTGGCCTTCGTGGTGCTGGTGGTACAGTACGTCCGGCAGCCGAGACCGGTGCATGCGGCACAGTTCATTGCGCTGATCGGCTTGCTGCTGATGCTGCCGCAGGTCTTCAGTCAGCCCGGTGCGCTGAACGTGCTGAGCAGCCAGGCGATGCTGATCCTGGTGGTATCGACTGCCCAGGAAGCCTACCAGATGGCGTTCCGCGACGAGCTCACCGGCCTGCCGGGCCGGCGGGCCCTGAACGAACGGCTGCAGCGACTCGGGCGGCAATACGTCATCGCCATGGCCGATGTGGATCACTTCAAGGCCTTCAACGATACCCATGGCCACGATGTCGGCGATCAGGTGTTGCGGCTGGTGGCGAGCCGGCTGCGCAAGATCGGTGGTGGTGGTCGTGCTTACCGGTATGGCGGCGAGGAGTTCACCCTGGTGTTCCCTGGCCGCGATCTGCAGGACTGTCTGCCGCACCTCGAAGCCGTGCGTCAGGCGGTGGAAGGATACGTCATGCAGCTGCGCGACAAGGCCAGCCGACCCAAGGATGCGCAGCAGGGCAAGCGTCGGCGTGGCAGCGGCAGCCGTGATCAGGTTTCGGTAACCATCAGCATCGGTGTGGCCGAGCGCCTGCCGATACAACGCAGCCCGGAGGATGTGATCAAGGCTGCGGACCAGGCGCTCTACAGCGCCAAGAGTGCCGGGCGCAACTGCGTGCGAGCCTACGGCCAGAACCGCCGCGGTGCGGTACGCACGCGGCTGCAACCAGCAGCCGATGCCTAGCGTCTCCCGGTCTGTATTCGCTGACATGGCAGAACTGAATGGTCATAAAAAGACGCTTCGGGCGTCTGTTGGCGTCCGTTAGACTCGCAACAACCTGCGGCCAACCGGCCGGGTGACATGTTTTCTGCGAGGTCTCTCCATGGCTGACTACAAAGCACCGCTGCGCGACATGCGTTTCGTCCTGAATGAAGTATTCGATGCGCCGGCACTCTGGCAAAGCCTGCCGGCGCTGGCCGAAGTGGTCGATGCACAAACCGCCGACGCCATTCTCGAAGAAGCCGGCAAGATCACCGGCAACACCATCGCACCGCTCAACCGCAGCGGCGATGAAGAAGGCTGCCAATGGGACGAGGGTGCGGTCAGTACGCCTGCCGGTTATCGTGAAGCCTATCGCCTGTACGCCGAAGGCGGCTGGGTGGGCGTCGGTGGCGATCCAGCTTACGGCGGCATGGGCATGCCCAAGGCGATCTCTGCTCAGGTCGAAGAGATGATGAATTCGGCCAGCCTGGCCTTCGGTCTCTATCCGATGCTGACCTCCGGTGCCTGCCTGTCCATCTACGCCCATGCCAGCGAAGCGCTCAAGCAGCAGTACCTGCCGAACATGTACAGCGGCGCCTGGGCCGGATCGATGTGCCTGACCGAACCCCATGCCGGCACCGACCTGGGCATCATCCGCACCAAGGCCGAACCCCAGGGCGATGGCGCCTACAAGATCAGCGGCACCAAGATCTTCATCACCGGCGGCGAACACGATCTGACCGAGAACATCATTCATCTGGTGCTGGCCAAGCTGCCCGATGCGCCGGCCGGCTCGCGCGGCATCTCGCTGTTCCTGGTGCCCAAGGTGATGGTCAATGACGACGGCTCGCTGGGCGAGCGCAACTCGCTTTCCTGCGGCTCCATCGAGCACAAGATGGGCATCCAGGCCTCGGCCACCTGCGTGATGAACTTCGACGGCGCCACCGGCTGGATGGTCGGTGAGCCCAACAAGGGTTTGGCGGCGATGTTCACCATGATGAACTACGAGCGCCTGGGCGTCGGCATCCAAGGCCTGGCGACCGGCGAGCGCTCCTACCAGAGCGCCATCGAATACGCCCGCGAGCGCATCCAGAGCCGTGCCCCGACCGGCGCAGTGGCGCCGGACAAGGCTGCCGATCCGATCATCGTGCATCCCGACGTGCGTCGCATGCTGCTGACCATGAAGGCGCTCAACGAAGGCGGTCGCGCGTTCTCCAGCTACGTCGCGTTGCAGCTGGATATCGCCAAGTTCAGCGAGGATGCCCAGGCGCGTCAGAGGGCTGAATCCCTGGTGGCGCTGCTGACGCCGGTGGCCAAGGCCTTCCTTACCGATATGGGGCTGGAAACCACGATTCATGGCCAGCAGGTCTTCGGTGGTCACGGTTTCATTCGCGAGTGGGGTCAGGAGCAACTGGTACGTGACTGCCGCATCACCCAGATCTACGAAGGCACCAATGGCATCCAGGCGCTGGACCTGCTGGGGCGCAAGGTGGTTGGCAGTGGCGGCGAGCTGTATCGGGTCTTCGCTGACGAGATTCGCAGCTACTGTGCCTCGGCTGATGCGCAGCTGGCCGAGTTCGTCACGCCATTGAAAGCTGCCCTGGATACGCTCGACGAACTGACCGGCTTTGTCCTGGAGCGCGCGAAGAACGATCCCAACGAGATTGGCGCGGCTTCGGTCGAATACCTGCATGCCTTCGGCTACACGGCGTACGCCTACATGTGGGCGCGCATGGCCGCCACTGCTCTGAGCAAGGAAGAGCAGGACGATTTCTACGCGAGCAAGCTGGGCACGGCACGTTTCTACTTTGCCCGGTTGCTGCCGCGTATCGGGTCTCTCAGTGCCTCGGTCAGGGCCGGTAGCGATTCGTTGTACCTGCTCGATGTGACGCAGTTCTAGAAAGCGTCAAGGCACAATGAAATTAATTGGCCATCTTCGGGAACAACGCATCGCTGTATCAAGTCATAAAAAGGTGCCGTTTGTAGTCAATTGCTTACAGGGTTACCGGAAGGTCTCTCTGTAAGCAATAGCTTACAAGTTGCGGTGCGGATGACTACTACAGCTTTATGCAGGCCATCGGTAGTCTTCTGCCACAAGGACGCCGCGCACGGAAGCGCAGACAACAATAAGGATGCTCGGGGAGCGCGCCAGGAAGGCGCAATTCACGGATGTCAGATTCAGTCTGCAAAGACCCTGCTTCGGCGGGGTTTTCTTTTTCTGCCTCCGCCATAGGCCTGATCCAACGATGGCGGCGGTGTTGCTGTCATCTGCGGTGTCTGCGACGCAAGCGCCTGCTGCGATTCCATCCCGCTCGTTCAGGCGCAGCCTCGTTTATGGCTCGGCTGCTTCAGACGAGGCTGGCATGCAGACTCCCGTACCACCAAGCCCGCAATAGCCGCCGGGGTTCTTTGCCAGATATTGCTGGTGATACGCCTCGGCGTAATAGAAGGCTGGCGCCTCGGCAATCTCGGTGGTGATCGGGCCGAAGCCGTGCTCGTTCAACTGGCTCTGGAAGCGCTCCTGGCTGCTTTGCGCCTGGGCCAGTTGTGCGCTATCGAAACAGTAGATGGCGGAGCGGTACTGGGTGCCGATATCGTTGCCCTGGCGCATGCCCTGGGTGGGGTTGTGGGCTTCCCAGAACAGCTTGAGCAGTTCGTCGTAAGTGATCGTCTGCGGGTCGAATACCACCAGCACGGCTTCCGTATGACCGGTCAGGCCGGAGCAGACTTCTTCGTAGCTGGGGTTGGGCGTGATGCCGCCGGCGTAGCCTACGGCAGTAGTCCAGACGCCCGGTTGTTGCCAGAAGCGTCGTTCCGCACCCCAGAAACAGCCCATGGCGAACAATGCCTGCTGCAAATGTGCGGGAAAGGGCGGCTGCAGTGAGTTGCCATTGACGAAATGGGCCGCCGGCACCTGTACCGCAGTGGCGCGGCCTGGCAGGGCCTGTTCCGTCTCCGGCAGAGACTGCTTGTGAACGAGAATCTGTGAGCGCAGGGTCATGGCGTACTCCGGGCAGGGGTTTTGTGCACAGCCTAGCAGGCTGCCGTGCCGATATCAGGCCCAGCGCGGATAGCGTCTCAGGGCTTCGACGAGCTGGGTGCCGGGGATCGGTTTGTCGAACAGGTAGCCCTGGCCGATATCGCAGCGATGATGGCGCAGGAAGGCCAGTTGTGCGGTCGTCTCGATACCCTCGGCGACGACGCTCAGACGCAGGTTGCGCGCCATGGCGATGACGGCGGACGTGATTTCCATGTCGTCCTGATTGCCTGGAATATCCTTGATGAAGCTCCGGTCGATCTTGATCACGTCGATGGGGAATTTCTTCAGGTAACTCAGGGACGAATAGCCGGTGCCGAAATCATCCATCGCCAGCGTTACGCCGAGCGCCTTGAGGCCGAGCAGTTGCTGGCGGGTCTCCTCAGTGGCATCGAGCAGCAGGCTTTCGGTCAGCTCTAGTTCCAGCAGATCGGGTGGCAGCTGTTCTTCGCGAAGAATGGTGGCGATGGAGTCGACCAGGTCGGGGTCGGAAAACTGCTTGGGTGACAGGTTGATGGCGATCTGTGGTGCGCCGAGGCCCAGGGTGGCCAGTTGCACACCGGTGCGACAGGCCTCCCGTGCGACCCACTTGCCGATGGGGATGATGAGCCCGGTTTCCTCCGCCACGCCAATGAACTGATCGGGCCGGATCATGCCCTTTTCAGGATGCTGCCAGCGCAACAGGGCCTCCAGGCCTTGCAGCCGCCCCGTGCGCAGGCACAGCTTGGGCTGGTAGAAGACTTCGAGCTCATCCTGGCTCAGGGCGCGGCGCAGGTTGTTCTCCAGAAACAGCTTGTAGTTGGCCTCGGCGTGCAGGGCTTCGGTGAACACCTGCACCTGATTCTTGCCGTTCGCCTTGGCCTTGTGCAGGGCTTGCCCGGCATGTTTCATCAGCGTTTCCGGGTCGCGCCCGTGCAGCGGGGTGCAGGCCAGGCCCAGCGAGCCGCTGACGCTGATGAGCTGCTTGTCGACGAACAGGGGTTTGTCGGGGTGCTCAGGACCTGATTGGCCAGGCGCTGGCCTTCTTCCAGTCCCATATCGTCGAACAGCAGGGCGAATTCATTGCTGGCGAAGCGCGCCAGCACGCCGTCACGGCTGAGGCCGTTGCGCAGGCGTCGCGCCAGGCTGCTGAGCAGCTTGTCGCCGGTCTGGTGGCCCAGGCTGTCGTTGATACGCTTGAAATTGTCGATATCGACCAGCATCAGGCACAGCCGGGGTTCCTTGCCGCTGGCGAAGCGTTCTTCGAGGCTGCGGATGAAAAAGGGGCGGTTGGCCAGGCTGGTCAGGTTGTCGGTGTAAGCCAGCCGCTCGATATGTTGCTGCGCCAGCTTGCTATGGGTGATGTCTTCGTAGATGCCGATGTAGTGCGTCAGTTCGCCGCTTTCGGCGAACACCTTGGAGATCGACAGCTGCCCCCAGTAGGGCTCCAGATTCTTGCGGCGGCTGTGGAACTCGCCTTGCCAGCTGTTGTGTTGCGCCAGGCTGGACGAAGTGTCGAACAGCATCTCGCTGAGGTTCTCCAGTGCCGTCAGTTCGGCGAGGGGGCGCCCCCGGACCTCGTCCGCGGAATACTGGGTGATGGAGGTGAAGCTCGGATTGACGTAATCGACGATGCCTTCGCGGTCGACCAGAATGAAGGCGCTGGCACTCTGCTCGACCGCACGCTGGAACAGGTGCAGCGTATGGGTGGCGCTGAGTCGCTGCTGGTTGGCCAGTACCTGCGCATACTGGTCGGCGAGTTCGCCGGCAAAGGCGATTTCATCGGGATGCCAGGTGCGTTGATTGCCAGCATTCTCCAGGCAAAGTACGCCGCTCACTTCGCCGCCGAGCCGGATGGTCGCGTCCAGGATGGATGTGATTGCACGGGGTTTGAAAAAGCCCTCGACCAGCTCCTGGGTGCGTGGATCATCGCGGACGTTGCTCACGTCGAGCGCGCGTTCGCTGTGCAGTGCTTGCAGGTAACGCGGGTAGCGCGTCATATCCAGCGCCGTCGGGTATTCGTGGCTGTCGTTGTCGCGTCGGTAGGCGACGATGGCTTCCAGCCGATTGCCGTTCAGATGCCAGATGGCGGCGCGGGAGATTCCGTAGGCCTCGCAGGCGGCCTGGGTGATCAGTTGCGCTGCTTCGAGTTGCGGGTTGGACGAAGTGTAGCGATGCCGGGCAAGGCGAACGATCAGGCTCTGTTGCGCGCGGGAGCGGATCAGGTGTTCCAGATGATTGTCCTGGGCCTGCTGATGGAAATCGAGCATGGCTGAGGGCAGAGCTTGCTGCGGTGCCATGTCCGCGGCGGTCTGTTGCTCGATGATCAGGTAGCCACGGATCAGTTCGCGTCCATACTGCTGGCAGACCTCACCGATCTCCAGCATGTTCAGCGGACCGCTGGCTGCGTGCAGGCGATAGCGGATGGAGTAGTGACCCTGGCTGGCCAGCTGCGTTTGTATGATGTCATGCAGGCGAAGGCGCGCAGGGGGTTCCATCAGGCAGGCATAGGGCGAGTCGATCAGTGAGCAGAGCTCCTCCGCGGGCTGATCCAGGTAGCGCTCGCAGGCGGGGTCCAGATACAGCAAGGCCCAGCTGGATTCGTTCAAACGTTCGAAGCGCAGCATCCCGAGCCTTGAGGGCACTGGCAACTGCGTCACAACCTCGGTCGCCAAACGGCTGGCGGCATCGGTATGTATTTTCATCGAGCGGTTTGCTTCCAGTATGCTGCGGGAGTCTTTCACCAGCTGCGGCGTGTGTGCCCTGAGGCGCTTGCGTGGCTGAATTCATTCAACGACGGCAAGGGTGCATCATGCGGCAAGGCCTGACAAGTCGGCTTTCGAAGTTACTGGTTCTCTCGGTTTTCCTGGTCGTCGGCATCCCCGTGCAGGCGGCTGAGACCAATACCCTGGGCTCCGATGAGCCGGGGAAATACCTCGCCGAACTCAAGGCCCTCTATCTGACTGCCGATGAGCGCATGGCGCTGCTTGCCCATGGCAATGCCCTGCTTGAAACCTACGGGCTGCGGGCGGCCTATCAGGTCGGCCAGGCCAATCCGCAGGACCTGCGCTATCGCCTGGATACGGGTGCGCCAGGCGAGCTGCGCATTCGCGAAGAGCGGCGTGACGCAACCGGCGGCCTCGCAGTGCGCACCCGCAGTTTCTCGGTTTACGGTATGGATCCCTATGTGCAGTATCAATGTCCGCCGCAGGGGGTTGTCTGCACATTCGCCAGTCCCGGTGGCGAGCCCTGGTTGACCATCCTGCGTGATCCCAAGGGTGCCGAGGCGCTGGCCAAGGCATTGTCCTTCCTGTTCCGCAATCTGCAGAAAGGTTGAGCGGAGAGTCGCAAAAGCTTCGCGGCTGAAGCCGCTCCCACGGTGGGTGCAATGCCTCGTAGGTCGGATCACGCTTCACCGACCCGACGAGTAAGGCTATCAGGCGCTGCAAGAGTCGAGGTCTTGTTCGTCGGATTACGCCTTCGGAAACCCGGATTACGCCTTCGGCTAATCCAGGCTACGAAACCTGAAGACGTAGGATGGAATCGCCAACGGCGCTTCCGTCGATGAGCTAAAGGCGAATAAAAACGCCGCATCCGGTTGAAGGCATGCGGCGTTTTTGTCTGCTCAGACGATCACAGCAGTATCGTGCGAATGTCCGCCAGCAGCTCGGAGAGACGCTTGGTGAAGCGCGCCGCCGCGGCCCCGTTGATCACGCGGTGATCGTAGGACAGCGACAGCGGCAGCATCAGGCGTGGCTCGAAGGCCTGACCATCCCATACCGGCTGCATGGTCGCCTTGCTGACACCCAGGATCGCCACTTCCGGCGCGTTGACGATCGGCGTGAAGCCGGTGCCGCCGATGTGACCCAGGCTGGAGATGGTGAAGCAGGCGCCCTGCATTTCATCCGCCGAGAGCTTCTTGCTACGCGCTTTCTCGGCCAGTTGCGCCGCCTCGCCCGCCAGCTGCAGCAGGCTCTTCTGATCGACGTCGCGGATGACCGGCACCATCAGGCCGTCCGGCGTATCCACGGCGAAGCCGACGTGCACGTACTTCTTGCGGATCAGCGCCTTGCCGCTGGGTGCCAGCGAACTGTTGAAGTCCGGCAGCTCCTTGAGCAGGTGTGCGCAAGCCTTGAGCAGCAACGGCAGCACGGTGAGTTTCACCCCGGCTTTTTCCGCCACGGCCTTCTGCGCGGTGCGGAAGGCTTCCAGCTCGGTGATGTCGGCTGACTCGAACTGGGTCACGTGCGGCACGTTGAGCCAGCTGCGGTGCAGGTTGGCGGCGCCGACCTGCATCAGGCGGGTCATCGGCACTTCTTCGGTTTCGCCGAAGCGGCTGAAATCGACCGTCGGAATCGGCGGAATGCCGGCGCCACCGGTGGCCTGGTCGCTGTCCTTGCGCTGCTGCAGCGTGGACTTGACGTAGGCCTGGACGTCTTCCTTGAGGATACGGCCTTTCGGCCCCGTACCCTTGACCTCGGCCAGATCGACGCCGAATTCACGCGCGGTCTGGCGTACCGCCGGACCGGCATGCACCTTGCTACCGGCCTTGCTCGGCCCGCTGACCACCGGCGGCGCCTTGCTGGCTGCTTCGGCTGCCGGCACGCCCTGCTTGTTCGGTGCGATGGACTGCTGCGGAACGGCTTCCTCGGGTGCATCGGCTTTTTTGGTTTCCGCGGCCTGCGGTTTGGCCTTTGCCGGCGCCGTGCCGGCGACCCTCAGTCGCAGGATCAGGTCGCCGGTCTTGGCCTGGTCGCCAATCTTGATTTCCAGGCTTTCCACCACGCCGCCCTTGGGTGCCGGGATTTCCATGCTGGCCTTGTCGGACTCCAGGGTGATCAGCGACTGTTCCGCTTCCACCGTGTCGCCGACGCTGACCATCACCTCGATGACCTCGGCGGTGCCGCTGGAACCGATGTCCGGAACCCGTACCTCTTCGACACTCTCGCCCGCAGGCGCTTCGGCGGGTGCCGAGGCATCGTCATCGCCAGGCGGTGTCGATGCTTCGGTTTCATCCGCCGCGCCGCCGCTGGCCGCACCAGCCGGCTCGGCAGCCGCTTCGGCTGCAGGCGCAGCCTCTTCGGCACCTTCGCTTTCCAGCTCCAGCAGCTCGTCGCCTTCCTTCAGCTTGTCGCCCATCTTGACCTTCAGGCTTTTCACCACGCCGGCTTTCGGCGCGGGGATTTCCATGCTGGCCTTGTCCGACTCCAGCGTCAGGATGCTCTGGTCGGCTTCGATACGGTCGCCGATCTTGACGAACAATTCGATTACTTCACCCTCACCGCTGCCGATGTCGGGTACGCGTATGGTTTCACTCACGATAGGTTCTCCTGTGCGCACGCAGCATCAGCAATCCAGGGGATTGCGCTTCTCGGGGTCGATACCGAACTCGACGATGGCCTCGGCCACCACCTTGCGCTCGATGGCGCCGCGATCGGCCAGCGCCTGCAGCGCGGCGACCGTGACCCAGCGGCGATCGACTTCGAAGAAGTCCCGCAGCTTGCGCCGCGAGTCGCTGCGACCGTAGCCATCGGTGCCCAGCACCTGGTATTCACGCGACGGAACCCACTGGCGAATCTGGTCGGCGAACAGCTTCATGTAGTCGGTCGACGCGATGACCGGGCCTTCGCGCCCCGCCAGGCACTGCTCGACGTAGCTCTTGCGCGGTTCTTCCGTTGGATGCAGACGGTTCCAGTGATCCACTGCCAGACCGTCGCGACGCAGTTCGTTGAAGCTGGTGACGCTCCAGACATCGGCGCCCACGCCCATCTTGGCGAGGATGTCCACCGCGGCCCGCACTTCCAGCAGGATGGTGCCCGAGCCCATCAGCTGCACGCGGTGCTTGAAGTCGCCCTTGGCTTCTTCGAGCAGGTACATGCCCTTGACGATGCCATCCTCGACACCCTCCGGCATGGCCGGCTGCTGGTAGTTCTCGTTCATCACGGTGATGTAGTAGTAGACGCTCTTCTGCTGCTCCATCATCTCGTGCATGCCGTGATGCATGATCACCGCCAGCTCGTAGCCGTAAGTGGGGTCATAGCTGCGGCAGTTGGGGATGGTGCTGGCGAGGATATGGCTGTGGCCGTCCTCGTGCTGCAGGCCTTCGCCGTTGAGCGTGGTGCGCCCGGAGGTGCCGCCCAGCAGGAAGCCGCGCGTCTGCGCGTCGCCCGCCGCCCAGGCCAGGTCGCCGATACGCTGGAAGCCGAACATCGAATAGAAGATGTAGACCGGCAGCATCGGCTGGTTGTAGTTGCTGTAGGCGGTACCGGCGGCGATGAACGAGGAGAAGGCGCCGGCTTCGTTGAGGCCTTCCTGCAGAATCTGCCCATTCTTCTCTTCGCGGTAGTACATCACCTGGTCGCGGTCGACCGGCTCGTACAGCTGCCCCACCGGGGAGTAGATGCCCAGCTGGCGGAACATGCCTTCCATGCCGAAGGTACGCGCCTCGTCGGCGAGGATCGGCACGATGCGCTTGCCCAGATCCTTGTCCTTGATCAGCTGCGAGAGGATCCGGCCAAAGGCCATGGTGGTGGAAATTTCGCGCTCGCCGGAGCCGTCGAGTACGGCCTTGAGGGTTTCCAGCGGCGGCGTCGGGATGCTGAAACTCTTGGGCCGGCGCTGCGGCAGCGAACCGCCGAGCTTCTCGCGGCACTTGCGCAGGTAGCGCATTTCCACGCTGTCTTCGGCGGGGCGGTAGAAGGGCAGATCTTCCAGCTGCGAGTCATCGACCGGGATGTTGAAGCGATCGCGGAATTTCTTCAGGCTCTCGGTATCGACCTTCTTGGTGTTGTGGGCGATGTTCTTCGCCTCGCCGGCACCGGTGCCGTAGCCCTTGATGGTCTTGGCCAGGATGACGGTGGGCTGGCCCTTGTGGTTGACCGCCTGGTGGTAGGCCGCATAGACCTTGTACGGGTCATGGCCACCACGGTTGAGGTTCCAGACCTCCTGGTCGGAGAGCTTCTCGACGCGCTTGAGCAGTTCCGGATCGGCACCGAAGAAATGCTTGCGCACATAGGCGCCATCGTTGGCCTTGTAGTTCTGGTACTCGCCGTCGATGGCTTCGTCCATGCGGCGCTGCATGCGGCCATCTTCGTCGGCGGCGAACAGCGGGTCCCACAGGCGTCCCCAGATGACCTTGACCACGTTCCAGTCGGCGCCGCGGAAGTTGCCTTCCAGTTCCTGAATGATCTTGCCGTTGCCGCGCACCGGGCCGTCGAGGCGCTGCAGGTTGCAGTTGATGACGAAGATCAGGTTGTCGAGGTTTTCGCGCCCGGCCAGTGAAATCGCGCCCAGGGTTTCCGGCTCGTCGCACTCGCCGTCACCGATGAAGCACCATACGCGCTGCTTGCCGGCGGGGATGAAGCCGCGGTTTTCCAGGTACTTCATGAAGCGTGCCTGGTAGATTGCCTGGATCGGACCCAGCCCCATGGACACTGTGGGGAACTGCCAGAAGTCGGGCATCAGGTGCGGGTGCGGATAGGACGAAAGACCGTTGCCATCGACTTCCTGGCGGAAGTTGTTCATCTGATCTTCGGTCAGGCGGCCTTCGAGGAAGGCGCGGGCGTAGATGCCGGGCGAGGCGTGGCCCTGATAGTAGATCAGGTCGCCACCGTGTTCCTCGTTCGGGGCCTGGAAGAAATAGTTGAAGCCGATGTCGTAGAGCGTCGCGCTGGAGGCGAAGGTGGAGATATGGCCGCCCAGGTCAGGGTCCTTCAGGTTCGCGCGCATCACCATCGCCAGCGCGTTCCAGCGGACCAGGGAGCGGATGCGTCGCTCCATGAACAGGTCGCCGGGCATCAGCGCTTCGTGGCTGGCGGGAATGGTGTTGCGGTAGGGCGTGGTGATGGCGTAGGGCAGCTGGGTGCCGGTGCGGGTGGCCAGTTCACCCATGCGGGTCAACAGGTAGTGCGCTCGCTCTTCACCCTCGTTATCGAGTACGGATTCGAGGGCGTCCAGCCATTCCTGGGTTTCGACGGGATCGAGATCTTGCATGGCTTGCTCCAGGGCGGAAAGGCTTCCAGAATCGGTTGCCTGCTTCGCTGCCGGCTTTGTGGGCCGGCGCGTATATGTTCTTGGATTTTGTGCCGGGGGTAGAACCGGTCCTGTAGTTTTACTACAAAACTACGGTTGATTCAGCCCCCTGCAACATTCTTTCGTAGTAAAACTACAATTGCGGCGACTCAGCCTGTCCGGCTGATTTCAGCGCCAAGGCTCTAGCCTAGGTGTTTGCGCTGCCCGCAGCCGTTATCGGCACTGAGGATGCTATATGAGTCTGCCATCATTGGTTGCACTGCCGACATCGCTATTGCCATTGGTCACCCGTGCCAGGGAGTCGTTCCTCGATGCGGCGCGTGATGTCTCGGCGCAGGCCGTGGAGGAGTTCCTCGCCTGGCCTGTCGAGCGAGGTGAGGCTTTCGAGCGGGTCTGCGCGGCCAGCGATTTTGTCACCGAACAGGTTAGCCGAGATCCCGAAATGTTGCTGCAGCTGGCCGAGGCCGGGTTGCTTGAACGCCGCCTGCGCACGGGCGAGATGCACACGGCGCTGAATGCGCTGCTGGCCGATTGCGCGGACGAAGCCGCTCTGGCGACCCTGCTCAGGCGTTTTCGCAATCGCCAGCAGGTGCGGATCATCTGGCGTGATCTGACGCGCCAGGCGGACCTGGCCGAAACCTGCGGCGATTTGTCCGACATGGCCGATACCTGCATCGATCTGGCCTATCGCTGGCTGTATGCGCGCCATTGCGAACAGTTTGGCGTGCCGACCGGGCGCAGAAGCGGTCGCCCGCAACATCTGGTGGTGCTCGGCATGGGCAAGCTGGGCGCTCATGAACTCAATCTGTCATCGGATATCGACCTGATCTTCGGCTATCCGGAAGGCGGCGAAACCACGGGCGCGCGGCGCTCGCTGGACAACCAGGAGTTTTTCGTCCGCCTCGGACAACGACTGATCAAGGCGCTGGATGCACCCACCGTCGATGGTTTCGTGTTCCGCGTGGACATGCGTCTGCGCCCCTATGGCTCATCCGGCGCGCTGGTGATGAGCTTCAGCGCGCTGGAGCAGTATTACCAGGACCAGGGGCGCGACTGGGAACGCTACGCAATGATCAAGGCGCGAGTGGTCGGCGGCGATCAGGAGGCCGGCCGGGAGCTGCTCGATATCCTGCGGCCTTTCGTCTATCGGCGTTACCTGGATTTTTCCGCCATCGATGCGCTACGCGGCATGAAGCAGCTGATCCAGCAGGAGGTGCGGCGCAAGGGCGTGGCGGCGAATATCAAATTGGGCGCGGGTGGCATTCGCGAGGTGGAATTCATCGCCCAGGCGTTCCAGCTGATTCACGGCGGACGCGACCTGAGCCTGCAGCAACGACCGCTGCTCAAGGTGCTGGCGACCCTGGCGGGGCAGGGCTATATGCCCGCTGCTGCGGTCGAGGAGTTGCGCGAAGGCTATGAATTCCTGCGTTACACCGAGCATGCGCTGCAGGCCATCGACGACCGCCAGACCCAGATGCTGCCCGATAACCGCATCGACTGCGACCGCGTGGCCTTCATGCTCGGTTTCGACGGCTGGAGCGCGTTCCATGAACGGCTGCTGCATTGGCGCAGCCGGGTCGACTGGCACTTCCGCCAGGTGATCGCCGACCCCGACGAGGATGAGCTGGGCGAGGGTGAAGCGCTGGTCGGGGGGGAGTGGTTGCCGCTGTGGGAGCAGGATTGGGACGAGGAATTCGCCTGTCGCCAGTTGAGCGACGCGGGATTTCGCGACGGCCAGGTCGCCTGCCAGCGGCTCGCCGCGCTGCGCAGTGGCAAGCAGGTGCGGACCATGCAGAGGCTGGGGCGCGAACGTCTGGATGCCTTCATTCCACGGCTCCTGGCGCAGGCGGTCGAGCAGGATGATCCGGATCTGGTGCTTGAGCGGGTGCTGCCGCTGATCGAGGCAGTGGCGCGGCGTTCGGCCTATCTGGTGCTGCTGACGGAAAACCCCGGTGCCTTGCAGCGGCTGCTGGAGCTTTGCGCGGGCAGCCCCTGGATCGCCGAACAGATCGCGCGCTTTCCGCTGCTGCTCGACGAACTGCTCAATGTCGGGCGGCTGTTCCGGCCACCGCAAGCGCCGGAGCTGGCCGCCGAGCTGCGCGAGCGGCTGGCGCGCATTCCCGAGGATGACCTGGAGCAGCAGATGGAGGCGCTGCGTCATTTCAAGCTGGCGCACCGGCTGCGCGTGGCGGCCTCGGAGCTCGCAGGCACGCTGCCGCTGATGAAAGTCAGTGATTACCTGACCTGGCTCGCCGAGGCGATTCTCAACGAAGTGCTGGCCCTGGCCTGGCATCACACGGTGACGCGGCATGGCCGGCCCCGGCGCACCGACGGCGAGCTGTGCGACCCGGCCTTTATCGTGGTGGGCTACGGCAAGGTCGGCGGCATCGAACTGGGCCATGGGTCCGACCTGGACCTGGTGTTCATTCACGACGGCGATTCCAATGCGGAAACCGACGGCGCCAAACCCATCGATGGCGCGCAGTTCTTTACCCGCCTGGGCCAGCGCATCATTCATCTGCTGACGACCCAGACCACCTCCGGCCAGCTCTACGAAGTCGATATGCGCCTGCGGCCTTCCGGGGCTTCCGGGCTGCTGGTCGGCTCACTGAGCGCCTTTGAACGCTACCAGAGCGAGGAAGCCTGGACCTGGGAGCACCAGGCGCTGGTGCGTGCGCGGGTGCTGGTCGGCTGCCCGCAACTGGCGCAGGATTTCGAGCGGGTGCGCGCCGCCGTACTGGGGCGACCGCGTGACCTGGGGCAGTTGCGCAGCGAGGTCAGCGAGATGCGTGCGAAGATGCGCGACAACCTTGGCACCCGCGTGACGCACGCCGGCATGGCGGACAAGGCGTTCGAGGCGCAGGGCGAGTTCAATCTCAAGCAGGACGCCGGTGGTATCGTGGATATCGAATTTATGGTGCAATACGCGGCTCTGGCGTGGTCGCACCAGCATCCGCAACTGCTGCGCTATACCGATAACATCCGCATTCTCGACGGGTTGGAGCAGGCCGGGTTGATGACCGGCGATGAGGTTCGGCTGCTGCAGGACGCCTACAAGGCCTACCGTGGCGCAGCTCACCGGCAATCACTGCAAAAACTGCCCGAAGTGGTGAGTGGGGACCAATTTCATGATGAGCGTCGCGCAGTCATGCGCATCTGGCGTGAGCTTGGGCTCAGCTGATTCTCGTCTGACAAACAGAGCATTTATCGAATTCCGAGGTGGCAACCAATGTCGATGGCCGATCGTGATGGCGTGATCTGGTATGACGGCGAACTGGTCGAATGGCGTAACGCGACCACACATGTGCTGACCCACAGCCTGCACTACGGCATGGGGGTCTTCGAGGGTGTGCGCGCCTACAACACGCCGCAGGGCACGGCGATCTTCCGCCTGCAGGCGCACACCGACCGCCTGTTCGACTCCGCCCACATCATGGGCATGAAGATTCCTTTCACCAAGGAACAGATCAACGAAGCGACCCGTGCCGCAGTGCGCGAGAACAACCTGGAAAGCGCCTACGTCCGTCCGCTGGTGTTCTACGGATCGGAAGGCATGGGCATCCGTGCCGACAACCTGAAGGTGCATGTGGTCATCGCGGCCTGGCATTGGGGCGCCTACATGGGCGACGAGGCGCTGGAAAACGGCATCAAGATCCGCACCAGTTCCTTCACCCGGCACCACGTCAACATCACCATGACCCGCGCCAAATCCAGCGGCAGCTACGTCAACTCGATGCTGGCGCTGCAGGAAGCGGTGTCCGCCGGTGCCGACGAGGCGCTGCTGCTCGATCCGGAAGGCTACGTGGCCGAAGGCTCCGGCGAGAACATCTTCATCATCAAGGACGGCGTGATCTACACCCCGGAAGTCACCGCCTGCCTGAACGGCATCACCCGCGGCACCGTGCTGGCGCTGGCGCGCGAATTCGGCATCGAGATCGTCGAGAAGCGCATCACCCGCGACGAGGTCTATATCGCCGACGAGGCCTTCTTCACCGGCACCGCCGCCGAGGTCACCCCGATTCGCGAGCTCGACGGTCGTCAGATCGGCATCGGTCGCCGCGGCCCGGTTACCGAGAAGCTGCAGAAAGCCTACTTCGACCTGGTCACCGGCAAGACCGACGCGCACGCCGAATGGCGGACGCTCGTAGGCTAAAGGCTCTAGGCTGAAGGCTGGACGAGGTGCCTCTTCGTTCAGCCTCAAGCCTTTAGCCTATTAGCGGCTTTTGCTATGAATATTCTGATCGTAGGTCCCAGTTGGGTGGGCGACATGGTGATGGCGCAGACGCTGTTCGTCTGCCTGAAACAGCGCCATCCCGACTGCCAGATCGACGTGCTGGCGCCCGAGTGGAGCCGGCCGATTCTCGAACGCATGCCCGAGGTGCGCCAGGCGCTGAGTTTCCCGCTCGGCCACGGCGTGCTGGACCTGGCGACCCGGCGCACCGTCGCGCAGGGCCTGCGTGGTCAATACGAGCAGGCGATCCTGCTGCCCAATTCGCTGAAGTCCGCCCTGGTGCCGTTCTTCGCCGGCATTCCCAAGCGCACCGGCTGGCGCGGCGAGATGCGCTTCGGCCTGCTCAACGACATGCGCAAGCTCGACAAGCAGCGCTACCCGCTGATGATCGAGCGCTTCATGGCGCTGGCGTTCGAGGCGGATGCCGAGCTGCCCCGGCCTTACCCGCAGCCGCGCCTGCGGATCGACGAAGCCAGTCGCGCAGCGGCGCTCGCCAGGTTCGGCCTGGAACTGGATCGCCCGGTGCTGGTGCTGTGTCCCGGTGCCGAATTCGGCGAAGCCAAGCGCTGGCCTTCCGAGCACTACGCTGCCGTGGCCGAGGCGAAGATTCGCGCCGGCTGGCAGGTCTGGCTGTTCGGCTCGAAGAAGGACCACCCGGTTGGCGAGGCGATTCGCGACGAACTGATTCCCGGCCTGCAGGAAGAAGCGATCAACCTGTGCGGTGAAACCAGCCTGGCCGAGGCCATCGATCTGATGTCCTGTGCCACGGCGGTGGTGTCCAACGATTCGGGCCTGATGCATGTGGCCGCTGCGCTCAACCGGCCCCTGGTGGCGGTATATGGCTCGACGTCGCCGCAGTTCACGCCGCCGTTGGCCGATCAGGTGGAGATCGTCCGTCTCGGCCTGGAATGCAGCCCCTGCTTCGACCGTACCTGCCGCTTCGGTCACTACAATTGCCTGCGCGATCTGCATCCGCAGCCGGTGCTGGATGCGCTGCAACGCCTGGCCGGCGACCCGCTGGCCGACCCGCTGCCGCTGGAGCACTGAGTGCGCGTTCTGCTGATCAAGACCTCGTCGCTGGGCGACGTCGTGCATACCCTGCCGGCGCTGACCGATGCGCAACGGGCGATTCCCGGCATCCAGTTCGACTGGGTGGTCGAGGAAGGCTTCGCCGAGATTCCCGCCTGGCATCCGGCGGTAGCCCAGGTGATTCCCGTCGCCATCCGTCGCTGGCGCAAGCACCCGCTGCAGACCCTGCGTTCCGGTGAGTGGCGGCGCTTCAAGGCGCGCCTGCGCGAAACCCGTTACGACTTGGTTATCGATGCCCAGGGCCTGCTGAAAAGCGCCTGGCTGACCCGCTACGTCAAGGCGCCGGTGGCCGGCCTGGATCGCGACTCGGCACGCGAGCCGCTGGCGTCGCGCTTCTATGATCGCCGCTATGCCGTGCCGCGCGAGCAGCATGCGCTGGAACGGGTGCGCCAGCTGTTCGCCCATGCGTTGGGCTACCAGCTGCCGCAGGATATCGGCGACTACGGCCTGGATCGCGCTCAGTTGGCCGCGCCTGGCGAGCAGCCTTATCTGCTGTTCCTGCACGGTACCACCTGGCCGAGCAAGCACTGGCCGGAAACCTACTGGCGCGAGCTGGCCGAGCGCATGAGCGCCTTCGGCTGGGCGATTCGCCTGCCCTGGGGCAACGCCGAGGAGAAGGCCCGCGCCGAACGTATCGCCGAAGGTATCGACGGCGCGTCCGTGCTGCCCCGGCTGAATCTCGGCGGCGTGGCCAAGGTGGTCGCCGGTGCCCGCGCCTGCGTGGCGGTGGATACCGGCCTCGGGCATCTGGCCGCCGCGCTGGATGTGCCGAGCATCTCGCTTTACGGCCCGACCCTGCCTGGGCGCGTGGGCACCTATGGTCGCTCGCAAGTGCATTTGTGCGCGACAGGCCCGAACGCCGGCAAAGGCGACCGCCACATACCCTGCTTCGACGACCTGCTGCCCGAGCGCGTCGCCAGTGAACTCAAGGCCCTGTTGCGGTCATCGGAGACGAACTGATGCAATTGGCCTTTATCCTCTACAAGTACTTTCCCTTTGGCGGGCTGCAGCGCGATTTCATGCGTATCGCGCTGGAATGCCAGCGTCGCGGCCACGGCATCCGTGTCTACGCGATGATCTGGGAAGGCGAGGTGCCGGACGGCTTCGAGGTGCTGATCGCACCGGTCAAGGCGCTGTTCAATCACACCCGCAACGAACGCTTCACCGCCTGGGTCGAGCGTGATCTCGCAGCGCGTCCGGTGGACCGCGTGGTGGGTTTCAACAAGATGCCGGGTCTGGATGTCTACTACGCCGCCGACCCCTGCTTCGAGGACAAGGCGCAAACCCTGCGTAATCCGATCTACCGCCGCTGGGGCCGCTACAAGCACTTCGCCGAGTACGAGCGAGCGGTGTTCGCGCCCGACTCGAAAACCGAGATCCTGATGATTTCCGAGGTGCAGCAGCCGTTGTTCGTCAAACACTACGGCACGCCGGCGGAGCGTTTTCATCTGCTGCCGCCGGGCATCGCCCAGGACCGCCGCGCGCCGGCCAATGCAGCGGAAATACGTGCCGAGTTTCGCGAGGAGTTCGAGCTGGGCGCCGACGAGCTGGTGCTGGTGCAGATCGGCTCCGGCTTCAAGACCAAGGGCGTCGACCGCAGCCTCAAGGCGCTTGCAGCGCTGCCGCGTGAGCTGAAGAGGCGCACACGGCTGCTGGTGATCGGGCAGGACGATCCCAAGCCCTTCAAGCTGCAGGCCAAGACACTGGGCATTTCGAGCATGGTGGAGTTTCTCAAGGGGCGCAGTGATATTCCGCGCTTTCTGCTGGGCGCCGACCTGCTGATCCATCCCGCCTACAACGAAAATACCGGCACCGTCCTGCTGGAGGCGCTGGTTGCCGGCCTGCCGGTGCTGGTCAGTGATGTCTGCGGCTATGCCCACTATATTGGCGATGCCGATTGTGGCCGTGTCGTGCCCAGCCCGTTCGAGCAAGCCACGCTGGACCGCATGCTGGCGCAGATGCTCGCCGATGATCAGCAGCGTGTCGTCTGGGGCCGCAATGCGCTGCGCTATGCCGACAGCGCCGATCTTTACAGCATGCCGCAGCGCGCTGCCGATGTGATTCTCGGGGAGCGGCCATGAGCGAGCAGGCTGTTGCGGCCCGGTTCTCGGGCATGACCCGTTCCTACAGGGTCAGGACGCAGGCTGCGTGCCGCCTCGTAGGAACGGACCATGCCCGCGAAGCCGCTCATGGCGCGAGCGGGTGTCAACAATGAAGCTGATCCTCGCCGAACCCTTCAAAACCCTCTGGCAAGGCCGGGACCCCTTCGTCGAGGTCGAGCGTCTGCAAGGCCAGATCTACCGCGAGCTGGAGGGGCGTCGCACCCTGCGCACCGAGATTGACGGTCGCGGCTACTTCGTCAAGATCCATCGCGGCATCGGCTGGGGTGAGATCGTCAAGAACCTGCTCACCGCCAAGGCTCCGGTGCTCGGCGCAGGCCAGGAATGGCGTGCCATCGAGCGCCTGCAAGAGGCCGGCGTGCCGACCATGACAGCCGTCGCCTACGGCGAGCGCGGGGCCAATCCGGCGACCCAGCACTCGTTCATCATCACCGAAGAGCTGGCGCCAACCGTCAGCCTCGAGGATTTTTCGGTCAATTGGCGTGAACAGCCGCCGTTACCGGCGCTCAAGCGCGCACTGATCGCCGAAGTCGCACGCATGGCCGGCACCATGCACCGCGCCGGGGTCAATCATCGGGATTTCTATATCTGCCATTTTCTGTTGCACACCGACAAAGCCGTAACCGCTGAAGATTTCCGCCTGTCGCTGATCGACCTGCACCGCGCCCAGGTTCGCCCCGGGACGCCACGCCGCTGGCGCGACAAGGATCTGGCCGGGCTGTACTTCTCGGCACTGGACATCGGCCTGACCCGTCGCGACCGCCTGCGTTTCCTGAAGGGCTATTTCAAAAAGCCGCTGCGCGAGATCCTGCGTGACGAAGCGGTCTTGTTGCGCTGGCTGGAAGGCAAGGCGGAGAAGCTGCAGGCGCGCTTCGAGCGTAAATACGCACCGGGAGCACAAGGGTGAGCGGCTGGAAGATCATGACTGATCTGGATGCCGCAGCCGCACGGGCGTTTGCCGATCTGGATGCCGTGTTCGCGCTCGAAGGCGAGCCGATTGCACGCGATCCGCTGTCGGAGGTCATCCGGGTCGAGATCGAAGGCCTGCGCTATTACGTCAAGCGCTACTGGGCTGCCGGCAAGGGGCTGCGGCGCTATCTGGGCCGACCGCGAGTCAAGGCCGAGTGGCAGAACCTCAAGCATTTCGAATGCTGGGGCATTCCCGTTGCGCCGCTCGTGGCCTGGGGGCTGCAGCGTCGCGCAGGGGCATTCGTGCGTGGAGCGCTGATTACCCTGGAAGTCCCCAATACTGTCGACATGGCGGCCATGGCGCAGAAGGCCGATCCACGGCTGGCCGACTGGCGCTGGGTCAGGCGGCTCAGCGAGAAGCTGGCCCATGCCACCCGGACGCTGCATGACCACCGATTCGCTCACAATGACCTGAAATGGCGCAACCTGCTGGTCAACGATGCTGACGAACTCTTTCTCATCGACTGCCCGTCGGGGGATTTCTGGCGGGGACCGCTGTTGCGCCGACGCATCGTCAAGGACCTGGCCTGCCTGGACAAGGTGGCCAAATATCAGCTGTCACGCAGCCAGCGCCTGCGTTTCTACCTGCAATACCAGCGCCGCAAGCATCTGACCGCTGCGGACAGGGCGATGATCGGCCAGGTATTGGCCTATTTCGAGGGCCGCGAATGAGCGACTTTATCGCCGCTGAGGATGTGTCGACCCTGAGCAGACACGGGCTCGACAGTTTCGAGGCGCTGTGGGAGCTTCAACTGGTGGCGGTCGATGCACCCAACGAGGGGCGTGGCGGCTGGAGCAGCGTTTTCCGCCTGCAGCTGGATGAGACGGCCTACTACCTGAAGCGGCAGAGCAACTACTTTATCCGCTCGCTGACGCGGCCTCTTGGCGAGCCGACGCTTACCCGTGAGTTTCGCAATATCCGCCACTACCAGAGCAAGGGGATTCCCGCCTTGCAGGCGGCTTTTCATGGCGAGCGCGTGGTGGCCGGCGAGCGCCGCGCGATTCTGCTGACCCACGCTCTGGATGGCTGGACCGACCTGGAGGCGCTGCTCGCGCGTTGGCAGCAACTGGCGGTCGCTGAGCGCCGCGATATCCTGAACGCCTGCGGGCACCTTGCTGCGCAAATGCATGGCGCGGGCCTGAAGCATGGTTGCTTCTACCCCAAACACATCTTTCTGCGCACCGCCGAGGACGGCTACGAAGCCTGTCTGATCGATCTGGAGAAGACCCGGCCAATGCTGTTCGACAGGGCGGGGCGCTTGCGCGATATGGAGGCACTGATGCGCCGCGCCGCGCCGTGGAGCGATGAGGAAAGGCGCATGCTGCTGGCTCGCTACCTCGGGCTGCAGGGCGATGATTCGCAGCTCGATGCCTGGCTGGATCGTCTGCGGGCGCGTCGGCAAAAGAAGGAGGCGCGGATATGAAACTGTCCGAACTGGCGCACGCAGGGCGCGCTCCACAGCTGCCGCTCAGCGTGGATATGGCCGCCGGTCAGCTGCAACTGCTCGAATGGCTTCGCGTGCTTCCGGGGCAGCGCTACGTTGCCCGGGCCGAATGGCAGGGGCGTACTGTGTTCGCCAAGCTGATGGTCGGTTCCAGAGCGGAGCGGCATTTCCAGCGTGAGCGTGAGGGGGCCGTGCTGCTCCGTGCGCAGCAGATGGCGACACCGGAACTGTTGGCCGAGGGCTACGAGCCGGAGCAGGGCGGTTGGTTGCTGTTCGACTTCCTCGAAGGCGCCGAAAGCCTTGGCGCGGCCTGGCAGATGGTCGAGCGCGAGCCGCCGCTTTCCGATGCCCAGCAGGAAGTGCTCGGCGAGGCGCTGGGCGCGATTGCCCGACTGCACGCCAGAGGCCTCTGGCAGAGCGATCTGCATCTGGACAATCTTCTGCGCCATGATGGCCAGTTGTACCTGATCGATGGCGGCGGGGTGCGGGCCCAGGCGCCCGGCCAGCCGCTGGCGCGCGAGCAGGTGCTGGAGAGTCTCGGCCTTTTCTTCGGTCAGCTGCCGGCCACGCTGGAGCCCTTCATCGAAGAACTGCTGGTGCATTATCTGCTGGTCAACGGCGAACACGCCTTGCCCATGGAGACCCTGAGCCGGGAAGTGACCAAGGTGCGACGCTGGCGCCTGCGTGATTACCTCGACAAGACGGGCCGCGATTGCACCCTGTTCAGCGTTCGGCGCGGTGCCAGCGGTTTGCTGGCGATGCGCCGTGAAGAAGAAGCCAGGCTGCAATCGCTGCTCGCCGATCTCGATCATGGCATGGCTGGCGGGCACTTTCTCAAAAAAGGCGGCAGTGCGACCGTCGCTCTGGTCGAAGTGGATGGCCGGCCCTTGGTCATCAAGCGCTACAACATCAAGGGGCTGGGGCACTGGCTGCAGCGTTGCTGGCGCCCGACGCGTGCCTGGCACAGCTGGGTGGAAGGCAATCGGCTGGATTTTCTCGGTATCGCCACGCCCAGACCTTTGGCCGTGCTCGAGCATCGCTGGCTGGGCTTGCGCGGACGCAGCTATCTGATTACCGAATATGCGGGGGGGCAGGATATAATCGCGCGTTTTCAGCCGTATCTTGCCGAGTCGCCGCCCGAGTCCGAGCTGACGGCGCTGCGGCAGCTGTTCGAGTCGTTGCTGCGTGAACGTATCAGCCACGGCGATATGAAAGGCACCAACCTGCTCTGGCAGGACGGGCGCTGGCTGCTCATCGATCTCGATGGCCTGCGCCATCACCACAGCGACGGGGCGTTCCTGCAGGCGTTTGCCAAAGATCGTGCGCGTTTCCTGCGCAACTGGCCGGCTGACTCGGCGCTTTATCGGCTGTTGGACGAACGATTACCGAAGGACAGCTTGAAGCCCGAAGCTTGAAGCTGGAAGAGAGAAGCCCCGTAGGGCTATGAACCAGACATCGCTGTTGTTGCTTCAGGCTTCTAGCTTCGAGCTTCCAGCTGCTTTCAAGAGGCTTTTTCCGTGTCATTGACGATTCTCGGCCTTTCCGGCGCCCTCAGTCATGATCCTTCCGCCGCGCTGTACATCGACGGCAAACTGATCGCCGCCGTCGAAGAAGAGCGCTTCGTGCGCGACAAGCATGCCAAGAACCGCATGCCCTACGAGTCGGCCAAGTTCTGCCTGGAACAGGCCGGGATCAAGCCGTCGGACGTCGATGTGGTGGCGATTCCCTTCGCGCCCATCAGCATCTTCGAGAAGGCCCGCTGGCACTACGCCAAACGCTACTGGTACGCGCCGGACCGTGCGCTCGACGCCATCCTCATGGGCAACCGCCGCTACCACCGCTACAAGAAGCGCATCCAGTGGTGCCTGCAGCAGCTCGGCTTCGATCTGAAGAAGGTCAAGCTGCAGCCGGTCGAGCATCACCTGGCCCACGCCTCCAGCGCCTATCACTGCTCCGGCTTCACCGAAAAGACCGCCATCCTCGGTATCGACGGCAAGGGCGAGTACGCCACCACCTTCTTCGGCTGGGGCGAGAACGGCAAGATCCACAAGATCAAGGAATTCTACGATCCGGATTCACTGGGCGGTCTCTATGGCGCGATCACCGAATACCTCGGCTTCGAGATGCTCGACGGCGAGTTCAAGGTCATGGGCATGGCGCCTTACGGCGATGCGGCCAAATACGACTTCTCGCGCCTGGCCACGTTCGAGAACGGCGAGCTGATCATCAACACCGATTACGCCAACGTCATCGGTTTCCGCCGCTACAAGGAAAAGGGCAAGGGCTACTACTTCTCGCCCAAGCTGATCGACTGGCTCGGTCCCAAGCGCGAAGGCGACATCGCCGACGATCCTTACATCCACTATGCCGCCAGCATGCAGGCGCTGTTCGAGAAGCTGGCGCTGGAGATGATGGACTACTACCTGGGCGACATCATCAAACAGACCGGCAAGATCGCCTTCGCCGGCGGCTGTGCGCTGAACGTCAAGCTCAACCAGAAGATCATCGCCCGTCCCGAGGTCAAGGAGCTGTTCGTCCAGCCTGCCTCCGGTGATGCCGGTACTGCGGTCGGCGCCGCCGCCTACGTCTCGCACCAGCGCGGCGTCCCGGTAGAGAAGATGGAGCACGTCTACCTCGGCCCGTCCTATAGCAACGAGGACGTCATCGCCGCCTGCGCGCGCCATCCGAGCGCGCCTGCGTGGCAGAAAATCGATGATGTCGAACAGCGCATCGCCAGAATCATGGTCGATGGCAACCCGGTCGCCTGGTTCCAGGGCCGAATGGAGTTTGGCCCACGCGCCCTCGGCGGTCGCTCCATCATCGGCTGCCCGAGCATTCCGGGCGTGGCCGACCGCATCAACGAACAGATCAAGTTCCGCGAGCGCTGGCGCCCGTTCTGCCCGTCGATGCTCGATAGCGTGGCCGAGCAGATGCTCAAGGTCGATCATCCCAGCCCCTTCATGACCTTCACCTTCGAGGTCAACGACGAGTGGAAGGAGCGCGTCAGTGAAGTCGTCCACGAAGACGGCACCTCTCGCGCCCAGGTGCTCAAGCGCGAATACAACCCGCGCTGGTACGACCTGATGCTGGAACTGGAAAAGCTCACCGGCAACGGCGTCTCGCTCAATACCTCACTCAACCGTCGCGGCGAACCGATGATCTGCTCGCCGACCGATGCGTTGAACATGTTCTACGGGTCGGATCTGCAGTATCTGATCATGGAAGACATACTGGTGGTCAAGGAAGGCAAGGGCTGGTATGACGACGTCTGAGCAATGGGTGCTTCAGCTCTGTCATGGTTATGACGGCCCGTTTCTCGATTGTGCGCGGCAGTACGCCGCGCTTTTTGTCGGAGCCCCCTATAAGGTCTGCACGGTATTCCTGACGGGAGCGCCGGATGAGCGAGTGGTGGCTGCTTGCGCCTCAGACGAAGTGCTGTTTCTCGGCTACAGCTCGAAGGAAGTGGGTGGCCTCAAGCTGGGTGCTATACGCCGCCTGCGCAAGATCATTCGCGGACGGGATTTCCGCCTGTGCATCGCTCACCGCTTCAAGCCAACCTATATCGCCTGCCTGGCGACCCGGCTGCCAGTTATCGGCATAAGTCATGCTTTCGGTGTGTATCAGCGCTTTTCGAGACGGGTGCTCGCCCACCTGTTCAGCAAGCGCTTGCTGTTGCTCGGGGTCTCGAATGCCGTGCGTGACGATATCCGCGCTTGTCTACCGGGTTGGCCGGCGGAGCGGATCGAAACCTTATACAACAGAATCGATATCGAGGCCGTGAAGGCCGAACAGCTTCCGCGTGAGGAAGCCCGAATAGCCCTTGGCCTTTCATTGGACGCCTGGGTTGTCGGTAATGTCGGGCGTTTGCATCCAGACAAGGATCAGGCGACCCTGATTCGCGCTTTTGCCCAGGCTCTGCCGCAACTGCCAAAGGGCAGTCTGCTGGTGATCATGGGGGCTGGGCGGCTGGAAGCGACCTTGAAATCGTTAGCGGCCAGTCTGGACGTCGCTGGGCATGTGCTTTTTCTCGGCCAGGTGGCAAATGGACGTCGTTACTTCAAGGCATTCGATGTGTTTGCCCTGACGTCCGATCATGAGCCTTTTGGAATGGTGCTGCTGGAAGCGATGGCGGCAGGGGTGCCGGTTATCAGCAGTGACTGTGGCGGGGCGCCGGAGGTGGTCGGAGCTTGTGGGATGCTGTTCACGCTGGGTGATGACGGTCAGCTGGCTGGATGCCTGCAGCAGATGGCAGGACTGGCGGGGGATGAGTTGGAAGCACAACGGTCGAAGGTGCAGTCCAGACTGGTGCAGATGTTCTCCGATGCTGTTGTTCGTGACCAGTTCTGGGATAGGCAATGGTTGGCTAACAGGGTGAAGCCATGAGTGCAAATATAGCCAGTAGCCAACCTTGCGATGCAGCGCCCAATCCTGATGATGTTTTTGCCGGTCTCAAGGTGGCGGTTGTTCCATTTCCGGCCCTGGGTGATATCACCATCTATCTTCGCCTGTGCTGGCTGTTTTGCCGCTCTGGTGCCCATGTAACGTTCTACAGTAATGCGTTCTATTCTGCCCGGGAGTATTTTCCCTGGTTGACGATCGTCCCTGAACATGACGATGAACTGGATGAATTGGCAGGCCGTTTTGAACTGGTGATCGCCTGTTTTGAAAAATATTATTTCAGGAAGAAATGGTCGCCACTTTATGCCGCGCTGAATAATGTCGCCTTTGTCACCGCCAAGAAAATATCCCGTGATTCGGGGCTGGATGGCCGCGGTGTGGTTATCAGGGGCAAGGATTTCTTTGGTGCAAGCAGAGCGTTCTGTCTCGACTCGGATGCGGGTAAAAGCATGGTTGAATGGGTTGATGGCTATGCTAAAGAAGTATTTGCCATCGAAACCCATCCAATGCCCGGTTTGCCTGGACTGCAGCTTGATAATGACGCGGGGTTGGTGCTGATTTTTCCGACCACACCTCAGCCGAAAAAGAATTATTGGATGGCTGGCTTTCGATGGCTGGCTAATGCGTTGCAGAAGAAAGGCTGGCGTGTTGAGTTTGTCTGCATGCCTGATGAGCGTGAAGAAGTGCTTAAGGCCGTGCCTGGTTTTCAGGTTAGAAGCTTTCCCGATATCAAGGGGCTGATCGATCATGTTGCTTTGGCATCAATCGTTATCAGCAATGATTCGGGTGGTGGTCATTTGGCATCTTTGATGGGATTGGCCACTTTTACCATCACACGTCGCCATCGCTATTTTGCCTGGCGCCCCGGCTTCAACCAGCTCAATACGGTTGTGTACCCCTGGTTTCGCTTTAAGTGGTTAGGCGATTATATTTGGCGTCCCTTCGTGCCGGTCCGGCTTATTGCCAGGAAAATAGGTAGTCCTGATAGAGGTGTTTAGCCGAATGGCTTCTTATGTTCGATGCAGAATGAATAGAAGAAGCCTGTGATAATGGCGATCAGGTAGGTTCCGCTGGAATAAATGACGTAAGACTCAAAAATATTCACCACCAGCCAGAATATGAAGAAGACCCAGGAAAAAAGAAATACATCCAATGGCATGGAGTGGTGTTGGTAACTTTTAATGCAGGCGCGCCCGATCAGTATCATTAACCCGGCGATGAATGCGGCTCCAATCAGACCTATTTCAAGCAATACCTGTAAGTATGAGTTGTGCAGGTGGTTGTAGTTTTTCTTGAATGCATCGCTGAAAAGGTCGGATTGGCGTATCAGGGGTCTAGAAGCACGTCCGCCCCAGCCCATGAAAGGTTTTTCCATGATCCAGTCCGCCGCTGCTGACCAGGATGCCACTCGAACTCCGGTACTCGTTAGCTCCTGATCCTCATGGGACGCGGCTAAACGCAAGCTTTCCCATGTGACTTTCTCTGCCGACAGTCGCTCGCTAACCAGGCCAGGGATATTGAGCCCTGCGGCCAGCAGGCCGAGGAGAAAGATGCCGGCGATACCGCTCGATAAGAACTTTCGTGGCGACAGTCGCAGCTTCCCACGGAGGCTGTAAGCAAAAAGCAGAATGCCAGGGAAGAACAGCAGGGTAATGCTCAGGCCCAGCCAGACGGCCCGTGTTTGTGAAACGAATACTCCCCATAGGGAAAACGACAACATGGCCAGCCAGAGCAACGCGCCACCCGAGGCGAGGAGAGGCGGTGAGCCTTTGATCCAGGCGAAAAAGCGAGGTGTAAAAAGACTTAAGGCCAAGGCGCAAGTGGCAAATACAATGCCAGTATGCTGTGCATTGTGAATGCCGAAGTCGGCCCGTTGGCCATCCCATGCGAGAACCCATTCGGTTTTATCGAAACTGATGGCCAGGTAAATCAGCAGGCCGCCGAAGGCCACGGCGAGGAGATTCCAGGCGGTCAGCAGGCGGCTGCGGGAGATCGCATAGGCGATGGCGATAAAGTAGAGCACCCTAAGAAAGCGGCGGTCGCTGGTGGTATGAGGGAAATGGTCGGGAAGGGTCAGTCTGTGCCAGATAATGGAGATGAATAAATAAAGAAAAAACAGCATGCCCAATCGGATCGTCGGGTCTTTTCTCAAATCGCCATTGGCTGGTAACAGAATGGCAGGGACGAATAATAAAATCAGCGCAATGCAGGCAATATCAAAAAGCCGTGGCACAGGCAGCCAGAAAAACGCAAAGACGAGGCTGCTGGCCGACAAGGCTTCATAAAAGGTTTTGGTTTTATTCATTGGTTATAAACGTTTCACAAGGCAGCCTGAGTATCAGCGGAAAACAGTGAGCGTAGCTCAGGGGTTGTGAGTGCCCAGTCGCTTTCGTAGCGCAGTAGGTGCTGGTAGTTTCTGTTGCGCATCCTGCGTGACAATGGGCGACCGAGGCAGCGCATGTCCGATATGTCGATCAGGCCCAGCCTGTTATCGGGTGTCAGTACGATGTTACCCATATGCAGCGAGCGAAAATAAACGCCCAGATTGTGCAGTTTGGTAATGAATTCAGCCAGGCGGATGTACAGTTTGCGCTGATCCAGTGTGCTGTCTTTCTGCAGCAAGTTGCGCAACGTTTCTCCTGCCAGGGGCTGGTAATGCACTACCGAGCGATATGGCGAACTCATCCGGTATAGTTGGATGACTTTTGGGCAAGGGATGCCAAGGAGCTGTAAGGCAGCAGCGTTTTTGGCAAAACGCTTGGCCGGTGGATAAAGCGCGGTCTTGGAAAACCAGCTTTTGCGTCGAAAAAGTTTGAGAAAGGTACCATCGGCCAGACGCAGGACTTTTTCACCATGTCCGTCCCTTTCCAGTACCTGTGCATCGTTACACCAAGCGGCGTAGTCTTCCCTGCTGAGTGTTTGCATCGGCACATTCCTGAAGCAAAGGCGTAGTTTAGCGTAACTGCGCAGGCACTTCATGTGCTGTCATCATGCCTGTCTGCATACAGGTGTGCTGTGTTAGAGTTTCGACCTGATTCCATTTCGTGAAAACTTATGTCGGATTCTCGGGAAGAGAGCTTTGCTCGCTCAAGTGTACGTATCTATCTGCGCCTGCTCGGCTATGTAAAGCCCTATTGGGGGCTGTTCGCAATCAGCCTTTTCGGATTTCTGCTTTTTGCTTCTACCCAGCCGATGCTGGGTTACATCCTCAAGTTCTTCGTCGATGGGTTGAACAACCCGGACGCCAGCTTTTTTGCTCAGGTTCCCCATCTGCAGGATCTGCCGTGGCTTGCCGAGCTGAAGCTGCTGCAGGCCGTGCCGCTGCTGATCGTGCTCATCGCACTGCTGCAGGGGATCGGGTCCTTTCTCGGCAACTATTTCCTGGCTCGTGTCTCCCTTGGCCTGGTGCACGACCTGCGTGTGGCTCTGTTCAACAACATGCTGACGCTGCCCAATCGCTACTTCGACAGCCACAACTCCGGTCACCTGATTTCGCGCATCACCTACAACGTGACCATGGTCACCGGTGCGGCGACGGATGCGATCAAGGTGGTGGTACGTGAAGGCATGACGGTGATTTTCCTGTTCGCCACATTGCTGTGGATGAACTGGAAACTGACGCTGGTGATGGTGGCGATCCTGCCGGTCATTGGCGTGATGGTGTCCAGTGCCAGCAAGAAATTCCGCAAGCAGAGCAAGAAGATCCAGGTCGCGATGGGCGACGTCACCCATGTGGCATCCGAGACCATCCAGGGTTATCGCGTGGTACGCAGCTTTGGTGGCGAATCCTACGAGCAGCATCGCTTCTTCGGCGCCAGCACCGATAACACCGCCAAGCAGCTGCGCATGGTCAAGACCAATGCGGTCTATACGCCATCCCTGCAACTGGTGATTTACAGCGCGATGGCGCTGCTGATGTTTCTGGTCCTGCTGTTGCGAGGGGATGCGTCGGCAGGTGATCTGGTGGCGTATATCACGCTGGCGGGACTGTTGCCCAAGCCCATCCGCCAGCTTTCGGAAGTCAGCTCGACTATTCAGAAAGGTGTGGCAGGCGCTGAAAGCATCTTCGAGCAGCTGGACGAAAGCCCTGAGCTGGATGCCGGTACGGTTGAGCGCGACAAGGTCAGTGGGCGACTGGATGTGCGTGATCTTGGTTTCGTCTACCCCGGCACTGACAAGCAGGTGTTGCAAAACATCAGCTTCAGCGTCGAGCCGGGACAGATGGTGGCGCTGGTCGGGCGCTCCGGCAGCGGCAAATCGACCCTGGCGAACCTTATCCCACGCTTCTATCACCATGCTCAGGGGCAGATTCTGCTGGATGGCGTCGAGGTCGCGGATTACAAGCTGCGCAATCTGCGCCGACATATCGCCCTGGTGACCCAGCAGGTTACGCTGTTCAACGACACGGTCGCCAACAATATTGCCTATGGCGATCTGGCCGGCGCGCCACTGGAAGATATCCAGCGTGCGGCCCGCGATGCTTACGCCGACGAATTCATCGAGCAGATGCCCGAGGGTTATCAGACCCAGGTTGGCGAGAATGGCGTGCTGCTGTCAGGCGGCCAGCGTCAGCGCCTGGCCATCGCCCGCGCACTGCTGAAGAACGCGCCGGTGCTGATTCTGGATGAAGCGACTTCGGCACTGGATACCGAGTCCGAGCGGCATATTCAGGGCGCGCTGGATCATGTGATGACAGGCCGCACGACACTGGTGATCGCCCATCGCCTGAGCACCATCGAGAAGGCCGATCTGATTCTGGTGATGGAGCAGGGGCGCATCGTTGAGCGTGGTACGCACGCTGAACTGCTCGCGGTCAATGGTGCCTACGCGCGGTTGCACGCGACGCAGTTCAAGGATGAGGGCGAGGCGTAATCTGAGCCGCATGAGGTGGGCTTGCAGCGAATCGGTGGTGCGGCGCGCTGAGGTGCTCGTATTCATCACCGGATAGACTGCTGGAAGAATCGCCGCCTCCATGCTGGTATGCTTTGCAGCGTTTTTTCTTCCGTCCCGGAGCCCCCATGAAGCTGTCCATGCCCCGTTTTGACCAAGCCCCCGTTCTGGTAGTGGGCGATGTCATGCTCGACCGTTACTGGCATGGTGGCACGTCGCGGATTTCGCCCGAGGCGCCGGTGCCGGTGGTCAAGGTCGAGCAGATCGAGGATCGCCCCGGTGGCGCGGCCAACGTGGCGCTGAATATCGCGGCGCTGGGCGCTCCGGCGGCACTGGTGGGAGTCACCGGTGAAGATGAGGCTTGCCAGAGCCTGACCGACAGTCTGGCCGCAGCCGGTGTGCAGGCGCACTTTCAGCGCATCGAACATCAGCCGACCATCGTCAAGCTGCGGGTCATGAGCCGCCACCAGCAACTGTTGCGCATGGATTTCGAGGAAGCCTTCGAGACCGATGCCCAGGCGTTGCTCAAGGATGTCGAAAGCCTGCTGGCCGGCGTCAAGGCGCTGGTGCTGTCGGATTACGGCAAGGGGGCGTTGAAGAATCACCAGGCGCTGATCCAGGCTGCCCGCCGTCGCGGTATTCCGGTACTGGCCGACCCCAAGGGTAAGGATTTTGAAATCTATCGCGGTGCCTCGCTGATCACGCCGAACCTGGGCGAGTTCGAGGCCATCGTCGGGCACTGTGCTGACGAGGCCGAGCTGGTGGCCAAGGGCGCCGAGCTGATGCGCAGCCTTGAGCTGGATGCATTGCTGGTGACCCGTGGTGAGCACGGCATGACCCTGCTGCGCCCTGACCAGGCGGCACTGCACCTGCCGGCGCGGGCGCGCGAAGTTTTCGACGTGACCGGCGCCGGTGACACCGTCATCTCCACCCTGGCCGCCGCGCTGGCTGCCGGCGCCGAGCTGCCGCAGGCGGTGGCGCTGGCCAATCTGGCCGCCAGCATCGTGGTCGCCAAGCTGGGTACTGCCTGTGTCAGCGCCCCCGAATTGCGCCGCGCCATACAGCGTGAGGAAGGCTCGGGACGCGGCACCATGACGGTCGAGCAGTTGCTGACCGTGGTCGAGGATGCTCGCACCCAGGGCGAGAAGATCGTCTTCACCAACGGTTGTTTCGACATCCTGCATGCCGGCCATGTCACCTATCTGGAACAGGCCCGCGCCCAGGGCGACCGGTTGATCGTCGCGGTCAATGACGACGCCTCGGTCAGCCGCCTGAAAGGCCCGGGGCGCCCGATCAATACCGTGGATCGACGCATGGCCGTACTGGCCGGGCTGGAAGCGGTGGACTGGGTGGTGTGCTTTGCCGAGGATACACCGGAGAACCTGCTGGTCCAGGTGCGCCCCGATGTGCTGGTCAAGGGCGGCGATTATGGCGTCGATCAGGTGGTCGGTGCCGAGCTGGTCAAGGCCTGGGGCGGCGAAGTGCGGGTGCTGGGGCTGGTGGAGAACAGCTCGACCACGGCCATCGTCGAGAAGATTCGCAAGGCGTAATCACATACAACCCCTGTGGTATTTAAACGGTGCCAGCGACGGAAGCGCCTGCGGCGATTCCATCCTACAAAAGCATGGATCCCGTAGCCTGGATTAGGGCCTGTTAACGCTACTGGCTTGACGGCGAGTAATGCGGGATACTTCGCGCATGATGATCACACCCGAACAATTCTCCGCCATTGAACATTGCTTCCCGCGCCAGCGCGGCAATGTCAGCTTGT
>NZ_JAAMQZ010000110.1 GCF_013522825.1 Stutzerimonas stutzeri
GCTTGTCGCGCTGCAGCAAAACGTAGTCCTTGCCTTCACATTGGCTTCGGCGTAGCGGGTTGCGGGTGCAATGCGGGGCGAAGCCGGCATCGACAAAGCGGTAAGGTAGGTGCTCATCGCGACCTTGTGGGATGCCGAGGCGGGTAGTCTGGATGATGTCGGGTCGCGCTCCGATGTCATCGACGCGCAACCGCCTGGGATCCATGCGTCGCGCGTTCCATTCCGTGACGCTCAACCCCAGCGCCTTGCACAGCAGCGTCTGGCCGGAGCAGAGGCGGGTGAGTGCGCGAGCCCCTCCAGCGGCAGCAGGGCTGTTGGCTTGCGGATTCCACGCCATCCGGCCACCCAGTCCGCTCTCATCTGGCCAGGCATTCCAGGGCCATCTGGCCACCTGTTCCACGGCCATCCGGCCGGGCAGTCGGAGCGCAGCGACGCAGGGGTGGC
>NZ_JAAMQZ010000111.1 GCF_013522825.1 Stutzerimonas stutzeri
TTTATCGGCGATAAACGCCATCGCCATCCTCCACTGTGCAGAATCCGTGCAGATCGGCGGCGTAAGTGTTTGATTTGCCATAGCTGTGCAGGGTCTGTGTAGATGTTTATATATGTTTTTCTTGTTTGACCCAAACAAGCCATTTCTCAGGATTTCACAAGATTACTTTGAAGCCCTGAAGCAGCGACAGAACCCCGGAAAATCCGGGGTTCTTCGTTTCCATGGGTTGCATGAGATTGCCCGGCCTTGCCCGCGGAAAGTGACTACGTAGGTGTATACGAAAATTAGACCTAGGGTCTGTTGCCGTTTCGTGCTAACCAATTGATATATATGAGCAAACTCGTATCTTTGAAGCTCTGACCCAACATCGATACGAGTTTGCAATGCCCCGATTACTGCTCAGTGATGAGCATTGGT
>NZ_JAAMQZ010000112.1 GCF_013522825.1 Stutzerimonas stutzeri
GGCAGCGCGGCAGCAACGAAAACATCAACGGCCTGATTCGCCAGTACTTGCCCAAGGGCACAGACCTGTCGGTACATAGCCAGGAGGAGCTGGACGCCATTGCGCTGCAACTGAACATGCGACCGCGTAAGCGCTTCGACTTCAAATGCCCAATCGAAGTTATGGACGAGGTGATGCAGAAGGCCATGGCTATGCGGCATGATGCTCCAGTTTCAATTCAATGACCGTGTTGCACTCAGCTCCTGCAACCGCCTCGTTTCGCGCAGCAGCGCGATGACGTTCTTGCGCTTGGCGAACCATTGGCGCCGCAAGCGCCCCAATTCCCGTTCCGCCTCGGCTTTGTCCAGGCACAGGAAGCGCGTACTCCAGCGATACGCAAA
>NZ_JAAMQZ010000113.1 GCF_013522825.1 Stutzerimonas stutzeri
GTCGACATCCCACGCCAGACCCTGGCGCGCTGGGTGATCCAGAGTGGCGAGTTGTTACAGCCGCTACTCAACCTGATGCGCGACAAGCTGCTGGAGCACCCGGTGTTGCACTGCGACGAAACCCGCCTGCAGGTGCTGCACGAGCCGGGGCGCGATCCCTGCGCGCAGTCCTGGATGTGGGTGCAAAGCGGTGGGCCGCCGGATAAACCGGTGATCCTTTTCGACTACACCACCAGCCGCGCGCAGGAAGTGCCGTTGCGCCTGCTCGACGGCTATCGCGGCTACCTGATGACCGACGACTATGCCGGCTACAACGCCGTGGCCGCGCAAGA
>NZ_JAAMQZ010000114.1 GCF_013522825.1 Stutzerimonas stutzeri
CGCGGCCAGGGGCCGCTCCTACAGGTACGACGCAATCCCACCTGTCGTAGGAGCGGGCCACGCCCGCGAACCGGTGGTTCGGATATCTGCGTGGTTCCGTTCGCGGCCAGGGGCCGCTCCTACAGGTACAACGCAATCCCACCCGTCGTAGGAGCGGGCCACGCCCGCGAACCGGTGGCTCGGACATCGGCGCGGTTCCGTTCGCGGCCAGGGGCCGCTCCTACAGGTACGACGCAATCCCACCTGTCGTAGGAGCGGGCCACGCCCGCGAACCGGTGGTTCGGATATCTGCGTGGTTCCGTTCGCGGCCAGGGGCCGCT
>NZ_JAAMQZ010000115.1 GCF_013522825.1 Stutzerimonas stutzeri
GAGATGCCTACGTCTGTCGCGAGACGATCTACAACGCGATCTATGCCCTGCCAGTGGGTGAGCTGCGTAAGGAGCTGATCATCTGTCTGCGCCAAGGCAAGACGACGCGCCGGCCGCGCTCTGGTGGCGTGGATCGGCGCGGCCAGATCCCCGAGATGGTCAGTATTCATGTGCGCCCGCCGGAGATTGAAGACAGGCTGATGCCGGGGCATTGGGAAGGCGACCTCATCAAGGGTAAGGCCAACGCCTCGTCCGTCGGTACGCTGGTGGAACGCACCAGTGGCTAC
>NZ_JAAMQZ010000116.1 GCF_013522825.1 Stutzerimonas stutzeri
GCGTCGATCGAGTCGGTTCTTGAACATTTACGCCAGCAAATCGCCGAGACGCTGGAGGCGATCAAGCAGCATTTCGACGACAACGATGACTTGCGCGGCCAGCGTGACCTGCTCACGAGCATCGACGGCATTGCTGAGCGGACGGCAGCACTTGTGCTGGCTGAACTGGGGGACATTCAACGCTTCGGCAGCAGCCGAGCGGTCACCGCCTTTGCAGGGCTCAATCCCAAGCTACAGGACTCGGGGATACTCAAAGGGCATGTGC
>NZ_JAAMQZ010000117.1 GCF_013522825.1 Stutzerimonas stutzeri
GTGCTTGGCAGCCTGATCCACCGTCCATTCGCCGCCTCAAGGCCCTGGTGCATCGCCTGAAGGATCTTCAGGAGCTGGAGCAGATGGAACAGAACCGCCTGGACGTGACCCGCGAGACCAAGGTCAAAGCGTCGATCGAGTCGGTTCTTGAACATTTACGCCAGCAAATCGCCGAGACGCTGGAGGCGATCAAGCAGCATTTCGACGACAACGATGACTTGCGCGGCCAGCGTGACCTGCTCACGAGCATCGACG
>NZ_JAAMQZ010000118.1 GCF_013522825.1 Stutzerimonas stutzeri
TGGGTAGAGATAGACCTTCTGCACCTTGGCGTCGGGACGCATCATGGGATGAACTCCGGTGAAAGCGGGAGCTCAGCATCCAATGATCAGCAGGCTATGGGTAGGTGGGGTTTATGGAGCGGATACGTAGCCACTGGTGCGTTCCACCAGCGTACCGACGGACGAGGCGTTGGCCTTACCCTTGATGAGGTCGCCTTCCCAATGCCCCGGCATCAGCCTGTCTTCAATCTCCGGCGGGCGCACATGAATACTG
>NZ_JAAMQZ010000119.1 GCF_013522825.1 Stutzerimonas stutzeri
TTTGCGTATCGCTGGAGTACGCGCTTCCTGTGCCTGGACAAAGCCGAGGCGGAACGGGAATTGGGGCGCTTGCGGCGCCAATGGTTCGCCAAGCGCAAGAACGTCATCGCGCTGCTGCGCGAAACGATCTTTCAGCAGGAAAGCCCGCTGGTCGATACCGATGCCAGCAACAAGGCCGCCGACGCCGATGCCGCCTTGCAGGAGCTGGGCAGCGATCAAGTCGCCTTCGGCTACCTCACCGCCACGGTGAC
>NZ_JAAMQZ010000011.1 GCF_013522825.1 Stutzerimonas stutzeri
GGTGAAAAGTGGAGTTTTTCTGGTAGCATTTTGTGCGCGGCTGAAGACTTATGGGGCTTTGTTTGGCGACAAGAATCATAAGGCTTTCAGCCGTTTTTGTTTATGCGGTCATGAGAAATCCGGGCTAGCTGGATTGCAGGGCATAAGGCGCGGCCAGGTCGTGCGAACAACGGTGGCCGGCGACAAGGCGCTCTGCCCGCTGGATCGTGTCCAGCGCCAGTTCCATGCCGACCGCCCGAACCAGCTGTGGGTATCGGACTTCACCTACGTGTCGACCTGGCAGGGCTGGCTGTATGTAGCGTTCGTGATCGACGTGTTTGCGCGGCGCATCGTCGGCTGGCGAGTCAGTACCAGCATGAAGACCGACTTCGTGCTGGACGCCCTGGAGCAGGCGCTGTATGCCCGTCAGCCACATCGTACGGGTGGTCTGATCCATCACAGCGACCGCGGCAGCCAGTACGTCTCGATTCGCTATACCGAGCGGCTGGCAGAGGCCGGCATTGAGCCTTCGGTTGGCAGCAAGGGCGACAGCTACGACAACGCATTGGCCGAAACCATCAACGGTCTGTACAAGGCCGAACTGATTTACCGCCAGTCGTGGAAGAGCCGCGAAGCTGTTGAGATGGCGACCTTGAAATGGGTGCACTGGTACAACCACCAGCGCCTGTTGAGTTCAATCGGCTATATCCCGCCTGCGGAGGCTGAGGCAAACTTCCACCAGCAACAAGCAGGTCAGGCCATGGCGGCCTGACTTAAACGAAATGGCCTCCACAAAAGCCGGGGCGATTCAGTATACGGATTTAATGGTTGATGGGGCACCTTCACCCCATCAATCTGATACCACCCTCAGATGGTTGATAGATCGACTCCGTAGTTGAGTTCCTCTGCGAAGTCCGGCAGTCCGTAACCGATGGTTTTCTTGTAGAAAGGAGAGACCTTCGCAGTCGGTGC
This sequence comes from Stutzerimonas stutzeri, assembly GCF_013522825.1. Taxonomy (GTDB): domain Bacteria; phylum Pseudomonadota; class Gammaproteobacteria; order Pseudomonadales; family Pseudomonadaceae; genus Stutzerimonas; species Stutzerimonas stutzeri_AK. The sequence continues at coordinate 952 of NZ_JAAMQZ010000011.1, forward strand.
CTTCTTCTTGTGCTTCGTGGTGTAGAGCATTCGTGCCCGCATCACCTCGAAGGAGTAACCGCGCCCTTCACGGTTCTTGTCCTTGGCCAGTCGGTTGATGGACTCCGTGTAAGCGTTGGTGACGGGCATGTCCGTCTCGAAGTAGGTCATGGTCTCTTCGCGCCAGTTTCCCACTGCCCTGACCAGATCGCTCCAGACTTCCTTTTGGCCCTTCGGGATGGTGGCTATCCACTCGTCCAGGGCGGCTTCTGCCTGGAGCCGTGTGGTGGCGTCCCAGATGCCGTAGAAGCGCTCCTTGTGCTCGTAGGCGGCCAGCAGTTGCGGGAACGCGCCTGTCCAGGTCTCCATGATGAGGCGCTCCCGGTCTGAGACTTCGTGAGCGCGTTTCAGCAGGATTTTCCGGTCTCCCTTGAGAGTCCGGCTCTGGGACGGTTTCAGCTCCTTTCTGAGGCCCTTGCGCACTCTCTCTAGGGCATCGTTGGCCATGCGCACCACATGGAACTTATCGACCACGATACGGGCCTGGGGCAGCACAGCCTTGACCGCTGCCCGGTAGGGGTTCCACATGTCCATGCTGACGATCTCGACCTTCTGCCGGTCTTTCAGCTTCATCAGGTAGTTGGTCACCACGTCCTGGCGGCGGGTGGCCAGCAGGTCGAGCAGGGTTCGCTCCTCAATGTTGGTCAGAATGCAGCGGTAGCGCTTGTTCAGGTATAGCTCGTCAATGCCCAGGATGCGGGGCGTCTCGAAGCGGTGCCAGCGCCCCAGGAACTCGGCGCGGGCGTTGAAGATGTCGCGCACCGTCTTCTCGTCCAGGCCGGTCTGTGCCGCCACAAAGGTGTAGGGGTGGTTGAAGGATTCCTTCTCCACGTACTCATGCAGCCGCAGTGTCATACGGAATCCGTCCACCATCTCCGGTAGCTGGGGCCTGAATGTTGTCTTGCAGGCCCGGCAGGTGTATCGGCGGCGGACCACCCAGAGAGTGACCCGCTTGCCGTGGATGGGCAGATCACGATAGGGAACGTCACGCTTGCCGAACCGTACGAACTCACCCTGCACGCCGCATTCCTCGCAGGCGATGGGATCGGGCACGTCCACCTGGAAGTGCATTTCGTAAAACGGCCGGTAACCAAGAATAACGCTCACCTGCCGAGCGACTGGAACACCGCTCGCCTATGAGCACGCTATTTGCCAGAGAGATAACCCTCCCATCTCCGAGCGCTCAGGCGACTTTATCTATCGCGTTCAACGTAGCAAGCTCAAACGCTTTATCACCCAACTCTGGCACGTGAATGTTCCTTGGAAGGTCATCAGTAGAACAATCTTGTGCCATCGCGAGCGAAGCATCCAGTTCAGAGATGATGAGAAATCATCAGCGCCGACGCTGGCCACGCCAACGTCGCCTCCGGCTAACACTTCAGCGCTATCAATCGCGCCCGCCGCCATCAGCAGTTATAACTGCTGCTCCCTCTCGCCCCCCCTCAAAACCATACCCGGATGCCAGCGACAAAGCGCGCCTCTGAAACATCCCCGTCCTCCTCACGCACCAGGTCTGCAGTGTTGCCATAGGAGCGGCTCCAGGAAACACCGATATAGGGCGCGAACTGCCGGACGATTTCATAGCGCAGACGCAAACCAAGTTCGGTATTGGCCAGCCCCGACCCTACGCCTCGTTCTGGGTCGTTCTTACCGTAGAAGTTCACCTCGGCTGTCGGCTGGAGAATCAGGCGGTTGGTAAGCAAAATGTCGTACTCACCCTCGAAGCGGGCTGCGGTCTGGCCATTCTCACCAATAAATGCGGTAGCCTCTGCTTCGAAGTCATAGAGCGCCAGCCCCTGAATGCCAAACGCCGCCCACGTTTGAGGTGACTCCGGCTTAAAATCCTGGCGGACGCCGGCAACCACATCCCACCAGGGTCCGATTGAGCGCCCATAAAGCAGCTGCAGTTCAGCATCCTCGGTAACGCCGTTGGTGCGCTCCCCCTCCGAGCGAAACCAGACCCGATTGATATCACCGCCCAGCCAGCCGGAGGCGTCCCAAGCCAAGGTGCTGCCTTCATCGGCATCCTGATATTCGAATCGATCAAGCAGAAAGAAGCTGTTGATGGCGCTGTCATGCACCTGATGGCCGGGCAGCGGCGGAAACGCCGCCTTCCGGTCGGCGTCCGTAAGAACCGGAATGGGCGTACGACTGGTCGCTCTCGCAGCGTCAGCGGAGCCATGGTTCATCTTGGAATGATCCATGGCGCTGTGATCCATCTCACCCATGTGCCCTTGCATGGCGCCGTGATCCATCTTGCTGTGATCAGCCGCAGGAGTCTGGTTCTGCGACGTTCGCTCCCTGGTTGGCTGGCTATGATCCATGCCTCCCATTGCGCTCGGTACAGAGCCATGATTCATCTGGCTATGGTCCATGGGCATGGAGCCGTGGCCCATCGCGGAATGGTCCATTTCGGCAGCTGCGGTGAAACCACCGCTGAGGGCGCTCAGCGATACAGCCAGCGCTATGAACGAAGGACGCGTGATCCTAGTGATCATGGTTCAAACCTGCCTCGGCTTTGCCGCCATGCCCACCCATCATTTTTTTATGATCCATCCCATCATGATTCATCGAACCGTGATCCATAGCGCCATGGTCCATTTGCTTCATCTGGGAAGTCTTTTCTTGCGACGCAGGAGCCGCTTTGCCACCAGCACCCTTGTGCGTTTCAGCCGAGTGCTGGGCATGCTCGTTGTGATCTTGATTTGCCATCGAGGCAGGGACGTACAAGGTGGTTACCAGGCTCAGCACGGCGATACCACCAAACAGCGCTTTTCGTTTCAGCAAATTGCTCATTGAATCTCTCCTCTACTCGTCCACACGAACTTCACGGAACATGCCCATTTCCATGTGAAGCAACAGGTGGCAGTGGTAAGCCCAACGCCCCAATGCATCGGCCGTCACGCGATAACTACGTTTCGAACCCGGCGGGATGTCGATGGTGTGTTTGCGCACCAGAAAGTTGCCGTTCTCGTCTTCAAGATCGCTCCACATGCCATGCAGGTGAATTGGGTGGGTCATCATCGTGTCGTTGACCAAAGTGATACGAACACGCTCGCCATACTTGAGTCGCAGCGGTTCGGCATCAGAGAACTTGATACCGTCGAACGACCAAGAAAACTTCTCCATGTGCCCGGTGAGATGCAGTTCAATGGTGCGGCTCGGATCGCGGCCGTCCGGATCGAGGAAGGTGCTGCGAAGATCAGAGTAAGTGAGGACTTGACGCCCGTTGTCACGCAGGCCGATTCCCGGGTCGCTCAGATTTGGCGCCGGCGTCATGGTCTGCATGTCAACTAAAGGGTTATTGGTTTCGGAAGCAGGGTGCGACTGCATCGTGCCATGGTCCATCCCCGCCATTTGGCTGTGATCCATACCGGACATGCTGCCATGGCTCATGCCTGCCATTTGGCTGTGGTCCATGCCTGCCATCTTGCTGTGATCCATACCGGCCATAGAGGCCATCCCGCTCTGCATAGAGCCATGCTCCATGCCATCCATGCTGCCGTGATCCATGCCCATGTCGGCCATTGAGATCAGCGGACGAGGGTCGACCTCTGGGACAGGCGCGCTCAGCCCTTCGCGAACCGCCAAGGTGCCTCTGGAATAGCCGGTACGATCCATGGATTGGGCGAAGATGGTGTAAGCCTGCTCGTCTTCGGGTTCGACGATGACGTCGTAGGTTTCGGCCACGGCGATACGGAACTCATCGACACTGACCGGTTTGACGTACTGCCCATCAGCCGCAACCACCGTCATCTTCAGACCAGGAATACGGACATCGAAGTAGGTCATGGCTGCAGCATTAATGAAACGCAGTCGAATTTTTTCGCCCGGCTTGAAGATGCCCGTCCAGTTGCCGTCCGGCGCCTGGCCGTTCATGAGGTAGGTGTATGTGTAGCCACTGACGTCGGCAAGATCCGTAGGGCTCATCTTCATCTCGGCCCACATCTTGCGGTCGGCAATAGCAGCGGACCATCCCATCTCGCTCACGTCATCAATGAAGTCACCGACGGTGCGTTTGTGATAGTTGTAATAGTCCGATTGCTTCTTCAACTTTGCCAGGACCCGATCCGGATTCTCGTCGGTCCAGTCGCTCAACAGCACCACGTAGTCACGATCGTAGCTGAAAGGTTCGGGATCTTTCGCATCGATCACCAAGGCACCATAAACTCCGGCCTGTTCTTGGAGGCCCGAATGGCTGTGGTACCAATAGGTACCATTCTGGTTGACATCAAATTTGTACTCGTACATGCCGTCCGGAGCGATGCCATGGAAGCTCAAGCCAGGCACACCGTCCATGTTGGCCGGCAGGATAATGCCGTGCCAGTGAATGGACGTATCCTCCTGCAAACGATTGCGAACCCGAAGAGTGACTGTATCTCCTTCCCGCCAGCGCAGGATCGGCCCTGGAAGTGAACCATTGATAGTCATTGCGGTGCGGGCCGCACCCGTTATGTTTACTGGAACCTCACCAATGAACAGATCAAAGTCGTTACCGGTCAGCACGTTAGCTTGTCCTGGGCTAGTGACCGCCCAAACCGGCACGCGCCACATGCCCAAGCCACCAAGTATTCCAGTTGCGGCTAACCCTTTGATGAAGGTCCGCCTTGTGGGTTTTCTATGCATATTTCTTCATCCAATTATTAGATGAGCTGGTAGTTTTAATCCAGCTTCGGGCTTGTGGCGCCCTGATGAATATTTAAAGCACGCAGTAACTCAAAAAACTTGCTGATCAGTCCTGATAAGCGAACTTACAAGATAACAACCATGCCCCACTCATTAAGCGGGGCAGTACTTTTACGTTAGGCGCTTAACGTATCTCTACCTTGCCGACCATTCCCGCTTGATAGTGTCCCGGAATATTGCAAGCAAACTCCAGATTCTTTGTTTTCGAGAACGTCCAGATCAACTCTTCGCGGGCGCCGGGTTCGATCAGAACACTGTTCGGATCGTCGTGTGTCATCCCGCCATCCATTTCACCCGCCATATGACTCATGTCATGAGCACCTGTCGGGGTAAGCATGCCGCTGCGAAACATCGCAATCATTTCCTGCTCGTGCGCGGCATGGGTGTCCGAGTAGCCGAGGTTGAATTCATGCAGCAGGGCTCCGTCGTTATGCAACACGAAACGGACCGTCTCACCCGCCTTGACTTCAATCGTCTCAAGCGCAAAGACGTTATCGCTCATTCGTACCTCAATGGTGCGATCCACCGCCTGCGCGTCGCCCGGCTGTCCAAAGTCGAGCGCATGACTATGGCCAGGGGCGGCCATTGCAGCAGTCGTGCTGAAAACCAAACCCAGTGCGGAAAAAAGGGAAAGAGAATAAATTTTCATTGGCTGGAGCTCATTCAAGTGATTGAGGAGTACCCAAGAGTAGGACGGCTGACCTGCCGGCTGGCTTACCCTGAAATTACATTTGTGTAACGTTCGGCCCGCCTCTTTAGCAAAAGGCGCAAGCAGAAAAAAAGGCGCCCGAAGGCGCCGTGAAGGCCAAGGAGCAATGAGGAGGGCCTAAAAAATCTACTCGCCATAACGCCGTGCGGAGCCACACCGGATCGTGAGCACAACCGATACCCTGCAAACTCTAAACGCCCTGTTCTGTCGGCAACCTGAAGCGGGCGTTACATTTTTGTAAGCTTCTGGTTGAGGGCACTAATTGCCTGCACACTCAGGCTGTCGAGTTTCGGAGTCTGTACGCATGAAATTACTGGTAGCTGAAGACGAACCCAAAACCGGGGCGTATCTGCAACAAGGCCTGACTGAAGCCGGATTCACTGTTGACCGGGTCATGACCGGGACAGATGCGCTTCAGTACGCGTTGAGTGAAACCTATGACCTGCTGATTCTGGACGTGATGATGCCCGGGCTGGATGGGTGGGAGGTGCTGCGCATGGTCAGGGCAGCCGGGAAAGACATGCCGGTGTTGTTCCTGACCGCCCGTGATGGCGTGGAAGACCGCGTCAAAGGCCTTGAGCTGGGCGCGGACGACTACCTGATCAAGCCGTTCGCTTTCTCCGAGCTTCTGGCAAGGGTCAGGACCTTGCTTCGCAGGGGCAATGGCTCCCCTACCCAGACCACCCTGAAAATTGCTGATCTCGAAGTGGACCTGCTGAAACGCCGCGCCATCCGTGCCGGCAAGCGGATCGACCTGACCGCCAAGGAATTTGCACTGCTGGAATTGCTGATGCGCCGGCGCGGCGAGGTGCTGCCGAAATCCCTGATTGCCTCTCAGGTATGGGATATGAACTTCGACAGCGACACCAATGTCATCGAGGTCGCGGTGCGCCGTGTGCGCGCAAAAATAGACGACGACTTCGAGCCCAAGCTGATTCAGACCGTGCGCGGCATGGGCTATATGATGGATGCGCCGGAATGAGCGTGCGCCACCTTTCGCTGACCGCCCGCATGAGCCTGATGTTCATGTCAGTAGTGGTGGTGGTTCTGACGATGGCCGGCCTGAGTTTCAACGTGCTCAGCCAGCACCACTTCGAAGTGCTGGATCGACAGGCCCTGGTCGAGAAGCTCGAATCGACCCGACACATCCTTAATAACGCACGCAGCGACGCAAGCCTCACCGAGGAACTGCCGCAGTTACGAGCGCTGCTCGGTGCCCATCATGATCTGGCGGCGACCATCCTGAGCGGTGATGGCAGGGTACTTTTTTCCGACCCCAAGGCTGCCGATGTCCCGGAAAGCTTCAGGCATGCGCAAGAGCAAAGCATGTGGGAATGGCAGAATGCAGGGCACCTGTATCGAGGGATGACCGCGCAAATTTCCGTGGCTGACAAGTCCGAACCCCTCACAGCGCTGTTGATTCTCGATGTCACGAGCCATGCGCACTTCTTCGAGACCTTGCAGCGATGGTTCATTGCCGGGCTAGTCATCAGCGCCCTGATCAGTGCGGCTCTAGGCTGGGTGGTTGTTCGAAGCGGGTTGAGGCCTCTTCGGCAAGTGACCCACCTCGCAACATCAATGTCAGCCCGGTCGTTACAGGAGCGAATCCCGCTGGAGCCGGTTCCGCTGGAGCTGCAGCAGCTCGTTCTATCCTTCAATGCGATGCTGGGCCGCCTGGAAGATGCCTTCGTCCGGCTGTCCAATTTCTCGGCTGACATCGCGCATGAACTGCGAACCCCTGTCAGCAATCTCATGACCCACACCGAGGTAGTGCTCACCCGAAAGCGGGACCTTGATGCTTACGAGGAGAACCTCTACTCCAATCTGGAAGAGCTGAAGCGGATGTCACGCATGATTGACGACATGCTCTTCCTGGCAAAATCCGACAACGGATTGATAGTCCCCGAACAGGGCTCAGTCGAACTTTCCAATCTGACTTCAAAGCTTCTTGAGTATTACTACCTGCTGGCCGAAGAGCGCGGCATACGCCTCTCAGCTTCAGGCAGAGGCGAGATACTGGGAGACAAGTTGATGCTCAATAGAGCCCTCTCCAACTTGCTATCCAACGCACTGCGTTATACCCCGACCGGGGAAAGCATCTCGGTAACGATTAGCGGGACGGAAGAGACGGTCACCCTCAGCGTCGAAAATCCTGGTGGGACGATCAAGCCAGAACACCTGGACAAACTTTTCCATCGATTCTATCGGGTCGATCCAGCGCGGCGCGAGGGCAGCCCAAGCAATGCCGGCCTCGGCTTGGCAATCACAAAATCCATCGTTGAGGCCCATAAAGGCACAATCTGGTGTACCTCGAAAGATGACGTGACTGGCTTCCATATGCAATTCCCGGCTAAACCGTATAGCAGCAAAGAAAAACATATTTAATATCAGATAGCTGCAGCGCACGAACAACCTTACAACATTGTAATGTAACTCATCGAAACAGACGGACTCCAGACCGGTCTATCGAGTGGGCTTGGCTGATGAAAGCCTCTGCCCGCTTAAGGCTCAAAACTAATCATGAAGTTCTGGAGGATATATGGACAACAAAATGTTTTATAACTGCATCCAAGCTTGCTCTAACTGCGCCCTTGTGTGTGAAAGCTGCGCATCTGCTTGCCTACGCGAAGAGAACGTCCGAGCCATGGCACGCTGCATTGAACTCGACAGAGATTGCGCTGACGTGTGCGCTCTGGCAGCCAGACTTATGAGTCGCCAGAGCCAGCTATCCAAAGAATTATGCGCACTGTGTGCAAAGATCTGCCGGGCCTGCGGCGAAGAGTGCGCCAAGCATCAGATGGATCATTGCCAGGAATGCGCAAAGGCTTGCATGAAGTGTGCTGAAGAATGTGAACGCATGGCTGCGTAGTCGAACTTGCTGCCTTTGCCAGGGCAATCTCAAGCCTTGGCAAAGACAGCAATTAGCCCTTAAAAAATCAGCCGTTATTGATGCCAACCGGCACGCCTCGGTATTCTACAGTATGAATGACGCCATCGGGGGTGCGAATCTTTATTTCATATGGCCGTACACGACCATCAGAGCGACCCATAACTCTCTTGCCCTTATAATCCACGCTTAAAACCTTACCATCCTTAAGAAGTTTATTTAGAACCTGCTTGCCATCAGCCGCCGAATAATCATGTCGCATCTGCGATTCATGGCCACCTTCAGTCGCCATCGCCAAAGAGGCAGCCATAGTTAGAGCGAGAACAGTGAGCGTTTTTTGCAGGCCTTTCATGATTAATACCTCCGGGTAGTTGATGCCTATAGCTTAAAGGCATCACCCTTACGGCATGCTGATTCGATTATTACAACTTAGTAAGTTAACTAATTATTTATATAGGGCCATATGCTGGCGGCATGCACGGATACCCGAGAGCGAAAACCCGCCACAGGCTTACAGAAATGTAATGCTTGGGTCAGGCCAATGTCAGCCGTTCGCGGGTACTCTATATAAAATATCTCCGAGTGCGCGCAGGGTTTAACAGGAGCGGTAATGTCTCAGGCCAATCAGCCACACCCCACACTTCAGACCCCATCGGATCGTGACCCTGTTTGTGGCATGACGGTCAAACCCGACAGCCCGCATCAGACCAGCCACGCCGGCCAACAACTGCTTTTCTGCAGCCAGCGCTGTCTGGAAAAATTCACTGCCGAGCCCAGCAGATATCTGGATGCCGGGCATGCTCATGGCGAGACGCCGACCGTCGATCACGGCGCCGAATACACCTGCCCGATGCACCCCGAAATACTGCAGATCGGCCCAGGCACGTGCCCCAAATGCGGCATGGCCCTAGAGCCGGTCATGCCCGAACTGGAAGAAGAGGACAACCCGGAGCTCAGGGACTTTTCTCGACGCTTCTGGTGGACGTTGCCGTTCACCGTGATTGTCACCGTGCTGGCCATGGGCGGGCATGCCCTCAGTCCGTTCCACGGCGCCACGCAGAACTGGGTCGAACTGGCGCTAGCCACCCCGGTGGCGCTCTGGGCTGGCTGGCCCTTCTACGTGCGCTGCGTGCAATCGTTCATCAACCGTAGCCCGAACATGTGGACGCTGATCGGCCTCGGAACCTCCGCCGCCTACCTGTACAGCCTGATCGCCACCCTGGCGCCCGGCGTATTCCCCGACCACTTCATGCAGGGTGAACGCATCGGCGTGTACTTCGAGGCGGCAGCGGTGATCATCTCGCTGACCCTGCTCGGCCAGATCCTCGAACTCAAGGCGCGCTCGCAGACCTCGGCGGCGATCAGGTCGCTGCTCGGCCTGGCGCCCAAGACCGCGCGACGGATCAATGCCGATGGCAGCGAAGAGGACATTCCCCTCACCCATGTGCACAGCGGCGACAAGCTTCGGGTGCGCCCAGGCGAAAAAGTGCCGGTTGATGGCTTGGTGGTGGAAGGCGAAAGCGCGGTGGACGAGTCGATGTTGACCGGCGAGCCGGTGCCGATCATGAAACGCGCCGGTGACAGCCTGATCGGCGCGACCCTCAACAGCCACGGCAGCCTGGTGATGCAGGCACAAAAAGTCGGCAGCTCGACCATGCTTGCGCAGATCGTCCAGATGGTGGCCCAGGCGCAGCGCTCCAAGGCGCCAATGCAGCGGCTGGCCGACGTCATTGCCGGGCGTTTCGTGCTGGCGGTCATCGCCATTGCTATCCTGACCTTCGTGGTATGGGGCCTGTGGGGTCCGGAGCCGAGCTGGGTGTTCGGTCTGATCAACGCAGTCGCGGTACTGATCATTGCCTGCCCCTGCGCCCTGGGCCTGGCCACGCCGATGTCGGTGATGGTCGCCACCGGCAAAGCGGCCGGCAGCGGCGTGCTGTTCCGCGATGCTGCCGCGATAGAAAACCTGCGCAAGATCGACACTCTGATCGTCGATAAGACCGGCACCCTCACCGAAGGCCGCCCTGCTTTCCACAGCGTCGAGGCGGCGCCCGGCTTCACGCGGGACGAGGTGCTGCGACTGGCCGCCAGCCTGGATCAGGGCAGCGAACATCCCCTGGCACACGCCATCGTCGATCATGCCCGTGCCCAGGGCCTTGCGCTGAGCACGCCTGAAACCTTCGAATCGGCCTCCGGCATCGGCGTGCGTGGCAAGGTTGACGGCCGCGACTTGCAGTTGGGCAACACCGCGCTGATGAATGATGCCGGCGTGGATGCCAGCCCGCTCAAGGGGCATGCCGAACAGCTGCGCGGCGAAGGCGTGAGCATCATGTTCCTGGCCGTGGACAACGTACTGGCCGGTCTGCTGGCGGTTTCCGACCCGATCAAACCGACCTCAAAACTGGCGATCCAGCGCCTGCAGGCAGACGGCATACGGGTGATCATGGCCACCGGCGATGGCCTGACGACTGCCCGTGCCGTAGCCCGCGAACTGGGTATCGAGGAGGTGCACGGCGAGGTCAAGCCGCAGGACAAGGAACGCCTGACCGCCTCGCTGCAACAGCAAGGGCACCGCGTGGCCATGGCCGGCGACGGCATCAACGACGCCCCGGCCCTGGCGCGCGCCGATATCGGCATTGCCATGGGCACCGGCACCGATGTGGCGATGAACAGCGCCCAGGTCACGCTGGTCAAGGGCGACCTGCTCGGCATCCTGCGCGCGCGCAGCCTGTCGGTGGCCACCGTGCGCAACATGCACCAGAACCTGACCTTCGCCTTTCTTTACAACGCTCTGGGCATTCCTTTGGCAGCCGGCCTGCTCTACCCGCTGACCGGCCTCCTGCTGTCACCAATAATCGCAGCGCTGGCGATGAGCATGAGCTCCGCTTCGGTGGTGTTCAACGCCTTGAGACTGCGCAAGGTATCAATCGACTGAAACTCTTGACCTTGCCACCTTGGCAAGGTTGAGAATTGCCTCAACCCCAGCAGCAACCTCGCAAGGAGATTGTCATGAGCACCGTTGAATTGAGTGTCAAAGGCATGAGCTGCGGCTCATGCGTCCTGCATGTCACCGAGGCGCTCAACGCAGTTGAAGGCGTCACCGAGGTCGACGTCGATCTGCAAGCGGCCAGTGTGCGGGTCAGCGCTGAGTGCGACAGCGATGTGCTTGTCGCCGCCCTGGGTGATGCTGGATACCCCGCCCAACTGAGCAGTCCGGCGGCCTCATCGAGCCCCGCCAGGAAAACCGGATGCGGTGGCAGCGGTGGCTGCTGTTGCAAGTGAGCAAACCATTGGAAACAGGTTTTTTATGTCCAGAACACTGACTACCGCGGCGCTCGCCGCCCTGCTGCTAAGTGGCGCCGCCCAGGCCGCGCAACCCCTGATCATTGATGTGCACCGCGACGCCAACTGTGGGTGCTGCAAGGACTGGATTACCTACCTGGAGAACAACGGCTTCGAAGTCCGCGATCACGTCGAACGCAACATGAACACGGTCAAGCAAGACCTCGGCGTGAAACCGCGTCTGGCTTCCTGCCATACAGGCGTGATCGATGGAAAGTTCGTTGAAGGCCACGTGCCCGTTGCGCAGATTTTGGAGCTTCGCAAGCGCCCTGACCTGCTGGGCATCGCCGTGCCAGGCATGCCGGCTGGCTCACCAGGCATGGAGTATGGCGACGTCAAACATCCCTACCAGGTGATCGGGATAACTCGCACTGGCCGAGAAAAGGTCATTGCCAATTATCCGCTGGAACAAGCCCCGAATTAATAGCAGCTCGCCGGGCGGGCTGGTACTGGCTGGCATCCTGCGATGCACTGAATCGCAGCGGAGACCATCCCCAGCCCGCACTTCAAAAAGCCCGGCTCCGTTAACAAGCTGAAATTCACCTCCTTTTCGTTATTAGCCCGCGAGATGGTCATGTCCCGCCTCCTGCTGTGTCTGCTGCTGCTACTGCTTACCTTGCCAGCCAACGCCGAGATATTTGATTCTTCGCGTCCTCAGTCGGCTCTGTTCGGCACTCCGCTGAATAACAGCCAGGATTTCCTTCCGGTAGACAGGGCCTTCCGCCTCGACCTGTTGGAAGCCGGTAAGGACAGCGTCCGCCTGCGCTTCATAAATGCCGAGGGTTATTACCTCTATAAACATCGCTTCGCATTCACCAGCGACCACCCGCAAGTGTCAATCGGCACCCCGCAATGGCCCGCGGCCGAACCGAAAACCGATGAATTTTTTGGCGATGTCGAGGTGTTCTACGGCGTTACCGACTTGCTGCTACCCGTTAATAACCCTCAGAACACACCGTTCACCTTACAGGTGAGCTATCAGGGCTGCGCTGATCTGGGGCTGTGCTATCCGCCAGAGATTCGCAGCTTCGAGGTAGGTGATCCCCCCCTCATTGCAGCCCTGCAACAAGGGGTCGCCATTGACTGGCGTAGTCTGGCGCTGTTCTTCCTGGCGGGCTTGGGCCTGACTTTCACACCCTGCGTGCTACCGATGCTGCCAATTCTGTCTGGCGTGGTATTACGCGGACAACTCGGCGGAACGCGTGGATTACGCCTATCGCTTGCCTACGTACTCCCCATGGCTGCCAGCTTCGCCCTGCTTGGTGCGCTAATGGGCATGTTCGGCGCTGGCCTCAACCTACAAGCGCGCCTGCAGTCACCGTGGCTGTTGGTGCCCTTTGCGATGTTCTTCACTGTTTTCGCTCTGGCCATGTTCGGCGTATTCGAGTTGCGCATGCCGCGCTTTATCACCGAACGACTAGATCTCCTAGCCGGCCAGGCCCGCGGGGGTTCAATGTTGGGCGCCGCCACGCTCGGCGTACTGTCGAGCCTGCTGGTTTCGCCCTGTGTGACTGCCCCTCTGGTCGGCGCACTGCTCTACATAAGCACCACCGGCGACGCACTGGGTGGCGGCCTTAAGCTGTTTGCCCTCGGGTTGGGCATGGGCGCGCCGTTGGTATTGTTCGCCATCGGCGGCGGAGCATTGCTACCCAAGTCTGGCACCTGGATGGTCGGTGTGCGCAAAGCTTTCGGCGTGATGCTGCTGGCTGTCTCTGTATGGCTGCTAGAACGCGTGCTACCCGCTCCAGTGACTTTGGCCTTGTGGGGCCTTTTGGCAGTTGGCAGCGCGATTTGGCTCGGTGCATTGGAGTTCACCCTCAAGTCCGGCCGGCAAAGGCTCGCCCAACTACTCGGTGTGGCACTACTGGTCTACGGTGTCAGCGCCTGGCTCGGCGCTTTGCAAGGTCAATCCGATCCGCTGCGACCGCTGGGTCAGCTGGACGCCAATGCAGTACTTCCGACCGGCGCTAACGCCGGCTGGCAGACCGTGGATACACCAGCTGCTCTGGATGCCGCTCTGCTGTCAGCAAAAAATGCCGACCAACCACTGCTATTGGATTGGTACGCCGACTGGTGCATCAGTTGCAAAGTAATTGAACGAGAAGTGCTGGCAGCACCCGCCGTGCGTGAGCAACTGACCGGTTACCGACTGGTGCGCTTCGACATAACGCGTAGCGATGCCGAGCAACGCGCCCTGCTCGACCGCTACCAGCTGTTCGGCCCACCGGCACTGCAGTTATTCGCTCCCAATGGCGAAGAATGGCAAGATCTCCGCACTGTTGGCGAAACCGACGCTGAGAGTTTCGTCAAACGCCTGCGCCAAGCCAACGGCCGAATCTAGATTAGCCCCTTCACTTCTGGAGGGGCGTGTTCTACCCCTGGCTAGCCAGCAAGCTAACGGAAATGCAATCGCCGCTACAGCCTACTGTCATCAGAGCAGCCGGCGGTGCCGGCCCAACATTCCTTTCAGGCCAAGCACACCGCAACAACTGAAATTTAAGCTCTAGCCACCATCGACAGGCGCTCAATAGGCCCACCAACTGACGAGACCAGAACTAGCGACTTACCATCATCAACAGGCTCGACGGACATTTCCGCACCTTGGTCCAGCAGCCGCATACCATCGAAGCGGATAGTAAGGTACGTACTGGCCGCTTCTACCTTGTTCTGCTCTAACAAATCGAGCCGATCGGCCCAGTCTTGCATCATTTTCCGGCGGGGCTCCACATACAACGCGTGGTTGTAAGTGGCGCTGACCTTGTTGGGGTCCGTGTGCGAGAGCTGGGCATCCACCCAGTTCTTGGGGTAACCAAACTCGTTGAGCGCCGTGGAGAGAGTGGCACGGATGCCGTGACCTGTAAGCAAATCCTTATAGCCCATGCGCGTGATCGCACCGTTCAGTGTGTTCTCGCTAATGCGCATTCTCAGCTCGCTTCGATGCGCAAATAGATAGCGCTGGGCTGGCTTGAGCTGCTCCAGCAGATAGCGAACGATCTCGATGGCTTGGACCGATAACGGCACGACATAGGGCGGAATATCCTGCGGCCTCTGTCCACGCTTGCGCATACCATCCTGCAGCTGCTTGACCACCTCAGGGGGAATGATCCACAAGCCGCGCTCAAGATCGAACTGATCCGGAGTCGCCAGGCGGAGCTCCCCAGTACGCACACCCGTCAGCAACAGCAAACGAATACCGAGTTGCGTAGTGATCCTGCCCCTATAACGGCGCAGCTTGTTCAGCAGATTGGGCAGCTCAGGTAGCCGCAGGAAGGGATTGTGGGCCACAGGCGGTTTGGGGACGGCCACGACGTCCAGGTCCGATGCCGGGTTTCCATCCAACCCTTCGACTTTCACCATGGCAAAGCGGAACAACTGCCTGAACCAGGTACGCACCTTCTCCGCAGTCGTGAATGCCCTACGCTGCTCGATGAAAGCAAGCACGGCCAGCAGGTCGGGACGACGGACGTCATAGACGGAGACGCTGCCCAAGGCAGGAAGCACGTCTTTATCAAAGATACGCTGTATCTGCGAGAGGGTACTCTGCCTGCCCTCCTTTAGTTCCAGCTTGCGGTGGGCAAGCCACTGCAGATACACAACCTTGAAGCTGTTCTCCGTCGCGAAACGGACAGCTCGAAGTTTTTGCTTACGATCAATCTTGGGATTGACGCCTTTCGCTACTAGGGCGCGGGCCTCATCGCGTAACGCACGCGCTTCCCGAAGGCTAACCTTCGGATAGGTGCCCAGCGACATTCGTTTCTGTTTGGTAGCCCAGTAATATCTGAAGTGCCAAGACTTACCGCCAGCGGCAGATACCGCCAGAGAAAGGCCGTCGAAGTCTGTGAGGGTATAGTCTTTACCAGTCGTCCGAGCCTGCCGGACAGTGACGTCTGTGAGCGCCATGGTATAGCTCCTGAACATAGGTCAGGGCTAGATGCTTGTCTCGCAGACCACGCTCCTCCAGCAACAATCCGGAAACCACGCACCCCGTAAGATGGACTTAAAACTGGACTCAAACGTCCTGGCTGGGGGTGGTTTACAGTGGATTTCACTGGAACGAAAAAAGGGCCTTACGGCCCTTACTTCAATGACTTATAGGCTTCAGTGGACGTCTATAGATCATAATTTGGAGCGGGAAACGGGACTAGCACTGACGCGCTAAGCGTATGTTTTCCAACTCTTTTCTTCGCTGAGGGTCTCAACGAAGGCCTCAATTTTAGCCTCGTTTTCGGGCGTCGTCAACGAAGACCGTCCACCAATTTCCACTCGCCGCCAACACCATCCGCTCACCTGCGTGCTACCCCGTGCCGAGGCAGTCCGCTGCATCGCGTACGTGTGCGCGAACTGAGTGCGCATCTCTCAGCCTTGCACAGCTGATCATGCGCAAGGCGGAGCGAGGCAGTCAGTTGCTATGTCGATCTATCAGGATGCCGTGGAAGTCTCACCGGCATCGCCTCCCCCCTGGCCAGCACCAATCAAACCGCATAGACGCAGCGCCGAGGCAAGTCGGTTAGACCCCTTATAGAACACGCGATACGAAATGAGTCTTGATGAAAAAATCAAGGCCGACGACGCTGACAAGCGTGTACAAGCGCAACCAGGTGCGGTCACTAATCGCTCGATGGTCGAAGCATCGCGATTTTCACATATCGAGCGGGCAATGGCCACTGGCCTTGAGCATGTGGACCCAACATGCTTCGGCATACCCCGCCAACGTGCGCCCAAGAAGCCAAACAACAAATGCCGTGACCATACGTCGATCGGCAGCAGAGGAGTCGGCGATGTAGCGCTCCCGCAAGGAGATGGAGACATGCATGAAGAGCTGCCAGCTTCAAAGGTGTTCTATCGTCCGATTGAGGCCGCCATACGCTGGGCAGGATTATGGCGTTACTCGCAAGAAATCCTGTCCTCCATCTCGTCGCCTAGAAATCTGCCGAGAACGCTCAATTGCCCCCGATGGGATGAACTGCGACTCTGCACGGAACGCATCTACGATGCCATCGTCAACGGTGAGCTTCCCTATGGTCGAAACGGCATCACGTTGAACGATGAATCCCTGCTTGATTCCCATGAGTTGACCGTGCGCCACCTCGATCTCAAACACTGGATGCAAACCCACTACCCAGGGCATCGACCTGCTTTTCTTTTCAGTCGCATCGAGCGCATCGCGCACCCCGTCATCACGCTGGAAGCCGGACAGGCCATGTTGGTGGAACGCCAAGCCATGAAGGCGGAGCTTGAGCTTTGTCGTCGCGAACTGCGGAACCTCAAGGAGCGTCACGAAGAACTGCTCAAGCAATCTGGGGCAATCCCAGCCTGCGGCCAGTGTTCTCTCAGTGATCGTGCGGAGGCCACCTACCTGCACATCATTGGCAGCATGTTGGAGCTGATGCTGAGCAGATCTCCTTCGGGCAAGCCGCACTCTTGCTTCAGCACCCAGGAGGCCATCGTCAGCGCGTTGATCGCTCATCGTGGCGGCACCATGGGCATCACCGAGCGCACGCTGAACGGCAAGTTCGCCAGCGCACGGAGGAAGCTGGGCAGCGCTAGCGTAGTTGCTTGAGGTTTTCCAGCTTGTATCTGCAGCCCCGGAAATTGCATTTGCAATGTCTTTCCGCATCCATGTCTATTGAATAGAGGTCACCCCAACAAACGCCACTGAGCGTTAAGGAGTGACCACTATGTCGCAGCCCACTGCACTGCTGCCCGGCGAGCGCCGCATCCTGCGGCTGGACGAAGTCGAGGCCAAATCCGGATTCAAACGCGCGCATATCTACTCGCTCATGAAAAAGGGTGAGTTTCCCCAATCGCTACGCCTCGGCGTTCGTGCTGTCGGATGGGATTCCACCGAGATCGATCTGTGGATCACCGAACGTCTCAAGAACCGTGCGCAGCAGCCAGCTCTCCCGAGCGATGTCTGAGGAGAGCCCTATGCAGGTCGTATCCATCATTTCGACCAAAGGCGGCGTGGGCAAGACCACCGTCGCGGCCAACCTCGGCGCATTCATCGCCGACGCAGGTCTGCGGGTGCTGCTGCTCGACCTGGACATGCAGCCAACCCTGTCGTCCTACTACGAGCTGAAGCATCGCGCACCGGGCGGCATCTACGAGCTTCTGGCTTTCAACGAACGCGACCTGGCGAACCTGGTGTCGCGCACAGTCATCGACAACCTGGATCTGGTGCTGTCCAACGACGAGCACCGGCAGCTCAATACCTTGCTGCTGCACGCCCCAGATGGACGCCTGCGGTTGCGCAACCTGATGCCAACCTTCCAGCCGCACTACGATCTGGTGGTCATAGACACCCAGGGCGCGCGCAGCGTATTGCTGGAAATGGCACTGCTGGCATCCCAGCAGGCCGTGTCGCCCGTCACACCGGAAATCCTGGCTGCACGCGAACTGCGGCGTGGAACCCTGCAATTGGTCGAGGACATCACGCCGTACCGAAAGCTGGGCATTGAACCGCCCGCACTGCAGTTGCTGATAAACCGCGTCCCCGCCGTCTCGTCCAACGCGCGCCTGATCCAGCAGACGCTACGCCTGATCTTCCAGGAGCAGGCCAGCATCCAGGTACTGGCCACTGAAATTCCTGCGATCGAAGCTTTTCCGCGCGCAGCCACCCGAGGCCTGCCTGTTCATCGCGTCGAGCATCGACGGCCTTCGGGCCGTCAGGCATTGGCCGCGTTGGAGATCGTGCGCGGCCTGGCAAATGAGCTATGCCCTCAGTGGCAGGAACGGTTCGCAGCGGTCACCGGCAAGGCCGGAGGGAGGTTCGCCCATGTCGAACGCCCATGAACTGGCCCGCGGCCACAAGCGGTTGCTGCCGCTGATCGAGTATGCCCTGAGCGAAGGATGGGAGGTCGTTCGTACCCCAGGTGGACATCTCAAGTTCACCCGGCCGGGCCTGCCACCGATCTTCACCAGCGCCACCGCCAGCGACCACCGAGCGGGGCTCAACGCCCGCGCCATGCTGCGGCGAGCCCAGCGTGGGCTCGAACGCTCGGAGCTTCCTACGCAGGAAGGAGATGGCCATGCCTGACATCTCCCCCCAGGACGTTGCAAACAAGCTCCTGAGCGATGGCTTCACGCGCAGCGGCCCCGTCGCGAGCAGCTTGAGCGATCCGATTGAGGATACGCCGATGGTCGTGACGCTCGATGAACTGCGGCCGTATGAGCTTGATCCGCGCCTCACCCGCAACCCGCTTTACGACGACATCAAGGCGTCGATTCGCGAACGCGGACTCGACGCTCCCCCGCCCATCACGCGGCGTCCAGGCGCGGATCACTACATCATCCGCAACGGCGGCAATACGCGTCTGGCGATCCTGCGCGAACTCTGGAGCGAGACACGGGACGAGCGCTTCTTCCGCATTGCCTGCCAGTTCCGGCCATGGCCAGAACGCGGAGAAATAGTTTCCTTGACGGGCCATCTCGCGGAAAACGAGCTGCACGGCGGCCTGTCGTTCATCGAGCGCGCATTGGGCGTGCAGAAAGCCCGGGAACTGTATGAAGAGGAAACCGGCAAACCCTTGTCCCAATCCGAGCTGGCACGCCGCCTCAAGGCGGACGGCTATCCCGTGCCGCAACCCCACATCAGCCGGATGCAAGAGGCCATCCAATATCTGCTGCCCGCCATCCCGACCGTGCTTTACGCCGGCCTGGGGCGGCACCAGGTCGAGCAACTGACCAGCCTGCGGCGCGCCGCCGACAGAGTCTGGTCGGCCCGCAATCGCCAGGCCCACTCCCACCTCGATTTCCCCACGTTGTTCCAGGACGTGTTGGCACTGTTCGACAGTGCGGCGGGCGGCTTCAGCGTTCAGCGCGTCCAGGACGAACTGGTCGGCCAGATGGCCGATCTGCTCGACATGGAATACGACACGCTGCTCTTCGAGATTACCGACTCGGATCGGCGCTGGCAGGTCCTCAGCAGCGAGCCTGCCGGCGAACCCGAATCACCTCCCGCGCCAGCACCATCCCTGTCGTCGCCATCGACAGCGTCGACCGGGCAGCCATCCTCGCCCCCGCCACCGGAGCAGACATCGACGACGCCTTCGGCGCCGACAGCCGCGCCGCCCGCACCGGGTCCGGAGGAATCCGACGATGCGCAGCGTGCCACCCTGTTGCAGGAGCACATCGTATCGCCAGCCGGCACAACCGAGCGGCTGCAATCCATCCAGCGCCTGGTCGCGGATCACACCGGCGAGACGTTGCCGGATTTCGAGCGCAACGTCTTGCAGTCGATCCCGATTCAGGCAGGAAGTCTCTATCCGATTACCGACGTCTGGTACATCGAACCCGCGCTGGACGACCCCGATCGCCTGCGCACGCATATCGCGCAGTTCGCCCGCGAGATTGCCGGCGAAGCCGCTCTGCAAGACCTGGTCGAGGCGTGCCAGGAAGGCATCGGTTTTCGATGCCGGCAGCCCGAGGCCGAGCCAACACCCGATCGGCACGCCCAGGCGACGCTGGCACTGCTGCATGCCCTGAGCACGCCTTACTTGGCGACCGATCAGTCGGTCACGAGCATCGATCTTTCGATTCTCACCGAAATGCTGGGAGCGCTTCTACAAGGTACCCCGGCAGTCACCGGAGCGCAGCAAGGCTTGCCACACAGGCTCAGCGACAACGCCCTGGTGAAACTGTTCCGCCTGCTGCGGCTTGCCCGTCGCTTGAGGGACATCGAGTCCGGCATCGCCGATGGCGACCATGCCATCACCGGATCATGAGAGGCGTAGCCATGTCCGGACCTCACCCACTTAACCAGGCAGTGATCGCCCAGGCACTTCATGATCTACGCAACGGCCAGTTGCGCCGGGCCAAGTCGATGGGGTTCGACGACAAGGATCTGGATGCCCTCAAGCATCCCGCGATGGCCAGCGTGCTGGCCAACGCCAACGTGTCGTGGTGCTCGGTAGTCGTCAACCGCGATGTGCTGCGTCGTCTGCTGCACCAGGTAGAAGACGTCACCGAGGAGGTGGTGAAGATCGATCGGCTACTGCGCCTGGGCGCCAGCACGGAGCTGATCAGCAAATTCTTCGGCTTGACCCACCAGGAGATCGCCTTGCGTCGCAGTGTCATCGGCCTGCCGAAACGCAAGGGGCGGCATCCGGTATTGACCGAGGAACAGGACACCGACCTGTGGAAGCGCTGGTCCTCGACAGTGAAGGAGCAGGAAGTCGACAGCAACGACGACATGGGAATGCTGGGCGTCGCGGCGGATCTCGCCGAGGCCACTGGGCTGCCTCTGTCCGTGATCTGGAATGCCTTGCGCGGATGGATCGATGAAGGGCTGACCTGATGACGGATGGGCCACACCCTACGCGCGGCCCCGTCCGGCTGGGCGAGCTGTTCGAGCAGGCGCTCGGCCAACTGGCACCTCAACAGCCGCCGCCGGCCCCATCTGCAGTCTCACCACCGACCGACGGCTTTCTCTATAGTGGCAATCGACACGACAGCGTGCCGCGTGCATTGCTGCTGGACCGGCGCCTGACACCGCTTGAACGCAACGGCTGGCAGGTGTTCCGCCTGATGCTGGCGGACGACGGCATCACCGCCATGCCCACCTACGACCAGCTTGCGCCTTGGCTGGCCTCCATGCCTTGTGCCGAGAGGGCATCGCACGAGACGGTGGCCCGAGCGCTGACCGTGCTGCGACTGACGCGCTGGATCAGCCTGGTGCGGCGCCGGCGTGATCCCAGAAGCGGGCGCATTCAGGGCAACCTCTACGTCCTGCACGACGAACCGCTCACCCCTTACGAAGCCATCCAGCTCGATGCCGATTATCTGGAGTTGGTCAGCCAGGCACTGACGCATGCCAGCAAATCCGTCCAGCGCGTGGGCGCGACCACCCTGCAGGAGTTGACGCAAGACCCCATGCTCAGCGGCCGAGTGCTGCCGAGTCGCCTGGAGATTCTGTCACAGCGGCTGTCAGCGCAGGGCTGGAACGGCACATCGAGTTATCCACAGGGCGGCGGCGAACACGATTCCGAAGACGGCTCCGACGACCGTCTTCGGAATCTGGCGAACCTCTCTTCGGATTCCGAAGCAGGCCG
Organism: Stutzerimonas stutzeri; assembly: GCF_013522825.1. Taxonomy (GTDB): domain Bacteria; phylum Pseudomonadota; class Gammaproteobacteria; order Pseudomonadales; family Pseudomonadaceae; genus Stutzerimonas; species Stutzerimonas stutzeri_AK. Next base: position 22,661 of record NZ_JAAMQZ010000011.1, read on the forward strand.
GAAAAGCCCGGAAAACGGCGCACTTCGGAATCCGAAGTCGGACCGTACAGTACGTATAAAAGAAAGTATTAAAGAAGTACGTACAGTACCGCGCGCGCAAGAAGAACGTCAGCAACTGCAGTTGCCCAGGCGCTTCCTGGCGCTGAAGGCGGAGCAGCAGAACGGCGCGCTGGCCGCGATGCAGTCAGTGGATCACGATCTGCGGCAAGCCCTGCTGGACGAATGGGATGCACGTTGCGCCTCCACGACGATCCGCAATCCCACCGGCTACCTGTTCGGCATCATTCAGAAAGCCTTACGAGGAGAATTTCGCACCTGGGCTGCACAGAAGGCGCCTGCGGCGCCAGTCAACAGGACACCAGAGCCCGATCCGCCGCCCGCCACACCTGCTGATGCGGAAGTCGCGAAAGCTCATCTGGCGCGCCTGCAGGAACTGTTGCGCTCGACCTGACACGCCCGCGAGCCGGCACGGCGTCGAGAGTCATCAGCCCGGAAGCTGCTCTGCAATGTCCAAGGTGTTCCACCGTCGCCTATACCCCGGGTATAGCGGAACACACCGCCTTCCGCCCGCAGCGGCCCTGATCCACACCGTGCTCCCCCGGCAGCATCCACTGAGCGCCATGGACGCCTATACCCCGGGTATAGCGCAACACGCAGCCTTCCGGTGCGGCATCGCAACGGTGCTTCCGAACGATGCGCGCGGCTGGCCGCTCCGACAAATCAGGCAAGCGGCGGGTTCGGTTTGATGACTGACGGCCTTCCGGCCAACCCGGATGCTGACGACTCATTCATCACCGAGAGTCGTCACCATGGCCCAAGAGAACAATGCCACCGAATCCCTTCAGTTGAACCTGGGATCGCTGCGCAGCGCGATGTCCCTGACCCTGCACACCCACCATGCGTCCCGCATCTGGCATGGCCGCGCCCCGGCCGAAGGCAGGCCCGGCATCATCGGCCTCAACGGCTTTGTCTCCATCATGAACAAGCTCAAGCGCGGTGCCGAACAGGACGACCCCTATTCGGACTGGTGGATGCTGCGCATCGAGGACAAGCTATCCACCACCAAGGAACAGCTCCAGACCCTGCGTCAGCAAGTAGACCAGGCACTGGCCGGCGTGCCGCCTGCGTTGAGCCTGGGCGAGAACCTCAACGTCCAGCCGGTCAAGCTGCCGCTGTTCGTGTCCTCGCAGTTGGGCTTCATGGCGGTGTATCTGCTGGCGGACTACGACGATCTTGCCCGACGTCTGATCCTGGCCCACCACACCGCGCTGATCGATCGCTCGACACTCGAACGCTGGCTCAACGACGGCGCGCACTCATTGCGCAGCCTGTTCTCGCTGGCGCAGCAGTACCGGTACTCCGGCACCTCCCGCGACGACTTTGCCGCGAAGAATGCCGCAGCACGGGCGGCGCTGGAGAAGTATGGTGAATTGCCCCAGGACGTGCTCGAAGGCACCCGGCGCAGCCGCTTCGCGCCGCCGATCGCACGCCGTGGCCTGCAGCAGCGCACCGCCCCCGAAACCGAACCAGCCAGCGAGCCGGATGCTGCGGCAGACCCTGCCGAAGCGGCCTCATCCGACGAGGGTGAGCCGACATGACGATGCGCGATCCGAACCAGAACCGGCACTTCCAGCCCCTGGAACAGGCGGACTTCATTCAGTTGGAACAGGCGGGCTATCTAAAAGGCCTTTTAAGGGCTTTTAAAGGTAAAGGGGATCTCGAAGACTGGGCCAACCGGTGTCACGCGCTCAGGGATGAGCTGATCGACCTGGCGCAGCGGCGCGTGCTGGCGCAGGCGCGAGGCTATCCCTTCCGTCTGCTGTCCATTGAACTGGCCCAGCAGCGTACTGGCGCAGGCACGACCTTTCTGCGCTGGCGCAAGCAAGACCGCTCGGCGATGGGCGTCGCCCTCTGGCAGGAGGTCATGGCCTCCACGGCCACGCCGGTGAATCTGCTGGGGGATCTGCTCGCGCTGGAACAGCAGCGCATCGCGCTGAACATGCAGATCAGTCTGCTGCACACCCTCGGCCGGCAGGCCCAGGACTGCGCCGGCAAGATGGCCCAGGCCGAGGACGCTTATCTGCGCCGGCTCAAATCCATTCCCGCCGCAATGCACGATCGGTGATTGCGCCAAGCATCCCAGCACGCGCCCGGGGCCGACTTGGCACGGGTATTTCAACCACCACGGAGATCACAACATGAGCACGCATTTTTCTGGAGAAGGCAACATCGGCTCGCCGCCCGAGTACCGCGAGTTCCCGAATGGCAACGACGAACCCAGTCGCCTGCTGCGCCTGAACGTCTATTTCGACAACCCGGTGCCCAAGAAGGACGGCACCTTCGAGGACCGTGGTGGTTTCTGGGCGCCGGTCGAAATCTGGCACCGCGATGCCGAGCACTGGAAGGATCTGTACCAGAAAGGCATGCGCGTTCTGGTCATCGGCCGCATGGAGCGCGAACCCTGGGAGGACAAGGATGAGAAGCCGCGCGAGACCTGGCAGATCAATGCGCGCAGCGTCGGCATCCTGCCGTACCGGATCGAGTCGGTCACGCTCAGCCCGAAGCCGGCATCAGCGGAGCAGCCGCCACCGTCGGAGTAGGCGCATCTCCAGGGGCGAGCCTACCGAGGCTCGCTCCGTCTTCCTGTCTTCGGGAAGCGAGGTTCCACCAACATCCACCGCGTTTTCGCGCGCCCAGCGCAAGAAGCTCCAGTACACATCAACGCTTCGCACGCCCAACGCCCCCGGTCGGATATGCCGCCGTTTCCGTGATCAAAGCGGGTGCCTGCACATTCCTCTTGTTTGCGGTGAGGTTCGCAACATCCAGACATGCTGCTGCCCAGATACATCGGCAATGTGATTTGGATGGACAGGCATGCGGCTATTTCTCTGCGAAAAACCTTCGCAAGGCAAGGACATCGGGCGCCTGTTGGGCGCAAGGCAGCGCGGCAATGGTTGCCTCAACGGCCCCGGCGTCGTCGTGACGTGGTGCATTGGCCACCTTGTCGAAGCCGCGCCGCCGGAAGCCTATGACGAACAGCTCAAGCGCTGGACGATCGAGCAACTTCCCATTATTCCCCAGCACTGGCGGGTTGAGGTCAAACCCAAGACCGCAGCGCAATTCAAGGTCGTCAAAGACCTTCTGAGCAAGGCGACCGAACTGGTCATCGCCACCGACGCCGATCGCGAAGGCGAACTGATTGCGCGCGAGATCATCGATCTCTGTGGCTATCGCGGCCCCATTCAACGGCTGTGGTTGTCAGCACTGAACGACGCCTCGATCCATGCCGCGCTCGGCAAGCTGAAGCCTTCGGGCGACACGCTGCCCATGTATCACTCGGCGCTGGCGCGCTCCAGAGCGGACTGGCTGGTGGGGATGAACCTGAGCCGCCTGTTCACCCTCCTGGGGCGCCGGGCCGGCTATGACGGCGTGCTGTCGGTCGGACGCGTGCAGACCCCCACGCTCAGACTGGTGGTCGATCGCGATCGTGAAATCGCGGCCTTCGTCTCCGTCCCGTTCTGGTCCATCGAAGTGGCGCTGTCCTGCACAGGCCAGACATTCACCGCGCAGTGGCTGCCGCCATCGGCCAGTACCGACGATGCAGGCCGTTGCCTGCAGGAGCCTGTTGCGCAGCAGGCGGCGCAGCGCATCCGCGCCGCTGGCGCTGCTCAGATGGTATCGGTCGAGACCGAACGCATGCGCGAAGGCGCGCCATTGCCGTTTGATCTCGGCACCTTGCAGGAAGTGTGTTCCAAGCAGTTCGGCCTCGATGTCCAGGAGACGCTAGAGATCGCCCAATCCCTGTACGAGACGCACAAGGCCACCACCTATCCACGCAGCGACTCCGGCTATCTTCCCGAAAGCATGCACGCCGAAGCGCCCACGGTGCTCGACAGTCTGCTCAAGACCGATCCGAGCCTGCGCCCGATCATCGACCAGCTCGACCGCACCCAGCACTCGCGCGCCTGGAACGACGCCAAGGTGTCGGCCCACCACGGCATCATCCCCACGCTCGAACCGGTGAATCTGTCGGCGATGAGCGAAAGAGAACTGGCCGTCTACCGCCTGATCCGCGCCCACTACCTGGCGCAATTTCTGCCGCCGCATGAGTTCGACCGCACGACGGCAAGACTCTCCTGTGGCGACCAGGCACTGCAGGCCGTGGGCAAGCAGGTGGTCGTGCCGGGTTGGCGCCTGGTGCTGGCCGAACCGCAGCCAGACGATGCCGGCGATGACACAGCACCCCGCAGCCAGGTGCTGCCAGCGCTACACCAAGGGCTGGCCCAGGTGGCCGGGGTCGATCTAAAGGCGCTCAAGACGCTGCCGCCGCGCCCGTACACCCAAGGTGAGTTGGTCAAAGCGATGAAAAGCGTCGCCAAACTGGTGTCAGACCCACGCCTGAAACAGAAATTGAAAGACACCGTGGGCATCGGCACCGAAGCGACCCGCGCCAATATCATCGGCGGCCTGTTGAGCCGTGGCTACCTGATCAAGAAAGGACGGGCCATCCGCGCCTCGGATGCCGCCTTCACGCTCATCGACACCGTGCCCGCCGCGATCGCAGATCCCGGCACAACCGCGGTGTGGGAACAGGCGCTCGACATGATCGAAACCGGACAGCTCGCGCTCGATACCTTCATCGACAAGCAGGCGGCCTGGGTCACGCAGTTGATTGCGCAGTACCGTGGCACCTCGCTGTCCATCAAGATTCCCCAGGGGCCAGCATGCCCGCAGTGTGGCGGTGCCACGCGCCAGCGCAGCGGCAAGAGCGGTCCATTCTGGTCCTGCGCGAAATACCCCGACTGCAAGGGAACGCTGCCCATCGAATCGGGCAAGCGTGCCGCGCCGCGCAAGCGCCGCGGTGGCCCGAAGGCCTCCTGAAAGACAGCGAACCCGTCGTCACGTTGACCACCCCCGGCAACGTGACCACCGCCCCGCAGCCCTGCGAGGCTCCCAGCACGCGATACCTTCTGTTGCGGTGTGCGCGCCCCTTGCGAGGGGCGAGAAGGCCTTTTTTCCTCGAATCACGCACCGCGTATTCCCTCGATCAGTAACAGTCCCGCCCGCTGCGAAGGGTCTCCTGATGCCTTGCCTGCCATGGGGGTCGAGGCATCAGGAGACCCTTCAGGGTTGGCGGTATTCGACACCGGCGCCCACCGGTGAAAAGAACGGGCTCCCTTTGTGCGCGGATGTGCGCCAGACGATGCCGGCCCCAACCACGACAAGGGCCGGGTGAATGCTGAGACAGCGAACGGTTCCACCGACGACCGCAACCTGAACCAGTACACGGGTGGTTTCCTCCTCCAAGCCGAAGGCGCCCAGCCTTCGGCGTGTTTTCTCCTGCGCATCCGCCATGACGACCCGGCAATTCCGCCTCGGTCACACGAACAGGAGACACCCGAACGAATCCTCAACCACAAGCCGGCCGCCGATGCGCCGCGCTACAAGGCGATTGGCAATTCGATGGCGGTGCCGTGCATGGCCTGGCTGGGCCGGCGCCTGCTGCAAACCCTGGACAACGCGGGGCGCACGACTGCGCATTGATCAGCGACACCATGCAACGGCAGGCGCATTGTCGGGCCTGCATCGCTGATTCGTCAGCCGTTGCCAGCAGCCAAGGTCGTGCAGGCTGCGTCGCGGACCCTCCGCGCCGACCGTCCTTGTCCGCATCGCATCGTGCCGCGGACACGCGCCCATCCCGGGCGTCGATGCTGCTTCTCCCTCGGGCCGACCGGCCCATTCCCCTTCCCACCGGCATCCGCCTGTTCAGTGCCCCGTCGCACCGGGCAGCGCTGTGCCTGTCCGGTGCAAACCATTATCCAAGGAGTCATCTCATGAGAACCCTTCGTCTCAAGACCAACCAGCACAGCCTCATCGCCAATCTGCGCCATGCGTTCAACCAGGGCTCGATGCTGGGCGAACTGTTACAGAACGCCCGCCGCGCCCAGGCCAGCGCGATCCACATCACGGTGAGCCAGGACAGCCTGACCATCACCGACGATGGCATCGGCATTACCGACCTGCAGACCTTGATCTTCATCGCCGAATCCGGCTGGGACAAGCGACTCAAGGCGCGCGAGAACGCCTTCGGCCTCGGCGTGCTCTCGACCTTGTACTTTGCCGATACCCTGACGGTGCATTCGCGCGACAAACTGTTCAGCGCGCGAACCGCCGAGATCATTGCCGGCGAGCCGATCGAGGAAGACATCGCAGGCTTCCATCTGGAGGGCACCGCCATCCACCTCGAAGGCGTCAAGCCGGTGCAGGCCGGGCAGGATCTGCCCACCTGGGTGGAGCACGAGCTCCAGCGTCTGTGCGAAGCCTTTCCGGTGCCGGTCTGGCTCAACGACGCTGAAGTGCTACGCCCGTTGGCGAAGCCCGATCTGCCCTGGCGCGAGACGTCCATGGGCAAGGTCTTGATCAATCTGTCCGGTACGCGCACGCAGTGGCGCTGCTTTCTTCAGGGCTTGCCCATCGGCGGACGACCTATCGACAGGCTGCCCACGAGCCAGGAACGCCAGGTCGTCCTGCTGCCTGACAACACGCTGGCGAAGCTCCCGGATCGGCAGCACCTGCTGAACGAGACGGAAGATCATCCACGTATCCAGGCTGCGGTCGATCAGGCCTACCGCGAGGCACTGATCGAGAAGAAGCAGGCGCTTGCCGCCAGCGACTTCGTCACGCACTACGCGCATGTCTGCCTCAACTCGTCGAACGCCGATCTGCTCAACGACGTGCCCTTCGTTCCTCTGTCCTGGTTCCGGGACTGGGACGAAGAGCCGGCCGGCTATCGTCAATACTGGCGGCGTTATCTGGGCGGAAATGGCGTGATCGCCCAACAGGCCCTGGAAGTGCTTGGTGTCTGGCAGATCGAGCCCGACGACGAAACCGCGCCGACCGCCGAGATCTACCTGGAAGCGGCCAAAGCGTATGTACTCGACGAGCCCGGTCTGGATGAAGGCCACTGGCTCAAGCGTCTGATCAAGGTCGTCAGCCCTGAGCAGGTGCGCATCAGAACCGGCACCACCTTGCATCGAGAGGTTAATCCCGGACTTGCCGACTACGAGGTGGAGTTGGAATTGGTCGATACCCTGCATGTCGGGCTGGAGGGCCATCCCGGGACGGTGGAGTACGCAGTGGAGGCCGTGCGCAAGGGATACACGCTCTACCTGACCCCCTCGGCGGGGGCCAGAACCGGGTTGGTCTGCGACTATGTGTTCGACGATCGCTACGGTGAGGATCGTGAAGATGAGGACGCACTCCTGATCGAAACCTTCATCGCCGTAGGCTGCTCGTCATCAGCCGATCGCGTGGTCCAGGCGCTGCTGCCGTACGCGCTGCGCTATGGCGTGCAACCCAAGCTGGCCGGCGCCACCGTGCGCCTGGTCTTCGATGACACCGGCAAATTGCAGGCGGTCACTGCCTGATCGGTGCCATCCCTCCACGCCTCCGATTTCGGGGGCGTTTTTTCTTCTTGCGGGCCGACGCAGAACCGGTTCGCGCTACCGGGTGCGGGCGAATCCGGCTGTGCTGATTTCCCGTTTCCGGATGACGCGGACAGTACCAGAACCGATGCTGGCATCCGCTGTTGCCGACATTGTCGGCTTCGCCAGCAGCCAGGGTTTCAGGCTGCCGTGGAGCTTGCTCCATGCCACCCGCCAGTTCGCCGTCGCATCGCTCGGGCGAACGCTGCCCATGCGGGCATCGATGCCTCTTTCTCCAACCTACGGGATGAGCGCTTCGTCCCGCAGGGGCGTGGCGTTTCCCGACTGATCTCAAGGAATGTCCATGGAAACCATCATCACGCAAGACCGCATCACCCTGAAACACCTCAAGGTCGCGGATTTCGCCAGCGAAGAGACGCTGTGCTTCACTGCCACCGTCCTGTTCGATGGCGTTGCCATTGCCGATGCCCGCAACGACGGGCACGGCGGTTCCACCTTCATCCGCGCACTCGGCGGTCAGGCTGCACGGCTGGCCGAGGCCGAAGCCTTCGCCAGGAGCCTGCCCCCCGACATGCTGAAAGGTGGCATCTCCGGCGAGGACGACGACCCGCTGGTCATCGACATCACGCTCGACTACCTGGTCGATCATCTGGCTGAAGCACAGCATGCCGAGCGCAAGCTGCGCACCGCCTACACCCGCGACATCGCCAACAAGGTGCTGTTCATCAGGGACGGCAAGCTGCTGTTCCTGAAAGGCATCAAGCTCAAGGCCATCGCCGACCGCGCCGGGTACTTCGCGGCGCTGCGCGCACGGCAGGAAACACCCATCGTCATTCTGGCCGAGCTGCCACCAGACGAGGCTTTCGCCTTGTGGAAGCAGCATGTCCTGGGCGGCGAATCGTCCTGATCCCCAAGGCTTCCCGAGCCTCCACAGCCCCGCGATTGCGGGGTTTTTTTCGTCCATCAATCGGGACGCCTCGGATTCCCATTTGCGCATGACGCCGGCGCGGCGCTGGCTGAATCTGCCTGCATGTGTCGCTGACCTCGTCAGCACCATGCCAGCAGCCAGGGTTTCAGGCTGCCGCGGGATTTCCCTCCCGTGCGACCCACACCAGTCCGCCATCGCATCGAGTCCGCGGACGCGCGCCTTCATGGTGCCGATGCCGATTCATCCACCGCCAGCGGGAGCTGCCATCCCGTCAGGGGCAGGGCCGCCTCGCTTCTTAAAGGAGTCCGTCCATGTTCCAGCAAAGCTCGTTCGGCCACTTGGCCCTGATCTACGCAGGCAAACACCTACCCCTCGAAGTGCTTCACAGCGCCGCCGGCCACTACATCGGTACGCGCGACATCGAAGGCCCCGTCTCCCGCGAGTCGGCCGAGTACTTCCGCAGTTCGGCGGCAGCCCAGCGAGCCCTCGACCGAGGCGGCTGGACCCAGCTGCCCACCCCTTGATCCCCATCCATGAGGAGACCGTCATGAATCAGCTTCTACCAACCGACGTCGTCGATCAGATCATGCGTGAAACGCGCCATTTCGAGCGTGCGCCCGAGGCCTTTTTCGAGGCTTGGAAACGCGGTGCGGAAATCGCCGGGCCCGAGTGGTTTGGCGATGGCACCCGCGAAGGCCTGCGCCGTGCCGCCAGCAAGTGGGACTTGCGTCCGAACCTGCTGGAACTCAACGACGCCCTGGGCGTTTTGAGCGGCGGACAGCGCATGTTCCTGTCCGCGATGGTGAGCTTCTACAACTCGCGCGAGGGCGCCGCGATGCTCAAGCGCTGCGGCTTCGAGGGGCTTTCCGACCTCGGTGGCCTGGATCTGGAGCGGCGTCAGGTGATCGCCGATCTGGTACTCAACTACAGCGGCTGGTAGGTCCGAACGACCGACCACCGCCATTTTCTCAACCCCCAGCGAGGGACATCCGTCCCTTCGGGGCGGTGTCCCTCCATTCTTCCCACAGGAGCGACCCATGTCCCGAAATCCATCCTTTGCCGTCGTCCTCGAAGGAGGCCTGGTGCAGGCCATCGTCGTGCAGGACTGGCCCGATCATCTCCCGCTGCCGCCATTCGCGGTAGTGGACTACGACACCGAAGGCGCGGCCGACGACGAAATCGTCTGCTTCGACATCGGCAACTCCGAAGCCGAAGCCCTGTGCCGCAGCAACACCCCCACGGTGTTCGAGTCCTTGCCGGACGCGCTGTCACCACGGGTTGTGCTTGCCGCACTGGGCGAGCCCGTCCTGGATGACGCACCCGAACCGCTGGCGATCGCCCGCCGGGTGCGGCAGAACGTCCTCGATCTGGATGCCCGGATCAACACCAGCGAGCAGGCACCGACGGGCGACGACTACAACGCGCTCTACGTCCTGGCCAACTGCGGCCTGATCGAACTGCTGAAGTCTCTGGGCGACCCCACCGACTTCGGCGAATAGCGCTTTTCCCACCATTGCCCGAAGCCACGGTTTCGGGTTCATCCCCGCGGATGCCATGTCCGCAGGGGCTGGCTCCGCATCACCAACCAGGAGCCACCCCCATGGCAAACAACTACTACGACGCCACCGGCGTCCTCGTTCTCGACCAAGTCACCCCGGTGATTACCGCGCTGTTCGGCGGTTTGAAGCTGGATGCCTCATACCCCGGCAACGGCGAGGTCTACATCGCCCAGATTGCCGAAGACAGCGGCGCGCATTGGGACGATGTCTGCGAAGACCTCGTTGCACTGGCCCAGTCGCTGGGGCTGTCCGTGCCCAGCGAGGGCCCTCCCACGATGGACGACGTTCTGGCCGTGCTTTCCAGGCATTTCGGCACCGACCAGGACGAAGATCTGCAGCACCTGATCGAACACCATCGTTTCGAGGACGACTCGGATCTCGACGCGCTGTTCCTGATCGCCACGCGACTCGACGATGGTCACGGCCTCAAGGAGATTCGCTTCGAGGGTTGCTGGTATTGCAGCAAACCACGCCTCTTCAACTTCGGCGGTGACGGTTCTTTCATCAGCCGCGAGTTCTCGATCTTCGGTGCCTCCGGTCAGGTGCTCGATCTCGGCAACCGTATCCGGCAAGCCCTTCTGATTCAGAACCTGGAGGCTGCTGCCAATCTGTTCGCCCGGGAAACACAACGCCTGCTCGCCGGCATCACCGACGAAACGCAGCGCCGGCAATTGCAACACCGCCTGTCCGAGCTGTTGAGCTGACAGGCCGCGATACGCCGCTTGATCCATACCGGTGCCGCCTGCCGGCACCACTTCCTTTCCCACTGGGGTCGATCCCCGGTGGGGGTTGGCCCTGCGTCACCCCTCACCGGAGAATCAAACCATGGACCACTCATCCAATCCTTTCGCCCGCGGCTACTACGGTTTCGAGATTCGGCGCCTTGCCGTCATCAGCTACGACGAGCGCCACCCGCAAACCTTTCTGCCGCTGCATCCATCGCAGGCTCATCTACCCGATGACAAGGTGGCGTACCAAGCGTGCATCTTCAACGATGATTTCGTGCTGATCACCGAAGGCCAAACGGTGCCCGCCGAACTCGATGCCTTGTGCTGCGGCAGCGGCGCCGTGCAGGCCGTGTACCACAGCATCTATGGCCGAACCCTCGATAGAGGCTTCATCCATGTGGGCGACAGCTACACACTGGAATATGCCCAAGCGGTGGTGCGCAATCTGCAGTTCGAGACGGGCTTCTACAGCCGTGCCTGGGAGATCAGCACGGCCCACATCACCGAAGCATCGGGCCGCTACCTGTGCGAACTGGCGGATATCGCCACACCGAGCGGGTTCCTGTTCGTCGCCTTTCGCATCCCGTACAGCCCAGCCATCGGCGTCAAGCTGATCGCCACACCCTGGACGGATGAGAACCTGATGCACGTCGAAGGCATCACCGCCGAGCAACTGCGCCGGGAGCACCTGTCCAAGGGCATGCCCGAGGATCTGACCGACGTACTGGCGCTGGCCGGACAGGCTGACGTCAGGGTGCTGGTATTCGATGCTGATGCCAACGAACTCGATGGTCTGACCGTCTTCGAGGAAGAGGACGACCCCCCCTCTGTGGACACCTGACCAGTCATGTCCCCCCGAGCCCCTCCGATGAGGGGCTTTTTTCTGCCTCGGGAATGCGGTGCAGGCCGGTTCGGTTAATCGCAGGCCGAGCCGGCCAGGCTCTGCCATCCTGCTGCCATGTTCGCTGGCGCAGCCGGCAACATCCCAGGCGGTCAAGGCCATCGAGACCGCGGCATGCCGATCGCGTGCTGGCTTTCATCCTCTTCCGGACGCACGGCGTCCATCCAATCCACCCACTTGGGACAACCCGTCCCCTGTGGCCGGGAAGTCCCTTTTTTCTGGAGATTTCCCATGGACCATCAACTCATTCGTCAACAACTCCCGACGCTGGTCTCCGGCCATGTGCCGTCCAATGCCCGCGGCTTCAAGTTCGCCATCTTCGACGGCGAGCCCAAGATATCGACGATGGGCTTCCATATCGATCCCAAGCCTTTTGAAGGCAAGGTCATCGCGAGCACGGACGAGGCCATTGTCGTCAAGACCGGACGCACCCAGTTCATGGTGCTCGACCGGTCGCGCGTGACCGAGGAACCCGACGAAGGTGCCAAGGTACAGGTCGAGCCTTATGCCAGACGCCGCTTCGACGGCTTGCGGGCGGATACCCCCGAGGAACGCACCGAGTACACCCACGACGGCCAGCCCTACAAGCTGCAGACGTTCGTGCTCGGTTCGGCTCCGGCGAAACTGCCGGTCCCGCAGCCGCGCTGCCTGGAACTGCAGCAACTCATCGAGCAGTTGGAAACGCTGCCGGCGCCCGACGGCTACCGGCGCATCACGCACCTGCTGGTCGATGCCGGCGCGTGCGACTTCACTTGGGTCGATCCACTGCCCAAGGACATCATCGCCACGCCGCCGGCCATCAGTTTCAACGTGGCCACGGCGAAGTTCCAGGGGCGCGTCACCGTGCTGTACGAACGAGGCGACGACCTCTATGCGGTGGAATTGCACCGCGACGGTGAGCTGGTCGAGCGCGTGGACGAGGTGTTCTTCGATGACCTCGGTAATACGCTGGAACGCCTGATCGACGATGGCAGTTGGCGCCAGATTCGCGTCAGCACCGTGCAGAAGCCCGCACGGCGCAAGCCGCGGGCGGTATCCGCATGACTGCGCGAAGCGGCTGAGTCCGTCGGCGGCATTTCGTCCTTTCCGCACCGCCTTGTCGGTGCATTCATCCACCACGGCACTTACCCCGGAAACTGGCCTCGCGCCAGCTTCCGGGGCTGTGCCTATCTGCTGAGAGATATCTCATGACCGTGTCGGCAGAACACTGAACCTGCCTCAGCCCCCCGGTTCCGCCGCGGGTGCGCACCTAGCTGGCCTGTTTTACCGAACGCCAGGGCGACCTGTCCGACCCTGCCGAAGAGACCATCGGCTGCTATTGCGGCGATTGAATGCGGTCAGGCGACAGTACCCATTCCCGATGGTGTGCGAAGCCGCGCGGTGTGAGGCTTGCCCCATGCTTGCTGACGTTGTCAGCGACATGCCAGGCAACCATCGGTCTTCGAGGTTGCGGCGCGGCACCCGCCGCGTGACCGAGCCAGTTCGCAACGCATCCCTCCGTGCGAACGACCATCGGCTTGCCGGTGGTGGATGCACCTTCCTAGTCCATTCGCCTTATCAACCCACCGCGGGGTTACGCACCCCCCGCGCAGTCGGGTCCGGTGTGTCTCCGCTTCATTCCCATTGGAGATTCACCATGACCAATACGACTTCCAACGCGAAGAGCTACTTCGATCTTCACACCGAGGGCTACGCCCGCTTGCAGCGTGTCCGGGAGGTTCCTGTCCGTGGTGGCCGCCGTGCGCAGCCGTTCCTGGCTTGCACTGTCGCCGCACTCGTCGGATCCGCCAAAGACCCCGTCACCCGCTACTTCGACGTCAAAGTCTCCGGTGCCGACGCCAAGAAATTGGTCGAGGGTTACATCGGCGTCGATGACCCGAGGCAGCGTCCGCTGGTCAAGTTCCGGCTCGGCGATCTCTGGGCCGATGCTTTCATCCGTACCAGTGGTGACCGCAAGGGCGATCCGGCAGCCAGTCTCAAGGGCCGACTGTTGAAAGCCGAACTGATCGATCGTGCCGAACTGGCGCAGATCAAGCAGTACGAGCTGATCACCCGGGGTATCGGTTATCTCAACCGTCCGCGCGAGGTTACGCCGAAGGATGGCGATCCGTTCCTGTCGTGCACCATCGGGGCGCTGGCCGGCCCGGTCGATGAGCCGGATTACCGGTACATCAACACCATCGTCGCCACTGCGGACGCCCAGCATCTGGTGCGCCGCTGCGTACAGGCCATCGAGGCCGAGCGCAAGGTGCTGATCGCCTTCCGTCTCAACGACATGAAGGCCGATGCGTACCTCCGCACCAAGGGCGAGCGTGCCGGCGAACCGGCGGCGAGCCTGGAATCCAAGCTGATCCACATCGGCCTGATCAAGATCGATGGCCAGCAGGTCTTTCCGGCCGCCGCACCGGCGCCCGTTTCCGAGGGCGCTGCGGCGACCGAGGATGCGGATACCGCCGATGGCACCGTCGAGGCGCCGACCGCCGAGTCCGTTCAGGACGAACCCGTGCCGGCACCCGAGGCCGAGGAACCCGCACTCGCGGCTTCCTTCTGATCCACCCCCGCAAGGCCCCATTCCGGGGTCTTGCTTCTTATCCCCAACCTGCCTGCAGGCCACTGACGTGGCGCGTGGGCGTTCGTCTTTTCATCCCCGCAGTCCGTTCCGCACCGTGCGGATTCGGCTGCATAACAATCCCAGGAGAATGCCATGTCTCTCGCATCCCGTTTCGCACCGCGCTCACCGGTACTGCGCTCGGACCGTCCTCTGTTGGACGACCAGATTCGCGCCGTGGTGCCGTCGATCTTTGCGGAAACACCACACGAAAGCCGTTCCCAGCGGTACAGCTACATCCCGACGGCCACCGTGCTGTCGGAACTTCGTCAGGAGGGGTTCCTGCCCTTCATGGTGTGCCAGACACGTGTCCGCAACGAGGACCGCCGCGAGTACACCAAACACCTGATCCGCCTTCGCCACGCCAGCCAGATCAATGGCGACGAAGCCAACGAGATCATCTTGTTGAACTCGCACGATGGCACCAGCAGCTATCAGATGCTGGCAGGTCAGTTTCGATTCGTCTGCCAGAACGGGCTGGTCTGCGGCGACACGTTCGCGGACATCCGCGTGCCTCACAAGGGCGATGTCGCGGGCCAGGTCATCGAAGGTGCCTACGAAGTCCTGAAAGGCTTCGAGCGGGTGCAGGAAGCGCGCGAGAGCATGCGCGCGATCACGCTGGAGGCCGGGGAGGACGACGTTTTCGCCCGTTCGGCCCTGGCGCTCAAGTACGACGATCCGGACAAGCCCGCGCCTGTCACGGAGAGTCAGTTGTTGGTCCCCAGACGCTGGGACGATCGCAAGAGCGACCTCTGGTCGATCTTCAACCGCGTCCAGGAAAACCTCGTCAAGGGAGGGCTGACCGGACGCACTGCGAACGGCCGCCGCCAGCGTACCCGCCCTGTACAGGGTATCGATCAGAACCTGCGCCTGAACCGCGCCCTCTGGATGCTCGCCGAAGGCATGCGCCAGTTGAAGTCCTGAGCCACTACTCGGACCTCGCCCGTCAGGGCGGGTCCATTTTCTTCCTGACCCGTTGCGCGCCGCGCAAGACGGTTCCATTCATCACAAGGAGATACGCCATGGCTACAGCAGCCGTTCAATCCGATCCGCCCCTCATCGTCCGCGGCCAACTCGCCATCCGCACCATCCCGGGCCGCAACGGACGGTTCACGGTCGGTCGCCTCACGACCCGCCTTGGACTGTTCCATGTGAAAGACCCGGAACTGGAGCAGTACCCCGAAGGGAAGTACGAGGGTGAGTTCGTCATCCGCTACATCTATCCGAAGGCCTATCCGGTTGGCGATGGCATGCGCTTTGAAATCCGCGCCAACCTGGACGGCATGACCCTGTCGGGCATCGACAAGCTGAGCAAGGCCGAGGCTCGCGCCTTCGCCGCACAGGACGTCGATCCGCTCGATGAAGAGCTGGGCACGCCACCGGCGACAACGCCGGCAGCAGCCGAGAAATCCAAGTCCCGGTCCAAGCCGGAGCCCGCGCCCGTGCAGGCATCGAAAGACCCGCTGGTCGATACCACGCCATTCGGCGTCGATACGCCGTCCGCCACCGTGGCCGCTTCGGGTGGTCCCGAGAGCGACGACGCGGCGCTGTTCGGCATTCTCTGGCCGTTGGAAGAGTCGGTGAAACTCGACTCGACCATCGATCGCCGCACCCTACGTCTGCAGATCGCGCGGCTCAACCAGTTGGGCTATGCCTTCGACGCCACGGCCCAGCAATGGAACCTGCAACTCGCACCCGAACCGCAGGCTGCCTGATCGTCCTGCCGCATCCGCGGCATTTCATCCACCCGCCGGGGCGACCCCGATGGGGAGGTTCCCGGCTATTTCAATCGAGGAGCTTCACCATGAGTCGGCACTACTTCGACACATTCCACAAAGGATTTCCCGTCACCGTACTACTCGGCTGGGATCGGCCGATGAACTACTTCTTCTTGGTCATCGAGAAGCCAACCGAGTTGATCGACGACACCATGAAGGTCGAGAGCGACGACTTCTTGTACAGCAATCTGCACGAGAGCGATCCGTTCAACCATGACCTGGACTACTACCGTGAGGTCTTACGTCATTTTCAGATCCTTGTGCCGGAAAGCCTGTTCATCGAGGTCCAGCACGACGCTGAGAGAAATGTCGGCAACCGCGTAGTCAAGCATCAGGCCGACGGTTCGTTCACCGAACGTGAACTCTGAGTAGTCCGCGTTCTTTCATCCCTAACGGGGCATTCACTGCCCCTGCGGGTGGTGGTGCCCCTGACTTCATTGAGGACTCCACCATGTCTGCACCTTCATCCCCACAGTTGCTGTACCGCATCGACGAATGCGGCGACGTGATGGCCGATGCTTGCGTCTGCGGCGAAGACGGCGATCTGGTCTTTCTATCGGTCTGGGCGCGGGACACCGCGATCCAGCAGTTTCTCGCCCGGCTCACCTTGGGCCGCGACGAGGATGGACTGGACCAGTTCCATCTCGTCACCGACCAGGGCGGCTCCGTGCCCGTGTTCGTTCCCTCGGTCGAGCGTCTGGAGAAGCGCTTGACCCGCAGCTATCGCCGCACCCTGTTCGGGTCGCTCGTCAATCTCTGGCTGTTCGATCGGCGCTGCATCCGGCCGGACAAGGCCACCACCAGCGCGCTCGCACTGTTGCCGCACGCGGCGGCCGATCCTACGTCGCGCCTCTGGCTGCTCGTCAAGGAGACGTGCCCGCTGCCCTTGCTGGATCACTGGCAAGGGACGGTGCTGGCACTGCTGCGAGACCGCGACATGCTCCGCGACCTGCCGACGGCCCTCGGGCCGCTGCGTGGATTTCGTCTGGGGCTGGACGTGCCAGCGCTCACCGAAGCGCTGGGCAGCCTGATCCGCCAGGGCGTACTGACCGCCCATCCGCTCCCGCAGCCGGCGACCACCCAACGGTCGCTGGAAGCGGTGGCCTGACCCACGGCAGGTGCGTGTGACCGACACGCACCCGCTTTCCTTCATCCCCGCTCCAGGAGATTTCTTATGGCACTCATGTTCCCGCGGCTCGCCCGCAACTTCATCAAGGCTGGATATTTTCCGACCGACGAGCCCACGCTCGAAAGAGCGCTCAGCGCACTGGCGCCCGGCGACGGGCCGATGTGCATTCTCGATCCTTGTGCAGGCGAAGGCGTCGCCATCGCGGAGGCTGCGCATGCCCTCGGGCGTGACCAAGTCACCGCCTATGCGGTGGAGTTCGACCCGGAGCGCGCCAACCATGCGCGTCTGCTCGTCGATCACTGCATCCAGGGCGACCTCATGGACACCCTGATCGCACGCCAGAGCTTCGGTTTGCTGTGGCTCAACCCGCCATACGGGGATCTGTCCAAGGATGCGAACGGCAACATCGGCTACGACGGCAAGGGCCGCGCACGGCTGGAAAAGCTGTTCTATCAGCGCACGCTGCAACTGCTGCAGTACGACGGCATCCTGGTTTTCATCGTCCCGCACTACGTGCTTGACCAGGAACTGGTCGGTTGGCTCACGCGGCACTTTGCCGATCTGCGCATCTACCGAGCGGTGGATACGCAGTTCAAGCAGGTGGTCGTGTTCGGTCGCCGGGTCCGCCAGCGCGAGCTGGTGGGCGATGAGGTCAAGAACGTCCGTGCTCGCCTGTTGCAGATCGGGCAAGGCGACCTGGAAGCGGAGGAACTGCCACCCGTATGGCCATCGCTTCCGTATGTCGTCCCTGTCGCCCAGCACGAGCCGGAGCATTTCTACCGTCTGAGCATGGAGCCGGCGCAGTTCGCCGACGAAGTGCAGCGCCTGCATGGTCTGTGGCCGTCGTTCGAGACGCATCTGGGTGCCGCCCAGCAGTCCTTGCGCCGCCCGGCGCGCGCATTGTCCCAGTGGCACCTGGCACTGGCCCTCGCGGCCGGCGCGATCTCCGGTGTCGTGCAGTCGAAGAACGGCCGCACCCTGGCCGTGAAAGGCGACACCTACAAGCAGAAGGCGACGACCACCGAATATCGCGAACGCGATGACGGTTCAATCGCAGAGACACGCATCCTCACCGACAAGTTTGTCCCCGTGATTCGTGCCTGGGACTTGTCCCCGGACTCGGCCACCCTCGGCCGGATTCTCACCATCCACTGATCGCATCGGGCGGCTCGCCGCCTTGCTTCATTCATCCACCAGAAGGAGAACTCCCATGCTTTCGCGTTTGTTCGCGCGGCGCGAGCCGCAAGCCCGTCCGTTGTTCGCCCTCGGTTCGCTGAGGTTGAGCGAGAAGGTGCACTGGTTGGCCAGCAAAGGCCTCATCGATCCCTTGCCTTATGTGCAGCGCCATGTGCGCGGCGATTGGGGCGATGTCGACGAGACCACCCGCCAGGTCAATGATGTGGCACTCGACCAGGACAATCCCATGATCTCTCGCTACAGGATCACGCCGCAGCTGCTGCTGATCGTGATGACCAGCGAGGATCACCGCACCACCGTGGTCCAACTGCCCGAAGAGCAGTCCTCGATCTAGCACCAGCCCATTTCATCCACCCACCGGGGTCATGTCGCCCCGATGGGGACGCCATGGCCCTTTCTTTCATCGAAGGAGCTATCACCATGGCAACTGTAATGTCCATCAGCGCGGCCCCCAATCTGCGCTTCTCGCCGGGCGCGACGGTCATGACCGTCGGCGTGGCCAATCTGGTCGAACAGGGACGGCTCAACCCGAGCCCGTACCTTCGCCGCCACCTCAGCGGCGACTGGGGCGACCTCGACGAAGACGATCGGCGATCGAACGATGCCGCGCTGGCATCGGGCGAGGCCCGGTTGCTCTCTTCGTACCAGGTCGATCCCGATCTGAAACTCTGGATCATCACTGAGTGGGACCGCAGCGTCACGACGCTGTTGTTACCCAGCGAGTATTGATTTCCGGGCGGCTGCGCGCCGTCCACCCACCTTCACCCCCAGGGGCATCCATCGCCCCTGGGGGCGGTGCATGCCCCATTTTTTTGGAGCATCACCATGACCATGCAACTCGAAGCGGCCCCCGCCGCACCTTCCATGCCCGCCACGGGCGATCTGTTCAACCCTGCGGACAGCGAAAGCGATCTGTCTTTCAGCCTGCAGGATTTCGTCACCGAGTTTGGGGATGAGTTACTCGACTCCCTCAACCGGGCCAATCCGCCCGTTTACAACGGTGTGCCGCGCGCCAACCGCCAGCTCGTCCTCGCCAGTCTCAAGCGGCAGTTGTTCCCCGCCCAGGCCGAGGTCGTCCATGCGGCCGCCGAACTGCTCGTCAATCAGGGCGAGCGCGCGGCCATCGTCAATGGCGAGATGGGGACGGGGAAAACCACCGTCGGCATCGCGCTAGGGGCGGTGCTCAACGCGGAAGGCTATCGCCGCACGCTCGTCCTCAGCCCGCCCCATCTTGTCTACAAATGGCGGCGCGAGATCCTCGAAACCGTCGCCGGTGCGAAAGTCTGGGTGCTCAACGGCCCGGACACATTGCTCAAGTTGATCAAGCTGCGCGAGCAGTTGAACGTGCCGGCCGAAGGGCAGGAGTTCTTCATCATCGGCAGGGTCAGAATGCGGATGGGATTCCACTGGAAGCCCGCCTTCGTCCGCAAACACACCCGTTACGGCATGGTCGGCGCCTGCCCGCACTGCGGGACGGTGGTCACTGATCTCGACGGCGAGCCGGTCAATGTTCTGGAGCTGGAGGCGGAAGAAATCCGCCGCAAGTGCAATGTCTGCGACGGCGCACTCTGGACGCTGATGCGGCCGCGCAGCCTGTCGGGCAGTGATCAGTCCTCGGCGGTGCTGCGTGCGCTGAAGAGAATCCCGACCATCGGCGAGGCCACGGCCAACAAGCTGATGAAGACCTTCGGCGATTCGTTCCTGGCGTCGATGCTCGGCGACAACCTGCACAACTTCATCAACCTGATGGACGAGCGCGGGGAGTTGGTGTTTTCCGACCGGCAGGCGCAGCGCATGGAACGCGCCATGTCCTCAATGGAGTTCGGCTTCGGAGAAGGCGGCTATCAGCCCTCGGAATATGTGAAGCGGTATCTGCCGCAAAGCACCTTCGACTTGCTCATCGCAGATGAAGCCCATGAATACAAAACGGGTGGATCGGCGCAGGGCCAGGCGATGGGCGTCATCGCAGCCAAGGCACGCAAGACCGTACTGCTAACCGGTACCCTCATGGGGGGCTATGCAGACGATCTCTTTCATTTGCTGTTCCGGGCCTTGCCCGCGAGGATGATCGAAGATGGTTACCGCCCGAGCGCCAGCGGCAGCATGAATGCCGCTGCCATGGCGTTTATGAGGGACCATGGTGTCCTCAAGGACATCTATTCCGAGAGCAACGGGCCGGCCCACAAGACCGCCAAAGGCTCGAAGATCACCGTCAGAACGGTCAAGGCACCCGGGTTCGGGCCGAAAGGCGTACTGCGCTGCGTGCTGCCGTACACGATCTTCCTCAAGCTCAGAGACATCGGCGGCGTGCTGCCGCCGTATGACGAAGAGTTCCGGGAGGTCGCCATGGATGCCGGGCAGGCCGACGCCTACCGCAATCTGGCCGCCAGCCTGACGGCGGAACTCAAGGAGGCCCTGCGCAAGCGGGATACCACCTTGCTGGGCGTAGTCCTCAATGTGCTGTTGGCGTGGTCCGACTGCTGCTTCCGGGCAGAAACCGTGCGCCACCCGCGTACGCGCCAGGTCCTGGCCTTCACACCGGCCCAGTTCAACGAGCTGGAGATCATGCCGAAAGAGCGTGAGCTGATCGACATCTGCCGCGAGGAGAAAGCCGCGGGTCGTAAGACCCTGGTGTACTCCGTCTACACCGGCACGCGCGATACCACCAGCCGTTTGAAGATGTTGCTGGAGCAAGAGGGTTTTCGGGTGGCGGTACTGCGCGCAAGCGTGGATGCCTCTCGCCGCGAAGACTGGATTGCCGAGCAGCTCGATCGCGGGATCGACGTCCTCATCACGAATCCGGAACTGGTGAAAACCGGCCTGGATTTGCTGGAGTTCCCCACGATTGTGTTCATGCAGTCGGGGTGGAACATCTACACGTTGCAACAAGCCGCGCGCCGGTCATGGCGGATCGGCCAGAAGCAGCATGTGAAGGTGATCTACCTGGGGTATGCGGCCACGTCGCAGATGACGTGCTTGGCCCTGATGGCGAAGAAGATCCTGGTATCGCAGAGCACCTCCGGCGACGTCCCGGAATCGGGGCTGGATGTGCTCAACCAGGACGGCGATTCGATCGAGGTCGCCCTGGCCCGGCAACTCGTCGCGGCCTGATACTCTCGTTCATGCCGGCGTCCCTCTGGGCGCCGGCTTTTTTTATTCCTGCACAGTACCTTCAATCGTCGCCATGACGCCCAGCGTCGGGGTCGTTAAACTGGGCGGACATACGCAGATCTCGAGGGGCATGATGGTCATGGTGATCGAAGCAGCCTACGCGAATGGCACTGGCGTCGCGAATGCACTGCGCATGTCGCAGGCCCAGTGGCTGGGGCTGCAACGGAACTATCACGTCGGCGATCTGCTAATGCCATGCTGCAATGCTCCAGCCGTCCCCAAGATCAGTGCCAATGGCCATCCTTTCTTCGCGCATCTAAGCGGTGCCTGCAGCACTTCCGAAGAAAGCCAGTGGCACCTCGCGGCCAAGATACTGGTGCGCAGCGTTTTGGAGGATCTTGGTTGCCGAGCCTCGGTTGAGGTTCCAGGGAGCAGCGAAACCAGCCGCTGGAAAGCCGATGTCTGGGGCGAGCGTGGCGAGGCCAAGTTGGCTATCGAGATCCAAAGGTCATATCAGTCGCTGCGTGACTACCGTACCCGGCAAAAGAAATATCGGGCCGAGGGCATCAAGGCGCTTTGGTTGCTAAGACAAGAGAGATACAGCACTCTCACGAGGAGCATGAGCAAGGAGCGACTGCGGACCGAGTTCGGAGGAAAATTCCCTCCAGCCGGGCACTTCGGCCCATGTCTCGCAGATGTGCCTATAGCAATGCTCGAGTTGGAGCCGACCACCACGATCACAGGTGCTGGATTTTTCACCGCCAGTCTTCCGGATTTACTCGAAGCAGTGCTTAGTGATCGCTTTCTTTGCGTAGATGGTCTTTGGTGCATCGACAACCTAGATGCGATGTCTCGTGCCGCCCAACTTGCGCGCGAACGTGCCGCAGCCCAGCGCGCGGCAGATATTTAGTTAAGAACCGGTATTAACTCATCCGGAGCCCATGCGATTCGGATACAGCCCCAACCCTTATATAGTCGCTCAGAGGTTCGCAGCACGCATTCGTGCCTCTAATTCATCCAGGAATGGTGAGCGCCCATGGCGCATCGGACCATAGCGCCCTTCAACGAATCCCGAGTACAGCATGTGAACCTCGTCGCGGGCGCGTGTGAGTCCCACATAGAACAGCCGGCGACTCTCGCGCAACTTCTCTGGACTCAGTTTTCGCCATGGCAAACTCCCATAGTCGAGACCGACCATAATGACCACGTCGTACTCGCATCCCTTAGCGGAATGAAGTGTCAGCAGGTTCAGGTGATCCGGCGAACCATCACGTCCGCCCAGACTCGCAATGTCCAGCGTAGCCAGCGCGCCACCTTCGGCAAGCGCCGCCGTCATGCGATCCAGTTGTTCCTTCTGATCGGCAAGCGACGATTCAGCAACCAACAGACGATCCAAGATGCCGTTGCGCAGTGATGCGACAAAATCACGTGCGGACTGCTGATCGGCGCGCAACGCCCACAACAGAGCGGTTAGCTCCTGCCCCTCGCGTCGAGCCTGCGCATCGTCCAAGTTCGCTCGATGAAATGCGAGATAACGGTCGATCAATCCACGCAGTTGCGGACGCGCGATACGCCAGCCACCCGCACACCATGCGGCGCAGTCTTCTACCCAACTCGTCAAGGCAACTTTACGGTAAGGCGCGGCGGTGTCCACGCGGATATAATCGAAACCGCCGGCTGCCACGGCCTTGGCCACAATATCGCCTGCGCGATAGTCCGTATACAAGATTGCGATATCGCCCAGCGTTCGTCCTGGCTTGGAGTCCAAGGCCACCGGAATGATCTGCGCGACGGCGTGTGCGGCCTGATCTGCGAGCCCATCAGGGCACAGCACAAACTCGATAGTCGCCTGACGGGTCGGGTCGTTCGCCCGATAGCCACGATCCTCACCCAACGCCATTTCTGAAGCGCTGACAATGCCTGCCCCTGAGCGATAATTCAATTGAAGTCTGACCGGCTCGATGTCTTCACGCTCAGCTAGCTCCATGAGCAACGCGCCATCGGCCCCTGTGAAACCGTAGATCGACTGGTCTGCATCACCGACTGCGAACAAGCGCACGCCACCATCAAAAGCCAGGCGCTTGACGATGCGATGGAGTGCAACCCCCAAATCCTGATATTCATCTACCGCCAGCACCGGAAATTTCGCCTGCACCAGAGGCAGTACCCAATCATGCTCAGCGATCAGGCGCTGGCCATAGACCACCATGTCGTCGTAGTCGATCAGCCCCCCTTGGCGCAGTGCCGCCTCGTAGGCTTCGGCCCAGGCGGCAAGTTCTTCCTCGCTACGCCAGGCAACGCTGTTTCGGTTCAGTACGGATCGGCGATGCCGTCCAAGATCGATAGCTTTGTAAGGATGGTTGGCCCCAAAGAGCTCGTCTCCGGACTGCCTGATCAAACGATCACTCACTCGCTGGGATGCCACTGAGAGGGGAAACTGAATCGGTAGATCAGCTAAGCGTCCATATGGCATCAACAGATGGCGTAGGCAGAATCCGTGGACGGTGCCGATGAACAGGTTTGGCGCCTCCCGCAGCCCCAACATTTCAAGCCGACGGGTTAATTCGCGTGCGCACTCTTGACTGTAGGTGATGCACGCAGCACCACGCGGTGCCTGCACGTCTTCGGCCAAGATGCGAGCCAGCTTCAGCACAAGCGTCTTGGTTTTTCCGCTTCCAGGGCCGGCGAGCACCACGCAATGTCCCTGGGAGTTGTACGCCGCCAACTGACCAGGATTTCCGGCCAGCTCGGCAGCCTGGGCCAGGTAGGCTGTGCTGAAACTACGCGACGGCATTGCGGATATGCTCCAGCGCGGAACGGATGTAGTGCGGGCAAGTATCCTCGGACACTGAGCGTGCAAGGGCCTGAGCGAATCGTCCCTTTCCGATTCTTTCGATAAGCTTCAGCAGCCGTTCTTCATCGACCTGGTCTAAGTCATCCACCCACTGCTGCAATGCTTCTCGGGTTGCTTGCCTCAGTTGCGGCAATTCCTGCTGAATTACATCCCGCATCGACTCAGCCAACCCACCGGCGAACAACTCCGTTTCCAGTGTGTTCTCGTTCACGAAGTATCCGAACTCCTCGGCAAGCTCAATTACGTCATCTGTCTCCATCTCCGAGTGGTCGTACTCGTCTTCAACCACGTCAAGAAGATTGATCAGTCGCCGGCGAACCAGCGGAGCCTTGCCATTGACCGGATCATAGTCCGTCAGGATGACATGAGGAATATCCAGTCCTTCAGGGCCTAGGAGCTTCACATACGGCGTGAAGTTAGTTCCGCCAACCGAGCACACGGTAATCCCAAGCATATCGAGGTGGATATCAAGCGCCTCAGCGAACGCGGGGACCAGGAAACGCTCTGCGTCGCCTTCGACCAGAATGACCCCCCGAGAAAAGAAAATCTCGCCACGCGTGACATCAATGTAGCGCTGTAGATCTTCTTCATCCCTCTGTGTGAACGGCGCATTCGCAGTTGAAACGGCGACAGTCTTGCCTGCCCCCACGTCATGACGTAGCAGAACGATGGATCTAATCGGCGTAACGCTTGCAATGTGTGGGGAGTGAGTTGTAAGGATCGTTGTTAGCGGAGCATCTTCCTCGTTTTCATCCCCTCCGGTGCCAAGGAAATAACGATAGACAAGGCGCTGAACGTGCGGGTGCAGGTGCGCTTCGGGCTCCTCAACCACAAAGAATGTATGGTCACGTTCTCCGTCAGACACGAGGCGGTCGAGTTCGAGGCTCTTCAATGCCAGGAAGATCAGGTTCGCGGTTCCCAGACTAGCGTCACCGACGCCGCGAATTCCATTGTCAATTAACAATCGCAAGCTGCGAAGCAGCGCATCCACCCGAGTTGGAGCGAGTCCAAGCGACACAGGCACAGCATGCTGCTCACCAGCAATGGAGATCAACCGCTCGCTGATCCGGTTCGCCGTCGCAACCACTTGGGCGTGGCCAGCTAGTTCCCGCTGTGCGTCGTCAACCTGATTTTGAATCTCCTCACGGGCGTCTTCGTCCAACGACTCGGCAAGATCTTCGATGAGGGGTCTCAATGGTGAATTGCGCCAACTCGCGAGATCCTTCTCAGCATCACGCAGTGCCACCTGGACGTCTATTGGCAACATGCGGCGAAACGCACTACCGACGTGCATTTCGGGGTCGTTACCACCAAAGATCACATACTCATAGTCTTTCAACGATTCCGGAGCGCGTCCCAGTCCGGCTTTGGGCTGGAAGCGATAGGTGAGACGGGCCGTCATGGGTGGGCCTGGATCAATCACACAATCGTTGAGATGAGCCATCAACCGCGGGTTATCAGTGAAGTCGGTCAAGTCCACCGAGACTTCGATGATTTTACCGATCTTGTCTTCAACCAGGCCATCCCAGAAGTGCTCTATGCTCAATTGCCGGTCACGCTCGGACAATCCTGGGTCGAGAATCAGCTGTAATCCACGAATGAAGTTACTTTTTCCGACTTTATTCTCACCAACGATAACGATGCTATCGCCAGTCTTTATATCAACATCCGAAAAATTGGCGAAATTGATCAGCCTAACGCGTGAGATCCGCATGCACACCCCCTGCAATATGTCTTACGAATAATATCAGCCCATCGTCGGCAACACCGTTAGTTATTCACCGCCTTCCCTACAAGCCTGCGCTGACTCAACCTCCGAAGACTCATACTTCCAACCTACACCCGCGAACAAAGCGATCCAAGACTCTTTCGTATTCTTTGCTGAACGATTCGGTCTGCCCGGCGAAGGTATCGGCTCATCGCCATCGAGAGCCGAACCATGCCAGCAACCCAACTTCTACGGCGCCTGACCGGCAGCGGCCTGCTGATCACCGCTGTGTTGAGCGGCGGCTGCGCCACCACCGCCGCACCGCCCGTTGATCCTCTTGTCGAGGAAGCCGACACAGCGCCGCAGTCACCTGAACTGATTCCGGTGGTGCGCTATGGCCGCTACACGCTCGTGGAGCTTGTTCCCACCGCGGCCCAGCGTGACCTGCTGCTGCAGGTCATCGACGTGGCGATGCCAGCGGATGCCAGAGCGACGGTGGGCGACGGCCTGCGCCACGCACTCCAGCGCAGCGGCTACCAGCTTTGCGAGAACGCCCATGCGGTGATCGAGCTGTATTCGCTGCCGCTGCCGGCGGCGCACCTGTATCTGGGGCCGATGACGCTGCGCGACGCACTGCTCACGCTCGCCGGGCCGGCCTGGGATGTACAGGTCGATGACAGGGCGCGCCAGATCTGCTTCGTTCCTGCCGGCGAGCCCTCCGCAGATCCCGAGACCGACACGCCACTGGCCGCGCCGGTGCAGACCTTTCCCATCGTCGACGGAGGCCAGCCATGAGCGCAGTGGCCCATGCGTCGCGTTCGCGCGCGGCCTTCGTGCTGTACCTGCTGCTGTGGGCCTGGATGGTCGGACTCAGCGCACTGGTGCTCGTCAACTTCCGCGTTGCGGGCGACCTGGCCGGTCAGAGTCAAGTTGATTCGGCCTTACGCCAACTGCAGGTGCTCGAAGGCCGGCTCGCCGAATTCGCCGACGACGTACAGACGCTGCAAGCCCGCCCCGAAGCGGCGACCACGGCAGCTTTGCAGGAAGCTTTGCAGGACACCCGCCAGCGCCTCGAAGCCGACATCGCCCGTCTCGAACAGTCGCTGGCCGGCTACGCCACCGAGGCGGCCCTGCAGACACTGCACAGCGAGGTCGAGCAGCTCAAGGCACAGCGCCAGACCGCCGCGCGCACGCCCGCAGCGCCGCGTCCCGCCAGGGCGACGACGACGGCACCGGCACAGGTGCCGTTTCCCTTCCGCTTGATCGGTGCGGAACTGCGCGCCGGGCAGCGCGCCGTTTCCATCGCCCCCGCCACCGACCCGCTCTCGGCCGGGCAGATCCAGGTGCTGCTTCCCGGCGAGCATGCCGGGCGCTGGCAGTTGCAGACCATCGACGGCAACACCGCCGTGTTCCAGGCCGGTGACCAGACGCGCCGGCTGGCGATTCCTTGATCGGGAGGCGCCATGCAACGTCGCGCACTTTCCATGCTGTTCCTGTTGGCCGCGCTGAACGCACCGGCCTTCGCGCAGCAGCCCGCCACCCAGAGCACACCCGCACAGTCTTCCCGTGTCACGCCGAGCCAGATCGATCAGGCACGCGATGAACGCCTGGCGCGGGACTGGGGGCTGCGCGGCGACGAATGGGGACGCTACCGCGAACTGATGGAAGGGCCGCTGGGCATCCATTCACCCAACCTCGACCCGCTGACCGCACTCGGCATCGAAGCCCGCTCCGACGAGGAGCGACGGCGCTATGCCGAACTGCAAGTGCAGGTCGAAGCGCGCCGCGTGGAAAAGTTGCTGGCGTATCAACGAGCCTACGACGAAGCCTGGCAACGCCTGCATCCCGACGCCCAGCGGGTGAATCTGCCCGATGCGCTGCCGGGCGGCAGTGCGATGACCGGCAGCGGTCGTACCGCCGTGTTCGTCCGGGACGGCTGCGCGCCGTGTGCCCAGGTCGTGCAGCGTCTGCAGACGGCGAACGCCGAGTTCGACCTGTACATGGTCGGCAGCCGCCAGGACGACGCGCGCATCCGCGAGTGGGCCCAGCGCGCGCAGATCGATCCGGCGCGCGTGCGCAGCGGCTCGATCACGCTCAACCACGACGGTGGCCGCTGGCTGGCGCTGGGTTTGCCCGGTGAACTGCCCGCGGTGGTGCGTCAGGTGAACGGCCAATGGCAGCGCCAGCCCTGATGCCGACGTGGCCGCTGCGCGTGCTGCTGGCCGCCGCGCTGGCGACCGGGCCAGTCCAGGCCCAGGAAATTCCGCCGCCCGCCTACCAGTTGGCGGCCCAGCGCGCCGGCATTCCTTCGACGGTGCTCTATGCCGTGGCGCTGCAGGAAAGCGGCGTGCGCCGGGACGATCGCATCGTGCCGTGGCCCTGGTCGCTCAATGTCGCCGGCCAGTCGCGCCGCTACGCCACGCGCGCGCAGGCTTGTGCGGGCGTGCGCCAGGCGCTGCGCGAGGTGCCCCCCACGCGCATCGACGTGGGCTTGGGCCAGATCAACCTCGGCTACCAGCAGCACCGCTACCGCCAGCCCTGCGATCTGCTCGACCCCTACGACAACCTGCGCATCGCCGCCGACATCCTGAAAGAGCAGCACACCCCCGGCGAAGACTGGCTGCTGGCGGTCGGGCGTTACCACCGACCGGCTGGCGGCGCGCCCGCGGCGCGTTACCGGCGCAGCGTTTCACAATACCTCCAGCGCGTGCTCGGCCCGCAACAGACCGCCGCACACGCGCCCCGCCAGGAGAACAGCCGATGACCTCATCCATCCGGGCCACGCACGGCCTTCTTGTCGTAATGCTCGCCACCGTGCCGATGAGCGCGGTGCGTGCCACGCCGCCCCTGATCGTGGTGGAAGACCGGGGCGGCGCTTCCGCGCTGCCGTACTACGAAGCGCTCGACCTGCAGCCGCGCGCCACGAGTCAGCCACTCCCCTCCATCGTCATTCCCGAGGCACCGACCGCCGCTGTCGATGAGACGGCCATGCTGCCGGTGCGCAGTGCCAGGCTCACGCCGGGAACGGTTGCCCGCCGCGTCATCGAGGCCCCCGGACTGCAACCATTCTTCCTGGTCGGTGACGATGCGACCTCTCAAGCCTGGTTGCGTCAGCACGCCGACACGCTGCGCCAACGCAACGCCTGGGGCCTGGTGGTCAATGTCGAGACGGCCCAGGCGCTGGCGCAACTGCGTGCAATCGCGCCCGGCCTGAATCTGTCGCCGATGTCCGCCGACGATCTGGCCGAACGCCTGGGCCTGCGGCATTACCCGGTGCTGGTCACGGCCACCGGCATCGAGCAATGACGCCATGTCGCAGACGCAGCCCGTCGAAGTTCTGCTGCGCCCCACGGTGGAGCTGTACACCGTGGCGGTCTGCGCCGGCGCCGCGTTTCTGTGCTTGGTGGCACCGTGGTCGCTCGCGCTGAGCCCGGCCATGGGTATCGGCAGTGCGCTGGCGTTCGCCACCTTCGGTGCGATCCGCTGGCGCGACGCGCAGGTGATTCTGCGTTATCGCCGCAACATCCGCAGGTTGCCGCGCTACGTCATGACAAGCCGCGACGTGCCGGTCAGCCAGCAGCGGTTATTCATCGGCAAAGGCTTTCGCTGGGAACAGAAGCACACGCACAGGCTGATGCAGACGTACCGGCCCGAGTTCAGGCGCTACGTTGAACCGACACCGGCCTACCAGTTGGCGCGGCGCCTGGAGGAACGGTTGGAGTTCGCGCCGTTTCCACTTTCGCGCCTGTCGAGCCTCACCAGCTGGGACATGCCGCTCAACCCCGTGCGCCCCTTGCCGCCAGTAGGCGGCCTGCCGCGCCTGCACGGCATCGAACCCGAGGAAGTCGACGTCAGCCTGCCGCTGGGCGAACGCGTCGGACACTCTCTGGTGCTGGGCACGACACGCGTGGGCAAGACGCGGCTCGCCGAGCTGTTCGTGACCCAGGACATCCGGCGGCAAAACGCTGCGGGCGAGCATGAAGTCGTCATCGTCATCGACCCCAAGGGTGATGCCGATCTCCTGAAGCGGGTGTACGTCGAGGCCAAGCGCGCCGGCCGCGAGAACGAGCTGTATATCTTTCATCTCGGCTGGCCCGATATCAGCGCGCGCTATAACGCCGTGGGACGGTTCGGCCGCATCAGCGAGGTCGCAACGCGCATCGCCGGCCAGCTTTCTGGCGAAGGCAACAGCGCGGCCTTTCGCGAATTTGCCTGGAGATTCGTCAATGTCATTGCCAGGGCGCTGATCGAGCTGGGGCAACGTCCGGACTATCTGTTGATCCAGCGTCATGTGATCAACATCGATGCGCTGTTCATCGAGTACGCCGCGCATTTCTTCGCCCGCACCGAGCCGAAGGCCTGGGAAGTCATCGTCCAGATCGAGGCCAAGCTCAACGAGAAGAACATCCCCAGGAACATGATCGGACGCGAGAAGCGTGTCGTGGCCCTGGAGCAGTACCTCAGCCAGGCGCGCAACTACGATCCGGTGCTCGACGGCCTGCGCTCGGCGGTCCGGTACGACAAGACGTATTTCGACAAGATCGTCGCCTCGCTGCTGCCTCTGTTGGAAAAGCTCACCAGCGGCAAGGTCGCCCAGTTGCTGGCCCCGAACTACTCGGACCTCGGTGATCCCCGTCCTATTTTCGATTGGATGCAGGTGATCCGGAAGCGCGCCATTGTCTATGTCGGCCTGGATGCGCTTTCTGATGCCGAAGTCGCTGCGGCGGTCGGCAATTCGATGTTCAGTGACTTGGTTTCCGTCGCAGGCCACATTTATAAACACGGTATCGACGATGGTCTGCCGTGGGCCTCCGCGAACACCAAGGTGCCGATCAATGTTCACGCGGATGAATTCAATGAGTTGATGGGCGACGAGTTCATTCCGATGATCAACAAGGGGGGCGGCGCCGGGCTCCAGATCACCGCTTACACGCAGACCCTGAGCGACATCGAGGCGCGCATCGGCAATAGGGCCAAAGCCGGTCAGGTCGTCGGGAATTTCAACAATGTGTTCATGTTGAGGGTGCGCGAAACCGCCACCGCCGAACTGCTGACCAGGCAGTTGCCGAAGGTGGAGGTCTACACCACGACCATCGTCAGCGGTGCGACCGATAGTTCGGAGATCCGCGGTTCAACCGATTTCACCAGCAACACGCAAGACCGCATCAGCATGTCCAGCGTGCCGATGATCGAGCCCTCTCATGTCGTAGCGTTGCCGAAGGGTCAATGCTTCGCCCTGATGCAGGGCGGACAGCTGTGGAAGGTCAGGATGCCGCTGCCGGCGGCCGACCCTGATGAGGCCATGCCGGAGGATCTGCAGCAGCTCGCGGGGTACATGCGCCAGCACTACACCGAGGCTGCGCACTGGTGGGAGAACCTGGGGTCGCCGATGCTGCAGGATGGCCCCTTGCCCGACGACTTGCTCGACGAAGCGCCCATTGCGAGCGACCCTCCCGCGAACGTCACGGGCGACACGGGCCTGGATGAGCACACGCCATGAGCGACCCGGCATCCACTGCGCAGCGGCAGCAACAGCGCCGGCAGGGCCTGATCGCCACTGCGATCTCCTTGCCGCTGCGCCTGTTCGGGGTACTGATCGCCTCGCTGATGCTGTCGATCCTGATCGAGTGCGTGGGCATGCACCTGTTCTGGAAGGACCAGGGCTGGCGCCATGCGCAATCGATGCTGCAGTACGAGCTGGGGCATCTGTCGAATCACTTCACGCGCAGCGCCATCGTGCAGGAGCCAGGGCGCACCGCGCACCGCCTGGTGGAGACGGGTTACGAGTGGGTGTTCGTCAAGACCGGGCTGCTCGACAAGATGAACGATACCGCAGAACGCGCCCGCGCGCCGGGCCAAGGACAATCCCGTGATTTCCGCTACTTCATCAGCCAAGTCTATGTCTGGGCCGAGCGCTATCTGATTGCCGCCGCTTTCATCACCTTGACCTTTATGGTGCGCCTGCTGGTTCTGGTATTGACACTGCCGCTGGTGCTCACGGCAGTGTTCGTCGGTCTGGTCGATGGACTGGTGCGCCGCGACGTGCGCAAGTTCGGCGCCGGCCGGGAATCGGGCTTCGTCTACCATCGCGCGAAAGCCTCGCTACTGCCACTGGCGATACTGCCCTGGGTGATCTACTTGGCGATGCCGGTCTCGGTGCATCCACTGCTGATTCTGTTACCCAGCGCCGCCTTACTGGGACTGGCTGTATCTCTGACTGCGGGGAGCTTCAAAAAGTACCTGTAGCTATATTGTTCTGAACGCCTTGTCTTCATCTGAACCACCATAGTGCTGTAACCGCACTGCGCACTCAATCAACACGATCCGTGCGAGGTAGGTGGCATACTGGCGCTCTGCGGCGAATGATTCCAGCCTGTCGTAGTGTGTGCCATGCAGTATCTGCGATCGACCGTGGTCATAGATGTCCTTGACCAACTGCTTCAGTGTGCGAGGACGGTTGCCCCGTACTACCTGAGTTTCGCTACTCGTACCAGTTAAATGGATGACCATTTCACGGATACCATCGTTCTTGCCACCGCAGCACAGTACATCTAGGCAGGTTCCGAGCTTCGCCAGCGCTATGGCATCACTTGATTCACGATTGCCTTCGCCGAACCAATCCAGCGCAGTAGCCCATCGATTGGCAAGCTTGGGATGCGGGTGACTCGATGGATCAAGCAACCCATCAAGGATCGCCGCGAATGCCGGAATAATAGACGTCATGTCATCCAACGCTTGCCTTACTCGCTCGGGAGGTTGCGAAGTAATACGCTTCCCAAGCGAGCTTCCGGGCAACCACAGAAATCCTTTGGTTTCGACCAGGCGATCGCTACCGGCAGGCGGTAGACGCTCGTCTTGAAGCGCCTGTTGCAAGAAGCACTCGGGGGCCCCAAAGCCAAGAGAGATAGCGTCAAGCGCTGTCTTGGCAACCAACCTCGCCAACTTGCGTGAGAATTCACGCTCATAGCCACGGACTGTTACCTTGACCAAGGCCGGACATCCGACGATCGCACTGTAGACGGCGTTGGCCAGCCCTTCGATGGAGGAGCCATCATTGGGATTCTGCAAGGCATCCTTGAGAATTTCCTTCCAGCGGTGGTTCGCCTCTGGTTGGTTCAGATAGTGATCCTTTCCGTACTGAGGGAAGTCGACCGAATCTATCCAGTCGGATCTATTCAAGAATGTCACCGGGCCGAGGGAGAAAGGAGAAACCCTCTCCATGCCCAGGGTCCAGGCAGGAAAATAGTGCGTGTGCTCGTTGGCGATGCTTGCGAGTCGTTCCTCAATGAGTAACTTCAGTTTTGGAAGAAGCCCGCCCTGATCGCATTCATCAAATCCTAAGAGCTCACCCGCAGCATGCAAGTCGGCAACGGTCTGACGGACTACCTTTTGATAGGCCTCAGACTCAATCTTCACTGACTTCTGGGGCCGATTCTGATGGAGGGTGCTGGAGAATTGCCCAAGTGCCTCTCTTGCCTTCCTTGTGAAGAACCGCTGCATACCATTCTCGGCAGTGACGAAATCAGGAATTCCAGGTTCTTCGGACCATGGCGTGGCCCCCTTGTGTATTTGATCTAACTCATCTACGAGAGCTTTCAGCTCGGCCTTTAACCCCATACATTTTCCCTTGATCTAATGCTGATCGCAGGATATCGCAAGCTGGCACCAACGGTATTGGCATCCATCAATCCGGTCAGTTCGCAGTACCCATTGTTTGCGGTCTTGAAGCGCCTGCCTCGCCACGATCGAGCCATTGCTGATCGAACCGAGGAATGGCGCGATGGTGTTTTCGTTTCCACGCCACGCCGCGCATCGCGGCGTGGCCGCCCTGCTGCTGATGGCGCTGACGGCGAGCCCGCCGCTGGCGGCCCATGCCGGCACGCCAGCCCAACGCCAGGAGCTGGCTGCGGCCCTGCGCCAGCTCGACGCGCTGGAACGCTTCGTCGCACAGAGTGCGGCGAATACCCCGATCACAGCGGGCGAGCGCTACCACTTCGACTACCCACGTCTACTCGATGACCTCGCGCGCGTGCGCGCCGGCATCCAGTTCCACCTCGCGCCGTCTCGCGCCCAGCCACGCGACCCCGCCGTACTGAGCGGCGATTACCGCAACGAGTCCGCCCCCGACGTTTTCTCGGCACCGGAGGCCCAGCCATGACCTCCGCGCAGATCAGCGCCTTCCAGGCCAACAGCAGCATCGCACCCGCCGCGATGGCGACGGTGATCGTCGGCCTCGTGTTCGCGGTGCTGCTGCTGTGGGGGGCCTGGGCCATTCGCACCGCCTACGTCGGCTGGGCGGAAAACCAGCTCAACCAGCGTCAGTTCCTCGGCGTCGTCGTGCGTTTTCTCGCGATGTACCTGGTGCTGACTTTTTTCCTCCTCTCCTAACCACAAGGGTCAGACCATGAAAACCGCTCATTTCCCCCGCATCTGTCTCGCCCGGCGCGCCGCGCTGGCACTGAGCCTCACCACGCTGCCCGCGCTGTCGTTCGCACAGGGCCTGCCGCAACTGGAGAATCCGTCGCGCGGCACCGGCGGCGGGATCATGGAGACCATTCGCAACTACGGCTACGACATCGTGCTCCTGGTCGCACTGCTGGTCGTGGCGTCGATGTTCATTGGCGTGTGCTACCACGCCTACGGCACCTACGCGGAAATCCACACGGGCAGGAAGACCTGGGGCCAGTTCGGACTCACGGTAGCCATCGGCGCGGTGCTGTTGGTCATCGGTATCTGGCTGCTCACCGAAGCGACCGGGATTCTCTGAGGCCGCGCCCATGTCCGAGCATCAGCACATCCGTGCGGACGGCACCGTGATGTTCCTTCCGCACCGGCTCAACCGGCATCCCGTGGTGGTGCGCGGCCTGACGGCGGACGAGCTGTGGATCTGCTGCGGCCTGTCCGGCGCAGCCGGATTGCTGGTCGGCGCGCCCCTGTCCTGGCTGTTCTCGACCATCGCGATCGCGCCCACCTTCATCGTGCTGGGTATCGCCTTCGGCGTGTTCATCGGCGGAGGCATCCTGCGCCGTCAGAAACGCGGCAGACCCGACACCTGGTTGTACCGCCAACTGCAATGGCGCATCGCGACCCGCTATCCGTTGATGGCCGGCTGGATCGGCGGGCATGCACTGATCACGCGTTCGGGCCGCTGGTCGAACCGGAGGGTAGCGCGATGAGCCGCTTCCGGAACGAAGTCGCGCACCTGCAAGCGCACATCAAAACCCTGCGCCTGGGCGCTGTTGCGCTGCTGCTGATCGCGCTGGTGATGGGCGGCGGCTGGTGGAGCGCGCCCCGCGACCTGACCATTCACGTTCCGCCCGATCTGCGCTCGGGCAGCACCCGGCCCTGGTGGGACGTGCCGCCGGAGAGCGTCTATTCATTCACTTTTTATGTGTGGCAGCAACTGCACCGCTGGCCCACGAATGGCGAAGAGGACTACGCGCGCAACCTGCATGCGCTATCGCCGTACTTCACCCCCGCCTGCCGCGCCTTTCTGCAGGCCGACTATGACTACCGCCGTTCTACGGGAGAGCTGCGCCAGCGGGTGCGTGGCGTGTATGAGATCCCCGGGCGCGGCTACGGCGACAACCCGACCGCGCGCGTGCGCACGGTCTCCGATCGCAACTGGGTGGTGACGCTCGATCTCAGCGCGGACGAGTACCACGGGCCGGAGCAGGTCAAGCGCGCGCTGGTGCGCTACCCGCTCAAAGTCGCGCGGTCGGACGTTGATCCCGCGCGCAACCCCTTCGGCCTGGTTCTCGACTGCTACGACGGTGCGCCGCAGCGCATCGCTACGCCCGAACCGGAGCCACCTGCTCGCGGCGGCCTGGGCCAGCAAGGAGACTCCCCATGAAGACCCGCCTTCTCGTCTGGCTGGGCATGCTGGCCTGCGCGCTCGTGCCCATGGCCCATGCCGTGGAAATCCTGCGCTGGGAGCGCCTGCCTCTGGCCGTGCCGCTGCAGGTCGGAGAGGAACGCATCGTGTTCGTGGATCGCAATGTACGCGTCGGCGTTCCGGCCAGCGTCGGCGACCGGCTGCGCGTGCAGAGTGCCGGCGGCGCGGTCTATCTGCGCGCCAGCGAACCGATCGAGCCCACGCGACTGCAATTGCAGGATGCTGACAGCGGCGCGCTGATCCTGCTGGACATCGCTGCCGAGCCGGCCAAGGACGGCGAGCCGCCGTTGGAGCCAGTGCGCATCGTCGAGGGCAACGCCACGCCGCAGCGCTACGGCCAGGCACAGGAATCCGGCACCGCTGCACCATCCCCAGATCAAGCCCGTCCGCCCCGGCGCGAAACCCCGGTGGCAGTGGTGCTGACCCGCTATGCGGCCCAGAACCTGTACGCCCCGCTGCGCACCGTGGAGCCCGTGCCCGGCGTCATGCGCGTGAATCTGCGCCGCGACCTGCCGCTCGATACCTTGCTGCCGACCCTGCCTGTACGCGCCGAGGCGCTGGCGGCATGGCGGCTGGAGGATCAGTGGGTGACCGCCGTGCGGCTGACCCATACCGGCGGCGGCTGGATCGATCTCGATCCGCGCGCGCTGCAAGGGGACTTTCTCACCGCCACCTTCCAGCATCCGACGCTCGGTCCGCGCGGCACGCCGGAGGACACCACGGTGCTGTATCTGGTCACGCGCGGTCGCGGCCTGCCGCAGTCGCTGCTGCCGGCCATCCACCGCTTCGACCCGGCCGCACTGTTGCCCCAGGTCGCTCCTGGTCACGACCTCAAGGAGTCCGGCGATGCGCAGTAACGGCTTGCTCAAATGGCTAGTGCTTCCGGTCGCCTTGCTGGTGCTGTTCTTTGGCATCCGCCTGTTCTCCGGCGGCGGCGACCAGCCCCCCACCAGCGTCGATGCCGAACCGCAGCTCACCGCCGAAGAAATGCAGGCGCTCGGCATCGAGGGCGATACGCCCCGCGATACGGTCGCCACCCTGGTGGCGCAGGTGCGGCAGTTGCGCACCGAATTGCAGACGGCTACGGCGGACAACCGCACCCAGCGCGAGGAAAACCAACGCCTGCGCCAGCGCGAAAGCGCGATCGACCAGCGTATCGGCACGGCGCTGGAAGCCGAGCGCACCGCATTGCGTCGCGACCAGGAGCAACTGGCCGGCGAGCGCCGGCAGACCGAAGGTCTGTTGCAGGATCTGCAGCGCCGGTTGGAGAACATCGGTGGCGGCGGTCATGCCGATCTGCCGGTCGGATTGGGTTTGCGCGAAGGTGACGGCGATGGTTTCGCTGGCGAAGGCGGTATCCGCTGGGTGGAGCCGGATGACGCCAGGCAGACCGACGGACGCGGCGGCGCGGGTACAAGCCTGAGCTTCCCGACCAGCTTCGGACCGGCACAGAAAACGCTGGAGGCCACCGTCGGGCATGTTGCCGATGCCGGTGCCAGGGCTGCCGGCGTCAAGACGGCCCAGGCGGTCTACACCGTACCGACGAACTCCACCCTGATGGGATCGGTCGCGATGACCGCATTGATCGGCCGTGTCCCGGTCGATGGCACCGTCAACGACCCGTTCCCGTTCAAAGTCCTCGTCGGGCCGGACAATTTGACCGCCAACGGCATCGACATCCCGGATGTGGCTGGCGCGGTGTTCAGTGGCACTGCCAGCGGCGACTGGACCTTGTCCTGCGTCAGGGGGCAGGTACGTAGCATCACGTTCGTGTTCCATGACGGGACTGTGCGCACGATTCCCGAAGACAGCGAGCGCAGCAGCCAGCAGAACAACCAGCAGGATGGCCTGGGCTGGATCAGCGATCCGTATGGGATTCCTTGTGTCAGTGGCGAACGCCGCAGTAATGCGCAGCAGTATCTCGGTACCCAGGCCTTGATCACCGCCGCGGGCGCGGGCGTCGCTTCGCTGATCGACTCCGACAGCGGCCAGATGTCCTATGTCGGTGCCGATGGCTCGATCGGCACGGTCGGCATCAGCACCAACGAGGCGGTCGGACGCATCCTCGCCGGCGGCGTGCAGGACATGTCGCAGTGGGTGAACCGGCTCTACGGCCAAGCCTTCGCGGCGGTCTATGTCCAGCCCGGCGCACAGGTCGCCGTTCATCTCGAAAAACCCCTTGAGATTGACTACGACCCCGAAGGCCGCCGCGTCGACCATCGCGCAGGAGAAGCTCATGCACTCGAACTGGATTAAACCGCTGCTGCTGGCGGCGGCCGTGGCGGCGCTGGCCGGCTGCGCCACCAGCAAGGAAGAATTGATGCCGCATGGCGGCCGCACGATGCAGGACATCTGGCACCAGGCGGCCGGCGACGGCGGCAGCGGTCAGGTGGCTCGCCGCCAACTGCTGGACGCGCGCCAGAGCCTGCGCCGGCCGCTGACGGATGCGGATGTACAGGCCGCGCCCGCCGAGCAGATGCGCTACACGCGTACGGCCGCGAACGAAATCCATCACCAGTTCCCGAGGCTGCTGAATCCAGACCTGGTGATGTATGTGTATCCGCATCTGGCCGGCACCGATCCCGTGCCGGTGCCAGGCTATTCGACTGTTTTCCCCTTGTATCAGCGCGTCCAGTACGCGATGCCGGGCGAACGCACGGAGGCGTACTGATGGCCTGGTCGTTGCCCTGGCGCCGGCGGGCACCTAACGATGCGGCGCAGATCGATGACCGGCAGGATGGCTGGACGCGCCATGTACGCGCGCTGCGCGAGGCCGGCATTCCCGAACCCGGCGAGGCGGTCGCGCCCAGCCGCCCGGCCACGGTGGCCGATGAGCAGGCACTGTACGATGCGGCACCGTCATTCGTCGCGCTGCTGCCGTGGGTTGAGTACCTGCCGGATTCGCAGTGCATGCTGCTTGAGGATGGCGTCTCGGTTGCCGCCTTTTTCGAGCTGACGCCGCTGGGCACTGAAGGTCGCGAGGCCGCCTGGCTGGCACGGGCACGCGATGCGTTGGAAAACGCCTTGCAGGACAGCTTCGACGAGCTCGATGCGAATCCATGGGTGCTCCAGCTCTACGCCCAGGACGAGGCCAACTTTGACCAGTACCTGGACACGCTGCGCGGCTACGTTCAGCCGCGTGCCGAGGGTAGCCGCTTCACGGAGTTCTACCTGACCTCGTTCGCCCACCATCTCCGCGCCGTTGCCAAATCCGGCGGGCTGTTCGAGGACACGGCTGTCACACGCCTGCCGTGGCGCGGTCAGAGCCGGCGCGTGCGGATGGTGGTCTATCGCCGCGCTGCGGGCCAGACCGGCCGCCGCGGCCAGACACCCGAGCAGGCGCTGAACGTCGTGTGCGACCGCCTGATTGGCGGCCTGTCCAACGCGGGTATCCAGACGCGCCGGCTGGATGCGCCGCAGATCCATGACTGGCTGCTGCGTTGGTTCAATCCCCGGCCCACCATGCTCGGGCCGACGGCGCAGGATCGCGAACGCTTCTACCGGCTGGCGGCCTATCCGGAGGCACCGGAATCTGATGAGATCGAACTCGCCAGCGGCAAGGATTTCTCGCAGAGGTTGTTCTTCGGCCAGCCGCGCTCCGACGCCGAGCTGGGGTTGTGGTACTTCGATAGCCTGCCGCACCGGGTCATGGTCACCGACCGCCTGCGCATGCCGCCGGCCACCGGCCATCTCACCGGCGAAACGCGTAAGGGCGACGCGATCAACACGCTGTTCGACCAGCTGCCCGAAGGCACCGTGATGTGCCTGACGCTGGTTGCGACGCCGCAGGACATCCTGGAAGCGCACCTCAACCAACTGGCGAAGAAGTCAGTCGGAGAAACCCTGGCGTCCGAGCAGGCGCTCCAGGACGTGCAGGAGGCGCGTTCGCTGATCGGCAGCTCTCACAAGCTGTATCGCGGCTCGCTGGCGTTCTACCTCTCCGGCGACGACGAAGACGAACTGGACCGGCGCGGCCTGCAGCTCGCCAACGTGATGCTCAACGCCGGGCTGCAGCCAGTCCGCGAAGAAGACGAAGTCGCGCCGCTCAACAGCTATCTGCGCTGGCTGCCTTGCGTCTACAACCCCGGCGCGGACCGCAAGCAGTGGTACACGCAACTGATGTTCGCTCAGCATGCCGCCAATCTGTCGCCGGCATGGGGACGCAGCCAGGGTACGGGCAGGCCCGGCATCACGCTGTTCAATCGCGGTGGCGGAGTACTGACGTTCGACCCGTTCAGCAGATTGGATCGGCAAATGAATGCCCATTTGTTTTTGTTTGGGCCAACGGGTTCGGGCAAGTCGGCCACGCTTAACAACATCCTCAACCAGGTCGCCGCGATCTACCGCCCGCGCATGTTCATCGTGGAGGCCGGTAATTCCTTTGGCTTGCTGGCTGATTTCGCCGCACGGCTGGGCCTGTCGGTGAACCGGGTCAAGCTCGCGCCCGGTTCGGGCGTGAGCCTCGCGCCGTTCGCCGATGCCCGCCGGTTGATCGAATCCCCCAGTGATGTGCAGACGCTGGACGCCGATGCGCTGGATGAGGAACAGCCTGTCGACCCGGCCGCCGTCGATACGGACGAGCAGCGCGATGTGCTCGGCGAGCTTGAGATCACCGCACGCTTGATGATCACGGGCGGCGAAGATAAAGAGGAATCCCGCATGACGCGGGCCGACCGCTCCTTGATCCGCCAGTGCATCCTGAACGCCGCCCGCCACTGCGTCGCGCAAGACCGGGATGTGCTCACGCGCGACGTGCGCGACGCCCTACGCGAGCGCGGCCGCGATTCGACCCTGCCCGAAACCCGTCGCACGCGGTTGTTGGAGATGGCTGACGCTATGGACATCTTCACGCAAGGCTCAGACGGCGAAATGTTCGACCGCCCCGGCACGCCCTGGCCAGAAGCCGACATCACGGTCGTCGATCTCGCCACCTATGCCAGGGAGGGCTACAACGCCCAGCTCTCGATCGCCTACATCTCCCTGATCAATACCGTCAACAACATTGCGGAACGCGACCAGTTTCTCGGTCGGCCAATCCTCAACGTGACCGATGAAGGCCACATCATCACGCGCAATCCCTTGTTGTCTCCGTACGTGGTGAAGATCACCAAGATGTGGAGAAAATTGGGCGCCTGGTATTGGTTGGCAACGCAGAACATCGACGATCTGCCCAGGGCGGCGGAGCCGATGCTCAATATGATCGAGTGGTGGTTGTGCTTGTCGATGCCACCGGACGAAGTCGAAAAAATTGCCAGGTTCCGCGAGTTGTCGCCAGCGCAGAAGGCACTGATGCTCTCGGCCAGGAAGGAATCCGGGAAGTTCAGCGAGGGCGTCATTCTCTCCAAGAGCATGGAGGTGCTGTTCAGGGCCGTACCACCGAGCTTGTATCTCGCACTGGCCCAGACCGAACCCGAAGAGAAAGCCGAACGATACCGGCTCATGCAACAGTTCGGCATCAACGAGCTGGAAGCCGCGCTCAAGGTATCCGAGAACATCGACCGCGCGCGCGGCATCGAGCCGTTGCCATACGCCGATCTGCTCTCCTGACGGCCGGAGCACGCCATGCCTCTCCATCGCTCAACGAACCCGCCACCGGCTGTACGTCGTCGGCGTTGTCTGCACCTGTTGCTATGTGCCGTCGGCCTGCTTGCGGTGCTGCTGTTCGCGCTGCTCGCCGTGGTGCTGCGCGACAGTCCCGATGCCGCACCGACCCCGACCACTCAGCACCACCCGGGCGGTCCGCCGTGGCGCCACGGCCAGGCCGACGCCCGTTTCGTGCTGACGTTGTTTGCAGACCTGGAATGCCCATTCTGCAAGGCCTACTACCCGAGCCTGAAGAGCTGGATCGACCAGCATGCCGACGTCAGTCTGCAATGGCATCACCTGCCGCTGGCGATACACGAGCCGGCCGCCTCGGAACTGGCACGTGTGGCCGAGTGTGCGGGCGAGACCGGCGGGCACGGGGCCTTCTTCGATGCCGTCGGCTGGCTGTACCAGCACACGCGCGGCGGCGGCCAGGGGCTGCCCGGGGGGCTTCGCTACCCAGGGCTGACACCGGTGCTCCAGCGCTGCCTGGATAGCGAGCGTCCCCAGCTCATCGTGCGCGATCAGGCCGAGCAAGGCGCGCACGGCGGCATCACCGCCACTCCCAGCCTGCGCCTGGAGGACCGCCAGACCGAGCGATCGCTACTCCTGCAAGGGCCGGTCGAAGGCGATGCGCTGCTGTCCGCCATGGATCTTCTGATGGGTGACGTGCCGGATGCCGCTCCGGCTCGCGCCGCAGGTTTGTCCGCCATCGACGATGGCGACATGCCCAGGTAGCCGGGGTCTTCAAGGCTACGGCGCAGCGCTGCTGCGCTGACCTTCGTTCGCAACGCATCCCGAGGCGAACGGCCAGCGTTCCCACGCTGGTGGATGTGTGTTCTTCCTTCCGTCATTCCCCTGGAGGTTCTGCCTCCATGGGGTACCTCCGCTCATCCATTGGAGGTTTCCATGACTGCTGTACTTTCCCCCGACGACTCCTGTATCGAGTTGAACCACGATCCCGTCGCCGTCGACGAGCACGAAGACCGGATCATTCAACAGGCCATCGCGCTGCTGGAGCAACGCATCTTCAGAGCCGGCAACGCCTTGAAGAAGCCGAACGACGCGTGTGACTTTCTGCGTCTGATGCTCGTCGGCGAACCCAATGAAATCTTCGCCGCACTGTTCCTCGACACGCGCCACCAGGTGCTGGCCTACGAGCCGTTGTTCCGCGGCACGATCGATGGCGCATCAGTCTATCCCCGGGTGGTCGTCCAGCGTGCGCTGGCAGCCAATGCCGCCGCCGTCATCTTCGCGCACCAGCACCCCTCGGGGAACTCAGAGCCCAGTGCTGCCGATCGCGCGATTACCCGCCGACTCAAGGATGCTCTGGATCTGATCGACATCCGGGTGCTGGATCATTTCATCATCGGCGAGGGCCGACCGTACTCCTTTGCCGAGAACGGCTTGCTGTAGCCGCACCTGAGCGGGTTTGCCAAGCCCCATCCCACGCATGGACCTGTCCCCAGGTCCATGCGCCTTTTTACTTCCTTTGCCTCACCAGAAAACAGGGCTTGCCACAGTGCGCATTGTTCGTGGTGCGCATCTGCACCATGGGTTCGACTACCGGGGTCGATTCACTCCGAGACACGAGCCCCATGCACGCCTTTCTTGCACACCTCGGCCAGACACTGGCCCTTTCGGCGCTGCTGCTGGTCACCGGCAACGTGGCCGCAGCGGAGATCTGGATCGTGACGGATACCCGCCACCCGGTGGCCGGCGCCCAGGCGGCGGATCGCATCATCCAGCTCGACGCGGCGCAGGCCATCGAGGCGGAACTGTCGGCCCGGTTGCCGAACGATCCGCAACAGGCCGCGGCGCTCGTCCAGCGACGCCTGAACGACGGTGGCCACGCATTGCAACAGCGCATGCGGGAGGCTTACCAGGGCGTGACCGATGCCTGGAGCCTGGGCATCACCAGCATTCCGGCGGTGATCGTCGATCAGCGTTACGTCGTGTACGGGGAAGACGACCTCGACCAGGCGCTGGCCCGCATCGAGCGTTACCGGGAGGAGCAACCATGATTTCCCGTCGCCTGCGGCTCGGTGCCGCCGCCGCGCTGCTGTGCAGCGCCACTTCGAGCTTCGCCCTCAACACCGCCACCATCATCTCCTCGACCCTGTCGCCGGACTGCCTCGAATACCGGGTCACCGGGATCTGCTACTGGCTGTACTGCTCCCTGTCGGGCTGCTCGGTGCGCACTTCCATCAAGGTCAGGCATTACGTTCCCGACGCCGTGGTGTCGAGCTACTCGAATACCGGCGAGAACCCGTGGGTCGAGGTGCGCGCGATGAGCCAGCCCAATCCCACAGCCCAGGCAGGCGGCGATGGCACGACCAACGAGGATCACGAAAACAATCTGGCGAAGTTCAAGAACGCCGACGTTATCGGCCATCCGGGCGGCCAGGTGTTCAGCCAGTTCGCCTCGGCCTCCGGCTACATCTGCCAGGGCGCCGGCACTGCCTTCATGCCGTACTTGCTCAGCACCTTCGACACGCTGGCCTGGCGCTACAACGTCCCGGAGGCGGTGTACCCCGAGGCGCTGATCCCCGGTATGCGCGAGATCGGCACACGCAGCGGACTGAATCTTTGGGGCGCCGTGTACCCGCGTGGCGGGTTCTTGCACCAGACCGACGACTACAAGGCCGGGGCGGTCGTCGCCCAGCGTGCTGGCGACATCGTGACCCGCCGCGGC
This sequence comes from Stutzerimonas stutzeri, assembly GCF_013522825.1. Classification (GTDB taxonomy): domain Bacteria; phylum Pseudomonadota; class Gammaproteobacteria; order Pseudomonadales; family Pseudomonadaceae; genus Stutzerimonas; species Stutzerimonas stutzeri_AK. The sequence continues at coordinate 66,780 of NZ_JAAMQZ010000011.1, forward strand.
CAACTGCATGTGTACCAGCCGCTGCTGGCGAACGCGCGCGACGGCTACTGGCCGGCCGGCGCGTTGATCGAAAGCGACGCCAGCACCGGCAAGTGGCAGCAACTGACCCCACGCCTTTCCAACAGCTGCACCGTGTTTCCCCATGCCGGGTCGCTGCCCCAGGCACAACGGGGCGACTACGCCTGGGCGCTGTGGCGCCCGTACAGCTGCTGCCAGCGCCGCGGGCAGACCTTCCTTGGCAGTGTGGCTTTCAACTGAGGACACCACGATGAAGCGCCCTGACCGTCGCCGTCATTCCATGCTTGCAGATCACTTGTGGCGGCCGGCCATACTGGCCGGCGCGCTCGCGTTGGCCAGTGGCTGGGCATGGGCTCAGAGCGGCGGCTTCCAGACCAGCGGCAGCGTGATCGGCGACGAAGTCATGTACTCGATCGGTGGCGGTAACGCGGTTTCCATGAGCGGCGCTGCGGGCATGCGCTCGATCGGGGTCGGGGCCGGCTGGAACAGCAACCTGATCTGCGGCGACATGAGCATCAGCACCACGATCCAGAACCAGCTCAACGGGCTGACCAACGGATTTCAAAACATCATGAGCAACGTGATCCAGAGCGCTACCAGCGCCGTTGCGTCGCTTCCGGCTCTGATCATCCAGAGGGCCGACCCAGGTTTGTATAACCTGCTGACCAATGGCGTCCTCCAGGCAAGGCTGGATTTCGATCGCTCCAAGTTGACCTGCAGGTCGATGGCTGAACGCATGGCCGACATGGCCGGCGGCCAGCTTGGCTGGAGCCAGATGGCGGAAGGCATGGCGCTGCGCGATGCCGTGTCGAGCACGGATGCGGTGTCGGCCATTGAGCAGGCTGAGACGCGCCGGGGCAACGACGGCGTGCCGTGGGTCGGGGGCAACAACGCCGGCGGCGCCGGTCAGCCGGCGATCAGGGTGGTGAGCGACGTTACCAGGGCCGGCTACAACCTCGTCAATGGCCGCAGCGTGACCGACGCCTCGGCCATCGATGCGGCGAGCTGCAACAGCCTGGCCTGCCAGACCTGGACCTCCCCGCAAGAAGCGATCGACTGGGCCACCCGCGTGCTCGGCGAACAGGAGCAGCGCACCTGCGACGCCTGCACCAAAACCGAAACCGTTCCGGGTGTGGGCCTGACACCCCTCATCCAGGAAGAGTACGACACCAAGCTGCAGACGCTGCAGGAGCTGATCGACGGCACACGCAACACCACCTTCGAGAACCTGCGCGACGCCGGCAGCGTGTCACTGCCGATCACCCGTGGCGTCATCGAAGCCCTGCGCGACGAGCCGGATCAGCACATCCTGGCACAGCGCTTGGCCTCGGAAGTGGCACTGGCATCGGTGCTGGAGAAAGCCTTGCTGCTGCAACGCACCTTGCTGACCGGCAGGAAGGAACCCAACGTCGCCGCCAACCAGTTGGCGGTGGCTGCCGTCGATCAGGAGAGCGGCGCGCTCGACCGGGAAATTTCAAACCTCAAGACCGAATTGGAGTTGCGCCGTACGCTCGCCAACAACTCGCCGATGGCGATCATCCAGCGCCATAGCACCCGGGCCGCCGGTTCGCGAGGCATCTACGAGGGCGACCCCGTGCCCGACCGCCTCGACCAGCTGCAGCGGCCCAACCCAGGAGGTACGCCATGAGTCCGACCTGGCTGCGCCCGCGCTGGCTGTTCAACCGGCGCGTGGCGAAGACGCTGCTGTGGACGATGCTGCTGCTTGCGGCGGCGGTGGCAGCCAACATCGCGGGTATCCACTACCTCGGCAGCGTCGTCGGCTGGGAACGCTGGCTGGCGGAGGCATCCGGCTACTTCCTGCTGTGGCGGCTGTGCCTATACGGCGCGACGGGCTACGGGTGGGTATGGATGCGCCGGCGCCTGCTGGCGCGCGAAACCGGCACGGAAGCCAAGCGCCGCCTCCTGCGCGCGGAAGTCGCCGGCGTGGCGGGGATCGTCGCGCTCGAAGCCAGCCTGCTGATGCAAGCGGCGTAGTGGGAGGCCGGACATGACGTTGTTCACCACGGACTACCTTGAGTACTACCTGACCCTGCTGGGCTGGATCATCCATAACGGCATCTGGGCGGTTCTCGTTTCCAGCGGCGTGTTCGCCATTCCCTTCGTGGCGATCATCATCCAGGAATGGCTCAAGGCGCGTGCCGAGGGTGCGGACGAAGGCAACAAGGGCGCACTGTCTTCGGTGCGCATCGAGAACCGCGTCTGGGTAGCGATCGTCGTGGTGATGTTCGCTGGCATCCCCTTCATCGACGTCGACCTCAACACCATTCACTATGACCAGGCGCGCTCGGCGCAGTGCCAGGTGAACGTTCCTCAGCCCACCGAAACCGGCTGGTCGCAGTCGTTCAGCACACTCAACAACCAGAGCGCGCGCGTACCGGTGTGGTGGGCCTTCATGCACGCGCTGTCGCGCGCGATCACCGGCGCCTCGGTCGCCGCCATTCCGTGCGGAACCGACCTGCGGCAGATCCGCATGGAGGTCAATGCCACACGCATCGACGACCCGGTCTTGGCACAGGAAGTCGCCGACTTCACCCACGACTGCTACGGCCCCTCGCGCGCCAAGCTGTTCATGAATCGCCCGAATCTCGACGAAGCCCAGATGCACGACGTCACCTGGATCGGCTCGCGGTTCTTCCTCAACAACCCCGGCTACTACGACACCTACCGCGCCAGAACACCGCGCGATGGCTGGGCCTACGACAGCAACCGGGATGCCGGCCTGGCACAGGTGCCGAGCGGCGCCGGCTATCCGACCTGCCGCCAGTGGTGGAACGACAGTGGCAACGGCTTGCGCGCACGCCTGCTGGATCAAGTCGATCCCAGCCTGCTCAACCGTCTGGCCGGCTGGGCCGGCTTCCTGAGCCGCACCGAAGTGGATGACTCGGTAATCCGCACCATTGCCTCGCCGCGTCAGCAGAAGCTCAATCAGGGCAGCGTCTATACCGACTACGGCGGGCAGATCGACAAGACGCTACCCAACATCGTCAATCGTGCCACCAGCGACGTCGGCATGACCTTGGGCGCAATCGCCGCCTTTCCAGCCCTCGATGTGATGCGCCAGGCACTGCCCATGGTGCTCTCTCTGCTGAAGATGTCTCTGGTGATCTGCATTCCGATTGTGCTCGTGGTGGGCACCTACGATCTGAAGACCGTCATCACCATCAGCACGGTCCAGTTCGCGTTGTTCTTTGTGGACTTCTGGTTTCAACTGGCCCGCTGGATCGACAGCACGATCCTTGACGCGCTCTACGGGTGGGGCTGGGGCTGGAATCGGCCACACAGCAATTTCGATCCGTTGATCGGATTGAACAATACCTTTGGCGACATGCTGCTGATGCTCGTCATGGGCACCATGTTTCTGGTGCTGCCGACGTTCTGGGTCGCCGCGTTGGGGTGGGCCGGCGTGAAGGCCGGTGTGGTCGCGCAGAATCTCGCGACGGGTTCCAAGGACGCGAAGGACAGCACCGCATCAGGCGTGAACAGGGCGACGCGCTGATCCGGCGCTGCCAGTGTCTGACAGGTTTAATCGTCGTATGGATTGTTGGGGTCGTGCGGATCGAGACGGTGCCCATCCGACGAATACAGGCCGAACCCCGCCTCGCCGTGGCGCAACTCCGTGCTCGGTTGCGAGAGGTCGTCGCTACCCTTGCCAAAACTACGAGCCACGAGCAGCAGGCACACCAGCAGCAGCGCCAACCAGAAGGCGGTATAGAGCAGCACTCCCAGCACAGCGAGCTTGACGATCCACACCAGCGCGGTCGCAACACCGTTCGGCGCACCAGCCGACACCAGCCACGCGGCCACCCGCCGCTCACGACGCACGTAGCCCCGCCATCCACGGCCAAGCCAGCGGCCAAGGCGTTCTGCGGTACTGCTACGGGTTGTCGTGTTCATGGTCGTCACCTGCTGCATGTGAGATGGCTATTCCCGTTTGCTCCAATCCGGCTTGCTTGCCCTTACCAATGCGTTCCATTCGTCTGGCGGGTTTCCGCGTCCGAGCATCTTCTCGAACACCGCATAGGGGTCTGACTTGCTCCCCGATGACCGCAGGGTCTGTTCGTCGTTGACCCAGGCGTACACGATGACCTTCGCCTTCGAGTCGTAGCGGAAGAACAGCCGGTACCGCCTTCCGAGCTTGGCCCGTCGCCAGTGGCGATAAGCCGGCCCCATGGTGTTGCCCTGGCGGTACTCGTCTCGCGCTGGATCACCCGGCACCACGTCTTGCATCAAATGAATCAAAGCCCGGAAGAACTTGACGTTGGCATTGGACGCGAAACCCTCCGGGTCGTTCTCTTGCGCGCGCAGTACAGCCGCTCGCAGCTTCATCAACTGTTCGATCAGGTTGTCATGAAACAGCAGCGTCCAGCCATGCTGTTGCATCAGATTTCCACGTCTTCATCGAAATCATCGCCCAAGACCACGTTGTGGCCCGCATGCTCCAGCATCGTGCGAGCCAGATCCTCCGGCAGCCCACGAACATTCCGGCCAGCTTCAATATCGCGGGCCAGCAGGCTCAAGAACGCTGCAATGGCTGGGTCTTCGTGTTCGGCGTCGGCGCGGGTCACGACGACTTCGCCATCACGCAGGTCAAACGCAACCTTGCCGCCGGTGTCCACGCCGAGGGCTTGCCGGATGGACTTAGGCAGCGTGATCTGGCCTTTGGAGGTTAGTGTGGCGACTTCATGTATGGCAGGCATGGCAACTCTCCCAATAGAGATGCCGTCATTGTAAGGAATTATCCTTACGTTGTCAATGTAAGGGTTCATGGTGTCCCTCCGAATCCAATGGTGGCCCATCGTAGAGCGAGAACAGCCAGCCTTCTCGTATCAAACCGGCTTCGCCACACCCCGCATTGACGATGGACGATCAATATCCGCCGCTCTATACCAAAAGGCTGTTAAAGGCCGAAGGGCTGAAAGGCGGGAAGGGAATGGGGTGCAAGGGGAAAGGCCCTACCTGAAAAGGCGAAAAGGCCCTGACCATCTCATCACCAGGACACTCGCATGCTTTCTTTATTCCAGCGAAAACGGATCTTGGTTCCTGCTGCGCCGTCACCAGTATCTGCCGGTCTTTCCAAAGGGCTGACGCGGCCGGAACCGGCCGCGTCCTTGCTTGCCACGCCCCGTCGGCAGAAACTACTGGAACACATCTGGCAGCGCACCTCACTCTCGCGCAAGCAGTTCGCGGCGTTGTACCGCGCGCCGCTGGAGCGTTATGCCGAGCTGGTACAGCAGTTCCCGGCATCGGAAAGCCACCACCACGCTTACCTCGGTGGCATGCTCGACCATGGGCTGGAGATCGTCGCCTTCGCGCTCAAATTGCGGCAGTCGCATCTGCTGCCGGCCGGCGCAACACCGGAAGACCAGGCCGCGCAGGCAGAGGCCTGGACGGCCGCGACGGCCTATGCCGCATTGCTGCATGACATTGGCAAGATCGCCGTCGACCTGCATGTCGAGCATGAGGATGGCAGCGTCTGGCACCCCTGGCACGGCCCGCTGAGGCATCCCTATCGCTTCCGCTACCGCGATGATCGCGAGTATCGCCTGCATGGCGCAGCCACCGGCTTGCTCTACCATCGGTTGCTCGATGCCGGCATCCTCGACTGGCTCAGTGGCTACCCCGCGCTTTGGGCAGCACTGCTCTATGTACTGGCTGGCCAGTACGAGCACGCCGGCGTGCTGGGCGAACTCGTCGTCCAGGCCGACCGCGCATCGGTGGCCCAGGAGCTGGGGGGCGATCCTAGCCGCGCCATGGCTGCGCCCAAGCATGCTCTGCAACGCAAGCTCATCAATGGCCTTCGCTATCTTCTGAAGGAAGAGTTGAAGCTGAACCAGCCCCAGGCATCGGATGGCTGGCTGACACAGGATGCCTTGTGGCTGGTGAGCAAGACCGTCTCGGACAAGCTGCGCGCACACCTTCTGTCGCAGGGTATCGACGGCATCCCCTCGAACAACACGGCCGTCTTCAACGTGTTGCAGGATCACGGCATGCTGCAGCCGACGCCGGACGGCAAGGCCATCTGGCGCGCAACGGTCAGCAGTGAGGGCGGCTGGTCGCACAGCTTTACGCTGCTGCGGATGTCGCCTGCACTGATCTGGCAGCCGGACGAGCGCCCCGAGCCCTTCGCCGGAACTGTGACGGTGGAGATGGCCTCCGAGACCGACGCCACGGAACAGCCAGCAACCAGCACGGATGAAGTCGCAGACAGCATTACAACTAACGCCGGCAACGCTTCCGATGTCGCCGGACAGCTACCGTCCAAGCTCGTATCAACCGACAGTGCTTTACACCAGCCCACGGGAGAAACCACCGCAAATGCGATGGACGAGCTGCTGTCCCTGTTCGAGGAGACTGCGCAGGAAAGCAGTGGGGAGCGAGAGCAGCCTGTTCAGGACGGCAGCGGCGGATCGACGTCTTTCACCGAGCCACCCATGAATGCCGCCGTCAGCTCGCTGAAGAAGGTAGCCGAAATCCCTGACTGTGCGGAACCGTCCAGCGAGCATTTCATCGCCTGGCTTCGCGACGGCATCCAGTCCCGTCGCCTCATCATCAACGATGCCAAGGCGCTCGTGCATACCGTGGCGGACACGGTTTATCTGGTCAGCCCTGGTTTGTTCCAGCGCTACGCCCAGGAATACCCCGGTATCTCGGCGCTCGCCAAGCAGGACAAGGTGCAGGACTGGCAGTGGATACAGAAGCGCTTCGAGAAGCTGCAACTGCATCGCAAGCAGGCCAGCGGTCTGAACATCTGGACCTGCGAAGTCACCGGGCCGCGCAAATCGCGACGCCTGCATGGCTACCTTCTCGATGACGCTCGCCTGTTGTTTTCGGAAATGCCTCCGAACAACCCTTATCTCTCGCCATTATCGGACGATGCCACTCGCAGCGAATAACCCACGACAATAAGAGCGGAGCGCCTGTTTTTTTTTGGCCTGCTTCCTGCCTTGGCGACCACGCGGCTGCAACCGGTACAGGTTTCTTGCGCGATGCCAAATCCGCCCGCCAACACGAGGCCCTATGCCTTTGCCTCATCGTGCTTATATACGCTGACCAATAATTCGATAGCTTCCAAGCATAATCGCCATATCATCGATCTTCGAGAGATCTTCATTCCTAATCTGCGCGCTCGCATAAAATTTACTAAGCATGTCTTTATCATTATCGCTTAGCAAGTCCAGAAGCCTGGTTATATGCTCATTGCCGGATAACATGCCCAGAGCATCAATAGTGCCTGCAAGGTCTTTCTCCAATAGCCGGGACAGCATTATCTTGCTGCCTGAGTCTACAGTCTGATCATCCAGGTTGAGAGGTGGAAAATCCTCTGCTCTGTATCGGACTACCGGTTTGGCATCAGGGTTCGTAGCGCCATCAGAGCCTGATGCCGAGAAGGCGTAGACGACGTCTTCCAGAAACGAGAAATCCGATGCGTGTACAGACATCCGGGTTGGCGTGAATACAGCTTCCAAAAAGCCACGGTCAATCAAGGTATCGCCCATTGCCTTGCTGGTCAGTACTCTCTGCGCAACGGCCTCATCCTCTGCATTGAACTCAGCAATGAAGGGGTTGCCCTGAAGATCATATGCCTTTCCCACATTGTCCAGCGGCCCTCCAGGGCCAGCCCTTCGGTAGACCCCCAAGTCAAAAGCTAAGCCATCGACCTTGAGCGGATCTAGTCCGTTAGCACTTGCATATTCATAAACGGTTGCCAACATTTCTCTATCGCTTTTCGTAAGAAAGCTATAGACACTGGCTGAAGTGTTGCTTGTGGTCGTCGTGGTTTCAACTCTTGGCTCCACAGAGCCATCCGAATTAAAAAGGCGAGAAAGCAGTATTGCCGTCCCACTTACATTATCTTTCTTGAAAAAAGCATCCAGGACGTAGCGATTCTGCTCCTGGCCAGTTGAAGCAGTAGCCATGCGCCCAGACTTGCCGATCACGTCGTCCAGTGTGATACCCGCCGCAGCCCCCTTCTCGGTTACCGTCCAGACGCCGTTGACATTGGTAATATCCGGCTCGAAGGGCTTGAGCTTCACGTCCTCGGAGGCGTTCAGGACGATGTTGTCCTTGATGCTGATGACCGGGGTATAGGTAGCGTATTGGCTACCGAGCGAAGAGTGTGTCGCGCCTTCGGCGGAAAACTTCGTCACCATCTGTTCGAGGAAACCCAGGTCGCTGGTATTGCTCAACGCGCCATAGCCCGGATCGAGGATATGGCGCAAGAAGCCCTGATCAATACGAGTACTGCCGATCGCCGATCCATTCAGGATGCTTGAAGCGGTGGCAGTGTCCTTATCGTTGAAGCTGACCGTGAGTTGGTGCCCTTGGGCGTCGTAGTTGTGACCGTTATTGAAGTTCGAGCGCAACCGCCCATTGTCGTGCTGACGGTAGTCGCCAAGCTCTTCGGCCAGGCGATCCACATAGGTCAGATCGGCGCCTTCGTCCTGCGCATAAGCGTACATGTCCGACAGCAAGGCACGATCTTCGTAGGTGAGGAAGTCGTAAGCGCTGCGACCGATGTTGTTGGCACTCATGCCTTGGGCGCCGTTGGCTACCGCAGGCTCTTTCCCGCCGAACAGGCGGGAAACCATGAGATCGTAGCCATTACTGGCGGGGCCGGCTGTCGATGCCGTGGTGTTGGCCGCGCTGGCGGACTGCGCAGCGGAGATGGATTGCGATGCCGTGGATGAAGAGGCGCTAACCTCCTCTTTGCCAGCGTGAGGCGCTGACGCGAACAACTGGTCGATCAGATTGGCAGGACTACTGCCCTTGCCCTCGGCCCGATGAGTCATGTAGTTGAAGTCGAGGTCGATCAGCTCTTGCAGACGAGAAGCATAGTCGTCCGGGTACTGCGCCTGCTCGATGGCGGGCAGCTCATTGTAGTAGGCAAGCACTTCTTTGAAGAAATTGGTCATCTTGCCGGTTCGGTTGTACTCGTCCATCGCCTGGGCTACAACCTTCTGACGCCATGCTTCCTCTTGGCTGTATGCCTCTGACCATGCGGCCCGCCGCTCGTTAACAGTGAAGCTGCCGCTGTCATCATAGGCAATCAGTGCCAATTGATCGCGGGACATCCCCTTGAAGGGATTGCTACCTGAACCGTTGACGAAGCTGGTAGCTTGTTTGGCACGGGCCAGCAGCTCAGGGTCGTCGGTATTGGGCACCTCAGCATCGTGCCGCTCCTGATTCAGGTAGTAATCGTAGCCAGTGATCTGATCAAGCTGTGCCGTAGCCTTCTGGCCCAGCTCCTTACGGCTGAGGCTGGCATCACGAGCCTCAGCATGCGCAGCCGCCTCACCCAATTGGCGAGCCAGGTTAGAGACCGTGCTGGTGCTGCCTGCGGGGGGCGTGGTACTGGTCTTGCCGTCGGCGGAAACGTCCTGGGTTTGGCCCGCAGCACCAGTGGCATTGCCTGTCAGGCGACTGATTAGAGAGGTGTAGGTGGTGATGCCGATCATGGCGAGCCTTTCTGCTCAGTCCGTATCCGCCGCCTTGGCGGCAAAATCCTTGTCCCTATAGGGACCTTCGCCCAGCAGCTGTTCGATCAGGCTAGCCGCGCTGCCCTTGCCCCCGACCTGATGAGTCATGTAGTTGAAGTCGAGGTCGATCAGCTCTTGTAGACGGGAAGCATAGCTTTCTGGGTACTGCGCCTGCTCGATGGCGGGCAGCTCGTTGTAGTAGGCAAGCACTTCTTTGAAGAAATTGGACATCTTGCCGGTGCGGTTGTACTCATCATTGGCTTTGGCGATGACTTGCTGCTTCCATGCTTGTCGTTGGTCATAAGACTCCTGCCATGCGGCCTGCCGCTCGTTAACCGTGAAGGTACCGCTGTCGTCATAAATGACTAAGGTCAATTGATCCGGTGATAAGCCGGCAAAGGGGTTCTTACCCTGACCGTTGACGAAGCTGGTAGCTTGCTTGGCGCGAGCCAGCAGTTCGGGATCGTCCGTATTGGGTACCTCAGCGTCGTGTTTAGCTTTGTTTATGTAGTACTGGTCACCAATTATCTGATCAAGCTGTGCCGTGGCCTTTTGGCCCAGTTCCTTGCGACTGAGGCTGGCATCGCGGGTTTCAGCGCGTACCGCTGCTTCGCCCAACTGGCGGGCCAGGTTGGAAACGGTGATGGTGGGGCCGGTGCCTCCTGCTGGGATCGTGGCACTGGTCTTGCCGGCAGTGGAAACGTCCTGGGTTTGGCCCGTAGCAGTAGTAGCGCTGCCAGCCAAGCGGCTACCGGATAGGGATGTGTAGGTAGTAATACCGGCCATGACTGTTTCTCCATCGCCTCAGCTGCGGCTTGGCTTCATACAAACTTATAGTTCACAGCATTAACGGCTGCATAGCGGAAAGCTTTAGCCTCCGCATGCTCTGCAAACAAAGCGCAAGGAATACTTATGCACCCATGGTATCGTTGGACGCCGCCAGGTCAAATAGAACAAAAAAGGCGCCCGGGTCTCTCGTCAGTAACTATACGCTGTCGGCAACGATAGCCCTGGCAGTATTGCCGAAATGCTGGCCATTGTAGGTGTCCGGTGTGGCGGAGGAGTTTGGCATGACTTTTCCCTGTTTTGTCAAAGCTCTCGATGCCGCTGCAAACGTTCCCAGTGATGCGGAACATTACCGGGAACGCGCGCGGCTTTGCTGTTTATCTCATCGTGAATTCAACCGACCATGCATGGGTCGCGATATTGGTGGAGGTAATATTCGCCGTACAAATTGCCCCCCCGCTGGGAGTGGCCGTCTTGTTCCACGTAGGAATCTTGACACCACCACTGCCCAGCATGTTGACGTAGGTAGTAGTAAAGACGCACTCCTTGCTGCCAATCTTGTAGCGGACGTTAGCGAAGTTCGCATCGGGAGAAATCAAACTCTGGACTTGATAGCTGTCACTGCCTCCCGCTGACACACTGCTATCCGGTTTCGGTGAGGCATTGGCATAAGTGCTCGTCTCATTGGCCGTGATAATCGTATAGACAGCGGCAGGCGTACCGGTGGCCCCGACATGCTTGAAGGTAATCGTGACTGGCGGGCCGGCGTGGGCGGCGCCAGCAGCGGACAGTGCAGCGGTAGTAAGCAGAGCGAGCAGTGATTTACGTGTTTTCATGTTGTACATCTCCATATGAATGGATGCAGGTATTGCATTACGACACGGGCGTGTCTGGGTGGGTGTTGCATGGGGCGCACGGTCGGCCCTAAACGTGCCGAGCCGATGCTGCGAGAAGAAAGGAATACGGCGTGCGCGACACGCAGTGAGTCGCCGGCGCGCGAGGCGGCTGGGAGTATTTGGGAAATTTCAGTGGGGTGACGACGGGGCTGTAACGGCGACAGGCATACCTTGCGTGCCAGGCCTACCTGGATAGGTTGTTCGATGCGATCCATCGCTGCCGCTCCCTGCATGCCCATACTCAACAATGAGTAATCGGGATGAATATTTGGCCACCCTATTGAGAGATATCAATACGTTACAACGAGCAGTAAAATATTGACCCAGATCAACAAGGCATAGGGAAGACAAGAACTACGCGCGCCCTAGGCGCCCTTTTGATCAATCAGCTAACCACGTGCGTAACTGGAGCGATACCATTCTGCGGCTTCCAGATAGTCAGTTGGCTGGGTCGCCATATATGCATGCATTTTTTCAAAAATATCTGCGGCTGATGCCCCTTTCGCCCGCTCCGCCTCAAATATGGCGGTGGTGTTGGCCGTAATGGACTGGCTCAACGCTTCATATCGGGCTTTGCTTGCCGGCGTCACAGGCAGCCCTGTGGCAGCATAATAAACATCATTTATGCCATCCGAATTAGGGCCGTTTGAAATCAGCGGTCCCCCTGCAATCGTAGCCATGGACTCAACGAAATTCATCGCCTCGGTTTGGTCAGGGTTATTGCGCAGGTCTTCGGCTTTCTCCTTGACCCAGCCGGGTAGCTCTCCCGAGACAGCCCGCCGGGCACCCTCCGAAAGCGTCACCTGAATGCCGGGTTTCTCCGCCCCCCAACCCGCCCCCATCGAGGTACCAGGCTCGGAGACAGATCGACCATTAGCCGCTGAATTGACTTGATTATAAGCAGCCAGCTTGAGCAAGCTTGGGACAGAAGATATGTTCATAATTGCCTCGCCCGATCAACTACCCGCGTGCGTAACTGGAGCGATACCACTCAATGGCTTCCAGGTAATCACTTGGCTGTGTCGCCATATACGCATGCATTTTTTCAAAAATATCTGCAGCTGAAGCCCCTTTCGCTCTCTCCGCCTCAAATATGGCGGTGGTGTTGGCCGTAATGGACTGGCTCAGTGCCTCATGCCGGGCTTTGTTTTCCGGCGTCACAGGCAAGCCTGTGGCAGCATAATACACATCGCTGAAGCCGTCCGAATTAGGGCCGTAGGATAGTAACGCCCCTCCCGGAATCGTAGCCATGGACTGTACAAAATTCATTGCTTCAGCTTGGTCAGGGTTATTGCGTAGGTCCTCGGATTTCTCCTTGACCCAGCCGGGCAGCTCTCCCGAGGCGGGCCGCCTGGCACCCTCCGAAAGCGTTACCTGGATGCCGGGCTTCTCCGCCCCCCAGCCCGCGCTCACCGAGGTGCCAATCTCGGGAACAGATCGTCCATTAGCCGCTGAATTGACTTGATTATAAGAAGCCAGTTTGAGCAAGTTCGGGATAGAAGATATGTTCATGTATGCCTCATGTATCAGATAAATCCTATCGAGCAAGCAATTCTACCCGCCTGCTCGATAGAACTTTTTAGCTAGCTCAGTTCCAGTTCACGATAAGCTGAGCAGACTGCCCATATACCGTTGGGAACGCCGCGGTCCGGTTAATCCTGTACTGCAGGAAAAAAGCCGATGTTGCCGGGCGCCCGGCAAAAGCCGAGGACGACCCACTTTTCACATTCGTAACATCAATGCAAAACGAAGTAGTACCGTGGCAAAGCTGAGCGACAAAAGTGCCGCCCGAAGGAATGGTCCCGATACCGTAATTCCAGCTCACCGAGCTAACGGTTGACCCGGCAGGAGGTGGAGAACCAACAATCGGGAAGTTCGTACGGAACCAGGTATTTGGAGTGGTTATATTCGCTCCAACCGCATTACTTACATAAGCGCCTGCTGCCTGTGCGACGGTGCCTGCAGCACAAAGTGCTACCACTGCGATGCTCTGCTTCCAGTTCAGTTTTTTCATTTCAACAACTCCATCTTTGCATGTTCATCCTTACTACCTCAGGCCCGGATGAACGAAGCTCCATAAACGGATAGGCCTGACCTGAACCAGGCAAGAGCACACGTCGATTCATGACACATGCCAATCAAGCACATCTCATGCCAACTGCCCTTGCCTTGCTTTCCTGCAGCCCTGGCCTCGCTTTGAGCGATCCGAGGGTTAGATTTGGGCGAAATACATCGAACGATGCGGCAAGAAATTGCCGCCTGCCGGCGGAATAATTGCCGGTAGCGGTAACCGTTGCGAAAAAAAAGAGACAAGCGCAACTCACATCCCGTAATAGTCACTGGCCGAAAACAATACATAGGGATGGTCTGAAAAAGACTTCCCAAATCTGGTGAAATACGCTGACCCCGTTGCCCGAGTTTCCCGATGAAGCAGATGACCTTCGCCGACGCCGAGTACGCCGGCAAGCGCAAGCAGACCCGCAAAGAGTTGTTCCTGATCGAGATGGATCAGGTGGTGCCGTGGAAGGGCTTGATTGCCTTGATCGAGCCGCATTACCCCAAGGGCGAAGGTGGTCGGCCCGCCTATCCTCTGCTGGCCATGCTGCGTATTCACCTGATGCAGAACTGGTTTGGCTACAGCGATCCGGCGATGGAGGAAGCGCTGTACGAGACGACCATCCTGCGCCAGTTCGCAGGGTTGAGGCTGGAGCGCATTCCGGATGAAACCACCATCCTCAACTTCCGCCGCCTGCTGGAGAAACACGAACTGGCTGCCGGCATCCTGGCTGTGATCAATGGCTACCTAGGTGACCGAGGTTTGTCGTTGCGCCAAGGCACTATCGTCGATGCAACGCTGATCAATGCGCCAAGTTCGACCAAGAACAAGGACGGCAAGCGTGACCCGGAAATGCACCAGACCAAGAAGGGAAACCAGTATTGTGTGTCACGAACACAGGTCAGATGACCTGTGCTGCTGTGCCGAAGATGGAAGTAGGCCTTCCGAAGTCGGCTTGCAGGAGCGGACTTCAAACCACCCGGTGCTGCTGCATCCAAAAGGTGTGGTGGTGAGCGACCGAGGAAAAGTCATCCCTGAGGATGGCAGGTGAGTATGGAGAAGATGAGCGAAAGCAAACCGTCCGATGACGCATCGTTATGCCCAAGGTGCTGCCGAAACTGAGGTGGAGTACTGGCTTCAGGACAAGTCGGGGCGTTACCTGCTTACGGACCCGATGGCAGCCGGTGTATAGGCGGCATGATCTTCATACAGGCTTTGGTACGGAACGTGAGAACCTTGTTCCAGATGCGAAGGAAAATGACAAATGGCCAACACCATGAGGAAGAATACCGATGCTGGAACGAGGGGCGGAGCCTCCCGTAGTAGCGATGAAGCCTCTGTAATGGAGGTGGAGCGAAGGGGCGGCGTTATCCGGCCGACGAGCGTTGCCAACCTCCGGGGATGAGTGGCGTGAGCTCGGCGAAACCTTATGACATAGCGAAACGCACGGTATGGGACGCCTACCAGCAGGTCAGGGCCAACCGCGGTGCTGCCGGCATCGACGATGAAACCATCGCCGATTTCGAGCGGGATCTGTCTAAGAATCTCTACAAGCTGTGGAATCGGATGTCGTCGGGGTCGTACTTCCCGCCTCCGGTCAAGCAAGTAGAAATTCCCAAGGCATCGGGAGGCACGCGCAAGCTGGGAGTGCCCACGGTTGGTGATCGTGTCGCGCAAACCGTGGTCAAGCTTCTCATCGAGCCGGAGCTGGACTCGATCTTCCACTCGGACTCCTATGGGTACCGGCCGGGACGATCAGCGAAGCAGGCGGTGGCGATCACGCGTGAGCGCTGCTGGCGATACGACTGGGTGGTGGAGTTTGATATCAAGGCAGCCTTCGATCAGATCAATCATGGGTTGCTGATGAAGGCGGTGCGCCTGCACATCAAGGAGGACTGGATACTTCTGTACATCGAGCGGTGGCTGGTTGCGCCGTTCGAAACGGATCACGGCATGCGCGTCCCACGCGAACGCGGCACCCCGCAAGGTGGAGTGATCAGTCCCCTCCTGATGAATCTGTTCATGCACTATGCCTTCGACACCTGGATGCAACGTACCAGCCCCAACTGCCCGTTTGCCCGCTACGCCGATGATGCGGTGGTGCACTGCCGCAGTCGAAAGCAAGCGGAGTACGTGATGCGCTCCATTGCTTCACGGCTGGCTGCCTGTGGCTTGACGATGCACCCCGAGAAATCAAAGGTCGTGTACTGCAAGGACAGTAACCGTCGCGCAGGTTATCCGCATGTGAGCTTTACCTTCCTCGGCTTCACCTTTAGGCCGAGGAAGGCGCTCAGCAAACAAGACCAGCTCTTCACGAGCTTCCTTCCGGGAGCGAGTGCGGATGCCTTAAAGCGGATGCGGCAAGCGGTACGCAGGTGGCGACTCAATCGCCAAACCCACGTGACGCTGGTCGACGTGGCTCGGCTCTACAATCCAGTGATACAGGGGTGGTGGCAATACTATGGCTCGTTCTATCGGACAGCCATGCTTGGCATCTTCCAGCACATTGACCGCGCGCTTGAACGCTGGGCCCGACGAAAATACAAGGCCCTTCATAGGCGCAAGCGGCGCATTAGCCAATGGCTGGACAAGATGCGGACTGTGGTACCCCGGCTGTTTCATCACTGGCGAGTGACCGGGCAGCAAGGTTGGATAACGGGAGCCGTATGACGCGAGAGTGTCACGTACGGTTCTGCGAGCGGCTGCGGGGGCAGTTCCCGCGGCCGACTCACCACTTCGGCATGAAGGCGCATATCGGCGTTGATGACGAGTCCGGCCTGGTGCACAGCGTGGTGGGGACGGCAGCCAACGTTGCAGACGTTACCCAGGTCGACAAACTGCTGCACGGTGAGGAAAACATGGTCGGTGCCGACGCGGGCTACACCGGCGTAGAGAAGCGCCCGGAACATGAAGGCCGTGAGGTGATCTGGCAGGTCGCGGCGCGTCGCAGCACTTACAGAAAACTCGGCAAGAACAGCCCGCTCTACAAAGCCAAGCGCAAGATCGAAAAGGCCAAGGCGCAGGTGCGGGCCAAGGTCGAGCACCCATTCCGGGTGATCAAGCGCCAGTTCGGTTACGTGAAGGTACGCTTCCGCGGCCTGGCCAAGAACACCGCGCAGCTGATGACACTGTTCGCGCTGTCGAACCTGTGGATGGCACGTCGACATTTGATTGCCACCGCAGGAGAGGTGCGCCTGTAATGTGGGAAATGGCCGTTGCGAGGTTATCGCGACGGCCAAAAAAGGAGAAATGAGTGGGCTATCTGTCCGGTTTTTGATCGATTGCCCGCTTTCAAAATCGGCAAGGGCTGAAGTTGACGCGAAATACCCGGCTACTTCAGACCTTCCATAGGTATTATTTTCATCAAGTCCAGTCGCTCCGTGCATCCATTGGCTTTTCTCATGTTACTTCCATAACAAACGAACGCACAAGCACGACCAAAGTATCAGACACTCTCTAGAAATCCAGAAATATTTATTTAAAAAAGAAGCCTTCCCGCCATCCTGACAAGGTGCTTTCCTGGAATTTACAGCGACTCGCAATAAAACCTGATCTTTCTTGGGAAATTAATTTATTTACGCAATTCAGCAGACTGGTGTTTTGGACATCAACCGGCCCATTGAGGAGAGGGAATGAGTATTTCGCTCCGCCCTGCCACCCTAGAACTGACTGAAAAAGTTATCACGTGGACCGAATGCTCTTGGAGTGCCCTTGATCCTTAGCGGAGGGGGAGCGGTAGCTCTACGTAACCAGAATCCATACCAAAAACCTCAACCCCCTGCGGAACGGCTCGCCCGGTAGTCACAATAAGTATTCGCGGGGCTTCGCTCATCCCTTCACGATATCTGACAGTTGTGTTTCCGTCAGCATCACGATGCAGCGCTTCGGCAGGGATTGCCAGCCCGTTTTCGGCACGATAGGTCGTGATTGATAGCTTTGTGCTCATGCCTAGACGAACACGCTGTCGCTGCTCCGGCGTGAGAGGATCGATGGAGACAACCACCTCGTAGGTAATGCCGCCACCATACGTGCTGGGAATGCCCTGCACCCCGATGCTAGCGATATGGCCGCGCAGGGTGATGCCGTCGAAACCATCGCCGGTAATCTGCACAGGCATACCTTCTTCCAATTGATGCAGGTCGGCTTCTTCGATATGGGCGACTGCTTTGATCCGTTCGACGCTGGCCAGCTCGAACAACGGAGCACCCTGGGATACACGCACGCCCGGTTGAATCGGAGGTGTATCGTTTCTGTCTTTCGACTTCTGGGGGGGCAAGATGATGCCGGCGAAAGGTGCGGTAAGTTCGCGCTGCCCGTGCAGTGCCAGCAGTGCCTGATGGCGTGACTGCGCATTAGCCAGTTCCATTTCTGCGATCTGGCGGCTTTCGCCTTGGCCTCTGCCCTGCGCTGCGCGCAGTTCAGCCTGTGAAGCGACGAGATCCAGGCGCTGAGTCTTGGCCTGCTGCTCCAGGGAGTCAACTTCCATGCGTGCAACGATACCGCGCTCGAATAGGCGACGTGTGTCTGCGAGCTTGGCTTCGGTGTCTTCCAGGTTCAATCGGGCATTGGTAAGGGCACGGCGCGCACGGGATACCTCTTCGCTTTGCTCCCAGTTCTGCATATCCTGCACGGTGCGCCGGGCTTTCAACTCCACGGCCAGGGCTTCGCGTATCTGAATGTCCAACTGTGTTGTATCGAGTGTCAGCAGGCGCTGGCCGCGCTCGACCCGCTGGCCGTCGGTAATGGCGAGATATTGCACGAGCCCTTCGAAGGGGGCAGCGAGAATCGTGTGTGTCGCCGCTTCGACACGCCCGACCAAACCTAGCTGGTTCTCCAGTACCTGCGGTTGCACATGCAACCAGCGGGCCTCGATCGGCTCAGGTGAGGATTGGGCCCTGTAGGTGAACAGAACGGCAATAGTAACGAGCAGGAAAGCTCCGCCGGCGAGCCATAGGCGCCGCCGAAGGGGAAATACGAGATGTTTAATCGTTGAGGTCAATGTCCCAACTCTCCAAAGTTGTGCCCAGCGTCTGGTCCAGGCGGGCTTGAGCGTTGAGGTAGGCGATCAATGCATTGAGTCTGGCGCTCTCGGCATTGCGCAAGTCCGATTCGAAGCTCAGTACCTGGAAGTTGCTGGAGCGACCAGCCTGCAATTTTTCGCGCTCTATCTCCAGCTTGCGACGCGAGAGGTCGCGAGCCCGCTGGGCTATTTCATATTGGCGCCAGCGGGTGCCGAGGTCACGCACGGCATCGCCGACGTCGCGCTCCAATGACTGCCGTGCCTCTGCAAGCCTAATGTCCTGATTCTCGACATTCACCCGAGCGCGCACCTCAGCTTGACGCCGGCTGAGGTCTCCGATGGGAATGTCCACCTGAACGCCGGCATAGCCGTCCCAGGTGCGGCTGGTCTCATGACCACTGTCGCCTGGGTAACGGTCGCGGACTTGGGTCGCGCCGCCAACCAACGAGACGTCCCACAGCTTTTCGTTACGGGCTACGGTGTGGTTAATAGCGGCCTGTTCGGTGGCGATCAGTTGGGAGAGATAGGCAGGTTGCTGTTCCTGCGCAGCTGTGAGGGCCTGAGCCAGGCCGATCTCGACAGGAGTGGCGTCGAGAGTGTCAGCCGCGCGGATCTTCGTGTGCAGGTCCAGGGCGAGCAGACGCAACAGCTCCAGGCGGCTGGCATCAAGCTGGTTGGCAGCTTCCTCGACCGCCAGCTCCTGAGTGGCGACATCGGCCTCGGTCTGTACGATCTCGAACTCGGCCATACGGCCTGCATCAATCATGGCTTGGTTCGCCACCAGCAATTGACGCGAGCGCTCCAGTGCATCGCGGGCGATTTGCAACTGTTCCTGGGCGCGCAGCAGTTCGCGGTAGGCGGTGATGATCTGAGTGATGGTATCCGAGACGGTAGTCTTGAGGGTCAGGCGGTTGACCTGCTCGGAGAGCCGGGCCAAGCGCATGGGAGCGGTAGCTACATCGCGACCGGCGCCACGCAGCAATGGTTGTATGACAGTGAAAGTGGCACCGTCATTACGGGTGCGCCCTGCACGGTTAGCCTGGGTGAGCTGGTTGCTCCACGCCAGGCTGAACCGTGTGCCGTACTCGCCCAGCAAGGTGGTCTGCGGGATGACTTCGCTTTGACGGTAGCGGTCGTCCTGGTTGCGGGTCGCCAGGTGACGACCACTGAGCACCAGCTTAGGCGTGAAACGGTCTTCCTCGACCCGCAAGTCGAATTTTTGCGCGATACGCTCAAGATAGGCGCTGCGAATGGAGCGGTTATCGCGCAGCCCCAAGAACACGGCGTCGCTCAGGGTCAGGTCGATGGTCTGCGCGTTCAACGAGACGGCCTCGCCTGGCATGGTCGCCTGAGCAGGAGCAAGGAACCCGGCCAGGGTTGGCTGTACCAACATGGCGAAGCAAAGAACGGCGAGTTGGCAAGCAGGTTTAATCATCACGCAAGGCCTGTACCGGCTGCAGCCGTGCGGCTGCCAAGGCGGGGTGAAGGCCGAAAAACAGGCCCACCATCAAGGAGCTGCAAACGCCCAGCGGCAGCGAGAGCGGCGCCAGACTGAAAGACCAGCCGGAGATGCGGACGAAAGCGTAAGCAGCCGCCAGGCCGACAATGGCCCCAACCAAGGCACCAGCAATGGAAAGCGTGGCCGCCTCCAGCAAGAACAGGTTGCGGATATCGCTGGCCTTGGCGCCGAGCGCCATGCGTATGCCGATCTCGCGACGGCGCTCGGCGACATTCATGAGCATGACGTTCATGACCCCCACACCACCGACTAGCAGGGAAATACCGCCCAGCCCGGCGAGCAAATAGGCGAAGGTATTGGCTTGGCGAGTGAGGCCATCGAGTAGCTGCTGAGGAATCAGTACGTCAGCCTCCCTGCTTTTGGGGAGCGTCCCCAGGTAGGCTTTCAAAGCGCCGGCTGCAGCATTCACTTGGGAAGCGTTCTGCGTACGAGCGACGATGCTGCTTATCTCTGGCGCCGGCTGCAGCCGACGCATGCCTTCAATGGGAATGAAGACGGAGTCATCCGCCGCAACAGAGGCTAGAGGGTTGGGCGCCTTACTGGCCAGGATGCCAATCACCTCGAACAAGTATCCGTTAATCGGCAAGCGGTCACCCAATTGCAAAGGTGAGCCTGGGTGCCCCAGATCACGTGTTACACGAGCGCCAACGATGGCATAAGTGGAATGGTGATCAAAGTCGGATAGGAAGCGACCCCGCTCCAACCGTAACTCCAACACGTTGACTAAGCCGCTTCCAGTACCCGCGACGATGGCATTTGTTGTTTGTCCTCGATGCTGAATATGAGCTGAATGTAGGATGAGCGGAGCGGTTTGCTCAATCATCGGCAAAGCCGCGCGGAGGGCCTGAATGTCCAGTTGGGTCGGGCCTGGTCGGTCGTCGCCTGGACTGTGGGGGAAGGTTGCGACCAGAGTATCAGCACCCAGCCCTTTGAAGGTACGGATAGATTCGTTGGCGGCGTTGTGGCCAATGTTGAGCAGCGCGATGACAGCGGCGCAGCCGACCGCGATACCAAGCAACGCCAGCAGTGAGCGCCGGCCCAGGAGGCGCAGATTGTCCAGCGACTCAATCAGGGTCTGGAGCAGAAACGGGCCGTGCCTGCCCGCCTGCTGCTCAACCATCGAAGCCGCTCCGCTGTTGATGGTGCTGGCGGCGATCCAGCCGTAGGGCGAGATCGATGTCATGGGTCACCATGACCAGAGTCACGGCCTGTGTGCGGTTGAGTTCCAACAGCGGGTCCATGATGTCCTGCGCGGTGTCGCCGTCGAGGTTGCTAGTGGACTCGCCGGCTAGAATCGGTACTGACTCGCCGACTAGGGCATGGGTGATAGCGACACGCTGGCGCTGCCCGCTGGGGGAGAATGCACAGCTTTCTCCATGCCTGATCGTCAGGGTGGTGTTGTCGAGCATGGGCAGGTGCTGTTCGCCCATGCGGTAAGACTGGCAAATGTCTTCCATGGCGATCAGGCTCTGTCCCGGTTGCATTCCCGAGCCTGGCATGTTCACTCCCTGCTGACGCTAGATGTGTAAACAGCTGAACATGTAAGAAATACACTCAACTGTCAATCCGACTATGCATTATTCCAAAGGCAAATGTTTATGCAAGTGGTCTGCATGCCCAAGCCAGTGGCGGCTTTGAGTGAAAGTGGCGCTGGTAACCGGAAATGGAATCTGTTGGAAGTATTCCGAGACTGACCAGCGAGGTTTTGCAAACTTTGGTGGGGGGTATAGACTCAATGCCGTGCATTGAAGCACATAGGATCAAGGAGAGGAAGAAATGAGAAACCTATCAGCTCTGGTATTGGCTGCTGCAATTGGATTGCCCTTCGTCGCTCATGCGGCCACAGACAGTTACACTGCCTCCAGGATGCACTATACGATATATGGCTCTGGCAGTTACGCCACTATGCCATTTACCGTACCCACAACAGTACCCAGAAATGGAGCCTCCGTCACTTCAGTCAACTACACATGGAGCTCTTACAATAACGGGAATACTTCGGAGATTGTGGAGCTTTGTTACAGCCCTCAGTATTCGAGCAGCATTAGTAACTGTGTCGATATATCTGCTGCACAAAGTGGCACCAGTACTGCTCATGCAGGGTATAACGCCAGAGGCCAATTCTGGATTCGCCATACTATCTCGGGAGGGAGCTATCCGGCCATATCCACCTCGTCCGACCTTATAACAGTTAACTATTCGTTCTGAATCTGGAGTATTTTTCAGTAGGCTATTTTCGTGGCCATTCTCGCAAGCTGATGGCCACGGAATTTCTGGACGGATCGAAGTGTTGGTCACACCACATAGCTAGCAAGGAGCGGTGTCATGGTATCGATAAACTCTGTTTCTGGTTCAGCCACCAGCCCATCCGGCTCGGTTGAATTCAAGCCAAATAAGTCTTCGGCTGCTGGCGCTTCTTCCCAAGAAGCGGCTACGGTAAAAAAACAGGAGTCAGTCACAATTAGCATCAGCGGGAGAGCCATCATGCTTTCTCGTTTATTTAATTCGGATGGCTCTGTCGAGCCAAAAATTGAAACCTCGACGACTACAAGCAATACATCTGGCAGCGTTTACAACTTTCTCACGAAAAGCGATAGGGAAATGCTGGCAACCGTTTATGAATATGCAAGTGCTAACGGAATAGATCCGCTCAAGGTTGATGGCCTGGCTTTTGATCTGGGAGGCTACCGAATGTCTGGTCCCGGAGGGCCGCCGGACACTGCGGGGAAGATGTATGATCTTCAGGGAAACCCCCGTATTCCTGAATTTAATGCAGAGGATGAGGCAGTTGCGCAGAGGGTACTGACCAGCAAGGCAATGGGCGATACCTTGATTGATCACGGCTTTCTGGAGGCCATATTCACTCCAACCAAGAGGTCTGTGCATGCGTCAGATTTCTCGTTTCTGGAAGACGTCGTCTACGCCTTCTCGGCAACTGGCTCTGATGGCGCTACAGATCCCAACGCCAAACCGGTTGTTCGATACAAAGCCGAGGACTTCCCACCGCTAAAGTTGGATGATCAGGCCGTAGAGTTAGGCAGCAAAACGATGCGTTCCAGACTATCGGGAAAAGAACTGGCGGGTAGTGTTGGCGCCTTGGGAACTTTATCCCCTAATGAAAATATAACCAAGCTCCTAGACTTATTAAGTGACAATGACAAGGACATGCTCAGTAGACTTTATGCTATCGCGCAGAGCAGAAATGAAGACCTTTCGAAGTTCGATAATATGGCGCTTATGCTTGGAAGCTATCGAAGGATTGATCAAGTTTCATAAGCACGGCAAGGGATAGACGACAGGTTGGCTGCAGTCTAATCATCACGCAAGGCCTGTACCGGTTGCAGCCGTGCGGCTGCCAGGGCGGGATGCAGGCCGAAAAACAGGCCCACCATCAAGGAGCTGCAAACGCCCAGCGGCAGCGAGAGCGGTGCCAGACTGAAAGACCAACCGGAGATGCGGACAAAAGCGTAAGCAGCCGCCAGGCCGACAATGGCCCCAACCAAGGCACCGGCAATGGAAAGCGTGGCCGCCTCCAGCAAGAACAGGTTGCGGATATCGCTGGCCTTGGCGCCGAGCGCCATGCGTATGCCGATTTCACGGCGGCGCTCGGCGACATTCATGAGCATGACGTTCATGACACCCACGCCACCGACCAGCAGGGAGATGCCGCCAAGACCGGCGATCAGGTAGGCGAAGGTATTGGCTTGACGTGCCAGACCGTCGAGCAGGTGCTGGGGCACCTGTACCTCAGCCTTGCGCCGATGGGAGCGGCTATCCAGATAGAGCTTCAGTGCATCGGCGGCGGCGTTCAGGTCGGGCGTGTCCCAGGTTCGTACGATGATGCTTCCGATCTCCGGCGCGGGTTGTAATCGACGCATGCCCTCGATAGGTACGAATATCGACTCGTCCGCTGCAACGGGAATGAAGGGGGTGGGCGCCAGGCTTGCCGCGATACCTATCACTTCGAATAGATAGCCCTCGATCGGCAGATGATCGCCGAGCCGTAGAGGAGCGTCGCTCCGTCCTAGGTCGCGGGCCACGCGTGCACCCACTACGGCATATGTGGTATGGCGATCGAAATCGGATAGGAAGCGACCCTGTTCCAATCGCAATCCCAACGCTGCAGCTAGACCGACACTGGTACCGGCAATGGTGGCGTCCGTGGTTCGACCTTTGTAGGTTATACGGGTTGACTGCAGAGTAAGTGGAGCAATGTGTTCGATCATCGGCAGGGCGACGCTCAGCGCTTGTATGTCTAAAGTCGCGGGGGCTGGATGGTTGCTTCCAGGCTGGGTTGGAAAGGAGGCGATCATGGTATTGGTGCCTAGCCCCTTGAATGTACTGATGGATTCGTTGGCGGCGTTGTGGCCGATATTGAGCAGCGCGATGACGGCGGCGCAGCCGACCGCAATGCCGAGCAGCGCTAATAGTGAGCGGCGCCCCAGCAGGCGCAGGCTGTCCAGTGATTCAATCAAGGTCTGGACGAGAAACGGAATGCGTCGATCTGTTTGCCGGTCAATCATCAAAGGCCGTTCCACCGCGGGCACATCTCCGTAATCCGCCCTCCCTGGACGTGCAGGCGGCGGTCTAGTCGCTTTGCGAGGTCAGAATCATGGGTCACCATGATCAGGGTTACGGACTGTGCGCGGTTGAGTTCCAGCAGCAGATCCATAATGTCCTGCGCGGTTTCGCTGTCGAGATTGCCGGTGGGTTCGTCCGCAAGGATCAGTGCCGGCTCGCCGACCAAGGCCCTCGCGATGGCGACACGCTGACGCTGACCGCCAGACAGGTCTGCGGGGCGGTGGGTAATACGGTCGGCCAAACCGACCCGCTCGATTTGGCTCTGAGCGTGTTGCCGAGCCTGATGGCGAGAGTAACCGCGGTACAACAACGGTAGCGCTACGTTGTCCAGTGCACTGAGCCGTGGCAATAAATTGAAGCTCTGGAACACGAAGCCAATCAGTCGATTGCGCAGGCCTGCGCGCTCATCCTGCGTTGCGCTGGCCATATCGTAACCGTCAAGCACGAAGCGTCCAGATGCGGGCTGGTCGAGCAAACCGAGAATGTTAAGCAGCGTACTCTTGCCCGAGCCGGACGTGCCAACGATGGCGCAGCTTTCTCCACGTTTGATCGTTAGCGTGATGTTTTCAAGTACGGACAGACGCTGTTCGCCCATACGGTAAGACTGGCAGATGTCTTCCATGGCGATCAGGCTCTGTCCCGGTTGTATTCCCGAGCCTGGCATATTTTCTCTCATGAGCGCCGACATACAGATCGATGTCCAGCCGGATTGCGGTCGAGTCGAACCGAGGGGGCTATCGAATATATGTATCTATCATGATCGACGTAGCGAAGGCCAGGATATTTAGTGGTTCGTGGTTGGCAGTTTGACCGCGCCAGACCGGCTCACATGGTGCATCCCAGATGGAGGCCCCTCCATTTTCTTTTGCTCAGACCCGCAGCTTTCGCTGTGACGACATGCCATCGCTATCCAAGCTGGCATTCATGGGAAAGCTGCAGAAGCTTTTATTTATATTCGTTGCCGAGCAACTAGCCTTCTTTTTCTCAAACGCGAACATCAATGTAACTATTACTTTGATGTTGCTGCATTAAGTTAATAGCCGATTCAAGCATTTCAAAGGTCGTCCTTTAGATAAGCTGTAGTCTCGTTGCTGGTGGCGGATACCCATCAGCAAAACGCCTTGGCGATGGTATTGATTTTCCTGCGGGTACCGCACCCCGCCACCATAGGCGGGGCGCGGAAGCGGTCATCAGACCGCTTGGGGTTTGCTGCGCGACCAGATCAGGTCGCGCGTGCCGTCTTCGCCTTCGATGAGGCGGGCATAGACCGTCGCCGGGAACGAAGGATCGTCGAGGGTCACGGACAGGTATTCCCGCCCGGCCTCGCTGGTCTTCTTCCATGCCGCGCCGATGTCGTGGCCGGCCGCCTGGAGGCGGAAGTCGGGGGCGTTCTCGCTGCTGCCCTTGTCGTTGGGAACCAGCTTGACCTTGACGTTGAGCGTCAGGGTGCGAAGCGAGCCGGTGAAGCCGTCTTTGTCTGCGGTGAAGGTGCCGATGTTGGCCATGATGTTTACTCCTGTCGGTTGAACAAGGTTCGCGCCCATCGCGTCCTTGTTGTGATCCGGCCAGCGGGGGACGGGCTGGCTGCACCGCCTGCGGTTGCAACGCAGTGGAGAACCGGGAGGCGAAAAGAATTTGCTGCGCGAGGAAGCCGCGCAGCGGCGGGGAAATTGTTTTCGCCGGACGGTTGCAGCCATGAAGCCCGAGGCGCAGCCGTGCCACCGCCAGGATTCACAACGAACCAAGGACGCCTTGGGCCGAACCGCTCCGAAAGGAGACAGGGTCGACTCGGCATCCCCGCACGAAGGCTGCTCCGGCTCGCCCGCTGACGCGGGCTAGGTCAACCACCCGACGACAGGCGGAAACGCCCCAGCCGCACCTCGCGGTGCCGGTCTTGAGGCGTGGAAATGCCATAGCGATGCCGGGCGGGTTGTCCATGAACCGTCCTTCGTGACGTGATGGGCAAGAACCGCCAGCGTCGAGGACGGCACGCGAGCGTGCAACCTGCCGCAGCAAGCCGGGGCGTAGCCCCGCGCCCCGCCCATCGCGACGGGGCGTCGCTCGGGCCGATCCGGCGTAGCCGGTTCGGCAGCATTCAGGGGCGCCAAGCTGTGCGCGGCGGGGATAGCCGCAGGGCTTTCCCCTGGAGGCAAACGCAGCGCGCAGCGCCGCAGGCGCGAAGGCGTGAGGGATTGAAGCCGAATGGCCGTGACAGCGAAGTCGGCACGGGGCGCAGCCCGAAAGCCCGGCGGCGCTATGCGCCGACACTCCCAGGCCGTTCTATATTTTCAGGAAGCCATTGAAGACAAGCCCATGACCCTCCAGCTCCGACACGAAACCCCGGACGACATTGCCGCCATCGAAGCCGTCACGGTTGCGGCTTTCGCCGATGCACCGCACACCAGCCATACCGAGCAATTCATCGTGCGTGCCTTGCGCGCAGCCAACGAACTGACGCTTTCCATCGTGGCCGAAGAACACGGACAGATCGTCGGCCACGTTGCGCTGTCCCCCGTCACAATCACCGATGGCCACCACCAGCAGGCCGAGGGCTGGTATGGACTGGGGCCGATCTCCGTCCTGCCGCAACGGCAGGGGCAAGGCATCGGTTCACGCCTGATGGAACAGGCGCTGTCCGAACTGCGGACCATGCGGGCCGCAGGTTGCGTGCTGTTGGGAGATCCCGCGTACTACGGGCGCTTTGGCTTTCAGGCCCATGCGGGCCTGCAACTGCCGGGCGTACCGCCCGACTACTTCATGGCGCTGGCCCTGCATGGGCCGTTCCGAATAGGGGGCGGGGCATGGAACTTCTCCTTCCAAGCGAAGCGCCCCGGTAGCCGGGGCGCTTACCTTTGGTGCGGTTCAGGCGACCAGCGCCTCGCCGGGTTCATCCGCCACGCATTCGGTACCGTCCGGGGCACCCTGCTCCGGGCCTTCTTCCTGTATGTCCTCCTGCGGACCTTCGGCCTTGAAGACGGCAGGCATCCAGCCGGTGCCATCGGCCAGCCGCTCGGCCTCGCGCGCGATGTCGGCCTTCTTCAATTTCGCCAGCCGGTTGACGTACTCCGGCGCATACTCGCCCACAGCTTGCAGGATCGCGGCCTTCGGAACGTGCATGAAGTAACCTTCTGCGGTCGGCTGCCACCATACGGCCATGTCGAGACTCACTGCCTGCGCCAGCTCCGCGCCCGGCTGCTGCGCCGTAGCGCGTGGTGTCACCACGTCCACAGTAGCCGCCACGCAAACTGCCAGTAGCCGTACCAGCTCGCCTTGCTCCATCGCCAGCAGCGCGGCGAACAGTTCGGCGCTGTCCTGCGGCAGCACTTCGCCCGCGACCTGCTGCAACTTGCGCAGGGCCACGGCGGCGGGCGACTCGGGCCAGTCAGGGGCCATGCCCTCCAGCCGGTCTTGCACGGTCAGCGTACGCCCAGCGGCAGATCGTGACTGTATTGACGTTGCTGCAAAATGGTTTGCGCCATGCCATGCACCACGGCGGCCAGCGCAGCTTGCGGATGCCGGGCTACTTCGATTTGCAGCGCGGCGGTACGATGCACGCTCAAGCGTTGCGCCAGTCGGTCAGACATGGCGGGGGCTTGCGTCTCGTCTGCGCTCTCGCCTTCGTCGTTCTCGGCATCCTCACCGCTGAGCCCCTGTCGCAGCCGTTCCGGCGTGCGCAGCGCCTTGGCCTCAGCTTCGCGCATCAGGCCGCGATGAATAACGGCCTCGCCGTTGCGGTCGATAGTGACGATGGCACCGGCTGCGGCCTTCACATTCGGGCTGTAGCCCTGCAAGCCATCTTGCAGCGCCTGCAAC
Source organism: Stutzerimonas stutzeri (assembly GCF_013522825.1). Taxonomy (GTDB): domain Bacteria; phylum Pseudomonadota; class Gammaproteobacteria; order Pseudomonadales; family Pseudomonadaceae; genus Stutzerimonas; species Stutzerimonas stutzeri_AK. Next base: position 94,966 of record NZ_JAAMQZ010000011.1, read on the forward strand.
TGCTCGCCCACGGCTTTGCCTTCCTCTTGCAAGGCATCGGCCTTTTCCTCGTCGTCAGCGTCCAGCGCGCCATCCACGGCCTCGGCCAGTTCGTGCATCTTGGCTTGCAACTTCTCGATGCGTGCGACTTCGCGCTTGTTCGGTTCGCGGCGCTCCCTCGGGGCGCGTTGGAAAGCGTGCAGGTCGGCATGGGTCACACCCGGCGTGGCATCCACCCACGCCCAACCCTCGGCGCGGACAGCGGCGGCAATATCTGTCAGTTTGTCTTGCGCCAGCCTTTCCAGCAGCGCAGCATCGGTCAGATACACGCCCGCATCGCCTTCCGCGAACAAGTCGCGGCGGATGCCGCCGCCTGCGGCTTCGTAGTTGTCCAGCCCGACGAAGCGCACCAGCGGATGGCGATAAGCGTCGATTTCGCGCTCGGTCAGGCGTTCGCGCAGGCTGTGCGGACTGCGCTGCCACGTTGGCGCATCGTAGAACGCGGCTTCCTGTGCCGTGTGATCGTCGGTGATGGCAAGCGCCATCAACTGATCGAGCGTGACGGCATCGGCCCGATAGTCGGCCATCAGGCGCGGCGAGACGTTCGCCAGCTTCAAGCGGCGCTGCACCACAAGCGGCGTAACGGAGAAGTCAGCCGCAATATCCTCAACGGGGCGGCCTTCGACCACCAGCGCCGCGAAGGCTTCAAACTGGTCTGCCGGATGCATGGCTTCGCGCTGCACGTTCTCGGTGAGGCTGGCTGTGCGGGCGCTGCCATCGGCCACGATTAGGCAAGGCACCTCCCAATCCTTGGGCAAACGACGTTTTTTTGCCAGCAGCTTCAATGCGGCGAGCCTGCGGCCACCGGCTACTACTTCGTAATGCTTGCCATCGACAGCAAGAATCACGGTCAGATTTTGCAGCAAGCCAACACGCTCAATGCTCGACGCCAGCGCCTCAATGGACTGGCCTGCGGTTTTGCGCACGTTACGGCGCGAGCGGCGCAGCTGTGACAACGGCACCAGAATCAGGCTTTGTGCTGGGGCTGTAGTTTCGTGTGTGGTGATGGTTTTGGATTCGGTTTGAGTAATGGCGTGCATGATGAAAACTCCTTTCGGTTCTGGAATGCAGCAGCGAAAGAAGCGGCAAGGGGTGCTGCCTGCCCCTTGCCGCGCAGGGGTCAGGCTTTCAACTGGCGCATACCCTCAGCCAGCAGCCACAGGGCGCGATTCAGGCGAATGTCGGAGTCAATGCCTTGTACCGCTCGGGTGCTTTGGCGGCGACCGTTGGCGCTGCGGCCACGCAAACCGCCTTTGATCAGGTTTTCCTGTATGCGGTTGAAGGCCATCCACAGATCGGGGCGGCGATCGTCATACCGGCGCGGCATCAGAATCTGACTTTCCGTGATGGGCGCGGGCTTGTCCGGGTCGTCGTACTTCAAGGCCAACGCGGCGCGTGCGAATATTTCTGCTTCGCCTGCATCCAAGGTGATGGCCTGCATGGCTTCGCGGGACTCCTGCGCCCGTTCAAAGCCGCTCAACACCTCGTAAGCGCCTTCAATGACCTGCCCGGTAACATCACCTTTATGCGGAATGCGCACATCGGCCACGGTGTCGCCGCATACCAGACCATTAGCGCAGACAAACCTGAACGCTCCCGCCAGCATCTGATAGCTGCTGGTGCCATCGTGCGAGTTCAGCAAAATAATTTCGTTGGCGATGCTGTCATTGACTTGATTGGCATGGCGCAGGCGGATCATGTGCTTGGTGAAGTCGCGGCGGTCCTCGTTACGGACGCGGGTTTGCGTCACCATGAAGGGCTGAAATCCCTCTTTCCGCAGTTCCGTCAGCACGGCAGCTGTGGGGATATAGCTGTAGCGTTCTGAACGGCTCTGGTGTGGTGTGTCGGCATAGATGGACGGCACCACGGCTCTGATCTGGTCATCGGACAGCGGGAAGTCGCTGCGAAGCACCGGGGAACGGGAAGCGAAACGGGATGCAAGCATGGTCTTTCTCCTGACAAAAAAGGTTTGCTGTTCAAACCGCACACCGGATTCCTAGATTCGGAGCCCAGCCTTTCGGCTGTTCGGTGCGGTTGGCACGAAGAACCCGGTTGGTCTTGTTGCCACCGTCTTTCCTGAGTTCATCGCCCGCGACGGTCAGGAGCCCACGGACGTGGGCCGTCAAGGAGGAAGCGCCAGGTTGGTGCGGCCCGCAGGCGCAGCCGAGGACACGGCCTGGCGCGCCTTGACGGCACGCGGCCACGGGCTACAGTCGCGGACAAGGTGATGAGGTCAGGAAAGATGGCTGGACAGGCAACAACCACCAGGCATGTGCCGACCGCACGCAAGCGAAGCGCGCAGGCCCGAAGCTGGAAGCCGGGCCGTAGGCGTTAGCGATGGAAGCCCGAAGGGGCGAGACGCGTAGCGGCTCGATGCCATGCACGACAGCGCGCCCCGGCCTGCCCGGGGAACGCCCTATAATTTGCGTTGGAACTGCCTACCTATCTTCCGGCAATTCTTTGCCGCCTGGTAACTCGATTTTTGCCTCCCGCATCGCAGCATCGATTAAAAAACCGTTAAAACCCAACGAGTTAAGTCCAGTTTCTTTCATCAGAACAACTTGGAGTGAAACTTGCATTAAATACAGGGAATTTCACCGACTTGACGGACACTGCCGGGAACATGCCGTCTACGAGGACATGACACATGCAAATCGACAACTCCTATTCTGGGCTTTACTCCGCCTTGAACAAGAATACTCAGACGACTGATAACTCAAGCGCTGCGGCACAGGGCACATCGCCGAATCTTGACTCACAGACTTCGTCTTTCGCCGCACTGATGGCTGCCCAGATGGGGACAGATAACATCGCCACCAAAGCCGTTAATGCAACAGGCGCTGTTACAGCGACCAGCGGAAACTCGGCTATCGCGCTTGAGAAGATTGATCTGGAAAATCTACTCACTGATGAAGATAAGCGCCTGACCGGATGGCCAGATGCCCAGCCAAACTGGGCTGCCATTTACATTGCCCTAGATCGCAAAGATGGCAGCCTGCAGGGGCCGATCACCAGAGACTACTTGGTAGGCAATCCTGAACTGAATATGGTCGGTTTGGCTGAAAGAAGCCAAGGGGAAGGTGGCATCACTTCCAGGGTTGTCGATGAGATACTGGAACGGCTCGCAGGGGATCGATGATAGATGCCAGGATGGGGTACGATGCGTGGCACGCAACTGAATAAGGGAGCTCAGAAAGCGCGGGCCAGCAGCTCAAGGTCGCCCGTATTGGGTACCTCAGCGTCGTGGGTAGCTGTCGCGATGTGCAGGTGGCTGGCCATATGGGCAATGGATACTTGGGCCAGCAACCCGTTGGACGACGACCTCACGCGTGACCTCAGTTAGTCCGATTCATGGCGATCAGCGACACAGTGCACGCAGAACGTTCGCCAGTTTCTTGACGGAGGTTCCCATTTCATGGGGAGCGTGGGCGGCGAATCCCATGAGGAAGCCAGACTTGTGCCGACTCGACGCATGGAGCGCCGTCAGTCCCAACAGGTCGACTCCAGCCCGACGCGCAGAATCCACAGCCTCGTTTTCGGGGATGTCGCGGATGAACAAGCAAGGCATCTGCATTCCTCCTGCGGGCACCCTGGGTTCCACGAAGTCGGCCAGATGCTTACGTACCAGCCGCGCCAGAGCGTCCCGCCGTTCCGCATAGGTAGCACGCATGGTGCGCACGTGGGCACCGAAATGGCCACCTTCGATGAAGCGCGCCAGTGTGAGCTGCGGAATCGGTGCGCTATGTCCATCCAGCAAGGTGCGGGCCACGGTCATCGGGGCCACCAACGATGGCGGCAGCACCATATAGCCGATACGCAAGCCGGGGAAAAGTGATTTGGTGAAGGTGCCGATGTAGATCGTCCGCTCATGCGGGTCGAGACCTTGGACACAGGCGGTGGGTTTACCTGCGTAATGGAACTCGCTGTCGTAATCGTCTTCGATGATCCAGCTCCGGTGTTGTCTGGCCCATTCAATGACGGCCAGCCGCCGATCCAGCGCGAGTGTTGCTCCGGTCGGAAACTGGTGCGATGGCGTCAGAAACACCGCCTTGGCCGAATCTCTGGAGGTCTTCGCAGCCTGATTCAGATATTCCACCAGCATGCCATTGGCATCGAGTGGCACGGGTACGCACTCCAGACCCGCAGCGTCGAACGCTTTGCGCGCCCCTTGATAGACCGGGTCTTCGATAAAAATTTGATCGCCGGAATCGAGCAGTACGTTGGCGCACAGTGTCATGGCCTGCTGCGAACTGGTCAGCACCAGTACGCGCTCGGGCGTGGCATGCGCCCCACGTTCGAGATTGACGTAATCCGCAATGGCGCGTCGCAATGGCTCCAGCCCTTGTGGATCGCTGTGCGTCAAAGCCCGAGTGCCATATTCCTTGAACACCTGCCGCTCCAGCCGTTCCCAAGTCTGGAGGGGGAAATTACGCGTCTCTGGCACCCCTGGGGCGAATGGACGTGGAGCCAGAAAATCGCGTAGACCGCCACTCTGGAACATAGTGTGGCCGCGTTGACTGAGGCGCAACGCTTCATGGCAAGCTTCATTGCGTCGCGCTGTGCCACGCCCGGGGAGACGCTTTGCCCGCTCCGATACAAAGCTGCCACGGCCAACACGCCGCTCGATGAAGCCTTCCGCATGCAATTGGCTGTACGCCGACTCAACGGTATCGCGCGAAACGTCCAGCGACTTTGCAAGCGCACGCGAGGCGGGCAGCGGCTTGCCGACGTCCAGCGCGCCGTCGAGGATGAGTTGCCGGATGCCGCGCTGGATGCGCGCATACAGCGGCAAAGCGCTATGCGCGGGGTCACCAATCCAGGCTTTGACGGATTCTAGTTGGGCGTGCTTGAACAATTGGCCGGTATCACTTTAGAAAAATGGTGGGGAATATCCATCCATTTTACGGCTATAACTTTGTTTATCAACTCTGCCCTTCAGATTGTTTCAGGAGTCACTGTCAAGCCATGTCATCCGTCCCCTCATCTTCACCCATCCGTTGGAGTGATCTTACCCATCCCGTCGTGGCTGGCCTGATTTCGGTCATCGTCAACTACGGTGGCACGTTCATTCTCGTGTTCCAGGCTGCCAAGGTGGCGGGTCTCAGCCCGGAGCTGACAGCCTCGTGGGTGTGGTCGATTTCCATCGGCGTTGGGGTAACGGGGATCATCCTGAGCTGGATTTCCCGCGAGCCGATCATCACGGCTTGGTCTACACCAGCAGCCGCGTTCCTCGTCACGGCGCTGGCGACCACGCCCTACGCGGAAGCTGTCGGCGCATATCTGATCTCTGCCGCGGCCTTCGTGCTGCTCGGCTTGTCAGGCTACTTCGAGCGGGTCATCCGTTTGATCCCGCCGGGCGTGGCCGCCGGGCTGCTGGCTGGCATTCTGCTGCAGTTCGGCATCGGTGCGTTTGGTGGCATGAGCGTTGACCCCCTGTTGGCGGGGCTGTTGATCGTCGCCTACATCGTGCTCAAGCGATTCACCGCACGCTATGCCGTGGTGGGCATTCTGGTGCTGGGGCTGGCTTTCCTACTGATTCAGGATCGAGTCGATCTATCCGGGCTGACACTAAAACTCGCCGCGCCAGTCTTCACCATGCCGGCGTTCTCGCTCAATGCGCTGTTGAGCGTAGCGCTGCCGCTGTTCCTGATTACCCTGACCGGACAGTACATGCCCGGCATGCTGGTGCTGCGCAATGACGGCTTCAAAACCAGTGCCAACCCCATCGTGACCATTACCGGGCTCGGTTCCTTGTTGATGGCGCCGTTTGGTTCGCATGCCTTCAACATCGCCGCGATCACGGCGGCTATCTGTACTGGCCGGGAGGCGCACGAAAACCCGGACAAGCGTTGGATCGCTGGTATTGCCGCGGGCGTGTTTTACATCCTGGTCGGTGTGTTCGGGGTGACACTTGCCGCCGTTTTCATGGCCTTTCCGGCCACCTTCATCACCACGCTGGCTGGCCTGGCGCTGCTGGGCACCATCGGCGGCAGCCTCGCCAGTGCAATGGCCGATGCCAAGGCCCGCGAAGCTTCGCTGATCACCTTCCTTGCCGCTGCGGCCAACATCAGCATGCTCGGTATCGGCGGCGCGTTCTGGGGCTTGCTGATTGGTTTAATGGCCTATGCAGCGCTCAACGGCCGGTGGTTCCGTCCCGCACCGCAACCCACAGTGGCAAACAAAGGAATGACGAACTGATGCAAACCCTTGTCAGCACACAAACCAGCCATGACCGTCACGGCCTCTACCCTGAAGCCGTCACCGTCGAGGACTTCCGGCGCAATCTGGCGAGCGTGCAGGAGCGCATCGCCGCGGCCTGCCGCCGCGCCGTCCGCGACCCGGCCGGTGTGCGCCTGCTGCCCGTTAGCAAGACCAAGCCCGAGGCGAGCCTGCGCCTTGCCCATGCGGCCGGCTGCCGGATGCTGGGTGAGAACAAACCGCAGGAGGCCTACCGCAAATGGGAGGCCATGCAGGACTTGACCGACCTGCAATGGTCGGTCATCGGTCACTTGCAGACCAACAAGGCCAAGCTGGTGGCACGCTTCGCCACCGAGTTCCAGGCGCTGGACAGCCTGCGCGTGGCCGATGCGCTGGAACGGCGCCTGCAAGCCGAGGGGCGCTCGCTGGATGTGTTCGTACAGGTCAACACCTCTGGCGAAGCCAGCAAGTACGGCCTGGCCCCAGGAGACGTGCCGGCGTTCATCCAAGCGCTGCCGACGTTCTCCGCGCTGCGCGTGCGTGGGCTGATGACGCTGGCGCTGTTCTCCAGCGAGGCTGAACGGGTGCGCCAGTGTTTTATTTTGCTGAGAACCCTGCGCGACCGACTGCGCGACAGCGCACCCGCTGGCATTGGCCTGGACGAACTCTCCATGGGCATGTCCGGTGACTTCGAGATTGCCATCGAAGAAGGCGCCACCGTCGTGCGTGTCGGGCAAGCCATTTTTGGCGCTCGTCCTTTGCCGGATGCCTATTACTGGCCGGACGCAGGCAATCCCAAGGAGCATTCAGAATGAAAGCCCAGACCTTGTCGTTCCCCGTGGGCGAGCCCGTGCCTGATTGGCACGGTCGCCCTCAACCTGCCGGCGTCGTCCTGACAGGGAATGAGTGTCGCCTGGAGCCCGTAGATCCGGCGTGCCATGCCGATGCGCTGTTCGAGGCATACAGCCAGGCGAGTAACGGCCGGGACTGGCTGTATTTGTCGGCCGGCCCGTTCCCCGATGCACAAGCCTATCGAGCCTACACGGAGCAGATGGCCCGGGAAACCGACCCTTTGCACTTCGCGGTCGTTGATCTGCGCACTGGCTTACCCGTAGGCACTTTGGCATTGATGCGCCAACAACCCCAACACGGGGTCGTGGAAGTCGGGGTCGTGACGTTTTCCCCAATCCTGCAGCGCTCACGTATCGCGACCGAGGCCCAGTTCCTGTTGATGTCTTATGTCTTTGACGAGCTGGGTTACCGCCGGTACGAATGGAAATGCGACAGCCTCAATCAGCGATCCCGCAACGCGGCCGAGCGTCTGGGTTTCCAGTACGAAGGTACTTTCCGTCAAGCCTTGATCTACAAGGGACGAAATCGCGATACCGCCTGGTTCTCCATCATCGACAAAGAGTGGCCGATGGTGAAAGCTGCCTTCCAGCAGTGGCTGGCCCCGGAGAACTTCGATGAACGTGGGCATCAGATCAAGCGCTTGCAATTGATCCGCTCTCATCTCGCTGCTTCAAACGCAGGTGTCAATATGCAGCGGGGTCGGCCATGAGTGCAGCATCACTTTCCGATCAAAGGCAGGCGCTGAAGGCCGATGTCGTTTCGGTGCAGTCACAGGTGGTCTATGGCCGGGTGGGCAATAACGTCGCAGTACCGACCTTGGAGGCGCTGGGGCTTTCGACAGCTGCCGTCCTACCGTGGTGTTCAGCAACACCCCGCACTACCCAACGATGCACGGCGGGGCACTTCCGATCGAATGGTTCGATGGCTATCTGCAGGATTTGGCCGCACGAGGAGCGCTGCATGCCTTGCGCACCATTCTGGTCGGCTACCTGGGAAACCCGCGACAGGCTGACATCTTGGTGCGTTGGGCTCAGGCGCTGCTGAAAGAGCGGGCAGACCTGAGTATCGTGATTGACCCGGTAATGGGCGATCACGACCATGGCATCTATGTTGATCCCTCTCTGGTCGATGTCTATCACCGGGACTTATTGCCATTGGCCGATGGGCTGACACCGAACGATTTTGAACTGGCGCACCTGACAGGCCTGCCCGTGAGCGATGTCGAAAGCGTGGTCGCCGCCGCCCGTACCTTGCTGACTGGACGCACCCAATGGGTCGCAGTGACCAGTGCCGCGCCCAGCACCTGGACACGGGACGAGATGCAGGTGGTGCTCGTCACTCGCACGCAAGCCGAAGTCATTGTCCATCCACGCATCGACGCGACCCCCAAGGGCACAGGCGACCTATTCTGCGCCACCCTGACCGGACATTGGCTCAATGGCGCTGATCTGTCGGAAGCCGCCATCCAGGCGTGCCGTCACGTCGTTCACGCACTGCGTCATACCCGAGAGATGCAATGCGCCGAACTGCTGCTACCGATGGCAAATAGCCACAACGACAACAAAGCAACGGCACGCGAGTGCGTCAGCAAATTTACTTACAGGATTTTCCCATGCAAGCAGCCGCTTCCCATCTGATGCGGGCCTATGCCCGCCAACCCGTTTCCTTCGTGCGCGGCAACGGTGCGCGCCTCTGGGATGAACACGGCATCGAGTACCTGGATGCCATCGCCGGCATCGCCGTCACCAGCCTGGGGCATGCCCACCCGGAGATTGCCAGCGTCATCGCCGAGCAGGCCGGTCTGCTGCTGCACACCTCCAATGTGTTCCGTATCGACTGGCAGGAGCGGCTGGGCGAGCGCCTGTGCGCTCTGGCGGACATGGAGAGGGCCTTCTTCTGCAACTCCGGCGCAGAGGCCAACGAGGCCGCGCTGAAACTGGCCCGGCTGTACGGCCATCACAGGCAAGTAGCACAACCGCAGATCCTGGTGATGGAGAACGCCTTCCATGGCCGCACCATCGCAACGCTCACCGCAACCGACAACCCCGCCAAGCAGCAGGGCTTTGAGCCACTGTTGCCCGGATTCCTGCGTGTGCCTTACGACGACATCGAGGCGGTGCGCCGGGTCGCCGAGCGGTCGCCGGACATCGTAGCGGTGTTGATCGAGCTGGTACAGGGCGAAGGCGGCATCCGTGCGGCGAGCGCCGATTATCTGCGGGAGCTGCGCACGTTGTGCGACCGGCACGGCTGGTTGCTGATGCTCGACGAAATCCAGTGCGGCATGGGCCGCACCGGCGCCTGGTTTGCGCACCAGCACGCGGGGATCGTTCCCGATGTCATGACAGTGGCCAAGTCGCTGGGCAACGGCTTTCCCATCGGCGGCTGCCTGGCGCGTGGGGATGTGGCTGACTTGTTGTCGCCCGGCCAGCACGGCACGACCTTCGGCGGCAATCCACTCGCCTGCCGAGTGGCCTGCACCGTGCTCGACATCATGGCGCGCGACGACCTACCGAAACGGGCAGCTACGCTGGGTGAGCAACTACTCGCGGGGCTGCGCGAGGCGCTCGACGGACACCCGAACGTCGTCGCCATTCGGGGCCTGGGCATGATGGCGGGAATCGAGCTGAACCGGAACTGTCAGGAACTGGTCGGCCGAGCACTGACAGAACAGCGCCTGCTCATCACCGTGACCCGTGGCTCCACTATCCGACTGCTCCCTCCCCTGATCTGCAGCGAGGCGCAGATCAACGACATCGTGGCACGGGTTGCCAGTCTGCTGTCTTCGGATACGACTGATCGTCGGGAAACAACCACCGCGGCCGGACAGACGGAGCCGACGGCATGAGCCCTGCATCTATTTACGATCAGCCAGATGCCGCTGGATTCTTCGGCCGCTTTGGTGGGAGCTTCATCAGTGAGACGCTGGCGCAAGCCGTCGAGGAACTGCAGCAGTCGTGGCTACGTTGCCGCGATGATCCCGCCTTCATCACTGAGTTTCAAGAGGAATTGGCAGATTACGTCGGCCGTCCTTCACCGATGTACTACGCCCGACGCCTCAGCGAGGAAACAGGCGGTGCGCGCATCTTCCTCAAGCGCGAAGATCTCAACCACACTGGCGCTCACAAGATCAACAACGTGATCGGCCAAGCCATGCTGGCCCGGCGCATGGACAAACGGCGCATCATCGCCGAAACCGGTGCTGGCCAGCATGGGGTCGCCACTGCGACGATTTGTGCGCGCTACGGACTGGAATGTGTGATCTACATGGGCAGCGAGGACATCCGGCGGCAGAGCCCCAATGTCCAGCGCATGAAGCTGCTCGGGGCGACGGTGGTGCCAGTGGAGACCGGTAGCCGTACCCTGAAGGACGCCATGAACGATGCGATCCGTGATTGGGTCACCAACGTCGATGACACGTTCTACCTGATCGGCTCGGTAGCCGGCATGCACCCGTACCCGGCAATGGTGCGGGACTTCCAGACCGTGATTGGTAAGGAATGCCTGACGCAGATGCCAGTGCTGTTCCGGCGCCTCGGTATGGCGAAGCAGCACCCCGACGTGGTGATCGCCTGCGTCGGCGGCGGCAGTAACGCTATCGGCATCTTCCATCCGTACATCAAGCACGAAGAAGTCCGGTTGGTCGGCGTCGAGGCAGCAGGCTTCGGGTTGGACACCGGCAGGCACGCTGCCTCGATACAGCGAGGCAGCCCGGGCGTTCTGCACGGCAGCCGCTCACTCGTTCTACAGGACGACCAAGGCCAGGTGCTGGATACCCACAGTATCAGCGCCGGGCTGGACTATCCCGGTGTCGGGCCGGAACATGCCTGGCTGCACGAGATCGGCCGTGCCGAGTACGTCGGTGCCATCGACGACGAGGCATTGCACGCCTTTCATTTGTTGAGCCGTGTGGAGGGCATCATTCCCGCGCTGGAAGCCAGCCATGCCGTCGCCCACGCCATCAAGTTAGCTGCAACGCTGAACCAGGAGCAGGCCATTCTCGTAAATCTGTCCGGGCGGGGCGACAAGGACATGGAGACGGTGATGGCCCAATCCACCGGAGGCCAGCCATGAGCCGGCTTCATAGCACCTTCGATCGTTTACGACAGCAGGGGCGAAAAGCATTGATTCCCTATGTCACTGCCGGTTATCCCTACGCAGACATTACCCCCGCGCTGATGCACGTTCTGGTCGAGGCCGGTGCCGACATCATCGAACTGGGCGTACCGTTCTCCGACCCCTCGGCAGACGGCCCAACGATCCAGGCATCCACCGAACGCGCCCTGCGACAAGGTATCGGCCTGCCGCAGGTGCTTGACCATGTGCGACGCTTCCGCGAATCCGACGCCGACACGCCGGTGGTGCTGATGGGTTATGCCAATCCAATTGAACGCCATGACTATCTACGCCAGCCAGGCGCCTTCGCTACGGACGCAGCGGCCGCGGGTGTAGATGGCGTGCTCGTAGTCGATTACCCGCCGGAAGTTTCCGGCGACCTTGCTGCGCAGCTTCGCCGCCACAGCATCGACCTCATTTTCCTACTGGCGCCAACTTCTACAGAGCGACGCATTCAGCAAGTTGCCGAACGCGCCGATGGCTACATCTACTGTATCTCAGTCAAGGGTGTCACCGGTGCCAAGACGTTGAATGTGGAGCAGGTGCGAGAGATGTTGGCGCGCATCCGCCTTCATGTGCGCATTCCAGTCGGCGTCGGGTTCGGCATCCGGGATGCCGATACGGCGCGCGAGATCGCCCGGGTGGCCGATGCCGTCGTGATCGGCTCGTGGCTTATCGAAAGCCTGGACGGCAAGTCGGCGGCCGATGCCCTGGCCGCGGCCAGCGACCTGATTCGCGAAGTGCGCCGGGAGCTGGACAGTGATGCGCCCGAACAGAATCAAACCCTGAAATCCAAAACTCCCGAAAATAGGACGAACCTCCATGTACGACAATGCCCTTACTCTCATCGACTTTGACCCTGAATTGGCTCAGGCCGTGCGGCACGAAGAACGCCGGCAGGAGGATCACGTCGAGCTGATTGCCTCCGAGAACTATGCCAGCCCGCTGGTGATGCGCATCCAGAACTCGGTATTCACCAACAAGTATGCCGAGGGCTACCCCGGCAAACGCTACTACAGCGGCTGCGAGTACGTGGACGTGGCTGAACGCCTCGCCATCGAGCGCATCAAGGAGCTGTTCGATTGCGACTATGCCAATGTCCAACCCCATGCCGGCGCGCAGGCCAACGCGGCGGTGTTCCTGGCACTGGCCAACCCCGGCGACACCGTGATGGGCATGAATCTCGCCCAGGGCGGCCACCTGACCCACGGCAACCCGTCCAATTTCTCCGGCCGGCACTACAAGATCGTGCCCTATGGTCTCGACCCCGAGACAGGGTTGATCGACTACGACGAGATGGAGCGCATCGCGCTGGAAACGCGGCCGAAGATGCTGATCGGCGGCTTCTCCGCATATTCGCGTCACAAGGATTGGGCGCGTATGCGCGCCATCGCCGACAAGGTGGGCGCGATCTTTTGGGTAGACATGGCGCACGTCGCCGGCCTGGTGGCGGCAGGCGAGTACCCGAATCCGTTGCCCCACGCCCATGTCGTCACCAGCACCACCCACAAGACCCTGCGCGGCCCGCGCGGCGGCATCATCCTCGCCAAGGGGCAGGACGAAGACCTCTACAAGAAGCTTAATTCCGCCGTATTCCCAGGTATCCAGGGCGGCCCGCTGATGCACGTCATCGCGGCCAAGGCGGTGGCCTTCAAGGAGGCGCTGCGCCCGGAATTCAAGTCCTACCAGCGCCAGGTGGTGACCAATGCCCGCGCGATGGCCGCTGTGCTCCAGGAGCGTGGCTACAAGATTGTTTCCGGTGGCACCGACAACCATTTGATGCTGATCGACCTGTCCGCCAAGCCCTACACCGGCAAGGACGCGGACGCAGCGCTGGCTGATGCCTACATCACTGCGAACAAGAATTCGGTACCCAACGACCCGCGCTCGCCGTTCGTCACGTCAGGCCTTCGCATTGGCACGCCCGCCGTGACCACGCGCGGCTTCGGCGTGGCCGAGTGCGAACAGCTCGCGGGCTGGCTGTGCGACGTGCTGGATACACAGGAGGCTGGTGGTGATGCCCCGACGACAGTACGTGACCGGGTACGCGAACAGGTGGTAGATCTTTGTCGCCGCCACCCCGTATACCGATAGACGGATGGCTATTACATGGAATTGCGGCACCTTCGTTGTTTTGTCGTCTTGGCTGAGGAGTTGCATTTCACACGTGCTGCGGAGCGCTTGCATATCGAACAATCCCCCCTGTCTCGAACGATCAAAGAGCTTGAGGATGAGTTAGGGGTAATACTTTTTGACCGAAACCGTCGAGGCACTGCACTGACCCCCGCTGGCGCCGCGTTCTTGCAGGATGTCCGCAGGCTGTTCACTGTCCTGGAGCATGCACGGGAGAACGTCCGGGCGGTCGCGGCAGGCCTGCGAGGGAGCCTGCGCATTGCCGTTTCCGATGGTGCGACCGATCCTCGGCTCTCGGCGTTTCTGGCCCGTTGCCGCGTAGAGGAGCCGGAAGTCGAGATACGTCTGGCCGAAGTGCCTCTAGCGGAACAATTGCGCGGCTTGCGATCAGGCGACTTCACGATTGGCTTCGCACATACTGCCGACGTCGGTGACGGCCTTGTTGCGGAACCGATCTGGCGAGACCCGCTGGTGGTCGCCGTGCCAGCCCGGCACGAACTGCTCGCCCACAAGGAGGTTCCGCTTCATGAGCTTGGGAGCCATCCGCTCGTCTTGTGCGACCCACAGGTATGCGAAGGTTACTGCCTTCAACTGTCGAAGCTCCTGCAGCCTCTGAAGCACAAGCCGAATGTTGTCGAGCACGCGTCCTCGCTGGACATGATGCTTACCCTGGTTGGTGCAGGCTACGGCGTGGGCTTCACAACGACGACCAGGATCGCAGGCTACCAGCGGCCGGATGTCGTGATCCGTCCCTTGGCGGTGGAATCTGCAGTCATCACTACCTACTTGCTTTGGTCCGAAAACAGCCGTTTGTCGGTTTCGTTGGAGCGGTTCATCGCTCGCCTACGCGACCGTTTGAGCGACTAACGGAGCCCTCCGCAGACAGTCAGCCTCAAGAATTGGTGCCGGAGCCAAGATTGCGCTCCGTTACCGCCATCAGTTCGGCGGCACTTAGCCCGAGCGCGGCGGCGATTTTCAATATCAGCGCCAGTGTAGGCATATGTCCTCCACGCTCAATCTTGCCCATGTGAGAGCGCTCGACTCCAGCCAGGCTTGCCAGCTCTTCCTGAGCGATTCCTTTTTCCATGCGCGCGGCGCGCACAGCGTTCCCGAAGGCCAGCGCTGGCTCGGCTTCAAATGTGGTGGTGCCTGGGGGACGGCCTCGTTGAACTGTACGCTTCTGCATTGACAGAAGCGTCGATCAGACGAGAGAATTTAACCACGTTAAATTTAACTCATTGTTATGATATCGGGTTGCTTTTTTGATCCGATGGATTACATGGGAGGCTTTCATGTACGACGCCACTGACACGGCTTCCCATTTCAAGCTCGCGATAGCACCAGGCGTGCCGTCGTCATGTCTTTCTATGCTGTTTGCCATGCAGCGAGCGGAGGAGCCGGAAGTCACCATGGCGTTTTTCGAGGTCACGGATGACAATTTGGCCGCAGGGCTGCGTGAAGGCCGCTACGATGCGGGGATGTCGTTTCAGGATGTGAGCGACCCGTCCCTGAGCAGCCAGCCACTGTGGAGCGAAAATATGGCTGTTGCCGTGCCATCGCAATTCCACTTGCCGAACCAAGCGAAGCTGTCGATCGCCGAGTTGCGTAACTACCCCCTGTTTCGCTGGCAAGCAGAGGCCTGCCCCTTGCTGGATCGGCATCTATCTTCTTTAGCGCCGGCGGACCAGCAGCACATTCAGCACGTGACTTCGTTCGAGTTGTTGGCACTGTGGGTTGCAGCGGGCCATGGTGTTGGTGTCTCCGCTCAATCGCGCATCGAGCGCGCCGATGGTTGGGGAATCACGATGCGGCCACTCTCGGATGGCCCGTACGAGATCGTGACGCATTTGCACCGTCCCCAAGGGGTACTCAACTCCGTTTCAGATCGATTCGAGCGCAGAGCGCTGCAGATTGCCAAGGCAGGCACCGCCTGACCGAGAACCTGGCGACCGAAGCAGGCTCGCCCCGATCGCCGGTCACTCCATTGGCCTTCAAGCGTCTTCAAGCACCAACGTGCTATCTACCAGTCGGCGAACGCTCTGCCGTACCTGCTCGGGGATAGACCCTGGCAAGACAGCCTCGGGAATATCGGCAGGTTGCTCATCGTTCGCAATGGTATGGACAACTACGGTCAGATTGGCCGGCGTCACCACGTCGATGGCTGCACGATCACCCAACTCCGGGTGCGGCCGGGTCAGCATACGGTAAAGCTCCCACGAGTCTGCTTCCGGACACTGTTTCATGAGCGCCAGGGCCAGCTTGTGCTTGAGCGGCACCAGTTGCCAATCGGGAACGCGCTGCCCCCGGTTGCCCAGGCTAATGGACAGCAGTTTGCCAGCCTTCAGTTCGCGGTTGATCTGATCCTTGGACTTCCCGGCCAGCTTGCCGAACAGTGGAACCGGCAGATTGTTCGGCGATTCGTAGATGGCGAGCATTTCTTCGCGCTCACGCTGGATTGCAGACACTTCCGGCTCCGGCGCCCGACTAGGGGGCGGAGGCACTTGCGAGAGCCTCTGGAACGTGGCCCCGGCAGTGTTCGGCGTCACCACGATGGGCATAGCCGCTACGGGCGGAACGGGAACGGCAGAGGAATCCTCCACAATGGTGGCAGCACCTTCCGCTTCTGCCATCGCCGGCACCCCATCGATACGGATGGTGAGATGCGCGCTTGCCGCTTCCACCTGGCCCTGTTCGAGCAGATCTAGGCGGTCGGCCCAGTCCTGCATCATCCGGCGGCGCGGCTCCACGTATTTGGCGTGGTTGTAGGCCGAACTCACCTTGTTCGGATCGGAGTGCGAAAGCTGCGCGTCCACCCAAATCTTGGGGTAGCCGATCTCGTTGAGCGCCGTAGAGATGGTTCCGCGGATGCCGTGGCCGGTCAGTTGATCCTCGTAGCCCATCCGTTTCAAGGCGGCGTTGAGGGTGTTCTCGCTGATGCGCTTCTTGAGTTCGCTGCGATGCGCCAGCAAGTATTGCTGGGCCGGCCGCATCACGCCCAGGAGGTAGCGAACGATCTCGGTGGCCTGCAGGGACAGCGGGACGATGTAGGGCGGCACATCCTGCGGGCGCTTGCCGGCTTTGCGCATCTCGTCCTGAAGCTGCTTGACGATCTGTGGTGGGATGATCCATAGCCTGCGATTGAGATCGAACTGATCCGGGGTCGCCAGGCGCAGTTCGCCGGTGCGCACACCGGTCAGAAGCAATAGCCGGATGCCGAGCTGAGTTTGCCAGCCGCGAGGGTTGTATAGCCTAAGCTTCTGGAGAAATGCGGGAAGCTCAGGCAGATGCAGGTAAGGATTGTGGTTCACCGGAGGTTTGGGCTCAGCCACCACATCCAAGTCCGTGGCTGGATTGGTTTCCATGCCTTCGACAATGACCAGGGCATAGCGGAATAACTGTCCCAGCCAGGTACGAACCTTTTCCGCGGTAGTAAAGGCCCTGCGCTGTTCGATCCTCGCCAGGACGCCCAGAAGCTGGGGCCGGCGAATGTCGTAGATCGACATCTTCCCAAGGCTGGGCAACACATCCTTGTCGAAGATACGGAGGATCTGCGAGAGCGTGCTCTGACGGCCTTCCTTGAGTTCCTTGCGGCGATGCTCGACCCAGGTATCGAAAACCGCCTTGAAGGTGTAATCGGAAGCCAGCTTGACCGCATGCCGTTTCTGCTTGCGATCGGTGTGGGGGTTGATGCCCTTGGCCAGCAGTGCCCGGGCCTCGTCGCGCAGAGAACGTGCCTCACGCAAGCCGACCTCGGGATAGTTGCCCAGGGAGATGCGTTTCTGCTTACCGAGCCAATAGTAGCGAAGGTGCCACGACTTGCCGCCAGTGGGGGCCACCACCAGGCCGAGGCCATCGGTGTCGGGTAGGCTGTAAGCTTTTTCAGCGGCCTTGGCTTGCCGCACAGTCAGATCAGAGAGTGCCATTTTGAGCTCCTAAGTCGCGACTTAGGCTCAATGCTCGTCACTGTTCCCATCCAACCCCAGCAACAACCCGGAACCGGCACCCCCCGCATTCTTTGGCCTCAATTTTGGCCTTAAAAACGCTGGCTGTAGGTGGATTTCAGTGGCTTTTGCTGGAACGAAAAAAGGGCCTTTCGGCCCTCTTTTCAAAGACTTACAGACGTCAGTGGAAGTCTGTAGATCATAAATTGGAGCGGGAAACGAGACTCGAACTCGCGACCCCGACCTTGGCAAGGTCGTGCTCTACCAACTGAGCTATTCCCGCATCGTCTTGGTGACGGGCGCCATTTTATATCTTCGGCGCCAGCCGTCAAGCCCTTGATTAAAAAAGTCTTTATTTCTTTTCTGTCGGGCTCAGATGAGGCCATGCCGCCATCAGGTAGTTGACCATCGACCACAGCGTCAGCCCCGCCGCAATGATCAGCAAGGCATAGCCGGCACCCACCCAGATCGTCATCAGCGGCGGATTTGCCAGCAGGATGATGAGCGCCACCATCTGTGCGGCGGTTTTCCATTTACCCAGGCTGGACACCGCCACCTGCGCTCGCGCGCCCAGTTCGGCCATCCACTCGCGCAGGGCCGAGACGACGATCTCGCGACCGATGATGATCGCCGCCGGCAAGGTCAGCCAGAGGTTCGCATGCTCCTCGACCAGCAACACCAGAGCCACCGCCACCATCAGCTTGTCGGCAACCGGATCGAGAAAGGCGCCAAAGGGGGTGCTCTGCTTCAGCCGTCGCGCCAGATAGCCATCCAGCCAGTCCGTCACGGCGGCAATTGCAAACACTGCGCTGGCTGCCAGATAGCTCCATTTGAAGGGGAGATAGAACAGCAGGACGATGATTGGTATCAGCAGCACACGCAACACGGTGAGAATGTTTGGAATGTTCATTGATACCAGCGATCCGCGAATTTGAAGGGGATTCTACTCACTGTGCAGGGTGGCATAAATCAACTCGGCAAGCTTTTTACTGATACCGGGCGCCTTGGCGATTTCCGGAAGGCTGGCGCGGTTCAATTCCTGCAGACCGCCGAAATGCTTGAGCAGCTCGCGACGCCGTTTCGGCCCGATACCCGGAACCTCTTCCAGCGTTGACGTGGTGCGTGCCTTGCCGCGTCGCGCACGGTGGCCGGTAATGGCGAAGCGATGCGCCTCATCGCGCACCTGCTGGATCAGATGCAGCGCCGGCGAATCTCCCGGCAGAGTGAATTCGTGTTCGGCATCATTGAGGTAGAGCGTTTCCAGCCCCGGCTTGCGGGTGACGCCCTTGGCCACGCCCAGCAGGATCAGATCGGGCACGGCCAGCTCCTGCAACACCTCGCGGGCCATGTTGAGCTGTCCCTTGCCGCCATCGACGAGCAATATGTCCGGCAGCTTGCCCGTCCCTTCGGCAGCCTTTTTGAAACGACGCGACAGGGCCTGATGCATCGCCGCGTAGTCATCGCCCGCCGTCACGCCTTCGATGTTGTAGCGACGATAATCCGATTTCAGCGGTCCTTCCGGGCCGAAGACCACACAGGACGCCACTGTCGCCTCGCCACTGGAATGGCTGATATCGAAACACTCCAGCCGCGTCGGCGGTTCGTCAAGCTCCAGCGCTTCGGCCAGCGCCTGAAAACGTGCGGCCAGATGCTGACGACTCGCCAGCCGCGCAGCCAGCGCCTGCTCGGCATTGGTCAGTGCCAGCTGCTGCCAGCGCGCGCGCGTTCCACGGACGCGATGGGTAATGGCAAGCTCCTCGCCGCGTAACTCGATAATGGCGCTGATCAGGGTGGCGAAGCCTTCATGGATGCTGTTGACGATCAGCTCGGCAGGCAGCTCCCGCTCCATCGAGCCCAGATAATACTGTTCGAGAAAAGCCTGCAGCACGTCGCTGACGCTTTCCTCGATGGCCACCTGGGGAAAGAAGTTCTTGCTGCCCAGCACCCTGCCGCCACGCACGCTGATCAGATGGACACAGGCGCCGCCGGGGCTTACCACCGCCGCGACGATATCGACATTGCCACTGCCGCCTTCCATGCTCTGCTGGTCCTGAACGCGACGAAGAAGCGCGATCTGGTCGCGAATTTCCGCGGCACGCTCGAAATCAAGCGCCATCGCGGCGGCTTCCATGCTGGCGGAAAGCTCTTCGGCCAAGGCATTGCTGCGCCCTTCGAGGAACATCACTGAATGGCGCACGTCCTGGGCATATTCCTCGGCAGCGACCAGCCCCACGCAAGGCGCCTTGCAGCGCTTGATCTGGTATTGCAGGCAGGGACGGGTCCGGTTGCGGTAGAAGCTGTCTTCGCACTGGCGGACGAAAAAGGCCTTTTGCAACAGACTCAGGCTTTCGCGGATCGCTCCGGCGCTCGGGTACGGGCCGAAGTAGCGCCCGGATTCCTTTTTCGCGCCGCGATGAATGCTCAGGCGTGGGAAATCGCCGCTGGACAGAAAGACGTAAGGGTAGGATTTATCGTCGCGCAGCAGGATATTGTAAGGCGGTCGCCACTGCTTGATCAGCGTCTGCTCCAGCAGCAGCGCCTCGGTCTCGTTCGCCGTGATGGTGATTTCGATCTGGGCGATCCGGGCCACCAGCGCCGCCGTCTTGGGGGCCTGCCCGGTCTTGCGGAAATAGCTCGACAGGCGCTTCTTGAGGTTCTTCGCCTTGCCGACATACAGCAGCTTGGCCTCGCCATCGAACATCCGGTAGACACCGGGCCGCACACTGCAGGAAGCGAGAAATGCCGAAGAGTCGAAAGCGCTCATCAGTTGATGGTGTCGACCATGCCATGTCGCACCGCGAGCAGGGCCAGCTCGACGTCACTGGTAATCGAGAGTTTTTCGTAGATCCTGTAGCGATAGGTATTGACGGTCTTGGGCGACAGGCAAAGCTTGTCGGAAATGGCCTGGACCTTCTGGCAATTGGAAATCATCAGGGCAATCTGTATTTCCCGCTCCGAGAGCAGATCGAAAGGCGAGCCATTGAGTTTCGGCTGGAAGGATTTGAGCGCCAGCTGCTGCGCGATCTGCGGGCTGATGTAGCGTTGCCCGGCAAACACCATCCGAATGGCCTGGATCATTTCTTCCAGCGCCGCGCCCTTGGTCAGGTAGCCGGCGGCTCCGGCTTGCAGCAGGCGCGTCGGGAAAGGATCTTCTTCACAGATGGTCACGGCGATGACCTTGATGTCCGGATGGCTGCGCAACAGTTTGCGGGTCGCTTCGAGACCGCCGATTCCGGGCATCTTGATGTCCATCAGAACGACATCCGGTTTCAGCTCGCGCGACTTCCTGATCGCCGCCTCACCGGAGTCGGCTTGCCCAATCACCTGCAGGCCATCTATGTCGGCGAGCATCCGGGAAATGCCTGTGCGTACCAGGTCATGGTCATCGACCACCAGCACCCTAATCAATCAGACACCTCATTGCTGGTATTGAAGGCTCGCTTCACAAGCGCCAGACATTACCAAAAAATGACCCATATACCCAGACCACACGTCTGTATATGGCCATATAGCATCACAACCGTAAGCAATCGGAGAAGGTTGCAGCATGAATATCGGTTGTTCTCGCACTCAAGCCCAAGGGGAGGACGGTGTCTTGTAATTACAAGGCACCGTCAGGACGGGAGACATCGAAGCGCGCCGAACGTTGCGAGGCAGTGGCCTCATGGCGCATCCATCACCGCTGCTACGGCTTTGCCCTGCCGCGACGCATCAGCCTGTAGGCCGCTGGAAGCACGAACAGTGACAGCAACGGCGCGCTGAGCATGCCACCAACCATCGGTGCGGCAATGCGACTCATCACCTCACTGCCGGTGCCGGCACCGAGCAGGATCGGCAGCAGGCTGGCAACGATCACCGCCACCGTCATCGCCTTGGGCCGCACACGCTGCACCGCACCTTCACGGATGGCTTCGCAGAGCGCGGTCTCGTCGTGCCGGCCAGCCTGTTGTCGTTCGTTCCAGGCATTCTTCAGGTACAGCAGCATGATCACACCGAACTCCGCCGCCACACCGGCTAGGGCAATGAAACCGACGCCGGTGGCCACCGAGAGGTTGTAGCCCATCAGATAGAGGAACCAGACGCCGCCGGTGAGGGCGAACGGCAGGGTGAGCATGATCAGCAGCGCCTCGTCGAAGCGCCCGAACGTCAGGTAGAGCAGCACGAAGATGATCAGCAATGTAGCCGGCACCGCCAGCTTGAGCCGCGCATTGGCACGTTCGAGGTATTCGAACTGCCCCGAATAGCTCAGGCTCACCCCCGGCAGCAATGGAACCTGGTCGCTGACCGCCTGGCGCAGATCGGCGACCACCGAGGCGATGTCGCGCCCACGCACATCGACGTACACCCAGCCGGACAGCCTCGCGTTCTCGCTGCGCAGCATCGGCGGGCCGTCGCTGACGCGCACCCGCGCCACACTGCCCAGAGTGATCTGGCTGCCCTGCGGGGTGAGAATCGGCAGTTGTTCCAGGGTCTGGGGCGAGTCACGCCATTCGCGCGGATAACGCACGCTGATCGGATAGCGCGCCAGCCCCTCAACTGTCTCGCCGATGGTTTCGCCACCGATGGCATTGGCGACGATAGACTGCACATCGGCGATATTCAGCCCGTAGCGTGCGGCATCCTGACGATCGATATCGATATCGATGTAGCGCCCCCCGACCAGACGTTCAGCCAACGCCGAACTGACGCCCGGCACGCCCTTGGCGACGGCTTCCACCTGCTGGCTGACGCGGTCGATCTCCTCCAGTGTCGCACCCGCGATCTTGACCCCGATTGGGCTCTTGATGCCCGTGGCGAGCATGTCGATGCGGTTGCGGATCGGCGGAATCCAGATATTGGTCAGGCCCGGCACCTGCACCGCGCGGTCCAGCTCGTCGACCAGCTTTTCCGGCGTCATCCCGGCGCGCCACTGCTCGCGCGGTTTGAACTGGATGGTGGTCTCGAACATCTCCAGCGGCGCTGGATCGGTGGCCGATTCGGCACGCCCGGCCTTGCCGAACACCGTGGCGACCTCCGGCACCGTGCGGATCATCCGGTCGGTCTGCTGCAGCAGCTGCGCGGCCTTCTGTGCGGAAAGCCCCGGCAGCGCCGATGGCATGTAAAGGAGGTCGCCCTCATCCATCGGCGGCAGGAATTCCCCACCCAGGCGAGCCATCGGCCAGAACGTAGTCGCCAGTACCAGCAGCGCAACAGCAATGGTGACCTTCGGATGCTCAAGCACCCTCTCCAGCGCCGGACGATAGATGCGGATCAACAAGCGGTTCAGCGGGTTGTGCGACTCATCGGGCAGGCGCCCACGTATCCAGTACCCCATCAGCACCGGCACCAGGGTCACTGACAGTCCTGCCGCGGCAGCCATGGCATACGTCTTGGTAAATGCCAGCGGGCCGAACAGACGGCCTTCCTGTGCCTGGAGGGTGAACACCGGAATGAACGACAGCGTGATGATCAAAAGACAGAAGAACAGCGCCGGGCCGACCTCCTCGGCGGCAGCGGTCATCACTCGCCAGTGTTCTTCTCCCTCCAGCGTCCTGTTCGGGTTGGCATGACGCCAGGCCTCGGCCTTCTTGTGGGCATTCTCGATCATCACCACCGCCGCATCGACCATAGCGCCAATAGCGATGGCGATTCCGCCGAGCGACATGATGTTGGCGTTGACCCCCTGGTAGCGCATCACCGCAAACGCGATCAGCACACCGATAGGCAACGAGACGATGGCCACCAGCGATGAGCGCAGGTGCCAGAGAAAGAGACCGCAGACCAGCGCGACAACGATGAACTCCTCCAGCAGCTTGAAGCTGAGGTTCTCCACCGCACGGTCGATCAACTGGCTGCGGTCGTAGGTGGTGACGATCTCCACGCCCGTTGGCAGGCTGCCTTTCAACTCTTCCAGCTTGACGTGCACGGCGGCAAGGGTTTCCCGTGCGTTCTTGCCGCTGCGCAGGATCACCACGCCGCCGACGGTTTCGCCCTCGCCGTCCAGTTCGGCGATTCCGCGCCGCATCTCCGGGCCAAGCTGGACATGCGCGACATCGCCCAGGGTTACCGGCACTCCGGCAGCACTGAGTTGCAACGGAATCCGGCGGAAGTCATCGAGGGTTTTCAGGTAGCCCGAAGCGCGCACCATATATTCGGTTTCCGCCAACTCCAGCACCGCGCCACCGGCTTCCTGATTGGCCCTGCCAATGGCTTCGATCACCTGTACCTGCGGTACACCGAGACTGGCCATCTTCAACGGGTCGAGTACCACCTGGTACTGCCTGACCATGCCACCAATGGTGGCGACTTCGGCCACATTGGGCAGAGTGACCAGCTCGTACTTGAGGAACCAATCCTGCAGGCTGCGCAATTGCGCCAGATCGTGGTTGCCACTGCGATCGACCAGCGCGTATTGATAGATCCAGCCGACCCCGGTGGCGTCCGGGCCAAGCGACGGCTTGGCACCCTCCGGCAACCGGTTCTGCACCTGGCTGAGGTATTCCAGTACCCGCGAGCGCGCCCAGTACAGGTCGGTCCCGTCCTCGAACAGGACGTAGACATAGCTGTCGCCGAAGAACGAATAGCCACGCACGGTCTTGGCCCCCGGCACCGAGAGCATCGTGGTAGTCAGCGGGTAGGTCACCTGATTCTCGACGATCTGCGGCGCCTGGCCTGGATACGGCGTGCGGATAATCACCTGCACGTCGGACAGGTCCGGCAGTGCATCGATCGGCGTGGTGCGCAGCGACCAGACACCCACGGCGGTCAGCAGCAACGTCACCAGCAGGACCAGGAACCGGTTGAATACCGACCAGCGAATCAGTGCGGCGATCATGGCTGCTGCTCCTGAAGCTGTAGTTGCTCGATGACCAGGCCGCTGCCGGTTTCGCGCACGGCGAAGCGCACCCGGCTATCGACGTGCATCCCGTGCAGCAGGTGCGGATTGGCAACGGCGAAACGCATGGTCATACCTGGCATGCCCAGCGTCCGGAATGGCCCGTGGGCGATTTTCACGCCCTGCTCGGTTATTTCGACGATACGTCCTTCGGCTTCATGCAGTGCGGGGGCAAGTGCTTGCTCGTGCCCATGCTCAGGTTCATGCACGTGCCCTGGCGCGTCTGCCATCGTCTCGGCCACGGCGGTGATGCCGCGCAGGCTGGCTTCGGAGTCGATCAGGAATTGCCCCGAGGCGACCACCTGCTGGCCCTCCTCCAGGCCCTGCAGAATCGCGGTCTGGCTGCCGCTGTCCTCACCGACCCGTACTTCCACCGGGCGGTAGCGCCCGCCGGCTTCGGCGAGCATCACCAGGGTGCGCTTGCCGGTACGGATCACCGCCTCGCTGGGCACCAGCAGCGCGCTGTGCGAGCGCTGTGCAACCAGCTCGACCCGCGCGCTTAAGCCCGGACGCAAGCGCCCGTCGGTATTGGGCAGTTCTACCCGCACACGCAGGGTGCGGGTGGCCGCAGTGGCTTCGGACAGCACTGCGGCGATGGTTCCCTGCACCGGCTCGCCGGCCAGCGCCGGCAAGTGGGCGGTCACCGCCTGGCCGACACGAATGTTTCCGGCCTGCCCCTCAGGCACCGCCACTTCCAGCCAGACGCTCTCCAGGCCGTTGATCCGCGCCAGCGGCGCTCCGGCGGCGACGCTCATGCCCTGACGCACCTCCAGCTCCTGCAGAACGCCGCCTATGGGCGCTCGCACGGTCTGCTGCGCCTGCACCCGACCGGAACGCTCCAGTTGCCGGATCGTTTCCGCCGGCATGCCAACCAGGCGCAGGCGCTGACGCGCGCCCTCGAGCAGAGCGCGGTCGCCAACACGCCGCAATGCGAGAAACTCCTCCTGCGCGGCCACCCACTCCGGCATCAACAGATCTACCAGCGGCGCACCCGCTTCCAGCACATCGCCGGGTGCCAGTCGATAGACGCGCTCGACGAAGCCCGCCGATCGTACCTGCACCAGCGCCACGTCACGGGCATTGAAGCCCAGCACACCGACCGCCTCGACAGCACGCGACAACTGCCCACGGCTAACTCTGGCCAGGCGCATGCCGAGGTTGCTGGTGATTCCGGCATCGATGCTGATCGTCTGCGCGCCGGAGGCGCCCGCGTCGTCATCGGCGTAGCGCGGCACCAGTTCCATATCCATGAACGGCGATCGGCCCGGCTGATCGAACCTGTGCTGCGGCACCATCGGATCGTACCAGTACAGCACCCGACGCTCGCTCTGTACGCTGACAGGCGCAGTCTGGACGGTAACGTGCGCTTGGCGCTGAGCGAACCAGTAGCCGCCGGCCAGCCCCAGAGCGGCAGTCACGATGAATAGCGCGCCTGTTTTGAGAAAAATCCGGCTCATTGGGCATCTCCATAGGCGAAATACAGACGGCTGGCGGCAATCGCCTGCAGGCCTTCGAGGTCAATCTGTTTGAGGTGGGTTTCGATCAGTTCGCGACGCGCCGTCAGTACCTTATCCAGCTCACCGCTGCCGGCACGGTAGTCGGCCAGGCTGAGCTCGGCGCGTTCGCGCGCCAGAGGCAGGAACACTTCACGGGTGCGCGCCAGGGCACGCTGCAAACGTTCGAGCTCGGCCAGTTCGCTGCCCAGTTGCTCTGCAAACTGACGCTCCAGCGCCTCACGTTCGGCCTCCAGCTGGTTGAGTTCGGCATGCCGGGCGGCGATGCGCGGGGTCTGCCGCGAACGCTGGAAAATCGGCAGATCGAAGCTGACTTGCAGAGTGACCATGTCACCGAACTCGCGTCCGCGCCGCAGGTAATCGACTTCCCAGTTCCAGTCCGGCTTCCGCTCCGCTGTTGCCTCGCGAATACGCGCCTGCGCCTGCTGCGTCATCGGCGCATAGGCCTGCAGCTGCGGATGATTGCGCAGCTGATGCTGCAGCGTCTGGACATCGATCTGCCAGTGCGGCAGGCCGCCATCCAGTGGTTCACGCGCCGCATCGCCGACCCAGCGCTCGAGCGTGGCCCGCGCCTGCTGGCGCTGCTGCTGCAACTCGTCGGCGCGCTCGGCGAGCAGCGCCGCTTCCTGGCGCGGCAGGACGCTCTCGACGACCTGTCCACGACCACCAGCAATACGCGCCCGCACAATCTCGGCGAGCAGGCGGTTCTCTGCATACAGCCCGTCGAATGCCTCCAGCTTGCGTTCGATGGCATGGCTGACAATCCACGCCTGGGCAGTGGACTGGCGAACATTCAGCGCTTCTATTTCACGCTCGGCCGCGGCACGCTCGATTCCGGCGCGCGCCACTTCGACACGGGCACGTCGCTTGTCACGGTTGGGCATGTCCTGCATCAGTCCGACCATGCTCATGGTCATGCCGTCCCGATCCAGGCTCCAGCGCTCGGCGCCTTCGATCGGTACGCTCTGCACGCCGAGCAGCAGTTTCGGGTCGGGCAGCTCGCCAGCCGGTATGGCGTCGCTGCGGGCGGCTTGCAGCTTGGCAGCTTCGGCCTGTAGAGAAGGCGCCTGCTGCTCGGCGAGCCGCAGCGCGTCATCGAAGGTCAGTGCATTGGCCAGGCCCGGCAACGCCAACGCACAACACATCACGGCCTCGCATGGCCGGATAATGCGCAAGATTGGGAACATCATTCTGATTCCTTGCAGATCCTGCGTGCCATGCAGGCACGCACACGGCACCCATCAGCGTTTCGGCAATGGATGCATCAGGTCAGCGGAAATCAGAAGCGTGGTGGACGCCAGAGGTCGTTACCCGAGCCGGAGGGAATATGCTCGGGTATATAGGTGATCAGCAGATGTGCGGTGGTTGTCAGCACCGATTTGGTTACAGCCACCTGCAACATACAGTTTGTCTTGCATTGGTGGTCGCTCTTGCAGAGCGGGTTCTGCCCATGTGAATGCTCTGCCCCGTTCCCGACACCCGTATCGTGCGCCGCATGGTCTGTCGGCGTGGAAATCATCATTTCGCCGTCCTGCATCTGGCAGGCCTCAATAACCAGCCCAACAGCCGCCATCCCGTTAACGGGGAGCGAGAAGCTGATCAATAGAATCAGACAGAGCCGCAGGTAAGGTTTCATGGCAGGGATTCTAGCTGCTCAATCGTGCCCGGATACTTGATCCGAATCGGCTTTGGGTCATTCAGGACCACCATGGCCCTTGTTAAGGAGCAAATGACTCAGGACCGAGCGCAGTTTGCCGGCCTTGACCGGCTTGTTAAGCACCGGCACCCCGACACCCTGCAACTCGCGGCGGCACTGGTCGCTGCGGTCGGCGGTGATCATCACCGCCGGGATCGAGTAGCCGAAACGTGCGCGCAGCTTCTGGACCGCCTGCCAGCCGGTCATCCCCTGATCCAGGTGATAGTCCGCCAGGATCAATTCCGGCGGCGATCCGGCCAGCACGTGGCTCGCTTCAGCCTCATCGGTCGCAATCAGCACTTCGCAGCCCCACTGACCGAGCAGTGCGGCCATGCTGTGCAGGATGCTCAGCTCGTTGTCCAGCACCAGCAAGCGCCGTCCCGGCAGAGGATCGCCCGGCAGTGACAGCATTGGCGCTTCACCTGCCACTGGCGATGGAGCATCGGCCAGCGGCACATCGATACTGAATACCGAACCGCGCCCCGGCTGCGAACGGACCTGCACCCGATAGTCCAGCATCGCTGCAATACGGTCGACGATGGCAAGGCCCAGGCCGACCCCGGTGCGTTCGGCGGCGCGCTGCAAGCCCAGCTGGTTGAATTCGAGGAATATCGACTGCATCTGATCCGCCGCGATGCCACGCCCGGTATCCCATACCTCGATGCGCAGATGGTCACCGCGCTTGCGCGCGCCCAGCAGCACGCGACCCTGGTCGGTATAACGGCAGGCGTTGCTGAGAAAGTTGCGCAGGATGCGCGTCAGCAGCCGGAAATCGCTGTGCAGCGCGTAGGCCGGGATGTAGTGCTCAAAGCCAAGCCCTTTCGCTTGCGCCACCGACTCGAATTCGGACACCAGCGGCAACAGCACTTCATCGAGGCGGTAAGCATAAATGTCAGGCTTGATCGCCTGCTGATCGAGCTTGGAAATATCCAGCAGGTCGGTGAGCAGGTCTTCGGCACCTTCCAAGGCCTGATTCGCGCGCTCGACAAGGGTCTGCTCCGCCTCCGGCAGGCTCCGTTCGCGCAGGGTGGAAATCAGCAGGCGCGCGGCATTCAGCGGCTGCAACAGATCATGACTGGCCGCCGCCAGATACTTGTCCTTGCTGCGGTTGGCCGCCTCGGCGGAATCGCGCGCCTGACGCAGTTCCAGGGTGCGTTCGGTGACACGCTGTTCAAGCTGCTCGTTGAGATGCTGCAGATGCAACTGCGCCAGCTTGCGCTCGGTGATATCGGCGACGAAACCTTCGACCAGGCCGTCTTCATCCGGCTTGAGCAGCAGGTTCATCATCACGTCGATGGCGCTGCCATCCTTGCGGCGCAGACGGGTTTCATAGCCGAACAGGCCCAACTGGGTACTCAGCACATGGCGAATCCGCTGCAACTCTTCCTCGCCACCGATGAACAGCTGGTGCGAAAGATCGGTCAGCCCCCAGAGCGCATCCTCCGGGCTGTCATAGCCGAGCATGCGCGCCAGGGCCGGATTGGCGGCGCGTATGCCTTCGCGCAGACTGGCCTGGAAGATGCCATGCACCGCATGCTCGAACAGCCACTTGTAGCGATTGCGCTCGGCCTCCAGCTCTTCGAGCCGGCTGAGCAATTCCGGATAGTGGCTCTTGCGCGCCGAGTGGGTGCCCAAGCCAAGCAATCCGGCCAGCGCATCGTTAGGCTCAGAGTGCTTCGGCATAGACCACTTCGACGTCACGCTGGGTCGACGAACGCGGGTTGGTAAGGATGCACGGGTCCTGCATGGCATGCCGGGAGAGGAACGGAATGTCCGAGATATTCACCCCGTGCAGCCCCAGGGTTTCGCTGAAGCCGATGGCCTGCTTGAGCTGGATCAGATGGGCCACCAGGCGATCACGAATCTGTGCGTGGGTCAGGCCACGGGTGTCGATACCGAAGGTCTGCGCGACGATCTTGAAGCGCTCGGGCGCGGCGCTGTAGTTGAACGCCACCACATGCTCGATCAGCACCGCGTTGCACAGGCCATGCGGCAGATCGAGATAGCCGCCCAGGCTGTGGGACATGGCGTGTACCGCGCCAAGAATCGCATTGGAGAAGGCCAGCCCCGCCTGCATGCTGCCGAGCATGATCTTCTCGCGCAGCTCGATATCCGCCGGATTGGCGATCATCTGTACCAGGTGGCCGTTGATCAGGCGCATCGCCTCCAGTGCGTGGGGATCGGTGAGCGGCCCGTTGCCGGTGGACACGAAGGCTTCTATCGCATGCACCAGTGCGTCGATGCCGGTGCAGGCGGAAAGAAAAGGGTCCATGCTCAGGGTGGTTTCCGGGTCGATCAGCGACACGTCGGGCACCGCGCCCTTGCTGACGATGGAAAACTTCATCCGCTCGTCCTGATTGGAAATGATCACGAATTGCGAAACATCCGCCGAGGTGCCTGCCGTGGTCGGGATCAGAATCAGCGGCGGGCTCGGTACGCGCAGGGTGTCGACGCCCTCGAACTCGATGATGTTGCGCCCATGCGCGACTGAAATGCCGATGCCCTTGGCACAATCCATCGGGCTGCCGCCGCCCACCGCAACAATGGCATCGCAGGCCTGGCTGCGATACACCTCGGCGCCCAGCATCACTTCTTCGGCACGCGGATTGGCCGAGACCTGGGTAAACAGATGATGCTCGATATTCTGCCGCGCCAGGCTCATCTGGATATCCAAGACCCAACCGGCGGCAACCACGCCTGGATCAGATACCAGCAGCACCTTGCGGGCGCCAAAGTTCTTCGCGTAGTTGCCCGCGCTATGTCGGCAACCCGCACCGAAGACGATCTCGGGAGAAACGAATTTGCGCTGCAGGCTAAGATTGGGGCTCATTACTACGGCCTATAGTTATTTTTTGTTACGACCGGTAAGACTACTGCTTTCCACTGTTAAAGCAATCAGTCGCCTCCACGCTCAGCAGGCACTGGTAGAAACGAAATTCCCGCTCCAGCGCATCGGCCAGATGGTACGCCTGGCGAAAGCCGTGGCGCTCCTCGGGATAAAGTCGGTACTCGACGGCAACGCCCTGCTCGCGCAATGCCGCCACCATGGTTTCGGTCTGCTCCGGCAGCACCACCGCATCCTGCCCGCCCTGGAAGAAGATCACCGGCACGCGAATCCGCGCGGCATGGTACAGCGGCGTGCGCTGCCGGTAGCGTTCGGCATCGGCCTGCGGGTCGCCGATCAGCCAGTCCAAGTAGTCGGCCTCGAACTTGTGCGTGACCCGACGTAACGCCAGGGGATCGCTGACGCCATAGAGGCTGGCCCCGCCACGGAAACCGACATCTGCCACGAGGGCGCCGAGCGCAGTATAGCCGCCAGCGCTGGAGCCTCGGATAAAGGTACGCGCCGGGTCGATCTGCCCACGCCGGGCAAGTTCGGCCACGGCGGCGCAGGCATCCTCCACGTCCAGCACGCCCCACTGGCCACGCAAGCGCTGGCGATAGGCACGCCCGAAGCCGCTGCTGCCACGGTAATTGATATCCGCCACGGCAAAGCCGCGCTGGGTCCAGTACTGGATACGCGGATCGAAGACCGGATAACAGGCCGACGTCGGGCCGCCGTGGATAAACACCACCAGCGGTGACTTCTCTCCTGCAGGAGCACGATAGCGGGCATTGCCCGGCGGATAGAAAAAACCGTGGGCGGTCTCGCCATCGCCGCCGGGAAAGCTGAACGGTTGCGGCCTGGACAGCTGTTCAGCCGCCAGTGGCTGCTCGCCTCCGGCAAGCAATCGGGCCTGGCCGCTGCTTCGATCGATCGACAGCACGCCCGGCATCCGACCTGGCGAGCCGGCAATGCAATAGAAACGATGTTCGTCGGCTGCCAGTTGGCGGCAACGGCTGAATTCCTTCGCCAGATGGCGCTCGCCGTTTTGGCTGTGCTGCTCGAACAGCAAGCCGTGCCCCTCCAGCATGCGCGTCAGCAGCACAGAGCCTTCGGGCAGAGGCAGATAGCTGACCGTACCCAGTTGCCAGGGCGCCGGAGCATGATCGCATTCTGCCGAACCGAACACCGGCACAAGGCCGTCACCCTGCTCCCGCCAAGGCTGCCACCAGCCATCGAGATCGCTCAGACAATACAGGGTGCCATCTGCGGCGAAGCGCGGTTGCTGCAACGACTCGCCGCCCGGCGCGCCAGCCAGGCACCAGGGCGTTTGGCAGCCCCCCTCCGCTGTGCGCTCGGCAACCCAGAGGCTGGTCGCCGTCCAGGGCTGTTCGGGCCGCTGCCACTGAACCCAGGCCAAACGTCCACTATTGGCATCCAGCGTAGGCGATGCATAGAAGTCGGCCCCTTCGGCCAGCACCCTGCGCCGGCCATCGGCGAGCGAAAAGCTGACCAGACGGTGCTCCACGCATGTGCCCGACCTTCGCTCTTCCACGGCCAGAATGGCACCGTAACGCCCATCGAATTGCAGGTCGCCATAACGGCAATCCGAATGTCGCGTCAGCACGGTCGGCGTGCCGTCACCTTCGATCCGTTGCAGATAAATCTGCTGGTCCTGCTCGTCGACATAGGCCACACCATCATCCGTCAGACAGAAGGCGCCGCCGCCATATTCGTAGACCCGGCTGCGCAGCGAGATGCCTGGCGGCGTCAGACAACGGGTCGTGCCGTCACGCCAGTGCCAGAGCGTGCAGCGAGCGTCCGCCGGGTCGTATTCGACCCACAGCAGCCCGCCGTGGCCAGCGCGCAACTCGGCGAAATCGCGGCTGGCGCAGGCAGCCTTCTCCGCGCTCCAGTCGCTGGGCCAGAAGCCGTGGGGAAGCACAGAGCCCGTATTCATGCGCGGATGATCAGCTTCGAGGCCTTTTCGTTGCGATGTTGCAGCTGTTCGAGCGGTGCGCCCTGCTCGGCCTGCTCGCGCGCCGCGAGAATTTTGCCGTGGTGGGCCGACTTGCTGCAGACCGGGTCGGCGTTGGCGGCATCGCCGGTGAGCATGAACGCCTGGCAGCGGCAGCCGCCGAAATCCTGTTCCTTTTCATCACAACTGCGGCAGGGTTCGGGCATCCAGTCGTAGCCGCGGTATTTGTTGAAGCCGAACGAGTGCTTCCAGATGTGCTCGATGCTGTGCTCGCGCACGTTGGGGAACTGCACCGGCAACTGGCGCGCGCTGTGGCAGGGCAAGGCGGTGCCGTCCGGCGTGATATCGAGAAACAGATTGCCCCAGCCATTCATGCAGCCTTTGGGGCGCTCTTCGTAATAGTCCGGAGTGACGAAAATCAGCTTGCAGGGGTGGTTTTCGGCGGCCAGCTTTTCGCGCCATTCATTGGTGATGCGCTCGGCACGCACCAGCTGTTCCTTGCTGGGCAGCAGGCCGGCACGATTGAGCTCGGCCCAGCCGTAGAACTGGCAGGTGGCCAACTCGACGAAGTCCGCCTCCAGCTCCAGGCACAACTGGATGATGCGCTCGATATTGTCGATGTTGTGCCGATGGGTGACGAAGTTGAGCACCATCGGATAGCCGTGCGCTTTGACCGCACGGGCCATGGCCAGTTTCTGCGCAAAGGCCTTCTTGGAACCGGCCAGCAGGTTGTTCACTTCCTCGTCGGCGGCCTGGAAGCTGATCTGGATATGGTCGAGCCCGGCCTCGGCAAAGGCGGCGATCTTGGCTTCGGTCAGGCCGATACCGGAGGTGATCAGGTTGGTGTAGTAGCCCAGCTCGCGCGCGGCGGCGATCAGCTCGACCAAGTCCTCACGCACCAGTGGTTCGCCACCGGAGAAGCCCAGCTGTGCCGCGCCCATCTCTCGCGCCTGACGGAACACCTCGATCCACTCGGCGGTGCTCAACTCTTCATGGCTACGGGCGAAATCCAGCGGATTCGAGCAATACGGGCATTGCAGCGGACAACGGTAGGTCAGCTCGGCTAGCAACCACAACGGCGGGCCGACAACCACACCCGGCTTAGCGAAGCTCGATCCAGAACCGTTCAACGGCCACCTCCAGAAACGCCAGGATATCGTCCTCGATCCCTTCGGCACCGGGGAAACTCGATTGCAGGTCGGCAACGATGCCGCCTACCGTCCGCGCGCCATCGACCCGCTTGAGGATTTCGCTGGCACTGTCGTTGAGCTTGATCATCCCCTCCGGGTAGAGCAGCACATGGCAGCCCTGCGCCGGCTCGAACTGGAAGCGATAGCCGCGACGCAGCACGGGAACGCGGGGCAGCACGTCTTCATGGGTCATGATGCGATGCCCCTGTGCCAGATGCGCTCACGGGTAACCGTGTGATAGGGCGGGCGATCCAGCTCGTAGGCCATGCTCATGGCGTCGAGCATGCTCCAGAGTACGTCCAGCTTGAACTGGAGGATGTTCAGCATGCGCTGCTGGGCCTCGAAGGTCGTGTAGTGCTCGAGGGTGATGCGCAGGCCGTGCTCGACATCCCGGCGGGCTTCCTTGAGGCGTTTGCGGAAGTAGTCGTAGCCGGAGGTATCGATCCAGCTGTAATGCTGCGGCCAGGCGTCAAGGCGCGACTGATGGATGGTGGGCGCGAAGAGTTCGGTCAGCGAGCTGCTGGCCGCCTCCTGCCACACCGCGCGACGCGCGAAATTGACGTAGGCATCCACCGCGAAGCGCACGCCGGGCAGCACCAGTTCCTGCGACAGCACCTGCTCGCGATCCAGCCCCACCGCCTCGGCCAGACGCAGCCAAGCCTCGATGCCACCCTCCTCACCGGGCCTGCCATCATGATCGATGATGCGCTGGATCCACTCGCGGCGCGTATCCCGGTCCGGGCAGTTGGCCATGATCGCCGCATCCTTCACCGGAATGCAGACCTGATAGTAGAAGCGGTTGGCGACCCAGCCCTGGATCTGCTCGCGGGTCGAACGACCTTCATACATGGCGCGGTGGAAAGGGTGGTGGATATGGTAGTACTCGCCCTTGGCGCGCAGGGCCTGCTCGAACTCGGCAGGGGTCATGGCTGGCTGGGTCATCACGGGACTTCCTTGGTTATGCGCCGCCAGGCCGCTCGCACAGGCGCGCTGATGATCGTATGGAGGGCGTATGGGCGAGCGTCAGAGCTCGATGCTCATGCCGTCGAACGCCACTTCGATGCCCTGTTCGCCGAGTATTTCGCGCTCGGCGGAATCCTCGTCGAGGATCGGATTGGTGTTGTTGATATGGATGAGGATCTTGCGCGTCGCCGGCAACCCGTCGAGCACTTCGATCATGCCGCCAGGACCGCTCTGCGGCAGATGCCCCATCTCGCTGCCGAGCTTGTCGCCCACCTCGCGCACACGCATCTCGTCATCGCGCCAGAGGGTGCCGTCCACCAACAGGCAATCGGCGCCGCGCATGATCTCCAGCAACTCGGGGCTGACCTGGCCGAGACCCGGCGCATAGAAGAGCTTGCCACCGCTCTGGCGATCCTCGATTAGCAGACCGATGTTGTCGCCCGGATGCGGGTCGTTGCGGTGCGGCGAATACGGCGGCGCCGAACTGCGCAGCGGAATTGGCGTGATCAGCAGGTTCGGGCATGCCGGAATGACGAAGCTGCCCTGCAGGGCGATGGGATTCCACTTCAGCCCGCCGTTCCAGTGCTCGAGCATGTTGAACAGCGGAAAACCACTGGTCAGGTCCTGATGGACCATCTCGGTGCACCAGACTTCATGGGGGCAGCCCTCGCGCAGGGTCAGCAGACCGGTGGTGTGGTCGATCTGGCTGTCGAGCAGGATGATCGCGGCAATGGCCGTGTCGCGCGGTCTGCGTGCCGGTTGCAGTGTGGGAAAAGCCTCCAGCTGGGCGCGGATGTCCGGCGAGGCGTTGCACAGAATCCAGTCGACACCGTTGTCGCTGATGGCAATGGAGGACTGGGTGCGCGGCTGTGCACGCAAGGTACCGGCACGCACGCCGGCACAGTTGGCGCAATTGCAGTTCCATTGTGGAAAGCCGCCGCCAGCAGCAGAACCGAGAATCTGGATGAACATGGGCAGCTCCCGAAAAAGATGAAGCCCCGACCAGGCCGGGGCTGGTCGATCAGCGGTTAGCGAAGTACATGGTGACTTCAAAACCGATGCGCAGGTCGCTGAAAGCAGGCTTGGTCCACATGGCTTATTCCTCTTGTCGTTGATGCCGGAGTTATTCCGACAACTTCATTAAGCACCCTATGCCTTTGCAAACAGAATGGTACTTTGGAAGGAGACAGCAACCTGCATTGGTAGTGCCTTCGGCATTGACCAGAGGGGCCGCAAGCGGCGGTCGATTCGCAGACGAAAAAAGCCATGTCCCCGTTACGTGCTGCGGGGCGGATGCAGGCTGTTGCAGGTCGAATTAGCCGAAGGCGTAATCCGACAAGGCAGAGCGTAAACCAGCGGATAACCCCGGTCCCGCTCGTCGGGTCGATAAAGCGTGACCCGACCTACGAACGACCACAGGAGCGGTATGCATATGCCCATCGTGGGAGGGGCCTTGGCCGCGAACAGAGCCACGCCGATGCCCGGGCATCGATTCGCGGACAAGTCCGCCCCACAAAAGCAGGGTTGCTCCACCAGCACGTAACGGGGACATAGCGGCGACAAAGGCGATTTGCAGACAAAAAAAACGCGGCCTGGGCCGCGCTGCAACAATGGACATCCGTGCTCGTGGGATACCGCTGGCCGGAATGCCCGCGCCCCTCGGGGCGCTCTGCAAGTCAACCGGCGCGCGGGAGCTGAGCGCGCCGGGTCCACCGAGATGGTTTAAAAGCTCTTCATTCAAAAGAAGCCGAGCGGATTGATGTCATAGCTGACCAGCAGGTTCTTGGTCTGCTGGTAATGGTCGAGCATCATCTTGTGGGTTTCGCGACCGACGCCGGACTTCTTGTAGCCACCGAACGCGGCGTGCGCCGGGTACAGGTGGTAGCAGTTGG
>NZ_JAAMQZ010000120.1 GCF_013522825.1 Stutzerimonas stutzeri
GGGGCAGTGCGCCCCATACGCGGGAATTGAATAAAAAACGATCAATTTTTAGCGGTGGAAGGCAGGTTGTTGATACACCGAGGCTTCACCGGCCACGCCTGCCGGCCTCATGAGAAATCCGGGCTAAAGAGCCGCCGAAGTTCTAAGCTGGTGGTCATGCCGGAGTATGTATGCCGGATATGAAAAATTTGAAGGAGAATCGCAATGGGTTGGATCTATCTTGTTTTGGCTGGATTGTTTGAAATCGGAT
>NZ_JAAMQZ010000121.1 GCF_013522825.1 Stutzerimonas stutzeri
GGGGCCGGAACATGTCCTGAGCTTCGCACCCACGCGCTCGGGCAAGGGCGTGGGCTTGGTGGTGCCTACGTTGCTTTCGTGGCCGGCGTCCGCCGTCATTCACGACATTAAGGGAGAGAACTGGAAGATCACGGCGGGCTGGCGTTCGCGCTTTTCGCACTGCCTGCTTTTCAACCCCACCGATAGGCAGTCGGCCGCCTACAACCCGCTGCTTGAAGTCCGGCGCGGCGCACATGAAGTGCGCGACG
>NZ_JAAMQZ010000122.1 GCF_013522825.1 Stutzerimonas stutzeri
ATCTGGCCACCCATTCCATGAGCATCTGACCACCGATTCCACGCTGATCCGGCCACCCATTCCACGCGCATCCGGCCACTGATTCCACGGCCATCCGGCCACTCAACCGGGCAGGCAGCTACGCAGGGGTGGCATTGTTAGTCCGGGTTGGCTGGCGTCGTCAATTTCTGCGTCCGTTTGCGCATTGATTCACCCTTCAGATTGATCCGGTAAGCGTTGTGCACCAGGCGGTCGAGGATAGCGTCGG
>NZ_JAAMQZ010000123.1 GCF_013522825.1 Stutzerimonas stutzeri
GATGACCTCGACACGCGGCAGGTTGGCCGGCAACGGCTTGCGCTTGCCACGGCGCTTGACCGGCGCAACGATTTCTTCGGCTTCGGCTTCGGCTTCGGCTTCGGCTTCGGCTTCGGCTTCGGCTTCGCTTGGCGCGGCGGCCGGCTCTTCGATCAGCTCTTCGGCCTCGTTGAACATGGCCAGCTGCGGTGAGTCGGTATC
>NZ_JAAMQZ010000012.1 GCF_013522825.1 Stutzerimonas stutzeri
CCGACGCTATCCTCGACCGCCTGGTGCACAACGCTTACCGGATCAATCTGAAGGGTGAATCAATGCGCAAACGGACGCAGAAATTGACGACGCCAGCCAACCCGGACTAACAATGCCACCCCTGCGTCGCTGCGCTCCGACTGCCCGGCCGGATGGCCGTGGAACAGGTGGCCAGATGGCCCTGGAATGCCTGGCCAGATGAGAGCGGACTGGGTGGCCGGATGGCGTGGAATCCGCAGTCCATCTGTGCGAACCCTGTTTTTTCAGGACGATTTCTGGCCTCAGGCGAGAGTGCATGGTGAACTTCATGTTCAGCGAGGAGGACAAGGACCTCAGTGATTTTGGGCGCGTTGCTCGCGATGACTTTTTCAATGACGGAGGTACCTCGACCTCCTGATTTTTCGCCTGCGCAGCATCCCAGGCTTATCTGGCATTCCCCTCACACCGGCCCATAGGCTCTGTTGGCGCGAGCACCGGAAAAGCTGGAGGCGCCATAGCTTTTGAGGCGGGTAACGACGTCACCATCCGCTTGATTACTCGTGGATGTAAGCCCAGCGCCCCAGCAAAGTTTTCGACTCGACCTGCTCATAATTCTGCCTTGGCAGGTAAACGAGCTGGTCCCAGTTCAAACCACTCCCCGCCTTGAACAACAGAGCCCATGGATTGCCATAGAAACCTTTGAGTGCCGCCTCGCCCGTTACAATCTCAAGCAGCGGCAGCCTAACTGGGATCGCCTGGACAAAATCAGGTACCAGTTGCTCCAAGCGCTCAGGTGGCTCTCCGGTAGCCTCAATGTAGTGCTCTATCGCGAGGATCAAAACATCAGCACGATCACCCGCCAGTTCATAGGCTTTCATTCTCATTGCTGCTCCCGCCTGCAAACCGGCAAAGCCGCCCAGAAGCACACCCAGCATGATGGCCGGGAAATACTCCCGCCACTTTCGGCTCACCAGCATAACCAGCAGCGCAACAAGCACGTGGATGGCGGAATAAACCACCACGAAGAAAACAACTACCTCCAGGCTGGTACGCTCCCATGGCGCATAACCTAGCAGAGGCAGCCCCCCCATGATCAGGCTCGGGGCGACCGCAAGGAGTGCTGCCTTGAAAAAGCCAGACTGCAGAATTTTCTTTCGCAATTATTCGTCAACTCTCAAAAGAGCCAGAGAAAGACCAACGAGTAGCCGCCTACAAAGGTTGAATGGATACGGCCTTCCATCCCCAGCTTTCACGCTTCTTGTTGTAGGCCTGTACCGCTGTACCGGAAACCTGCTGGCCGTCTTTGATCTCGCAGCGCTCCACCAGATGCCGAGGAATAAAAATTTCGCTCGGGGTAAAACCCATACCGTTAGAGACGCGAACCGCCTCGGTGAAGTCCTTGCGCAACAGATCTCCTGGCACTTTCTCGCTCGCCTTCGCGGCAAGCACGCGGTATTGGGGACCACGCTTCGAAACATAGCGAACAAGCTGCACCTCGATGACCACCATCATGGATTGCGAGGACTCGGTGACCGCCGTCGACGCCGACGACAAGGTAGTGGTCTACCGCAACTGGCTGGGCCTGATGAAGGGCGATCTCGCCGAAACCCTGGACAAAGGCGGCAAGACCATTGTCCGCCGGCTGAACCCGGATCGCGTCTACACCGGCGCCGACGGTGCCGAGCTGGTTCTGCACGGCCGCAGCCTGCTGTTCGTGCGCAACGTCGGCCACCTGATGACCAACCCGGCGATCCTCGACGGCGAAGGCAACGAGATTCCCGAAGGCATCCTCGACGCGGTGGTCACCAGCACCATCGCCCTGCACGACCTCCAGCGTCGCGGCAACTCGCGCAGCGGCTCGGTGTACATCGTCAAGCCGAAGATGCACGGCCCCACCGAAGTGGCCTTCGCCGACCAGTTGTTCGGCCGCGTCGAGGATCTGCTCGGCCTGCCGCGCCACACCCTGAAGATGGGCATCATGGACGAGGAGCGGCGCACCAGCGTCAACCTCAAGGCCTGCATCGCCGCGGCCAAGGACCGCGTGGCCTTCATCAACACCGGCTTCCTCGACCGCACCGGCGACGAGATGCACACCGCCATGGAAGCCGGCGCCATGCTGCGCAAGGGCGACATGAACTCCACCCCGTGGATCGCCGCCTACGAGCGCAACAACGTGCTGGTCGGCCTGGCTTGCGGCCTGCGCGGCCGGGCGCAGATCGGCAAGGGCATGTGGGCGATGCCCGACCTGATGGCGGCCATGCTCGAACAGAAGATCGGCCATCCCAAGGCTGGCGCCAACACCGCCTGGGTGCCCTCGCCCACCGCCGCCACCCTGCACGCCCTGCACTACCACAAGGTCGACGTACAGGCCGTGCAGCAGGAACTAGAACTCATCGATCTCGCCAGCCAGCGCGACGGCCTGCTGCGCGACCTGCTCAGCGTGCCGGTGGCCGCCGCACGCGACTGGAGCGCCGCCGATATCCAGGAAGAGCTGGACAACAACTGCCAGGGCATCTTCGGCTACGTGGTGCGCTGGGTCGAACAAGGCGTCGGCTGCTCCAAGGTGCCGGACATCCACGACGTCGGCCTGATGGAAGACCGCGCCACCCTGCGCATCTCCAGCCAGCACATCGCCAACTGGCTGCACCACGGAGTGGTGAGCGAGCAGCAGATCCGCGAAACCCTACAACGCATGGCCCAGGTGGTGGACGGGCAGAACGCCGGCGATGCGGCCTACCGACCGATGGCGCCGGACGTCGACGCCTCCCACGCCTTCCGCGCCACCTACGACCTGGTGTTCAAGGGTCGCGAGCAACCCAGCGGCTACACCGAACCGCAACTGCACGCCTGGCGCCTGCGCTTCAAGCAAGAGGCGTACTGACCAGCCCACGCCCGCACCGGGATCACTTCACCAGTAATACCGGTACGGGCACCTCATGCACCACCCGGGTAGCGACGGAGCCCATCAGCAGATTGCCCAGGTTGCCCATACCACGGGTTCCCATGATCACGGTATCGCAACCGTATGCCTTGACGGCCTGGACAATCTCGTCGATGACCTCACCGACCAGGGCATGAACCTCGACGCGAACACCCGCCTTTTCAAGCAGCGCAGCCGCCTCGGCAGCGATCTCCTGGGCATGATTGAGAGCCCCAGCATGCAGCTGCTCCAGCATGACAGCAGACACATAGTCGCCATGGAGCTTGGAGGTGGTCTGCACGTTGATCACATGCACCTGGATACTCGGGTACTCGCCGGCCAGATCCAGCAGATACTGGATAGCGCGCCTGGCCGAGGCCGAACCGTCAAAGGGAAGCAGTACATTACGCATGACAACTCCTTGGGTTGACTGGGTTGATCTTGTGCATCGCCGGATAATTTTCCCTATCTCCGCACGCACAGACCCGTGAACTGGGTCAATCAGAACTGGATCCATCCTGTCACTTCTTGGCGAAAAACGAACTAAACGCCGTCTGCGCCTCTTGCCCAGCGCAGCAGCGCAGAAAATCCTTTTCTTCCGCATCCATGATCTGTCCGACCTTGTCGCGTTGCTGCTCGACAAGCAGGCGCTTGGTAGTCGCCAAGGCCTGAACCGGTAAACGGGCCAGAGCCTCGGCCCGCTCGATAGCACGCTCAAGGGCGGTGCCATCCTCAACTACCTCGTTGAGCAGGCCAATCTCACGGGCCGTATCGGCCAGGAAGGGCTCACCGAAAAAAAGCAGATTTGCCGCTACCTTACTGCCCGCCAGCCTGGGCAGCAGGTAGGTCGAGGCGCCCTCCGGGCATAGCCCCAGCCCCACGAACGGCAGCCGGAACTTGCTGCTACGCCCCGCGTAGGCCAGGTCACAATGCAGCAACAGGGTCGTGCCGATACCAATGGCATAACCTTCGACTGCCGCCACCACCGGCTTGGAAACGGTCGCCAAGATGCGCAGGAAACCGATACCGGGAACAGCATCTGCGTCCTTGAGACGCTGGAAGTCCGCCAGATCGTTGCCTGCAGTGAAGTGCCCGCCTTCACCGGTCAGAACGATTGCCCTCACCCCCACGTCGTCATCCGCCGCCTGTAGCGCTTCACCCAACTGAACGTAGGTCACCGTATCCAGCGCATTGCGACGCTCCGGGCGGTTGATGCCGATCAGACACACTCCGTCACCCCTGTGCCTGACCTGGATACTGGTCGACACTAGGACAGCCCCACCACGGGAATAACCGCCCCATGGACGGCGCTGGCACGATCCGATGCCAGGAAGCCCACGACATCGGCCAACTGCCGGGTGGACACCCACTTGGCGAAATCGGCATCCGGCATATCGGCGCGGTTGGCCGGGGTATCTATGATGCTCGGAGCAATCGCATTGACGTTGATTCCTTTCTCCCGCAACTCCAGCGCCATCGATTCGGTCAGCCTGGCGACCACGCTCTTCGAGGCGCAGTAGGCTCCCATGCCCGCCTTGCCGCTGGTAGCCCCAGCCGCAGCGACGTTGATCACCTTGCCCTGTCCAGCGGACAACATGCCCGGCACTACAACTCGACAAGCGTTGAGGGTAGTGGTCACGTTCAGATCCATCATTCTCTGCCAGACACTGGCGTCGGCATCATGCACCTCCACGCCCATGGCGAACCCCCCAGCGATGTTGCACAGCACTGCTGCAGAACCATGGGCCTGCAGCGCCTGCCCTAGAGCCTCAAGAGTTGCCGCTCCGTCGGTCAGATCAGCCACCAGAAAGTGCTTGGTGCCCTCTACACCTTCATAGGCAGAACGCAACACCTGCTCATTGCAGTCAACCAATAACACCGGATTGCCTTGCTCAATGAAGGCTTGCGCCACCGCGCGTCCAAGAGCGCCAGCGGCACCCGTCACCACAACCAGACCGGACATTCAGATATCTCCCACTGTTAAAGTGTAGCTGACTCATAGCCAGCTCCATTATTCCCAGGAAAGCATCGCGCAAACCTGGTAATCAGCATGTGAACCTTTGGCTTTGATTTATCTGAGGCACCACTTGCCTTGGCGGAAACTATACAATAAAAATAACATTGTGTTAGTTTTAATCCTGAACGCGCGACCCTATGGAGGCCGGACGGAAGCTGACGCATGATGCAGGAAAGCGCCACCGCCCCAGGAGAACCCAATGACTGACGCCGTGAAACGCACCCTTCCCGAACTGGATGACCTGAACCGCTTCTTCTGGATCTGCGGAGCGGACAACCAGTTGCGCATCTTGCGCTGTACGGACTGCCGCCTCTGGCTGCACCCGCCAGGAATCATCTGTCCCAGGTGCTTGAGCAAGCGGCTCGCCCCGGAAGCCGTCAGCGGCCTTGGCACCATCGAAGCCCTGACGGTCAACCACCAACCCTGGAGCCCGGGGCAGGCGGTGCCTTATGCAATCGCGATCGTCAGCCTCGACGAGCAACCAGGCCTGCAATTGACCACCAACATCGTTGGCTGCCACCCGGATTCGGCCTTTATTGGCCAGCGAGTTCGAGTCGTCTTCGAGGCGGTTGAGGACGTGTACCTCCCCCTCTTCACCCCTGTCTGAGAGAGTCCGAATGCAAGCCGAACACGCTGAAGATCTCGCCACCATCCGCGAGCAGGCCAGACGCCTGCTACAGGATCAGGCGACGCCCGAGCACCTCAAGTCGATGCTCGATGAACCAGGCGGTTTCGACCGTGAGCTCTGGCGGCATGCCGTCGAGCAAGGCTGGACGGCGATCGCGGTGCCGGAACAGGCCGGCGGTCTAGGCCTGGGCTGGGGCGGCCTTGGCGTACTGTGCGAGGAGCTCGGCCGGATCACTGCCTCGCTACCCCTGATCGCCAACACGCTAGCCGTGCATGCCTTGCTGGCAGCCGGGCGGGCGGAGCACTCAGCCCTGCAGGAAGCCCTGACCGATGGCAGCCGGATCGCCTGCCTGGCGCTGGCCGACCCAGCCGATGGAGGACTTTCGATCAATAACTCGGCCCAGGTTCGCAACGGCAGACTGAACGGCGAAAAGGCCCCTGCAGCCTTCGCCACGGTCGCCGATGTTGCCCTGGTGCAGGCCGCAGACGAGCACGGCAACGGCCTCTACCTGGTTCTACTCGACCAACCCGGGGTGCAGCGCATCCCGGTCGATGGTTTCGACAACTCCCGCGCGACGGCGGCCCTGCAGTTCGTTCAGGTGCACGCGCTACGCCTCGGCGATGCCGAGCAGTTGTCGAATCTCAGCAGTCTTGCCGCGTTGACCACCGCCTTCGAGCAGATCGGTGGCGCCCAGGCCTGTCTGGACATGGCCTGTGACTACGCCCGCGAGCGCCGCGCCTTCGGCCAGCCGATCGGTGGCTTCCAGGGCATCAAGCACAAGCTGGCGGAGATGTACTGCCAACTGGAGATCGCTCGCGGCTGTACGCATGACGCGCTGGATGCCTGGGAGCAGGGACTGCCGGCTCGCAACCAACTGACCGCTGCCGCCCGTCTCGGTGCTACCCGCGCCTACGACCTGGCCGCCCAGGAGAACCTACACGTACACGGAGGTATGGGCGTCACCTGGGAAGCCATGCCCCATCACTACTATCGCCGCTCGCGCAGCCTGGCCCTGGAGCTGGGAGGCTCCCACTACTGGCGGGAACGACTGCTTTGCGACCTGGGACTCGAATCTGCAACTGGCCTGGCA
Organism: Stutzerimonas stutzeri; assembly: GCF_013522825.1. Lineage (GTDB taxonomy): Bacteria > Pseudomonadota > Gammaproteobacteria > Pseudomonadales > Pseudomonadaceae > Stutzerimonas > Stutzerimonas stutzeri_AK. Next base: position 6,635 of record NZ_JAAMQZ010000012.1, read on the forward strand.
GGATAAGACGAAAATGAACGAAGAACTGCAACGCTACCGCGAGCAGGCTCGCAGCTGGTTGGCCGAACATGCGGCAAACTATTCGGGAAGAGCCCGCCATGGCCTCGACTTCGAGCAGGATCTGGCCCTGGCCCGTGCCTGGCAGGCGCACAAGGTGCAGCACGGCTATGGCTGTATCACCCTGCCTAAAGAATATGGCGGCGCTGGTGGTAGCGAACTGGAAAAGGTCATCTTCTGCGAGGAAGAGATGCGCTACGACCTGCCACTGATCTACTTCAGCATCAGCCTGAACAACCCGCTGCCGATCTTCCTGCGGTATGCCCCGGAGCACTGGAAACAGAAACTCGGCCCGGCGACGGTGCGCGGTGAACTGATCTGGTGCCAGCTGTTCTCCGAACCCTCGGCCGGATCAGATCTGGCCTCCCTGCGCCTGAAGGCAGTGCCCACGGAGGGCGGCTGGCTACTCAGCGGGCAGAAGGTCTGGACCAGTTGGGCGCAGATCGCCGACTGGGGCGTGGTAGTGGCCAGGAGCGATCCGAACCTGCCCAAGCACTCCGGCCTGACCTATTTCTTCCTCGACATGAAGTCACCCGGCGTCACGGTTCAGCCCATTCGCCGCCTGGGCGAGGAGAAAGATCTCAACGAAGTGTTCTTCGACGAAGTGTTCGTCCCTGACGAACAGCGCCTAGGGGAAATCAACGGTGGCTTCAAGGTCGCCGTCGAAACTCTGATGATCGAACGCTACGCGGTGACCGACGAATCCGGCTACGGCCCGACTCTGGAGAACTTCATCGACCTGGCTGGCAATGCCCGGATCAATGGCCGTCCGGCGCTGGAGGACGGCGAAGTCCGTGCCAGGATTGCCGAGGTATTCGTACAGCGCCAAGGCCTGCGTGCCATCCATCGCCGCGCTCTGCAAGCCTTCGCCAATGGCCAGGCCCCAGGGCCAGAGGGGGCCATCCGCAAGCTACTGCTGGGCCGAACCCGCCAGGCGCTGGGTTCCACCGCCATGGATCTGCTGGGTGCCAGCGGCGCACGTCTCGCGCCACACGGCCATGCGACCAATGACTTCGCCCGGGCCTGGCTCGACCCCAGCCTGCGCATCGCCGGCGGCACCGACGAGCTGTTGCTCAACACCCTGGCCGAACGTGTGCTTGGGCTACCCCAAGACCACCGGCCGGACAAGGGCATCCCCTTCAACGCCGCGCCGAAATAACCCGACCACCACAGCGGCGGGCCTAGCCCGCCAGCAGCCCACAGGACTGACCCAATGGATTTCATTCTCGATCAGGAAGACGAGGACTTCCGTCAGGAAGTTCGTGCCTTCCTCAAGGACAACCTCCCCGCAGATCTGGCCGAGCGTAACCACCGCGGCTATCACCCATTGCGCGAGGACACCCGGCGCTGGACCAAGATTCTCCATGCCAACGGCTATGCCGGCGCCAACTGGCCGAAGCACTGGGGCGGTACCGGCTGGTCGCCTCTGCGCCAGTTCATCTTCGACGAAGAATGCCTGCTTGCCGGCGCCCCGGCCGTGGACACCGCAGGCTTCAAGATGATCGGCCCAGTGATCATGACCTTTGGCAGCGAGGTGATGAAGCAGGAGTACGGTCCACGCATCCTCAGCGGCGACGTATTCTGGGGGCAGGGCTTCTCCGAACCCAACGCTGGCTCCGACCTGGGCTCACTCAGCACAAGGGCCGAACGCGTCGGCGACGAATATGTGATCAACGGCCGCAAGATCTGGACATCGTTCGTCGAGACCGCCGACATGATTTTCGTCCTGGTCAAGACCGACCCAGCAGCACGCCAGCGCGGCATCTCGATGATCCTAGTGGAGCGCGAGGCCCCAGGCGTGACCATCCGCCCGATCCATGACATCGGCGAAAGCCATAGCCTCAACGAGGTGTTCTTTGACGACGTGCGTGTGCCGGTCACCAACCTGGTAGGCGAAGAAGGTAAAGGCTGGACCTACGCCAAGTTCCTGCTAGAGAACGAACGCGCCTTCAGCGCCGAGTGGCCACGCAACAACGCTAACCTGGCGCGTCTGCGTAAGTTCCTCAGCTTGAACCAGGCCGACGGCTCACGACTGATCGACCGTCCGGGCTTCGCCACCCGCCTTGCCCAGCTGGAAACCGATCTGCAGGCCCTGCGCTGGCTTAGCCTGCGTGCGCTGCATGAGAAGGCTGGCGGCCAGAGCAGGCTACCGGTCGGCTCGCTGCTGAAGATCCGTGGTTCCGAACTGCTGCAGAAGATTGGCGAGCTCCAGGTCGAAGCGCTCGGTTGCTACGCCAGCTACGTCTACCCCGACCCGCTCGGGGATGCACAGCGTGAGGAGGCCTGGCCTCCTGGTCCCAACTATGCCCCAGGCATCATGGCGGACTACTTCTACCGTCGTGCAACCACTATCTACGGTGGGGCCAATGAAGTGCAGCGCACCATCATCGCCCGTTCATTCCTGGAGCTCTGAACATGGATTTCCAACTCAACGAAGAACAGAGCATGTTGCGAGACAGCGTTCGTCGCTTCATGGAAGACAACTGCTCATTCGAAAAACGCGGCCCGGTGGTCGACAAGGGCTCATTCGACTCCAGTCACTGGCAGCAGTTGGCCGAACTCGGCCTACTTGGCCTGGCGATTCCGGAAGAGTTCGGTGGAATGAACTGCTCCGCCCTGGAGTCCGCTCTGGTGATGGAAGAGAACGGCCGCATGCTCTGCGTGGAACCCTATTGGGCAGTAGCAGTGCTCGCCGCGCAGACCCTGGCGGCCACGCGCGATCCCAAGGTGGCGACGATACTTCAGACCCTGTGCACAGGCGAACTGCTGCCGGTACTCGCCCACGAGGAAGCTGGGGCGCATGGCAGGCCGGCGTACGTACAAACCCGGGCAGTCGCCATCGATGACGAGCGCTGGCGGATCAGTGGCGAAAAGGCTGTGGTAGTGGCCGGCAACGTGGCAGAACTACTGATCGTCTCGGCACGCACCAGCGGCAGCGACGACGACGAACAGGGTATCAGCCTGTTCGTCGTCGATCCGAAGGGCGCAGGAGTGGAGCGGCGCGACATTCGCCTGATCGATAACCGCTGGGCCACTCACCTCTATCTGCGCGATGTCGAGGTTGGCCGCAAGAATCTACTGGGTGCCGTCGGCCTGGGTTTCGGCGCTATCCGCCACGGCCTCGAACACGCCACGGTGGCGCTCTGCGCCGAAGCCATCGGTGTGATGGAGCGCGCACTGTGGATCACCCGCGACTACCTGAAGATCCGCAAGCAGTTCGGCCAGTTGCTCGGCGACTTCCAGAGCCTTCAGCATCGTATGAGTGAGATGCTGATCGAACTGGAACTATCGCGCGGCATGCTGCACTACGCGCTGTCCAGCCTCAACAAAAATTCAGATGAGCGGGCCAAGATACTGTCAATGGCGAAGGCTCATATCGGCAAGAGTGGCCAATACGTCTGCGGCCAGGCAATCCAGTTGCACGGCGGCATTGGCGTAACCGAAGAATACGTAATCGGCCACTATTTCAAGCGTATGACACTGATCAACAGTGCGCTAGGTAGCAGCATGCACCACTTCGAGAAACTGGCGGAGCTGGAACGCACGATTGGCCTGAACTGAGCCCCATATGTCGCCCGGATCCCGCATCCGGGTGTACTGGGTCGCTTCTAATGTTGTCGGAGAACGCTTCCTAACAGGGCATTCCGCAACCTCATGCATGCCTTGTTTCTCCACGTCCGTGGATTGGGCCAGCCACTGCGGGTAGAGCACGAATGGATGGTTCGTGCACCATGTCGATCTCGAACACCGCCACCCCGAGCACCTCCATGACAACCTGTCCTTCCAGGAGCACTGCGGTAGACAGGTAGATCAACCACTGAAACAGTGTCTAATCCTCCATTGCAATCATCGGCAGCAGTACGCCAGTGATCGAGCGAGAGGCACCACACATCTCGCGCCACCTCACGTAGTTCGTCGCCAGCTCACGGGGGCTCCACCCAGGCTCACCCCCTCGGGGTTGCGTGCATGCTTGCTGCCGCAGCAAGACGGCTGAGGCTGAATGATTGGGTAGTATTGCCGCAAGCCCTGAGCCGCGGCTCCCTGCGCCACTCCCCGCGCTGCCCGTCATGCAGGAAAATCAGATCAGCTAAATCCTCTGAGCAAAAAAACCTGCCCCCCAAGATCGAAAGGCAGGTGTCACGCTCAAACAGCACAAAAAACGCAGAAGAATCAGTAAACCTCGAACAAGCCGGCAGCCCCCATACCGCCACCGACACACATACTCACCACCACGTAGCGCACACCACGACGGCGACCTTCGAGCAGCGCGCTGCCGACCAGGCGTGAGCCGGTCATGCCAAAGGGATGCCCCAACGCGATGCCGCCGCCGTTGACGTTGAAACGATCGGGATCAATGCCCAACCGATCGCGACAATAAAGGGTCTGGCAGGCGAACGCCTCGTTCAACTCCCACAGGCCGATATCACCGACCGTCAGACCATGCTTCTTCAGCAGTTGCGGAATAGCGGTCACCGGCCCGATACCCATTTCCTCCGGTGCGCAGCCAGTACTGATGAAACCACGGTACGCACCGAGTGGGCGCAGACCGCGCTGCTCGGCAAGGCGAGCATCCATCAGCAAGCAGGCCGACGCACCGTCAGACAGTTGGCTGGCGTTGCCAGCAGTGACACTCCCCCCTTCGATCACTGGTTTGAGGCTGGCAAGCCCTGCAGCGCTGGTATCCGGGCGCAGACATTCGTCCTCGGTGAAGAGAAACTCCTTGTAGCTGACTTCCTTGGTCTGTTTGTCTACCAGTTTCTGCTGCACCCGCAGTGGCACGATCTCCTCGTCGAACTTGCCATCGGCCTGGGCGGCGGCGGCCCGCTGATGAGCAAGCAGCGCATACTCATCCTGCGCATCGCGGCTGATACCGTATTTCCTGGCAACGAACTCGGCAGTCTCGATCATCGGCATGTAGGCCTGTGGCAGCATATCCGCCAGAACCTCATCCTTCTCTCGGATGGCCAGCTCCAGATAACTCGGTGTCAGTGCGCTGACGTTCTCCGAACCGCCTCCGATGACAATGTCCATCCCGTCGACGATGATCTGCTTGGCCGCGATGGCGATGGCCATCAGGCCAGATGCACACTGACGATCCACCGTAGAACCGGCCGCCTGCACACCGAATCCCGCGCGCAGCGCAGCAGCGCGGGCCAGGTTCCTACCCGCCGTGCCGGCGGGCATCGCCGCACCGATGATCACATCCTCGATTGCTCCTGGCTCCACGCCTGTGCGCAAAGCAGCCTGCAACATGGCATGGGCGGTCATGCTCGGCGACTTGATGTTGTTCAGCGCACCTCGATGAGCCTTGCCGATAGGAGTACGGGCGGTGGAAACAATGACAGCTTCTCTCATGTGTTGCTCCAGATAGCCGGCATCAGCCGCGCGGTAGATTGGGAAGATTGAGGACGGCCTTGGCCAGGATATCGCGCTGAATTTCATTGGCACCGGCATAAATCGTCACCGGTCGGGCCATCATCAGAGCCCAGTGCGGATCGACCTCCAGATCGCCAATGCTGACATCACCAACTACACCGCCGTACTCGCTGCTGACTTCGACGTTGAACTCAGTGATCCGCTGCAACAGCTCAGAGACATAAACCTTCAGCACCGAAGCCTCGGCGTCAGGTTCGGCCCCTTCATTGGCGATGCGGTCACACACCTGGGCATAGAGTCGACGGTAGTCATGCAAGTCAGCCTGCAGAGCAGCCAGGCGGTCGAGCACGCCCCTGTCATCCATCAGGCCCAGCTGCACCACCAGGCGTTCGGCCAGATCCAGTGCACTACCGGCCATGGCCGAGCTGCCCAGCCAGATACGCTCATGACCGAGCAACGCCTTGGCCACACTCCAGCCCTGGTGCAACTCGCCCACCAGGTTCACCGCCGGCACCCGCACGGCATCGAAGAACACTTCGCAGAATTCGTTTTCGCCGGCGATATTGGCGATCGGGCGGATGCTCACGCCTGGCGCCTTGAGATCGATCAACAGGAAGCTGATGCCCTGCTGCTTCTTCTCGAACTTGCCGGTACGCACCAGAGTGAAGATATGCGTGCAATCCAAAGCATGGGTGCTCCAGATCTTCTGGCCGCTCACCACATACTCGTCGCCCTCGAGCACCGCCTGGGTACGCAGACTGGCCAGATCGGAGCCGGCCCCCGGCTCCGAGTAACCCTGGCACCAGACATCGTCGCACTGCAGGATTCGCGGCAGGTAGTAGGCACGCTGCTCCTGTGTCCCCCATTTCATCAGGGTTGGGCCAAGCTGGGTTTCACCGTTGTCGATGATCCGCCCGACCCCGGCACGTTCCATTTCCTGTTGGTAGATCATCTGTTTGCGGAACGAGATACCCATACCACCATATTCCCGCGGCCAGGCCGGTGCCCGCCAGCCGTGCTCGTTGAGCAAGCGCAGCCAGTTGCACAGGTCGTCACCGCGCAGACGCAGGAATGGGCGACGGTCGTCCTGACGCAGGTGCAGCGGGTAGTTCGCCTCCAGCCAGCGGCGCAGGCGCAGGCGGAATTCGTCGTCGCCCCACTCCCGCGGGTCACTGGTATCACTAAGCGCCACCTGCGTCAGGGTGCTATCGTCCAGTTCTTCGCTACGCAGGGCCGGATAACGCTCGGCGAACAGGCGACGGTGGCTCTGCGCCGCCCCCAGCCAGGCCGAACCGAAGATCGCAGAGCGCAGGTACAGGCCGATATCGACTTCCTCGGCGAAGCCCATGGCACCATGCAACTGCACCGATTGCTTGCCGGTGATTACCGCACCCGCTCCGCTACGCGCCTTGGCCGCGCTGGTGGCCGCCAAGGTGGCTGCGGACAGCGGAGCCTGCTCGTAACAGTCCAGAGCATGCTGCCAGGAAGCACGCGCCAGTAATGCCTCGATGTGCAGGTCAACGCAACGATGCTGCACGGTCTGGAAGCTACCAATGGGGCGTGCGAACTGTACCCTCTGGCTAACGTAGTCGATGGTCTGTCGCAGGCAGCCAGCGGATAATCCGGCCAGTTCGGCAGACAGCGCGATACGCCCGGCGACCAGCGCCTGACGCGCAGCCTGTTCGGCGGCCTCACCACGCAGCAGCGGCTCACCAAACAACAAAGGGGTCTGCTCAAAACGCACATGGGCCTGGCTGCCGACACCAGCAGCGAATGACTCGCAACTGACCCCCGAAGCATCGGCGGCCACGGCCACCAACACCGTCTGACCGGCTTCCTGGGCCAGCACAAGCAATACCGAATCCGCCTCACAACCAATGACGAAGCGCTTCTCACCAGTCACCACACCATTGCGCAGGAGGCATGTCGGCTGTTCGATATCGAGCTGAGCGGCCCGTTCCTGCCAGGCGAAGGTCAACACGCGTTCGCCTGACTGCAACCAGCCAGCCAGTTGCTCGCGTCCGCTCGCCGCGTTGTCAGCCTTACTCGCCGCCAGCAGCACCGAAGGAAGTACGCAGCAGGCGACGAAGGGTTCCGCGAGCAAACGTTCTCCCATTATCTCGCTCAAAGCACAGGCTTCGCGTAAGCCCAGACCACTGCCACCCATCTCCTCCGGCAACATGAGCGCTGTCCAGCCCAGCTCAGCCATGCCGCGCCACAGTGCACGCTCCACCGGTCGTACGCGCCCGATCCAGCCACGTAACCTGGCAGGCGCATGGGTTCCAGCCAGATAGTCGTTCGCCGAGTCCTGCAACAGCTCGGCCACTCCCACTTCATCATTCATGCTCAGTCATCTCGCCGATTAAAAACTAACGATTTATCAGCTATAATGCCTCAGCCTTACAGCTTGTCAACCAGGCCGGCTGCATGCTTCATTCACCGAAACAACGAACAAGAGGGGCAACAATGATTCGAGGACTGGACAAAGGGCAGCGTGCTGCGTTGCTGATCAGCGAGTGCCAGCTGGGCGTAATCGACCCGCAGCTCTCTCCTTTCCAGAGTCTGGCCGAGCAGGCCGGAGCGCGCGCCATCGTGCCGCGGATAGCCAGGCTGGCCCAAGCGTTCCGCAAGGCAAAGCTGCCTGTTATTCATTTACATGTAGTGCATCGACCAGGTTACGTCGACCTGCCCCGCACCAGCGCGATCATCGTCCGCTCGATCAAGGATCAGCGCATGATCGCCGGTAGCCGGGATGTCCTGCCAGTCGAGGAGCTGACGCCTCACGAAGGCGATATCGTGCATGCGCGCAGCTTCAGCCTGGTGGCCTTCCACGGCACCGACCTGGATGCCATGTTGCGCAACATGGGCGTGCAGACCCTGGTTCCCGTGGGCGTTTCGACCAACGTGGCGATATCGGGCACCTCGTTGTGCGGCTCGGATCTCGGCTACCAAGTGGTAGTCCCCGAGGACTGCATCGCAGGCGCGTCGGCAGAGAGCCATGAGTTCATTCTGCGCAACCTGCTGCCGCTTTACAGCACCGTGTGCGACAGCGAGGCGGTGATACAGGCAATCGGCTGACGGTAGCGCGGGGGCATCCATTCGCGGATGAGCCCCGCGTCAGTCAGCGCAACCGCTCAGGTGGTGAAGCGCTGCCTGAGCACATGCTTGAGCACCTTGTTCAAGGTCTCGTTGCGCGGCAGGCTATCTACCAGTTCCAACTGCTCGGGAATCTTCTGCAGCATGATCCCGCTACTACGGAAGTAGGCAACCATTTCCGAGAACTCCAGGGGGGGCTTGCCCGGCGCGGGCTCGACCACGGCGCACACCCGCTCGCCTCGCTCGGCATCGGGTAGCCCGATGACGGCCACGGCGCCCACCTTGGGATGGCTGTAGAGCAGATCCTCCAGCTCTCGTGCGGAGATGTTCTCGCCCTTGCGGATGATCACGTCCTTGAGGCGTCCGGTCAGCGTTACCCGTCCATCGGAGCGCAGCAGACCAAGGTCACCCGTACGGAAGTAGCCATCGGCATCGAACGCTTCTTCATCCAAGGCCTTGTCCGTATAGCCCTTGAACACACCTCGACCCCGCACCCGGACTTCGCCACTCTCCTCAATATCGGCAAGACTGCCGTCCAGACGCACGATACGCAGCTCCACCTCGTCGACGGGCAGACCTTCGGAACAGGCGAGCTGGTCGTCTCCATGGCTGGGAGAACCGGCGCAGATCAGCGGTACCTCGGTCATGCCGTAGTTATGGGTAAGCGCGCAACCCAGTTCGGCCGTTACCTGGTAGTAGAGCTCTGGCGGCTTGGGCGCCCCCCCACCACAGAGCAGACGCAACGACGGGATCAGCCGCGCGCTAGGTTGGCGACGCTGCTCGGCCAGCAGGGCCTCGTAATGGGCCGTACTGCCTCCCGTGGTGGTGACGCCGAACTCGCGGAAGATGGCGGCAGCCTCGGCCGCCTGGAACCTGTCCAGCAGCACGGCGCTCATACCGCTGGCCAGCAGCATGGCGGTATACATGGCGCCGCCGATATGAGCATAGGGGAACGCCACGGTGCCCACGTCGGCAGATCCAACCTGCATGGCTCGCGCCAGGTTGCGCCCGCCGATCATCAGCGTCTGGTCACTGTGGCAGGCACCTTTGGGTTCCGACGTGGTGCCCGAGGTGTAGTAGACCCAGCGCACCGCCTCGCCGTCTTCCGGCGCCGGCGGCAGATCGACCGCCTTGCCCTGGGGCAGGTCGCCCGCCATGACGATAACGCGCAGTGGATGTTCGAGGCTGTCGCGGATACGCTCGGCCATGAGCGGAAAGTCCCGTTCCTGCGCACCGGGCACCAGAAGGAAGTCCGATCGGTTGCGTGCCACCACGCCATGCACTTCGCGCTCGCCATAGAGCGAAATGATCGGATTCTGCACGGCCCCCAGGCGCGCCAGCGCGAAGGCGGTCATCACCGCCGGGATGCCGGTGGGCAATTGCCAGGTCACCACCGAGCCCTGGCCAATGCCGTAGCGCTGGAAACCCGCAGCCAGGCGCGCCGAGATATCCAGGGCCTGGGCGAAGGTCATGCGCTGACGCTGACGCCCGTCGATCAGCATGGTGGCCTGCGGGGTAAGCGCTACCCGGCGCTGCAGCAGGGCCCAGAGGGTCGGCGCCTCCAGCAATTGCGCTGCCATGATGCCTACCAGGCCGAGCGGTGGGCGCCGCCATCCACGGGTATCAGGCAACCGGTAAGGTACCCCCCCAGCCCCGAGCAGAGATAGGTCGCCAGTGAGGCGATCTCTTCCGGCTTGCCCATGCGCTGCACCGGCACACCACGGGACAGACGCTGGAGCATGTCATCGAGGGCCATGCCCCTGGCCGCCGCCATCTTGCCCACCTGGTCGCGCATGTGCTCGGTGGCGATCCAGCCGGTGGCCAGGGTGTTGACGGTGATGCCATGGGCCGCGAATTCGTCAGCCAGCTGTTTGTTCAGGGTGACCACGGCGGCACGCGCAGTGTTGGCCGCCATCAGCCGCAGCCCGGGGGCGGGCTCCTTGGCGGCAGCCGTGCCGATGGTCAGCAGCCGCCCCCAGCGCTGTTCGCGCATGTGGGGCAAAGTCGCCCGCGCCAAGTGCACCACGCTCATCACCAAGCCCTGAAAGGAGTCGGTGAAGACATCCGCACTGCCCTCAAGGAAGTCACCGGGGTCACCCCCATGGACGTTGGTGATGACGATATCCGGCGCACCGAATGCCTCGCGCGCCCTGGCCACAGCCACCTGCACGTCGGCCTCGCGGGTCAGGTCGGCGCTGACGGCAATGGCCGTACCGCCGTTGGCGCGAATGGCCGATACGGTTTCATCCAGGGCTTCCTGACCACGAGCCACCACCACGACCCGACAACCTTCGGCAGCAAGCATCTCACTGCAGGCACGGCCTATGCCCTTGCTCCCCCCCGAAACCAGGGCCACACGTCCGGTCAATCCAAGCTTCATGATTCGTCTTCCAAAGTGTTCCAGTAGCGCCAAAGCCTGCAGGACGGCGTGGCACAAGCCTCGCCCTACCCTGCCTGCAGTTCTCGCTTCAGACAGTGGCCCGGGAATGTCGGGCACGATGCCCCTCGTTGCTCTCCTCCGTCTCAAGAGTTGCCAGTCGCTCGTCTTCAGACGAAACGAGGGCCGGCTCACCGTGCGCGGAAGATGGCAGGAGAAAATGGGAAAGAGCCGGGATCAGGATCAGTGCCCCCAACATGTTCCACAGGAACATGAATGCCAGCAGGATGCCCATGTCGGCCTGGAACTTGATCGGCGACCAGATCCAGGGCAGCACACCCGCCGCCATGGTCAACCCGATCAGCGCAACGATGCGCCCGACGAAGTCCAACGAAGCGGCATAGGATTTCGCCAGTGTCATGCCCTGGCGCTGCATGCTGAGCTGTACGCTGAGCAGGTACAGGGCATAGTCCACCCCTACCCCCACGCCAACGGCAATTACCGGCAGAGTGGCAACTTTGATCCCGATCCCCAGCATCCCCATCAGCGCTTCGCACAGGATCGAAGTGATGATCAGCGGCACCAGCGCCACCACCACAGCTCGCCAACTGCGGAAGGTGATGAAGCACAACAGGGCTACCGCGCCATACAGCACGAAGTGCAACGTCCAGAAGCTGCGCTTGACCACGATATTGGTCGTAGCCTCGATACCGGCACTACCAGCGGCCAGCATGAACTCGCGATCAGGGCTATTGAACTCAGCCGCATAACTCTCCACCTCTTGTACCACCCGATTCAGGGTGGCCGCCTTGTGGTCAGTCAGGTAGGCGATGATCGGGGTGATGCCGCAGCTCCGGTCGGTCAACTCCGGACGATCCGTGGAGAACATGTTGAAGGACTGGGTGCGGTTGCTGTCGTTCCGCGGAATGGTCAACCACTTGGGATTGCCCTCGAAGGATCCGGAGCTCGCCAGGCGAATGCCGTCGGCCGGCGAAAAGGTCGTCTGCACACCGGGCACTTCACGCAAACGGGCGCTGAGTCGATCCGCCTCGGTCAGTGAAGCAAACTCCGTGCATTTTCCCAGCGGGGTTTTCAACATTACCACGAACTGGTCGGTGGACAGGCCATAGTTCTCGCCGACGAAGGCGATATCGCGATTGTAGCGGGACTCGGGACGCAGCTCCGGCGCCCCGGCATCCAGGTCGCCAAACTGCACCTGCCTGCCCATCGAGAAACCCACCACGGTTAACAGCGCCGCAACGCCTATGGCCAGCAAGGCACGCCGACGCTCGGTCAGGCGAATCAGCCAGGCCCGAACCTTCTGCATGGGGCTGAGGCCGGCCTCGATCTGCTCCGCGCTCTGCACACTGCGCCGGGCCGCTTCGGCACTCACACCGAAATAGGACAGCAGCACTGGAATCAGGAACAGCTTGGTGAAGATCAGTACCGCCACACCCAGGCTGGTGGTCAGCGCCATGTCACGGATCACCGGAATGTCGATGATCATCAGCACCGCGAAACCGACGATATTGACCAGCAACGCGGTCAGTCCAGCCATGAACAGACGGCGGAAGGTATAACGCGCGGCTACGTATTTGTGCGTGCCTCGGCCCACGTCCTGCATGATGCCGTTCATTTTCTGCGCGCCGTGGGACAGGCCAATGGCGAAGATCAGAAACGGCACCAGGATCGAATAGGGGTCGAGCTCATAGCCCAGCACGCTGAGCAACCCCAGCAACCAGACCACTCCGAGCAGCGCGCAGAACACCAGCAGCAGTGTGCTGCGCAGGCAGCGCGTATAGGCGAGAACTAGCGCACTGGCGATCAGCACCGAAAAAGCGAAATAGGCCATGACATCGTAAAGGCCATCAATCAGATTCCCCACCAGCTTGGCGAAGCCGATGATGTGAATCCTGACACCATCGTTTTCCAAGGAGCGGACATTCCTCTCCAACTGCCGGGAGAAATCCGCATAATCCAGTGCCTGGCCCGTCTCCGGGTTGATATCCAGCATCGGCACAAAGATCATCGAAGAGCGCATGTTGTTGGCCACGTAGCTGCCGACGATCCCAGAGCGGTTGATGTTCTCCCGCAAGCGCTCCATCGACTCCGGGTTGCCATCCCAGCGATCGGGAATCACCGGGCCACCGCGATAGCCTTCCTCGGTCACTTCCGTCCAGCGCAGACTGCTGGTCCACAGGCCACGCATCCAGCCCTGGTCGACGCCGGGCATCAGAAACACGGCATCGTTGACCTTCTGCAAGGTCAGCAGATACTCCTTGTCGAAGATATCGCCCTTGGTGTTTTCGACCACGATACGGGTCGCATTGCCCATGCCGCGCAAGGCGTCACGGTGCTGGAAGTAATTCTGAATATAGGGGTGCGACTGCGGGATCATCTTTTCGAAGCTGGTGTTCACCGGCAACTTGAGCGCACTCCAGCCGAGCAACAGCGTCATCAGCGCACACAGCAGGATAACCATACCCCGGTGATTGAACACCAATTTCTCCAGCCAGTTCCCACTCGCTCTATCGAACTGGCGAGGGTCTTTGATGACGGGCATGTCGATCGGGTTTGAAAAAGCCATATTTGCCTCTTGTTGTTCTAAAACGCCATTCCCTGCTTCAGGCCGACTCTACTTCAGGTCGATGACCCGCACGCCGGAATAGCCAACCGTGACGGCCTTTCCTCCAGGCAACACCACCATGCTGGAAAAACGCCCCGGACGTGGGACGGGTACTGCCTCGAAACCTGTCAGGCCGGCATCGCTAACACTCACCCGACCATCGACGCTAGCCAACAGAAAGCGCCCGTCAGGCAGGGTCTGAACAGCGGTCAGCGCGACATTCAGACCCGTGGGCACCTGTTCCCAGGAGCCCCCCTGATCCAGCGAGCGATACAGGGTGCCTCGCAGCCCCGCCGCCATTACGGCTTTCTTGCTCACCGCCAGACTGAAGAAACTGCCGGCGTAGCCGGTCTCCAGCGTCTCGAAACGGTCACTGTCCCTGTCGAAACGAAATACGATCCCGCGCTCGGAGACGATGAAGACTTCATCCCCCACGCCGGCAATCGCCATGTAATGCAGGAGTTCCGGGTTGTCCACCCGCTCCATCCAGGACTCCCAGCTCTTGCCCCCATCGCGGGTAGCCAGCAGGGTGCCGAAGGTGCCAACGGCGATACCGTTGTTCTCGTCGCTGAACCAGACGTCCATCAACGCCTGCTCCGGGCCATCCTTGTAATTCAACTTGATGCCTTCGAGGTACCCGGCGGCCTGCTGATCACCGCTCGCGGCGCGCTGGCCGTAGTATTCCTCGAGTTGCCTGGCCGTCACCCGACCGTCTATTTGCTTGACCCAGGTCTGGCCCTGATCACTGCTGTGCAGCACCACACCCTCGTGACCCACTATCCAGCCCTGCCGAACAGTGGGGAAATATGCAGACAGAAGATCGGAAGATACCGGGGATGCCACCTGGGACCAGTTGGCGCCGGCATCGTCAGAAATCATGATGAGACCGCGAGCGCCTACCGCGACCAATCGCGAGCCAGCTAGGGTCACGGCATTGAGATGCGCTCCGGCCAGATTCCTGACCTCGGATGCAGGCCGGTCCAGCGGGTCCAGAAAATCACTTCCCATACTCGTGTTTGCCGAAAGGCAAAGGGACAAGAAGGTAAGGAAAAGCAGATTGCGTACAACAGCCATTTCACCCTCACAGCAATACCTAGCCACATTCAACGCCCGAGCTTTTGGGAAAAAAGAGGGGGGAATGGCTCCCCCTCCTACGCTCAACGCTCAAGCCTTGCCATGGGGCAGTCAGCGAATCCCGCTGCCTGCCATGGATCCCGAAGTGAAGTAGTTGCCCGGGAAAGGATCGACTTGGTAGAAGCCGGTCATGCCCGGTGCAGCCATCAGCGAGCCATTGCCGTATACACCCTTGGTCATGTCGTACAGAACATAGTGGCCGTTACGGTAGGCGGGCTTCTCGTATTGCTGGACGGACAGTTGATACATCAGGTGATGCACCTTACCCGCCTGATCCAGGGAGTGATACGCCAGGATGGCCCAGCTATCCTCATCGATCAGGAAGCGCTTGACCTTTTGCACATGGCGCTCGCCCGGCTTGAGGGTGGCCTCGACCACCCACATGCGGTGCAGCTCCCAACGCAGAATGTCGGGGTTCAGGTGCTTCGGCGTATTAGCCAGTTTCGGATCGGCACTCCAGGCCTTGTAGGTGTTGTAAGGCACGTACATTTCCTTGCGCCCGACCAGTTTGAAGTCGAACTTGTCCATCTTGCCGTCGAAGCCGTTGATCTCATCGAACAGCAGGATGCCGCCACTGGCCGTACTCACCGTGTCGTACTTGAACTCCGGCGCCAGCCGGACACGGCGCTGCCCAGGCACATAGGACCAGGCCATGGCGTCACGCTGGTGGGTTTCCAGGAAGTTGAAGCGCATCTGCTTCACCCCCACCGAGGCAGCCGGTGCGGTGGTGGTGGCGATCAGCGCCCAGTAAGGCTGGTTGGCCGGCACCTTGTCGAGGCTGTTGTCCCAGAAGTAATTGCGGTTCTCGATCAACTGGATACTGGACAGCGTCACCCCACCCGAGCTGTCGATCAGATAGGCAGCCTGGGTACCCTCGGTATATGGCAGCTCAAACTTGGTATTGGCATTCCACATCACCTCGTAACCGCTCTTCGGCAGAGGGAAGGGAACCTGCGCATGAGCACCTTCCAGCCCCGGGGCGTCACCCACCAGACGCGGGTTCTTCACTCGACTGATGGTGTTGTCATATACCCACTGCGGGAAGCAGGCAGAGCGCTGAGTCGGATAAACGTCCACGCGGAAGCTTTCCGGATAACGCTTGAACAACTCCTGGGTACCTTCGTCCAGTTTGTCCTGATACTGGGCCATATTGGCTGCAGTGATGCTGAACAACGGTTTCTCGTTGCTGAAAGGATCGGCATAGGGCGAACCGCCCTTGGCCCCCATGATCGGCTTGTAATCGGCCGGTGCCGTACACAAACCACCATCCCAAGCAGGAATGCTGCCATCGGCATTGCCGGCCTTGATCGCCCCCATGGGCGTCAGGGTGGTGCCGAGCTGGCTGATTTCCTCATCCGTCGGCGTAGCGACAACCTGGCCGGCGAACAGTGCGCTGGCAACACCCAGCATGATCATCTTCTTGTAATTCATTGACCACTCCCTCGAATCAAGCGGGATAAAGAGTATCGACTAGAAGGTCGCCTTGTAGGACAAGGACAGCCAGCCGTGGTTGTTCAGCACCGCATCGCCACCGGTATGGTCGCTCGTGACGATACCCTGGGCCCGGTTGATCTTGTAGGGAGCATACGAGTCGGCCCAGCGCAAGGTGAAGTTGTGTACTCCGCGGTACTTGCCGGTGACACCGATCGAGTAGCTGTAGACATCCTCGCGTACACCCGCCATGGCCGGACCATTGCCATCCAGGCCATAGGCGAGGCTTGTCGGCATCGATACATCCCAACCGGGGAACAACTGAGGCCACTCGGGGGTGAAGCCCACCTGGACGCCCCAGGCATCCTTGGTGGTGCAGTAGGCCTTGGGCCCGGTGCAGCCGTAACCATAGCCGTTGAAGCGCCCTTCATTCTCGGTGATCTTGTCCAGGCGGCTGTAGGTCAGCTCGGCCTGCAGGGTCCCGCCGGTCCACAGAGGCGTTCTCGGCAGCAGGTAAATGCCATTTACCAGTGCATGCCAGGTATTGCCCCGCGCGCCTTCGGCTTCGCCATAGCTGGCCTCGGCCGCAGCACCGTTACCCCCCGCCAGCACGGTGTAGCCGGACGCCGAGTTCAGCGCGGTATTCTTGCGATAGGACAGCTCGCCCGCGAGGCTGATGGTGGCCAGGTTCTTGGTCAGGCTGAAGCCGTACAGCTCGGTGTCACGCGCATAATTCAGACGGATGGCATTGGGCATCCCCGCAAGCACGACACCAGGCGCCATCTCCCTCAGGCCAATCTGCGTGAAGCTCCACGGAACCTTCTCGTCGAACTTGCGGTAGTAGAGACCCGCCGTGCCGCCCAGCCACCAGGGGCTCCAGCGCAGGCTCAAACCAAAGTCGCCACGCTTCTTGCCGGGCTCCAGATCATCACCGTTTGGAATCCCTCCCGGCATCCCCACCGCGGGCGAAGCCCCCAGGTCGGAACGCGAACCGTCAGCCGGCGCGAAGAAACTGCCTGCCGGAATGGTACGGAAGGGCTTCCAGTCCAACAGGTACTGAGCTGAGAGAGAGAGCTCGTCAGTCAGCGAAATCTGCGTGGAGATCTGCTTGAGCGGGAGAAACAGTTCCTTGGCCTCGGAACCCGGGCTGGACGCAGCCTTGATGGTATCCACCGGCCCCTGGGAGTAGGCGATGCTGTTGCCGATGGAATACAGCGACTCGCCCCAGTAGACGTTGTGCTGCC
Organism: Stutzerimonas stutzeri; assembly: GCF_013522825.1. Lineage (GTDB taxonomy): Bacteria > Pseudomonadota > Gammaproteobacteria > Pseudomonadales > Pseudomonadaceae > Stutzerimonas > Stutzerimonas stutzeri_AK. The sequence goes on from NZ_JAAMQZ010000012.1 coordinate 23,976, forward strand.
CCGCCTTGAGGTTCACACCCACGCTGCCTACCTGAAAGCTGGTAAAGGCGAAGGCGTCAAGGATCTCTCCCGACAAGCCGGAGATATAGCGATTCGCATAGGAAGTGTAGTGGTCATTGGTGTAGTTGCCACTGCCCGCCAACTGCTTGTTCGGCTCCGACTTGCCCTGGTATGCCTCGTCATACCAGGCCGCAGCGCTCACACGCACGCCGTGGGCACGCTTCCACACCAGATCGAGCTCCGACAGCAGATCCACCCGGTTGGTCACCAGGTCGCCTCGGCCGAATTTATTCTCGGTATCGTCGTAGAAATGCGAGTTGGTGAAGTCCTTGTTTTTCCCTTCCATGCGCCAGCCCGCGGTGTAACGAACCGTATTATCCCAACGCGCCTCGAAATCCGGGTTACCAGTTTCGATCGCCATCGCATGCACGGAGCCGCTTCCGGTCGCGCCGAGAACCAATGCGATGGACCATGACAGCTTGGAAAGGCATGGACGGTCATTGGAACGACCGCGAGCACTTCTTGTATTTGCTTTGTTCACTTGGCTGCTCCGATTCAGATCGGTTTTTATTGTCGGCTTCGCCTCCTCAGCGAGGAGAATGAAGCACCGGCAGGGTAGAGAGCTCCTCAGCTTTTGGCGGATGCCTACCAATCAAGACTCTCGAGTCACAAGCTAACATATAGTCAGCTTTGCGCAAGGCTTTCCCTCAAAAAAATACCCTTCGGCGTTTTCGTTTCCAATCAGCCATTTAACGTTGGTGCCGAGACTGTCACAGCCCGCCACCCAATCCTCCCCCAGAAATACGCTTCCCCTGCCGAGCGATTGCGAACCATAAACCCAGTCATCGAGCCATTCAGAACCGAGCGCTGCGCAGCATGAAGCGTCCCTGCGAACTGAGGTCTTCTGGTCTCCCCCCCTCCTCCCCCTCTCAAAACTCGCACCAGTGACCGATTACAAACCATGGTGAGACTGGCGATTCACCGGAAAATCCTCTGGCGCCACACACATAACTGATATATTGTCAGCTATATGTCATAAACAAGCGCCTCGACGACAGCAGGATAGCGCCTGCCGGATATTCGAAGGTCAAGAGCGGATCTCCAAGGAGGCAAAAATGCCCGACGCTCCATACCCCCATCTGTTCCAGGAAATTCTCCTGCGCAACCTGAGAATCCCCAACCGCACGGTGATGGCTCCGATGTCCACCAACCTGGGCAGTCAGGAAGGTTTCGTGACTCCCGAACAGGTCGCGTTCTACCGCGAGCGCGCGAGCGGCGGCACGGGGATGATCATCGTGGAGTTCTGCTGTGTAGAGGGCGCCACCGGGCGTTCCGAGCATCGTCAGCTCACCCTGGAATCTCCCGCCCAGGTGGCTGGACACCAGCGTCTGGTGGAAGCCATCACCTCGGCCGGTTCCGTGGCCTGCCTGCAACTGCAGCACGGTGGCCGTGGTGCCAAGCGCGACCTGCTCGCCGATGGCATGCCCATCGCCCCCAGCGACGTCGCGACACGCTCCGGGCGCCTGATGGCGCGCGGGATGGATGACGCCGAGGTGGAGCGTCTGGTCGAGGCGTTCGGTCGCGCCGCCGAACTGGGGGTACAGGCCGGCTACCAGGCCGTGGAACTGCATGGCGCCCATGGTTACCTGCTCACGTCCTTCCTCTCGCCCTACTCCAACCAGCGCACCGATCGCTGGGGCGGGGACGAGGAGCGCCGGCTCGAGTTCCCCCGCCGGGTGATCCAGCGAGTACGCCAGAGCATCGGCGACCGCCCGCTGATCTTCCGCCTGTCTGCCGACGAGTTCACTCCGGACGGGCTGAGCATCGAGGACATGGAACGCATCGCACCCAAGCTGGCCGCCGCCGGGGTGGATGCCCTGCACGTTTCCATCGGTCTGGGCTGGACCAGCTTCGACAAGGTGATCGAACCCATGTCGACTCCCGAAGGTTGGCGCCTGCCCTACTCCCGGCGCATCCGCGCGGTGGTCGACGTACCGGTGATCACGGTCGGCCAGATTCGCTGGCCGGAAACCGCCGAACGCGCGATCCGCGAAGGCGACGCTGACATGATCGCCCTCGGCCGCCCCCTGCTGGCCGATCCACAATGGGCGAACAAGGCCCGACTTGGCGAGCGGGACGGCATCCGCCCCTGCACGTCCTGCAACTACTGCGTCGCCATCAGCTCTGCCGCCGACGGCGCCATCGGTTGCGCCGAGAACCCACGCACCGGCCACGAGCTGGACAGCCTGCCGGAAGCCGGCAACCTGCGCGGCCAGCGCGCCATAGTCATCGGCGGCGGACCTGGCGGCATGGCCGCGGCGCTGATGCTGCAACAGGCCGGCTTCGCCACCGAACTGCACGAGTCGCGCTCTGTCCTCGGCGGCGGCCTGATCGCCTCCGCTGCGCCCCCGTTCAAGGACAAGCTCACCTGGTACCTGGACTACCTACATCGCCAGCTCGAACACAGCAACGTATCGGTGCGCCTGGACAGCCGTATAGAGCTGGTCGATCTGGATGCCGGCGCAAAACCGGCCATCGTCATGCTGGCCACCGGCGGCCACGCCATCCGCATGCCCATAGATGGAGCCGACAACCCCATCGTCCGCGATGCCTACGACCTGTTGATGGGTGACAGCGCGCGCCTGCCGCTCGCGGTCGGCGAGAAGCCGGTACTGGTCTATGGCGGTGGCGAGACCGGTTGCGAAACCGCCGAACTGCTTAGCGAGCAGGGCCATGAGGTGGTGCTGGTAAGCCGCTCGCCGGCTGAGCAACTGGCTCGCTCGGCAGAGGTGATCTACCGCGGAGTGCTGAAACAACGCCTGCTGAACAACCCGCGCATCCGCATCCAGGACAACGCCAGCATCGAGCGTATCGACGCCGACGGTGCTGTGCTGCTGCGCCATCAGGACGGCAGCAGCAGCGAACTGCAGACCAGCGCCGTGCTTATCGCCCAGGGCCGACGCCCGGACGAAAGCCTGCTGCGCGGCCTGCTGGAGGCGCAACTGCCGGTCACCGTGATCGGCGACGCCCGGCGCGGCGGCCGCATCGGCGATGCGGTGCATGACGCCTACCGCGCCGTCCACAGCCTCTGTGCCAGCGCGGCGCCACTGCGCCCGCTGGCCTGCTGAACGAGAACAGCAACCCTGTCGAAGGAAATTGCCATGCAACTGCATCTCACCCCGGAAGACGAACGTTTCCGTGACGAAGTTCGCGCCTTCCTCAAGGCCAACCTGACCAGCGACGTGATTCGTCGCAGCCGCACCGGCATGCATCCGCCAAATGAAGACGACCGGCGCTGGTGGAACCGGGTGCTGCACGACAAGGGCTGGGCCGCCCCGCACTGGCCGCAAGAATATGGCGGCACCGGCTGGTCGCATATCCAGACCCATATCTTCGAGTACGAATCCTGGCTGGCCGGCGCGCCCGAGTTGCGTTGGCAGGGCCTACGCCTGATCGGCCCGGTGCTCTACACCTTCGGCAGCCCGGAACAGAAGGCCCGTTACCTGCCGGCCATCCTCAAGGGCGAGGAAATGTGGGCGCAGGGTTTCTCCGAGCCCGGCGCCGGCTCCGACCTGGCTTCGCTGAAGACCAGCGCGGTGGTGGACGGCGACCATTACGTAATCAACGGCCAGAAGCTGTGGACCACCGAGGGCCAGTACTGCGAACAGGGCTTTTTCCTGGTGCGTACCGAGAACAGCGATCGCCCGCAGAAAGGCATCTCGCTGATCATCATCGACATGCGGACGCCCGGTGTCACCGTGCGCCAGATCCCCATGATCAATGGCGAGGGTTCCACCTGCGAGGTGTTCCTCGACAACGTGCGGGTGCCGCGCAGCAACCTGATCGGCGAGCCGGGCAGTGCCTGGACCCAGGCCAAGTTCCTGCTGTCCAACGAACGCACGTCCAGTGCCGATCTGTACAAGGCGCGCGGTGACCTAGAGCGCATTCGCCAGATCGCCAGCCACGAGCTGAAGAACGGCCTGCCGCTGATCGAGGACGAGGGCTTCGCCCGCCGCTTCGCCATGTTGCGCCTGGAAGTGGAAGCCCTGGAATGGTCGGTGCTGCGCGTGATGCACGAGGCGCCGAGCCGCCACCCGATCGCAGCCTGCGCTTCGGTGCTCAAGGTGTGCGGATCGGGCCTGCAGCAGAAGCTCACCGAGCTGATGGTCGAGGCCCTGGGTCAGCGCAGCCTGCGCCAGTACCGCCGCGACGAGGCCTACGCCGAGCCGAGCGGCAACCCGTTGTGGCCGGCCTATACGGCCGGCGTCACCACCGACCTCATGTACCTGCGCGCCTGCACCATCTATGGCGGCGCCATGGAAGTCCAGAAAAACATCATCGCCAAACTGGCGTTCGGATTCTGACCATGAACTTCGAATTGACTGATGAACAGAAACTGCTCAGCGACAGCGCTGAGCGCTACATCCGCGAGAAATATTCCTTCGAGGAACGCCGGCACCTGTTCAAGAACCCCGAGGGTTTTTCCCGCCAGCACTGGAACGCCTTTGCCGAAATGGGCTGGCTCGCGCTGGACATTCCCGAGGACTGCGGCGGCCTGGGCGGCAGCAACCATGACCTGGCGCTGCTGATGGAACAACTGGGCGGCGGCCTGGTGGCCGAGCCGCTGGTGGATACCGCGGTGCTCTGCGCTCGGCTGCTGCGGGCCTGCGACAACGCCGAGCTGCGCGAACGCCTGCTCGGCCAGGTGGCGGCCGGCGAAGTGCTGCTGGCGCTGGCGCATCAGGAACAGCAGATGCGCCACGAATACGACGTCGAGGTGAACACCAAGGCCCGCCCTGTGGCCAACGGCTGGAGCCTGTCCGGCGTCAAGCACCGGGTGTTCCATGGTGCCAGCGCCGACCATTGGCTGGTCAGCGCCGAGATCGAAGGCACCGGTGACTTCGCCCTGTTCCTGGTAGACCGCCACCCCGTGGGAGCGGCCCTGGACAGCTATGAGCTGATCGACGGCACCCGCGCCGCCGACATCACCCTCGAGCATGTCGTGGTCCCCGAGGATGCCCTGCTGATTCGCGGCGATGCGGCTCTGGCGGCCCTGGATGAAGCCCTCGACCACGCCGTGCTGGCCATGAGTGCGGCGTGCCTGGGCTCGATGGAGTTCGTCATGGCGCTGACCGCGGACTACCTGAAGACGCGCGTGCAATACGGCAAGCCGCTGGCCCAGTTCCAGGCCCTGCAACACCGCATGGCGGAGATGTTCGTCGAGACGGATCAGGCGCGTTCCATGCTCTACAGCGCCATCCGCGCCGTGGAGTCCGGTGATCCCGTGCAGCGCCGTCTGGCGATCTCCGGGGCCAAGGTGATCGTCGCCCGCGCCCAGTACTTCGTCAGCGGCCAGGGCATCCAGTTGCATGGCGGTATCGGCACCACCGACGAGTACGCCGTGGGCCACCATTACAAAGCCGCCGTGGTCTACGACAAGCGCTTCGGCGACAACGAGTTCCACTTGGAGCGCTCCAACGCCGACCTCAGGGCCAGCGATGGCCAGCCGCTGCGAGGTGCCCTCTATGCGTGACTACCTGCCCCTGTCGTTCGCCGACGACCTCGACCAGCGCGCGCGCTTCTACGCCAACGAGCCGGCCTATATCCAGGACGAGCGCCGCATCAGCCACAGCCAGTTACGGGCCAGCGCGCTGCAGCTCGGCTCGGCCCTGTACAAGGCCGGCATCCGCCATCAGGACCGGGTCGGCATCCTGTCGATGAACTCCATCGAGTTCGGCGAAATCATGGCCGCCACCCAATGGGCCGGCTTTATCCTGGCGCCGGTGAACTTCCGCCTGGCACCGGCCGAGATCGCCAGCATCATAAACGACAGCAAACCCAGGCTGTTCTTCTTCGAGCAGCAGTACCAGGCGGTGATCGAGCAGCTCCGCGAGCAGTTGCCGTCGATCGAAACCTACGTCTGCATCGACGGCGAAACCGACTGGGCCATCAGCCTGGCCGCCTTCGCCGCCAGCGGTGACGAGACCGGCCCGCCGATACGCGCCAGCGAAGAAGACATCTGCTGCCTGATCTATACCAGCGGCACCACCGGAAAACCCAAGGGCGTGATCTGGGGCCATCGCGAGTACCGACAGTTGATCCAGGTCGATACCTGGCTGTGCGACATGCAGCAACCGGACGTGATCCTGATCGTCATGCCGATGTTCCACCTCGGCGGCATGGTCATCAGTCTGTCCCAGCATGTGCGTGGCGGCGCGGCCTACCTGCAGCGTCAGTTCGAGCCGCTAGATGTGCTCAAGGCCATCGAGAAGGAAAAGCTCAGCATCCTGCTGCTCGCCCCGACCATGGTGCAGATGGTCCTCGACCATCCCTATGTGGCCGAGGCCGACCTGTCCAGTGTGCGCACCATCATCTATTCCGCCGCGCCGATGCCCGTGCCGGTGCTCAAGCGCGCCATCGAAATCTTCGACGGCTGCGGCTTCGTCAACCTGTTCGGCCAGAGCGAGGTGTGCATGTTCTGCCTGTCCACCGAACATCATCGTCCAGATGGCGACGAACGTGACCGCAAGCGCCTGGGCTCGGTGGGCAAGCCCTACCCCAACATGCTGGCGCGGATCCTCGACGAAGACGGCAAGGAATGCGCGAACGGCGAACCCGGCGAGATCGTGGTCAAGAGCAGCGCGATGTTCCGCGGCTACTGGAACAACCACCCGACCACCCTGGAAACCCTGCGCGACGGCTGGTGCCACACCGGCGACATGGGCAAGTTCGACGAGGACGGCTTCCTGTATCTGGTCGACCGCAAGAAGGACATGATCATCACCGGTGGCGAGAACGTCTACTCCCGCGAGGTGGAGGAAGCCCTGCTGCAACATCCGACGGTTTCCGAATGCGCGGTGATCGGTGTCCCCGACCCCAAGTGGGGCGAGAACGTCTGTGCGGTGGTGGTGTTCAAGGCCGGGCAGCACGCCAGCGAAAATGCACTGATCGAACACTGCCGCAACCTGATCGCCAGCTACAAGAAGCCCAAGCAGGTGATCGCCGTCGAGGCGCTGCCCAAGCTGGTCACCGGCAAGATCAACAAGATCGAGCTACGCAACCTCTACGCCAGGCCGGCGCACTGATCGGGGTGTTCTCATGGATCTAGCCTTTTCCGCAGAACAGCAACTGCTGCGCGAGACCTGTGCCCGCCTGTTCGCCAGCGAGTCCAACCCCGCGCGCATCCGCGCCGCCGAGGCGAGCGGCTTCGATGCCGAACTCTGGCAGCACGCCGTCGAACTGGGCATCAACCTGCTGCGCACACCTGCCGCGCAGGGCGGCAGCGACATGGGCCTGCTCGAGGCGGCGCTGGTGGCCGAAGAAGCCGGTCGCCACCTGGCGTCGATCCCCCTGGCCGAAAGCCTGCCGGCGGCCCGCCTGCTGGCCCGGCTGGACAGCCCTGAAGCCAGCGTCTTGCTGGAAAAGGTTCAGCAAGGCGCCGTGATCAGCCTGCTGCCCTGCGCCCTGGAGGGTGATACTCCACGCCTGCTGCCGGGTGCCCACGGTGCCGAAGTGGTGCTGGCCATGGAGGGTAAACAGGTGCTCGCCCTCAGTGGTTCGGCGTTGCACAACCGACAGGCGACCCTGGGCAGCGACGGCAGTGTCGTGTTCGATGGCGCGCAACTGGCCAGTCTCGAACGCACCCACCTGGCCTCTGGAGCCGCCGCCCACGGCGCCTTCCTCGCCGCGGTCGAGGAATGGAAGCTGCTCAAGGCCGCCATGTTGGTCGGCCTGGCGCACCAGGCCATCCAGCTGGCCGCCGACTACTCTCGCGAACGTCAGCAGTTCGGCAAACCCATTGGCAGCTTCCAGGGCATCGCCCACCCGCTGGCCGACGCCCTGACCGAGGTCGATGGCGCGCAACTGCTGCTCTGGCACGCCATTGCGTCCATCGCCCACGGTGAGCCGGACGCCGCTGCCCAAGTGTCAATGGCCTGGTGGTGGGCCGGACAGTCCGCCACCCGTGCCGTAGCCCGCGCCCTGCACAGCTTCGGCGGCTACGGTGTATCGCTGGAATACGACATCCAGCTCTACTACCGCCGCGCTCGGGCTTGGTCGCTGCAGGCCGGCGATCCCGTGCGGGAACTGGACACCATCGCCGACCGGCTGTGGAGCCCGGCCGCCGACCAGCCCCTACCGCAAGCAGGAGAAACCACTCTGGAATTCGGCTATGGCCAGCAAGCCGCCGAGTTCGCCGAACAGGCCCGAACCTTTTTCCGCGCCAACCTGACCGACGAACTCAAGGCCCATGCGCACCACTCGGTGGATGGCTACCACGCCGCATTCAACCGGCAACTGGCCGATGCCGGACTGCTGTTCCCCCACTGGCCGACGCAATGGGGCGGCAGCGGCAAGAGCCCCTTCGACATGCACGCGTTGCAGGAAGTATTCGAGGAATTCGGCTGGCAGCGCATCACCGCACCGATCACCAACCAGGTCGCGCAGATCGTCATGCGCTTCGCCAGCGAGGAAACCAAGGCCGAGGCCCTGCCCCGCTTCGCCCGTGGCGAGGCATTGGCCTGCCTGGGCTTCAGCGAGCCGTCCTGCGGCTCCGACGTGTTCGCCGCCAAGACCCGCGCCACGCAGACCGCCGACGGCGACTGGCTGATCGAGGGGCAGAAGATCTTCACTACCGCCGCCAACCTGGCCGACTACTGCTTCCTGCTCGTGCGCACCGACCCGCAGGCACCCAAGCACGCCGGCCTGAGCCTGTTTCTGGTGCCGATGGACCTGCCGGGCATCGAGGTGCACCCGGTGCATACCCTGCAGGACGAACGCACCAATATCACTTACTTCAGCAATGTGCGAGTCCCCGACCGCTACCGCATCGGCGCCATCAACGCCGGCACCTCGGTCATGGCCGCCACCCTGGAGCTGGAGCACAGCGGCGACCAGTACCGCATCAGTTTCAGCAACATGTTCAGGCACGCGCTGGAATGGGCCCGCGCCAGCGGTCGCCTGGGCGAAACGGACGTGCGCCGCCGCCTGGCGCGGGTGGCGGTGCACACCACCATCGCCCGTGACCTGTGCTACCGCGCCACCTGGTCGGTGCTGGCGCAGGCCCCCGACCGGGCCGCCTATGGCCCCATGTCCAAGCTGTTCTCCACCGAGCAGTATCAGCGCGACGCCATCGACCTGATGGAACTGTGCGCACCCTTCTCGCTGCTGCAGAGCAACCATGGCCTGGGCCATGTGGAACTGGGCTACCGCCAGTCCATCGGCATGACGATCTATGGCGGTACCAGTGAAATCCACCGCAGCCTGATCGCCGAGCAGGGGCTGGGCATGCCGCGCTCGCGTACCTGAACCCGGCCCCTGCTGCCAGGGAAGGTGGCGCCCGGCCCATTCCCGAGGAGCGCTAATTGCGGTGGGAGCATCGCCGCCAGCGGTGCTGGCGACTTGGCTGATCCGTTCTCCATCGGCAAAAACCAATAACAAGAAGGGGAGCAACATGCTCAATCTATCGATGAAACCCACCGGCTGGTTCCAGATCGGCTGGAGCGGTGAAATACCTCCGGGCGGCGTGAAGCCGATGAAGTATTTCGGTCATGACATGGTTGCCTTTCGCACCGACGAGGGCGAGCTGTCGGTGCTCGATGCCCACTGCCCACATATGGGAGCCCACCTTGGCTACGGCGGCAAGGTCAACGGCAAGTGCATCGCCTGCCCCTACCACGGCTGGGAATGGGGCACCGAGGGGCAGAACACCCTGATCCCCGGGGAGGAACGCAAGATCCCGAGGAAGATGCGCAAGTTCCATGTGCTCGAGCGCCACGGCATGATCTTTCTCTGGCACGACCCGTCCTGCGGCGCTCCGCGCGAGGGCTGGGAGTTGCCGGATCTGTTCGACCACCCGGAGCTGCCGGCCGACCCCAGGGATTTCTATCCCTGCTACCCGGACAACATCGTGTTCAAGCCGAATGAGCGCATCCACCCGCAGTTGATCACCGAGAACGCCGCCGACACCGCGCATTTCCGCTTTACCCACCGCGCGCCAGAAGACCCGGTGCTGCTCGAGTTCGATACCAGCACCACGGTATGGAAATCGCAGATGGGTTTCCTCAGCAAACGCACCAGGGAAATCGCCTTGCGCCTGCATGCGCGCAATGCCGGGGTCGGCCTGTCCTTCACCATCTTCGAGCATGGCACGCTGGGCCGTCGCTTGGTGCTGTCCTGCACCCCGGTGGACGACGAAACCTCCGACCTGCGGGTCAGCTACTTCTTCCCCCGCGACCGGCTATCGCCGGACGTCATGCCCCAGCACCTGCGCGAACTGTCGGCGCAGACCGAGGAACTGTTCGAGGAAGACGCGCGCATGTGGCGCCACCAGAAATTTCGCCAGCAACCGATCTTCGCCAGGCGCGATGTCGCCGGCTATCGCGCCCTGCGTGAATGGTGCGCGCAATTCTACGAGGCCGAAGGCTTTCCACGCGGTCCGCTGCGGGTCATGGAAGACGATCTGTAACAACCTGGCGGAATACCGGGAACCCTCGCTCCAGCATGACTACGCCCCCCAGGCCACCGCCATTCAATACTGACTAACAATCACCTATGGCATCGGCAACGGCGTTGAATCCAACGCCTGACGTCGATGCGTCCACGTCTATCTTCCCGTCACCCGCCTCCTGACGCATAGCCATTTTCAGCGCTCTACGCCTTGCCTGGCAAGCTCATGGCAATACTGACCAACCTTTCCTCTTCACGCCCCCCTGCATTCCCTATTTACAAATGACAAAAATGTCGTAATGATAAAAATGACATTTAGTCATTTAAACTCATGAAGCATGCATCTGGGAGTAGCGCAATGCCCGACGCCACCACAATACGCCCGAACGTCACCGAAGCCTTCGACCCGCAAGCCAGGGCGCGGGCCTTGCGCCCCCTGCTGGCTCACCACGCGCAACAATGCGAGCAGGATGGCCGGATAACCGACGAAGTATTCGCCGCGCTGCGGGAAGCGGAACTGTTCGCCATCACCGCGCCGCTGCGAGCAGGTGGTCCGGGGGCGAAACTGATCACCCACATAGAAACGGTGGCGGAACTGGCCAAGGGCTGCGTCGGTACCGCCTGGGCCTATTCCCTGCTGTCGAGCGTGACCGCCAGCGTCAAGGCTATGCCACCACCGATTCGGGAACAGGTATTGCGCAATGGCGACGAGCTGTTCTGCAGCGTCGCGGCACAGACCGGCTTTGCCGATCCCGCCGGCGATGGCCACTACCGGATCAGTGGCAAGTGGGGCTTCGCCTCGGGCTGCCGACACGCCAACTGGGCCTTGAATGGCATTGCCATCCGTGACGCGGCGGGGCAGGTGGTGGACGGCGGTTTCGCCCTGATCGACCTCAAACAGCCGCAGGTCGAGATACTCGACAACTGGCAGGTCGCCGGTATGTCCGGATCGGGCAGCAACATGATCGCGGTGGATAACCTGGTGGTGCCGGAAACCCTGCTGCTGCGCGCGTCCCGGCGCCCGCCCGCCGAGGCGCTGCTGGCGATGCCCGGCCTGGAGCCACGTGACCGCTGGCCGACGGAGCCGCTGTTCCCCCTGATCGTGCTGCCGCCGATGCTGGGAGCCGCAAGCGCCATGCTGGAGAGCGTCGTACAGACGATGGACAAGCGTCCTGTGGTCTGGTGGAGCTACCCGAGCCAGAAGGACTCGCAGCGCCTGGTCGGCGCCGCCGGCCAGGCGGCCCTGGAGATCGACTCGGCCTGGCTGCACGTGCGCCGCGCGGCCGCGATGCTCGATGAAACCGCCCAGCAAAGACTGCTCACAGGATTCGAGAAGGCGCGCATCCAGGCCGATTGCGGTTATGCCATGGGCCTGCTTCGCGACGCGGGCAATCGTCTGACGGACATCGCCGGTCCCGGCGCCTTCGCCCTGAGTAGCCCGCTGCAGCGGTTCTGGCGTGACCTCAACGTAGGCACCCGGCACAACGCGATGAACCAGGGGCTGTCGATCGAGCTGTATGGCCGGGCTCTGCTGGGCCTGGACTCCAGCCTGAACCTGCTCGCCGATATCGGTCCGGTGCCGGACTGGGCGGCGCCGCGCTGATTGCCACAGCCAAGTGACGACCCACAACGGCCAACCGCAAGCCAAGGAGAGAAGCGCATGAGCATCGCCATCACCACCGACGGCAAGAGCGGAGACTTCCGCTCCCGCGTGGCGGCCGAACGCCGCGAGCGGATGCAGGCCCGCCTGCTCGACGCCGTGCTGGATCTCTACCAGCCTGGACATGGTGGTACGCAGCCGCTGATCGACGATGTGATCCGCGCCGCCGGCGTGTCGCGTGGCAGTTTCTACAAGTATTTCGAATCGGTGGAACACGCCGTCACCGCCCTCGGCGAACGCTTCACCGCGGAGAACATGCGGGCGTTCGAGCTGCTTTTCGGCCAGGCACAAGATCCGGCGCTCAAGGCCATCGGCGGTACCGCGATGACCATCAGCCGCGCCTGGCACGACCCCCGCTGGGGCGGCTTTACCACCCACGTCGATCATGTCGAGTACTTCACCCGCGCCAGCAGCACCAACCAGGTCGTGCGCGAATGCCTGGCCGAGGCACGCCGCCAGGGGCAGATGCACTTCGCTTCGCTCGACGTCGCCTTCGATCTCATCGTCGGTGCCACGGTTCAGGCCCGACGACGCCTGGTCAACGGCGTCGAAGCGCCCCATGCCTATGTCGACGAAATGCTGCAACGGTTGTTCCTCGGGCTGGGCATGCAGCCCGAGGCGCTTGCCGCAATCACCCAGGCGGCCTGGCGGCGCATTGCCGAGTACGCCCCGCGGCTGGGCTGGTGGCGCGCCGACTGCGACTGGCACCAGCAACCATGAATACCCCTCACCTCCCCCACCCAAAAAGGAAAGAACGATGAGCGACAACAGCAACAAGGAACTCGTCCTCAAGCACCTGCAAGGCTTCGCCGACATCGACAGCTACCTGCTGACCCTGGGCGAAACCGTCACCGAAGACCTGGAATGGGCCAACAGCGGCTTCCCGACCCACCATGGCCTGGAGCAGGCCCACGAAGCCCTGCACCGCCTGAACGAAAAACTGCGCGGCATCCGCATCGAGTGCCTGAGCATCGCCGAGGACGGCAACCAGGTGCTGACCGAGCGCATCGACTACATGGTCGACAAAGAGGGCAATACGCTGCTCACCCTGCCCTGCATGGGCATCTTCACCATCGAGAATGGCCGGATCAAAAGCTGGCGGGACTATTTCGACGGTTCGGCGTTCAAGTGAGCCGACGCGGGTCGGGCCGTGAACGGCCCTGCCCGCCCACCTTCAAAGCCACCGGAGTTGAGCCAGGATGCCAATCGATACGAAAGAATTACGCAACGCCCTGGGCAAGTTCGCCACCGGCGTCACCATCGTCACCACCCGAGATGCGGCAGGCACGGACACTGGCGTAACCGCCAACAGTTTCAACTCGGTATCGCTCGATCCGCCGCTGATCCTGTGGAGCCTGGCGAAGAGTTCCGCAAGCCTGACGGCCTTCAGCGAGGCGGAGCACTTTGCCGTGCACATCCTGGCAGCGGATCAGGAAGCCCTCTCCAACCGTTTCGCTCAGCGCGGCGCCGACAAGTTCGCCGAACTCACCATCGCCCGTGGCCACGACGGGATACCGCTGCTCCACGACTGCGCCGCCCGCTTGCAGTGCCGTGTCGCCCACCGCTACGAAGGCGGCGACCACATCATCCTGATTGGCCAGGTGCTCGACGTCGAGCACTGCGAGCGCAAGCCGCTGGCCTACCTGGCCGGGCGCTATGCCTATACCCTGCACAAGCCGGCGCCAGCCTCCGGTGCACGTCTCGCGGATGGCACCGCCAGCGGGTTCGATCGCAACTGGCTGAACTACCTGGCCTACCGCACGACACGCCAGTTCATCCAGCGCCATCGACCGATCCTGAAGGTGCATGGCCTGGACGAGGCCGACGCCTATGTACTGAACATCCTGCTGGCCCAGGGTCAGTTGCCGCCGGAGCAGATTCGTACCCTCATCGACGATCCCTGCCTGAATATTCCCACGGTGCTGAAAGAGCTATCCCGGCGCGGCCTGATCCTGCTGCGCGAAGGCGATGGCGTACGGCTTTCAGACGCGGGGCGCAGCGTGGCTATCGACCTGATCGCTGCCACCAAGGCGCTGGAGGACGAGGCGGAACGTGGCATGGAGCCCTGCGAAATCCTGCTGCTCAAGGAGTTGCTGTGGAAGGTGATCCGCAACACCCACGCCTCCAGCGAGCCGCTCCTTGCCCGGAGTCCATCACCAACATAGGTGCCGCTCACGCCGTCAGGCCCCCGCTCGACGCAGGCTGCCGACCGGGGCCGGTACATCCAGCACGCTGCGCCAGCCGGGAGCCGCCGCAGCGATGCGCGGCAGGAAGTTCAGCGCGCGAGCGGCATTCAGGGCGGCGACGTGGTCTGGCGCATCCGCCTCGGCCAGTAGCCCGAGCTCGCACTGGATGCTTGGCGAACCTTCGATGACCACCCGCCAATTCAGCGCTTGCTGCGTATCCCGCCAGCCCGGGCCGATGTCCAGGCGCGTGGTCTGCTCATTGACCAGCTCGTAGAAGGGCGTGCCCTGGGTGAAGGCGGTGAAGGTCCAGCGCACCCCCGCGGCCGTGCCCTTGGCCACGGCCAGCCCGCTGGGCTGCAGGATCATATCGGCTTTCGATGGGCCAAATTCCTTGTTGGTCAGGCGCAGTTCATCCATCACCACCCCCAGTCCCTGGGCCACCAGGGCGGCGGACTGGGCGATGCCCCACATCCACAACCGGTCGATCTCCGCCGGTGCCGCCGCAGGGTCGAAAGGCGCATCGGGCAAGGGCTGACCGATGCCCAGGTACTGGCCCATCTGCACGGCCGACGGATAGTGGGGAATGTAGTTGCGCTGCCAGGCCCTGACCATGCGGATATCGCTGGAATAGCCCGAGCAGAACAGCGGCAGCACATCGCTGATCAGGCCGGGAATGTTGCCGCCGGCAACCAGCGCAGCGCCACCTTGCCCGGCGGCCTCCTGCAGCATCCGGTATTCCGCCTGGCTCGGCAGGTACCAGCCGCCGATCCCGGAATAGACGCTGGTTCCGCCACGAAGAAAGTGGGCGACCACCTCCGGCTCCCACTTCAGCCCATGCCAGGACATGACGTCAGCGCGCAACGCCGTGAGCGCGGCGATGTCGCGCGTGGCCATCAAGCCAACCGGAGCGCCCCCGACAATTTCGCCAACGTCTTGCCCGTCCTTGTCCGCGCCATGCACCAGCACCCCGACCAGCTCGAAAGCCGGATTGCGTAGCAGCTGGCGGATCAGTTCCCGGCCAACGCCACCGGTGTAGCAAACGATAACGCGCAAAGTCATCTGTTGTCTCCCACTGCCTGGCTGTGCATACCCGAAAAACAAAGCCCCGGTCGTCTGAGCCGGGGCCTTGGCAAAATCACTGTGGCGACTGCCGCCCTGCTCTACAGCCCGACGAAGCCGGGCGCACGCTTGTTGAGGAAGGCATCCACCGCCTCGCGATGATCCTTGGTCAGGTACAGTGCAGCCTGGTTGTCCATCTCGTAGTCCAGGGCGTCGCCGAGGCAGGTCACACCACGGGCCAGAGCCGAGCGCACCAGAGCGACCGACAATGGCGCATTGGCGGTGAACTCGGCGGCGATTTCCAGGCTGCGAGCCTGCAAGTCGGCACCCTCCGCCAGCAGTTCGTCGACGATGCCCAATTGTGCCGCTTCGCCCGAGGCGACGACCCGCGCACTGTAGAAGATGCGCTTGGCCTGGGCCAGGCCGATGCGCTGCGGCAAGGTCCAGAGCAGACCGAGATCCGGGATCAGGCCCACCTTGGCAAAGGACGAAACGAACTTGGCAGTGGGCGCAGCCACTACGAAGTCGGCCGCCATCGCCAGGGAGAAGCCGGCCCCGGCGGCATAGCCGTCCACCATCGCCACCACCGGTTTGGTGCCTTCCAGTACCGCCCGGATTACCCGATGACCGAGTACCATCCGCCCGCGCCCTACCGGCAGTGGTCGCTCGGCAGACATACCGGATACATCGCCGCCCGAGCAGAAATGCCCATTGGCCCCCTTGAGCACGATGGCCCGCACGTCGGCATCGTCGTTCAGGCCCTCGAGGCATTCGGCCAGGGCGAACAGCATGTCCCGTGACAAGGCATTGCGGGTCTTTTCGTTGTTCAGGGTGACGACGGCGACAGCGCCGTGCCTCTCCTGCAGGACCAGTTCACTCATGTTTCTCTCCAGAAGCCAGCAGCCCGCGCAGGATCGCGATCACCGCGAGGGGCTGGTCGATCATCATGTGGTGGTAGGTTCCGGGCATTCCGAACGGACCACGCCCCAGGGGCAGCAGGTCCACCGCCTGTTGCGCATCATCACGGCTGACCACCGGGCTGCACTCGCCATAGATCACATCCACCGGACGCGGCACACGAGGTAGCAGGCTGACGCCAACTTCTTCATGGGCCACGCCAAGCGGCAGGTTGAGGTCGAATTTCCAGCACCAGCCCTGATCCTCCTCACGCAATGAGTGACGGGCAATGGCCGCCAGGATCGGCAGCACCGGGTTCGGTTGCTCCGGCATCAACCGATAGCGCCGCAGGGCGCTGGGTAGATCCGGGTAGTAGCGTTTGCTGGCGGTGTTGGCAGTATCGACGGGGATCTCGGCACCGGGCAGCACGATGAACGAATCCAGCACCAGCAGACGCCTGAACAGCTCGGGACGGTCGGCGCAGGCGCGCAGCAACCGTGAACCACCATAGCTGTGACCCACGCCGATCACCGAACCGAGTCCGGCACCTTCGATCAGGTCGATGATATCCAGAGCGCCGAATTGATCCGGGTAGCTCTGCCGGTGATCGCTGTCGCCCATGCCGGACAAGTCCAGAGCGACCACCCGATAATCTTCGCTGAAATAGGGGGCGATGGCGTCCCACCAGTGAGCATGGGCACGCATGCCGTGTACCAGCAGCAACACTGGCCGCTCTGGTCTGTCCTCGCCCCAGCTCAGGTAATGCAGGCGCCGACCGTCCACCTCAAGAAAGCATGAACGGCCCGGACGCTGCATTGCCCAGGTGAGCCAGGCGGGTACTTGCGCCTGCTCGTGCTCCTGTGCAATGCCCATTAGCGCTTACTTCTTGTTGAACACAGGCTTGCGCTTCTCACGGAAGGCCGCGATGGCCTCAACGTGGTCTGGATGCTGCGAGGAGATCGCCTCATAGGCCATGCCCA
This sequence comes from Stutzerimonas stutzeri, assembly GCF_013522825.1. Classification (GTDB taxonomy): domain Bacteria; phylum Pseudomonadota; class Gammaproteobacteria; order Pseudomonadales; family Pseudomonadaceae; genus Stutzerimonas; species Stutzerimonas stutzeri_AK. Next base: position 41,204 of record NZ_JAAMQZ010000012.1, read on the forward strand.
CGTCCATCATGCTGGAGGCCATCTGGCGCAGCGGCACGTTGATGGTCGACTTGCTCCAGCGCAACGACTGCACCGGCATGGCAGCCAGCTTGTCGGCGTAGGCATCGACGAAGTCGTTCAGTTCTGCTGCTGGCATGGCCTTGTTGATCAGGCCGAAGCGTTCGGCTTCCGCTGCAGTCAGCTTTTCGCCGGTGAACAGGTAATGCTTGGCGCGGGCATAGCCCATCAGGTACGGCCACATGATCTGGCCACCGTCACCGCTGATCAGTGCGACATTGTTGTGCGGGTCGCCGAAGCGAGCGGTGTCGGCGGCGAAGATCACGTCGCCGAACACTGCAACGGTAGAACCCAGGCCGATGGCATCGCCGTTGACCTTGCAGATGATCGGCTTGTCGCATTCCAGCATGCCATTGACGATGCGCTTGGCTTCGCGCACGCAACGGTAGAACTCGACCGGATTGTCATGCAGCCACTGCATGTACTCGATATCGCCACCAGCACTGAAGGCACGACCAGCACCAGTGAGGACGATGATATCGCTCTCCTTGTCCTCCACCAGGTCATAGAACAGCCAGGACAGCTCAGTATGCGACTCCCCGGCGAAGGTGTTCAGTTTCTCGGGCTGGTTGAAGGTCACGGTAAGAACGCGGCCACGGCGTTCGAAGGTCATCGTCTTGTAGTCAGCGAAATTCATCGTCGCTCTCCAGGTCATGCGGGCGGTAGGTTTTTCAAAAGCTGACATTTGGTCAGTTCTGTGTAGAATGTATAGCACTACTTACCTGCATGCAAGAAAAGCCGGTGAGATGAGATGATCAAAGGTCAGTTATACCCAAGCAGGCGGCCTCTGCCCTGATGCCCCGTAGCCATCAAGGCAGACGCTGCCCCCCCATGTCCCAGGAGTTTTTCATGAGGATTTTCGCGGCAACTTCCCGTTATGTTCAGGGCGCTGGTGCTTTGGACGCCCTGGGCCAGCATTGCCGGCCTCTGGGCAGTCATGCGTTCGTAGTGACGGATACGGACATGGCCAGGTTACTCGGCGAGCGGGTGACAGCAAGTTTCCAGGCAGCCGGCCTGACCTCCGAACTGCGGGTATTTCCCGGAGAAATCACCCACGCCGCGATTGCCGAACTGGCGGAGCAGGCCCTGGCGTTCGGGGCGCAGATGATCGTTGGCCTGGGAGGCGGCAAGGCGCTGGACACCGCCAAGGGTGTTGCGCTCAAGCTTGGTGCACGTAGCGTCAGCGTGCCGACCATTGCCTCCAACGACGGGCCCGCCAGCGCAGCCATCGCCGTCTACGACGAGAACCACATCATGCAGGACATCCTGCAATTGCCACGCAACCCGGAACTGGTACTCGTGGACAGTCAGATCATCGCCAATGCCCCCGTGCGCTTCCTGCGCGCCGGTATCGGCGATGCCATCTCGAAGAAGTTCGAGGCCGAGGCCTGTGCAGCGGCGGGTGCTACCACTCTGCTCGGTACACCAGCGTCACTGACCGGACTGATGGCGGCCGAAGCCTGCTACCAAGTCATTCGCCAACACGCTGTGGCCGCCATGTGCGCCGCTCAGGAAAAGCGGGTCGACGATGACCTCGAAGCCCTGATCGAAGCCACGGTACTACTCAGTACTCTGAGTTTTGAGAACGGTGGCCTTTCCCTGGCCCACGCGCTGGCACGCGGTTTCTCCTATCTGGAACGGGCCAAGGGCACCCTGCATGGAGACCATGTCGCCTACGGCCTGCTGGTGCAGCTTGTCATGGAGCGTCGCGATATCGCGTTCATCCAGGACATCTGCGAATTCTACCGTGGGTTGGGCCTGCCTACCCGGCTGACAGACTTCGGTCTGGAGCGACCAACTCCGGTGGAGATTCGCGAACTGGCGGAGAAATCCATGGTCAGCCCCAGCGCCGCACGCTTCGCTCCGGCGGTAGACGCCGATCAACTAGAAGTCGCCATTCAACGGGTCGAGACTCTAACCGCCCGTTGAAAAACGTAGGCGAGGCAGCCAGTGCAAGGCAAAAACAGGCGAAAAAGCGCAGTTTACGAGCTGTAAATGAGCATTTTGAGCCTGTTTTTAACGCAGCAATGGCAACGCAGGTAGCTTTTCAACAGCCTGTTAACCGCCCGCTAGAAACGACTCGAGGAGCCCAAGCTCCCCGAGTACCCTTTCCAGACAGTCTGTCAGCCGAAGCGCTCCAGTAGCGCCGCCATGCCAGGCGAAGGCACCATTTTTCCGGGGTTGTAGAAAGGCGATAGCACTTTGAGCAGCCGCTTGCGGCTGGCCTTGGAAATCTTCGCCTTGAGAATCTTCTGCCGCTCGATGGAGCGCTCCCGCTCTTCCGGGGTCATGCCATCACGGTCAACACCGATGAGATAGGCGGAAACCTTCGCGGTATGGGTGCCGATATGTTTGACCGCGTAAACAAACCCCCATAGACGGTAGAGGTAGGCGAACGGACCACTGCCGTACAGCGCCTTATAGGCCTGGAAGCAGACCTCGCGGTGCTCGAACTCTTCCGCGAGGTGCCACTTCCACAGATCTACTGCAGCCTGGTCGGCACCCTCCAAGTACTCATCCAGCTCCTCGAAGAACACCTGACCCGCCGACGAGCCCATCGCCTCGAAACCTTCGCAGTAGGCGACGTTGAAGCGCAGCGATTTGGTCGCCAGAAAACGCGTGTAGTCGTCCTTGTAGGGTTTCTCAAGTTCCTGCATGCCGGCATAGCCGGACTTGTAGAGCATCTTGTTGAAAGCAACGTGCTGCTTGCAGTGCTGCACTTCCTGCTTGTTGAAGATCTCAATGCTATCGCGCAGCGCCTGATGCTTGTCGCCCAGAGCATCCTTGACCCGCATCATCACCTTGACCAGGAAGGGTTCGATATGGGCCGGCACCGTAGAAAAGGCGTTATAGCTCTGGGCGAACTCGCGGACAGGCGCCCAATGGGGGCGGATGCTGGAAAAATCAAAGACAGGTTGGCGGACTTTCATCCCAGTATTCCTCTTGTTGTCATGTGATGCACCGGCATTGGCCTCGGCGGTACTCGTCGGCTTTCGCAGCCTGAACGGGCGCAACAACACAAATGACTGTTTATCAGTTGTATGCTTGTTGCGATCCCGCGTCAATCGCCTTGGCGACAACCGGTCAGTGGTGTTCCGGAAAGATTCAGGCCCTGCCCCAGCTGCGCAGGTCTTCGACGAACAGACCCGGTACTTCCATTGCAGCGAAATGCCCCCCCTCGACGAGGTCACTCCAGCCCGACAGGTTGTAGACCAGCTCGGCACGGCTGCGTGGCGGTACCGGAGCCAGCGCGTCGCCACTGCAGGCAGCGAAGTGGGTCGGTGTCTCGCAGCGAGTACCCGCCGGCAGAATGGTGAAGCCGTCCCTGACCACGCCCGGATAGAACCAGGCGGCGCTAGTGAAGCTGCCGGTCATGACATAGAGGCTGATGTTGGTCAGCAGGCTCTCGAGGCTGAATACCGTCTCGAAGGGGCGCTGACGCAGGTCGGCCCAGTCATGGAAGCGTTCGAGAATCCACGCGGCCTGCCCCAGCGGATTGTCCGCCGCGGCCCAGGCGATGGATTGCGGCTTGAACATCTGTACCGCCGCGTAACCACTGTAGAGGCGCTGCGCCGCATCGGCACTAGCCTGCCAGGCCTTCTCCGCATCGTTCTGCGGCGGCGTCAGCGAGCGGAAACCGAGCATGTTGAGGTGGATGGCCTCCACCGAAGCGCCATGATCCAGCCCCAGCCAGGAGGTGACGATGGCACCCCAGTCGCCGCCCTGGGCGCGATAGCGGGCGTAGCCGAGCACCTCGGTCATCAGCTTGTTCCAGATGACCGCAGTTTGCCTTTGAGTAGTCACGCCGGCGGGCTTACCACTGAAGCCGAAACCCGGCAGGCTGGGTATTACCAGGTCGAAGGCATCCTCGGCCTTGCCGCCGTGGCGCGACGGATAGGCCAGCGGCTCGATGGCTTGCCAGAACTCGAAATGCGATCCTGGCCAGCCATGGGTCAGCAGCAGCGGCCGGCGCCCTTGCGCCTCACCCTTGACGTGCAGGAAATGCACCAGCTGGCCGTCGATCTCCACTTGATACTGGGGGAAGCGGTTCAGACGCGCCATACAGGCCTGCCAGTCGAAGCTCTCCACCCAGTATTTCTGCACCTGGGCGAGGAACCCGGCATCGCAACCAAACGCCCAGCCGCTGTCCACTGGTGCCGGAGGTAGGCGACAATCGGCCACCTTGTGCAAGACACGATCGATTTCGCCCTGCGACCACTCAACCTGAAATTGTTTCATTTTTATTCTTCGCCTCGTCGAGTCGGATTATTGAATAGGTAATGCCTGCCACAACGCTCAGGACCAGGACCACGCGGGATCGCGCTTTTCCATAAACGCCTTGCGCGCCTCGGCGGAGTCGTTATAGCGGGTCACCCGCCCGGTGTAGTCCTGCTCGATACGGTAGCCGTCGCGCAACGACAGTTCCTCGACCCGGCTCAGCGACTCCTTGCCCAGGCGCAGGCCGATCGGGCTGTTGCGGGCGATCTGCGCCGCCAATGACTGGGCCGCACCGAGCAGCTCGTCGGGGGCAACCACCTCTTCCACCGCGCCCAGGCGGTAGAACTCCTGGGCCGGCACCGTCTCGCCGGTGAAGAACATCCGGCGGGTCTTGAACGGGCCCACCAGGCGCTGCAGGTGGCGGGCGCCGCCCAGCACGCCAACCTTGATCTCCGGTACCGAGAAGCTGGCATTCTCCGAGGCCAGAAGCATGTCGCAACTGGCGACCATCAGCACGCCCACACCGATGCACTTGCCATTGATTGCGGCGATCACCGGCAGCGGGCAATCGTAGATGGCATGGAACATCTCGCGTACCACCGCGCCCGGGTCCAGCAAGTCGATGGTGGTGTCGTCCTCGACCAGTTGCCGCGCATGACGACGTGCCGAATCGTTCAGGTCGATACCGCCGCAGAACAGCTTTTCCCCTGCGGCGGTGAACACGATGACGCTGGCTTCGGTGGTGCGCGCCAGGATATTGAAGGTGGCCGTCAGTTCACGAATGGCCACCGAATCCAGCGCATTGACCGGTGCACGATCCAGGGTCACGGTGGCGACGCGGTCGCGGATCTCGGTTCGTACGTGGCGCATGTCGGCCAGGCGGGAAAGGGTGCTCATGCTAGGGGTCTCCGTTATCGGGTCGGGGCGCCGGAGCTGCCGGAGCCTGGGTTCTTGCCTGGTCTACAGCGTGTCCGCCGTCCCCAGAATCATGGTCGCCTGGCTGGACAAGGTGCCGCCGTTGGCGTGGGCAAGCGCCAGTTGTGCTCCAGCCACCTGGCGCTCCCCGGCTTCGCCGCGCAGTTGCCGGCAGGACTCGACCATGGTGAACAGCCCATACATACCTGGATGGCAGCAGGACAATCCGCCGCCATTCGTGTTGACCGGCAACGAACCACCGGGGGCGATGTTGCCGTCGGCGACGAAACGCCCGCCCTCACCCTTGGGGCAGAAGCCAAGGTCTTCGAGAAACAGGATGGTATTGATGGTGAAGGCGTCGTAGAGCTGCACGACGTCGATGTCTTGCTGGCCGACGCCAGCGATGGCGTAGGCCCGCTGGCCCGACTCGCGGGCGGCGGTGACGGTGAAGTCGGTAGACTGATCCACCCCCGAATACCAGGTCGCGGCGGCGGCGCCCAGAACGTGGATGGGTTGCGCATGGAGGTCACGGGCACGGTCGGCGCGGGTCAGCACGATGGCGGCGGCGCCATCGGTGACCAGGCAGCAGTCACGAACGCTGAGCGGATCGGAAACCATGCGCGCCTTCAGGCAGTCCTCGATGGTCAACTCGTCGCGGGCGAAGGCTTCGGGATTCAGCCGGGCCCAACTGCGCGCCGCTACCGCCACTTCCGCCAGGTGCTCGCGCGTGGTGCCGTACTCATGCATATGCCGGGACGCCGCCAAGGCATATGACGACAAGGGCGTCAGCGGCTTATAGGGCTTCTCGTAGGGTGACGGCAGGCGCATCGACACGAGACCACCGGACGCAGTGCGCTGATTACTGCCGTAGATGATCAGTGCGGTATCGCAATACCCCGCATCTAGCATCAGGCTGGCGGTTATCACATGCGAGTGGAAGGCCGAACCTCCCGTGCGATTGTTCTCGGTGAAGCGCGGGGTGATACCCAGATATTCCGCCGCGCTCAGCCCGGACAACGCATCGTCCGGAGTGCAGACGAAGAGCGCATCGACAGCGGCCAGGCCGAGGCCGGCATCCTGCAGCGCCAGCACCGCAGCCTGTGCCGCCAGATCCAGCGGACGCATGCCGGGAGACTCGCCCATGCCATAGGTGGCCGCACCAACTATGGCCGCTCGACCACGAGGAAACTGTTCCATTGACCCACTCCACTGGCGACCTTTCAGGTGGGCCGCATTGTTCTGGACTTGATTACAATAACTAACATAATATCAGTTAATAGCCAAGCTAACCCATGCCTGCAGCTGGTGCAAGCCGCACCTGAAGTGGGATATCTGTCGAACGTTCAGCCTCCATGATGGACAAGAGCATTACATGAGCGAGTTGCCAAGTAGCCCCCCCCCCCTTGCTGCAGCCCATCCCGAGTGGCTCGATAAAGCCCTGGCGCAGCCAGGTCGTTCGCATTATGTCGAGGCCAACGGTGCGCGCCTGCATTTCCTGTCCTGGGGCTTCGAGGACAGGCATAAGCCCACCCTGCTGTTCGTCCATGGTTTTCGCGGTCATGCCCACTGGTGGGACTTCATCGCCCCCTGGTTCACCGAGAATTACCGGGTGGTGGCCATGGATCTATCCGGTATGGGTGACAGCTCCCACCGTGCGCAATACGACGCCAGCACCCCGAGCGGTGACATCGCAGCAATCACCGAGCACATCAGCCAGTCCCCGGTGATCGCCATCGGTCACAGCTATGGCGGCTCGCGCCTGTTGCGCGCCTGCAGCGAGAGGCCCGAGCTGTTCCAGCGCCTGGTGATAGTCGACAGCTATGTCGTGTTCGAGGGTGAAAGCCTGCCGTCCGAACCCATCAAGGTACGTGGCAACCACCAGTATCCGGACCTCGCCAGCGGCGCGGCACGCTTTCGCCTGATTCCCGCCCAGGCGGATGCCGTGCCAGGACTGGTGGAGCATGTGGCCCGGCACTCCTTGCGACGCGACGCAGGTGGCTGGTGCTGGAAATTCGACACCAGCCTGCCCCCGGGCGGTGCCCGTGAGGCCGATGGCGGACGAATGCTCGCGCGGGTGACCCGCCCGGTCGACTACCTCTATGGCGAGCTCAGCGTCGTGGTCAATCGCCAGCGCGCCGAGCGAATCGTCCAGGCCCTGCCCCAGGCCCGCGGTCCAATAGCGATCCCCACTGGCCATCATCATCTGATGTTCGACCAGCCCCTCGCCCTGATCAGTACTCTGCGTGCGCTCCTCGCCACGCAGCCTTGAAGCCCCCAGGAAGACCACAATGGCCATCGACTACGAGAAGCTCCTCGAGCTGCAGATCCCCGACACCCAGCAGAGCTACACGCACAAGGACACCATCCTCTATGCCCTGAGCCTGGGCTATGCCAGCGACCCGCTCGACCGCCGGCAATTGCCCCTGGTATACGAAGCGGATCTGCAGGCCGTGCCGACCATGGGCGTGGTGCTCGCCCACCCCGGCTACTGGCCACGAACCCTGAACACCGGCCTGGACTGGGTGCGTATCGTGCACGCCGAACAGGGGCTGACCCTGCACAAACCGCTGCCGGCCGAAGCACGGGTGGTCGGCAAGTCGCGGGTGGTGGACATCATCGACAAAGGCGCCGACAAGGGCGCACTGATTACCTATGAGCGGCGCATTCTCGAACGCGACAGCGGCGACCCCTTGTGCACCATCACCCAGACCATGCTGGCCCGGGGCGATGGCGGTTTCGGTGGCCCGCAACGCAGCGTCGCACCGCCCCCGGCGGTACCGGAGCGGGCCGCCGACCACTGCGTGGATCTGCCGACCCTGCCGAACATGGCCCTGCTCTATCGCCTGAATGGCGACTGGAACCCCCTGCATGCCGACCCGGACGTGGCGCACAAGGCCGGTTTCGGTCGCCCGATTCTGCATGGCCTGGCCACCTGGGGAATCGCCGGCCGGGCCATCATGCAGGCGGTGTGCGATTTCGACGGCAGCCGCATCGCCTCGATATTCGGCCGATTCACCGCGCCCGCCTATCCGGGCGAGACCTTCCGCACGGAAATCTGGGTCGACGGCCCTCTCGTCTCGTTCCGCGTGCGCGCCCTGGAGCGCGACGTGATCGTCATCAACAACGGCCGCGTCGAGCTGCGCGACTGACCCGCCAAGGAGCAACGCCGATGACACCCCAAGACATTCGTCTGAACGACAAGGTCGCCTTCATCACCGGTGGCGCCGGGGGCCTGGGCGCCGGCATCGCCGAGAACCTGGCCAATTTCGGTGCCCGCGTGGTGATCGCCGACATCGACGCCGCAGCGGGCGAACGCCTGGTCGCAGCCATTCGCGAGAAAGGCGGTGACGCCCTGTTCGTGCCTACCGACGTCAACCACAGCGAGCAGATCATCGCCGCGGTGGCACGTGCCGCCGAGCATTTCGGCCGTCTCGACATCCTTGTCAACAATGCCGGCGGGGTGCGCCGCACCCCCTTCCTGGAGCAGACCGAGAAAAGCTGGCGCAAGCACATCGACTTCAACCTGATCAGCACACTCACCGCCACCCAGGCCGCCGCCAAGGTCATGATCGAGGGCGGGCGCGGCGGCACCATCGTCAATATCGCCAGCAGCGAGGGCCTGCGCGCCGCGCCGGGATTCGCCGTATACGCGGCTTGCAAGGCCGGGATGATCAGTTTCACCCGCTCGATGGCCCTGGAGTTGGCCGAACACGATATACGTGTGCACGCGCTGGCCCCGGATATGATCCTCACTCCCGGCCTCAAGCCGTATTTCGACGCGGTGGGAGAAGCCGGCGCCGCTGCACGCAACCGCTACATCCCCATGGGCCGACTGGGCTCGACCGACGAACTGGCCGGCGTGGTGATATTCTTGGTCTCCAGCCTGGCCAGCTACGTCACCGGTCTGACCCTGCCGGTGGACGGTGGCGCCATCGCCTCCAGCGGCTGGACCCGCTCGCCGCAGACCGGCGCCTGGGATCTGTACCATGCGCAGTGAACGGCCCCCGGCCGCAAGCTCGCCCACCGTTCGCGGGAGGCCTAGGAGCTGATGTGCCAGCGTGGCGGTGGCGATATAGTCAACGTCTCGTCAGAATCGGGACGGGCATAGAATCATGGACGAAGGCCTCGGCGCGGTCTTGGGCATTGTCCTGTCAAACGAAGCGAATATCGACCTTTTCGACATTCGCCCAACCGCCATATCACGGCCGGCGAATTCGGCCGCAGACTCCGACGGCGGCCAAGCATCGACCGATACGCTGGGCATCACCAGAGCCCCATTTGACGAATGAGTGTTCCATTGACCAACCAAGCACACCTTGCAACCACCAAAGCCAAAGGGCGCCCCCGCAAGCAGCTCGATGCCGCTCTGTTGGAGGCAGCCGCCGCGGAGTTCTTTGAATATGGCTACACCGACGCAAATCTCGAGCGCATCGCCGCTGCCAGCGAAACCACCAAACCGGCCCTGTATCGGCGTTATCCAAGCAAGGAAGCACTATTCAAGGCCACGCTCGATCACATGGCCAAAGATTTCGAGCTGGACCTGAGTTTCCTCGATCCGTCCCGGCCAGTCGCGGACGCCTTGTATGACTTGGCGCGCCTATTCCACGAAAAGCTGGGCTCCTCCAGGGTGATCGCCATGACTCGGCTCGGCGCCCAGGAAAGCGCCAAGTTCCCCAAGTTGATCCTACATTTTCGCGAAACTGTGATGAAAGGCTTCATGGGGCCTATCACCGCCTATTTTCAATGGCTCAATGACAGCCGTGTGACCCGCATGCCGGACACCCTCGAGGGGGCAATCATCTTCTCGACACTGACCGGACGCCCTCTGGAACGCCTGCTGGGGGTGGTCGTGCCCGATGAAAAGGTCGAGCCGTACCTACGCGAACTGGTGCGTTTCTTCCTCGCGGGGTACTCCCCTACGACAAACGAAGGCACAGACGGCCGATAGGTCGTCGAAAAATAGGCGGGTAGCCCCCACCTAGCGCACTACCACGATGACGGATAGGAACAGGCGAGTTAGCCTGCTGCCCACCGCCGCGATTAGAACAGATGCTCAGCGGATCGCCCCCATTGCCCGCAGGGCGGCCAATTCGGCATCGCTCACGCCGATCTCGCGCAGTACTTCGTCGGTGTGTTCAGCGAAGCGCGGCCCCGCCTTCAACTTGCCAATCGGTTTCTCATCGAACTGTGCCGGCGACACCCCCACCAGATATTGCCCAGCCTGGTCGACATCTACCGGGCTGACGAAGCCGTTCTCCAGAGCCTGGGGATCGGCGAGCACCTCCGCCGGACTCTGAACCGGGGCCCAGACCCCTTCCAGCGTCTTGAAACGGGTGCACCAGTCGGCGTAGTCACGAGTGGCAAACACCTCATTCAGCTCCATGACTAAGGCCTGGGAATTCACATGACGCGTGGCGGCATCCTTGAAGCGCGGATCGTCGAGCAGCTCTGGCCTTTCGATATGCGCGACGAAATCCGGCCACCACTTCTCCATCAGCAGGCACAGGGCGATCCAGCGGCCGTCGCGGGTGCGGTAGTTGTTGGCCAGGGCAAAGGAGCTTTCCGCCTGCCGCTCGACTGGGATGGTCGGCACGCCGATGCTGGTGGCCAGTAGCGACTGTGACATCAGGTAGGTTCCGACCATGTAGAGGGCGTTGTCCACCACTGCGCCTTTGCCCGTTCGCTCGCGCCGGAACAGCGCTGCGGCAATCGCCCCCGCCAGAGTCACGCCGCCAGTGAGATCGCCAATAGAGCCTGGTTGTTTGGGAGGCGCCTCGCCGGGCAGGGTCTGATTGAAACCAGCCCCAGAACGGCACCATGACGAGGGATAGTCGAATCCGCCATCGCCGGCCAGAGCCCCGTGCAAACCGTAGCCGCTGCCACGAGCATAAATCAGTTTCGGGTTGCGCTTGAACAGATCCGCCGGCTCGATGCCCAGCTTCATCCGCGCATCGGCGCGCATATTGGTGAGGAAAACATCAGCCTCCTCTATCAAACGATACAGCTGCTCCCTCCCCACCTCCTGGGTCAGATCCAGGGCGATTCCACGTTTGCCACGGTTGCCAGTTTCAAAGAACGGGTTGACTCTTCCGTCTGCCCCCGGCAGCCGCATGTGGCGAGAGGCATCGCCCCCTTGGGCACGCTCGACCTTGATCACATCTGCCCCCCAATCGGCCAGAACCATGGCTGCGGCCGGCACATAGGTATGCTCGGCCACCTCGATCACGCGAATGCCGCTCATCAAGTCGTACATAGCTCCTCCGTTGGCAGGATCATGCCTTCATCATCCGGTGCTTAGCGCCCCTTCCACTGCGGAACGCGCCTCTGGGCAAAGGCCTGAGCCCCCTCCAACGCATCCTCGCTGTTGAATACTTGGTCGATTGACTCTTTCACCTGGGGTCTGGTGGCGTCTATGCCCTCCTGCGCACATGCCCACATCAGGCGTTTGCTCACGGCCAGCCCCATCGGAGCGTTTTCGGCAATGCGTCGTGCCAGCTCGAGTGCCGTGTCCAGCACCGCGTTCGGCTCCACCACACGGTTCACCAAGCCCAACTGGTAAGCGCGCTCAGCATCGATGCTGTCGCCAGTCAGCGCGAGCTCTAGGGCAATCGCCAATGGAACTCTTGCCGGAAGCAATACACCGGAGCCGGCGGGAAACAGGCCATATTTCACTTCGGGAAGACCAAACTTCGCGTCCCGTGAAGCCACTGCCAGATCGCATCCCATCATCAACTCGAGCCCCCCCGCCACCGCCGTGGCATTGATCGCAGCGATGATCGGCTTGGGAAAGCGTCCCTCGATGAACGCCTCGAAATATGCGGTGGAACGGGGCACGCGATCGCCTGGGCCAGCGGCAAAGGCCTTCAAGTCCATGCCGGCGCAGAATGCCCTGTCTCCTGACGCCGTCACCACCACCACGCGTACTTCGTCCGCATGCTGGGCCTGCTCGAAAGCGCTGGAAAGCTCTTCCATTAATTCGGGCGTCAGGGCATTGCGCTGCTCGGGTCGGTTAAGGGTCAGTATCTCGATAGAACCCTCGCGCCTACGCAACAGAATGGACATGTCTCCTCCATAAACTCATGCTCTTGTTTCGTTGCGAGCGGAATGCCAGCAGCCACGGCAAGGCCGCCTGGCCCCGCCGGAATTCATCCAATCGGATAGGTAATGGATTTCTCCAGCAGGAACTCCTTGAGCCAATCCTTGCCCAGCTCACGCCCGATACCGGAGTGCTTATAGCCGCCGAACGGTGCCTTGACGAAAAAGTCGCCGGTGCCACCGTTGATAGCCACCCCGCCGGTACGCAGCTTCATCGCCAGGCGGAAAGCCGCCGGGCGGTCGGCGGACATCACCGCACCACTGAGGCCGAACTTCGAGGCGTTGGCCAGGCGGATCGCCTCCTCGTCACTGTCGAAACCGATCACCACGCCGATCGGGCCGAAGACTTCCTCCTGGGCGATCACCGAAGCATTGTCGACGTTGTCGAACAGCGTCGGCTCGTGGAAGAAACCGCGCGTCAGGTGTGCCGGACGCTGGCCACCGTAGACCAGCGTAGCCCCGCAATCCAGTCCGGCCTGCACGAACCGCTCAGTCTTGTGCCGCGCGCTTTCTCGGATCAGCGGGCCGACCACTACGGTCGGATCCGCCGGGTCGCCGATTTTCAGGCAGCCAAGGGTAGCCTTCACCGCCTCGACGAAAGCCGGACGAATCGAGTTATGCACGATATAGCGAGTCAGCAGCGCGCAACCCTGCCCGGCATGCAGTGACATACTGAAGGCGGCGGTGGCGGCGGCCTTGGCGATGTCCGCGTCATGGCGGACGATCAGCGCGGACTTGCCGCCCAGCTCCAGGTGGACTTTCTTCAGCGTGCCGGCCGACTGACGCAGGATGGCCTGGCCAACCTGGTCGGAGCCGGTGAACGTCACCAGGTCCACCCGCGCGTCCTCGCTGAGCATGGCGCCGAGATCAGGGCCGCCATTGATCACGCTGAGCACGCCACGCGGCAACCCCGCCTCGATGATGATCTCGTTCAGCAACAGGGCGGAGAAGGGAGTGAACTGCGAGGGCTTGAGCACCACGGTGTTGCCGGTCAGCAACGCGGGCACCGCCTTCACCACGTTGAGCAGGAAGGGGTAGTTGTACGGGGTGATCCCCGCCACCACGCCATACGGCTCGCGCACCACGATGCCCGAGCCCAGCAGTTCTCCAGCGGCGGGGTCGAAAGGATTGGGTTTCAGTTCGATGGCCACGCCTTCCGGCTCCAGGCGCTGCGCCAGCTGGATCGCATAATCGATGGCCTCCAGCGCCCCGTTGTACTGGGCGCTGTTGAACAGCATCTGCACCGCGCCGACCTCGGCGGTCAGCAGTTGCTTGATCAGCGCCTCGCGCTTGACGATGGCCGCGCGCAGGCGGCGGATCGCCTCGATCCGCGCCTCGACTGGCAGCTGCGGCCATGGGCCTTCGTCGAAGGCCCGCCGCGCCGCCGCCAGGGCCAGGTCCAGCTCCGCGCGACCGGCAAGCGGTGCCTCGCCAATGACTTCCTCGGTGGCAGGGTTGATCACCGGCTCGTAGCCCTCGGTCGGCTGCACCCATTCGCCATCGATGTAGAAGGATTGGATATCGGTAAAAGCGATGCTCATGGCTGTCTCTCTTGTGATTATTCGTGCAGTTGCGCCAAGACCTGGCGAGTGGCGTCGGCCGGCTTGGCCAGGCCGGCAGTGATGATCTCCGCGGCGCGCAAGGCGATGGCCATGGCCGGTGCATTGGTGTTGCCCGAGGGTAGCGTCGGCATGATCGAGGTATCGACCACCCGCACGCCCTCCACCCCGCGCACACGTAGCTCGGGATCGACCACCGAATCGGCATCGCCGCCCATGCGGCAGGTGCCAGCGACGTGGTAGGCGGTTCGGCCGATGCGCAGTGCCGCCTCGAGCAACTCCTCGTCGCTGCGGTACTGCGGGCCAGGCACAAGCTCCTCGACCACCAGCGCTGCCAGCGCCGGCTGTGCGACCAGCCTGCGCACCCAGCGGATCAGGGCCACGGCGGCGGTTCGATCAACCTGCGATGCCAGGTAGTTGGCCTTGATCGCCGGCGCGGCGGCGGGATCGGCGCTGCGGATCGTCAGTTCGCCCTGGCTCTCGGGACGGGTGAAGTAGCTGTAGAAAGTCAGGCCATGCTCCTTTTCCGGCACCACCTGGTTGTTCCTGGCCACCGCCAGGGAATGCAGGCTGACGCCGATCTGCGCATCGGCACGCTCGACCTCCGGGCGTGTCCTGACGAAGCCGCCCGCCTCATGCGCGGCGTGGCTGAGCGGGCCGCCGCTGGCCGTGTAGTACTGCCACAGCGAACCCAGCAGGCCAAGGCCACGGAAGGCCCGGTTGAGGCTGCCGCTGCGCACCCGGTATTGCAGGGGCAGGCAGACGTGCTCGCGCAGGTTCCGGCCGACCTGCGCACGGTCGGCGACCACGTCGATGCCATGCTGGCGCAGCAGTTGCGCCGGGCCGATGCCGGAGAGTTGCAACAGTTTTGGCGACTCGATGGCACCAGCGCTGAGGATCACCTCGCGGCCAACACCGATCTCGCGCGTGCCGCGCTTGTCCCTGAGGCTGACATTGGCGACGCGCGTGCCGGTGAAGTTGATTTTCAGCACATCGGTGGCAGTCAGCACGGTGAGATTGGCGCGCCCGCGGATGGGCTGCAGGAACGCTCGCGCAGCGCTGAAGCGCTGGCCGTGCCAGGTGTTCTGCGGCTGGTAGCCGAACGCGCCGCTCTCCACTGTGGCGACATCGTTGGTGTCGGCTACCCGTGGCGTGCCGCACTGCTCTGCGGCGGAGATCACCGCCTCGCACAGCGGCGAGCCGGCAGGATGGATGCTGACCTTGAGCGGGCCGCCGACGCCACGCCACGGCGCAGCACCGAGCTGGTGATCCTCCAGGGCAACGAACTGCCGACCGATATCCTTCCAGCCCCAGCCAACGCAACCGGCAGCCTCCCAGGCGTCATAGTCGGCCGGAGCGCCGCGCACATAGACCATGCCGTTGATCGAACTGGAGCCGCCCAGGGTACGGCCTTTCAGCCACAGTTCTTCGGGCTGGCCGGTACCCGGATCGATCTGGTAATCCCAGACATGCCTGTTGCCCGCGACCAGCAGTTTGCCGATGCCACGCGGCATCCTGATCATCGGGTCGGTGTCGGCAGGGCCGCTCTCGACCAGCAGAACGGAAACGCCGGAATCGGCGGACAGCCGGTTGGCCAGCACACAACCGGCCGAGCCTGCACCAACGATGATGAAGTCATATTGCTCTTGCATGGCAGGTACCTGATTCTTGTTCTTTTACGTTACCAGCAAGTAACATATCATCAGTTTTACGCCTGCACCAATGCCTTTTCACAGCAAAGTCAAGGGATCATTCCGGCCCTTCGGGACTACGCTCCCAGCGCACTTCCTTCTCGGTGGGCGCAGCTACCTCGCCCTCCATCCAGTCGAGGATTTCGAAGTAATCCTGTTTCAGCTCGTCCTTGATGACCTCGGCCCGCGGTTTGACCCTGACCACATACATGCTCTGCAGGTTCTGGTGATCCAGGGCACGCCATTTCTGCTCGTCCTTGAGCAGGCGATAAGTGTGGTCGTTCAAGGCTGCGATCACGGCCGCCGACTCCGTCGTACCAGCACGCGCCACGGCATCGGCCCACTGCCGCACGATGCCGTAGGCCGACGCGGCAGCGCTGGACGGGTAACCCTGGTAGCGCCCGATGTAGTCGGCGACGAAGCGCTTGCCACGATCATTACCCTCACGCTCAGGCACCCGCCAAGTCCAAGTATCGGTACCGATCACCCCGCTCATCAGTGCCGGTCCGGCCTGCTCGACCATGTCCTGACTGAGGTTGGGCACCACCACCTGCATGCGCTCGTTGAGCCGCAGGTCGTGAACCATGCGCATGGCATTCACCACGTCCGTGCCGTAGAGCATCAGAATCAGCACATCGGCATTGCTCTGCTCCGCCTGCTTGAGCGCCTCGCGGTAGTGACCCCGGGTCGACCGGTCGCGGCTGCGCGAAGCCACGTCCAGGTCGCTGCTGCGACCACTGGGGATGACATCGTCGCCGGTGATGATGAAGTAGCGCGTTCCCGGCAACGTGGTTTCCAGGTACTCCATCAGCAGGTTATTGGCCATCCGCGCGCTCGCGCCTTCACGGAACAGATAGTCGTGGCCGGCACGCCCGGTCACCCGGTTGGCATAGGCGGTGGGGACGAAGTACGGCAAGCGCAGCTTGCGCGCGCGCTCGCCGGCGGCGATGACTTCGTCGCTGGACGCACCCCCCATCAACATCACGGCGCCATCAGCCGCCAGGCGCTCGACATTCTGCACCGCCCGATCGGGCGTGGCGCCACTGTTGCGGCTGACCAGCTTGAGTGGCCGCCCCAGAATGCCCCCTTCGCGGTTGATCTCCTCTACCGCCATCAGCGCCCCACGCTTTTGCGAAAGCCCCTCCCACTTGTAGCTCCCGGTACTGGGGTAACTAAGACCGATCACCAGGGGCGCGGCGGCGAGCGATTGCAGTTGCAGGCCAAAAAAAGACAATACGGCGATCAGGATTCTCATGCCCGTCTCCTTGAGCTTTTGTTTTTATGGTTATCCAGGATCTTTTCCATCCGCTCATGTCGTATTGCACGAGCAATCAGGAATCACTCACGCGACAGCAGTACCGCACCAGCCAGAGGCCCCCCGCCATTACTGGCCACGGCCAGTTTCGGCTGCCCTGGCACCTGCCTCGCCTCGCCCTCGCCACGCAACTGCACCACCGCCTCGTGCACATGGCCAAGACCATGCAGGCGACCGGCCGATAGCTGACCGCCGTGGGTCGCCAGGGGCAGTTCGCCATCGAGGGCGATACGCTGGCCTCCTTCGACGAAGGCCGCCGCCTCGCCCCGCCCGCAGAAGCCCAATCCCTCCAGCCAGAGCAAGGTGAGGAAGCTGAAGCCGTCATACAGCTCGGCCACATCCACATCGGCCGGCTTGTAGTCGGTTCGGCTCCACAGACGCTTGCCACAGGCTTCGGCACTGTAACGGGTGAGATCATCCATCTGATCCCAGGCATCCCGGCCACTGAACGGGCCACAGATGGATTCGACGAACACCGGTTTGCTGCGTAGATCCGGCGCCGTGTCACGATGTGAAACGATAAGCACGGTAGCCCCATCCACCGGCACATCGCAGTCGAACAGGCACAGCGGCGTGGAAATCATCCGGGTGCTCATGTACTGGTCGAGGCTCAGCGGGTCGCGATAGACCGCCTTGGGGTTGAGCATGGCGTTACGCCGAGCGTTCAGGGCAATGGCCGCCAACTGTTCCCGGCGGGTACCGAATTCATGGAAATAACGGCTGGCGGCAAGGGCCACCCAGTTGGCGGCGGAGGTGGCCTGGAACGGCACCAAGAACTCACCGAAACCGGATACCCGTGGCGCCGAGCCCCCCACAGTGCTGGAGCGCACACCCTGCGCCAGGGCGCTGGACTCGGTTACGGTACGAAAGCACAGAACATGGCGAGCCTGACCCGAGGCCACAGCCATGCAGGCATTGATCAAACCGCTCATCTGGGTGGCTTCGTTGCCCGCGCAATACCAGTTCAGCTCCAGGCCCAAGGCTTCCTTGACCTGGCCAATGGAAACCGGCGAGAAGGCCGGCATGTCGGCACGATAGCCCGGCCAGCTGGCCACTCCGTCTATCTGGCTGCGATCGAGCCCTGCATCCGTCAATGCTGCGAGAATGGCTTCCAAAGTAAGATCCAACCCCGTGCGCCCCAACCTGCGCCCCACGGCCGACTGGCCAATCCCGGAAATGATCGCTGTTCGTTCCAGAGCCGACACCATGGAGCTTCCTCTTTTGCTTGTTATCAGATTTCGGGCAGGTTCCCAGGAGCCACTCGAGAGAGTATTGACCCCCCATCCAGACTGCGGCAGACTCTAAAAAATGTCAAACAGTCAGTTTTTCTAAGGATAGCTCACGCAATCAATGCGGCAAAACCGACTGCGGGATGATAGCGGAACGGCTTCTCGTCCCAGGCTCGACGAGAAGCGCCTACAAAAACAACATCGAGGTCCAGATATATGTCAGCACGCGAACCCGGCTGGAGCACTGATCAGGTCGACACCATCAACGCCGTACTGCAACGCTCTACGGAGAAGTACGGCGACCGCCAATTCCTCGAGTTCCTTGGCGAGACCTACAGCTTCGCCGACCTGAACCGGGCTGCCTGCCGCCTGGCCAATGGGCTAAAAGGCCTGGGAGTGAGCAAAGGTCAGACCGTCGTCACCATCCTCGACAATTCGGCCGACGCCGTCGTCATCTGGTTCGCCATCAACAAGCTCGGCGCGATAAGCGTGCCGGTGAACACCGCACTAAAGGGCGATTTCCTGCGCCATCAGGTATCCGACGCCGATGCTGCCGTAGTGATCGCCGAACACGATTATGCCGAGCGCGTGGCCAACATCGCCGACAAGCTGCCCAACCTGGAAACCCTGGTCTATCGCGGCACCACGCCCGACCTGGTGTTTAACAAGCAACTGCTACCCTGGGCCGGCCTGCTCAGCGACGACACCAGCGAACCCGAGGTTGATGTGCAACCTGGCGATTTGGCCATGCTCATCTATACCGGTGGCACCACCGGCCCGTCCAAAGGCTGCATGATCAGCCACAACTATACGTGCAGCCTGGCGCGACAGATGCTGATGATCACCAATCGCGATGAAACAACCATCACCTGGACGCCGCTACCGCTGTTCCACTTCAATGCCGTGGCCACCAGCGTCCTGTGCAACATGATGGTCGGCGCCCAGGTCGCCATCTACCCACGCTTCTCGGTGTCCAATTTCTGGCCGGAAATCGAACGTACCGGTGCCAATGACGTGGGTCTGCTGGCGGCGATGATGCCGATGCTGGCCGGCGCGCCGGACAACGACGCAATGAAGCGCTGCTACGGCCAGATCAAAGGCGTATGGGGCGCACCTTTCCCGGAACCAGTGCAGCAGGCATGGAAGACGCGCTTCGGCGTCACCCACACCGTTGTCGGCGGCTTCGGCCTGAGCGAATGCTCGCTGCCGACCATCCTGCCATTCGGTACGCCGATGCGGCCGAACAGCTCCGGTAAGCGCAACACGGAATACTTCGACGTACGCATCGTCGATGACCACGACAACGAACTGCCGCCCAACACCCCCGGCGAGATCATCGTCCGTCCGCGCAAGCCTCACATCATGTTCGAGGGCTACTGGAAGCGTCCGGAAGATACCCTCAAGGTCATGCGCAACATGTGGTTCCACACCGGCGACATCGGCATGTTCGACGAGGATGACTACTTCTACTTCCTCGACCGCAAGAAGGACTACCTGCGCCGCCGTGGCGAGAACATTTCCAGCTTCGAGGTGGAAAGCGCCTTCCTCCAGCATCCGGCTGTGGACGAAGTGGCCGCCCACGCAGTGCTCTCCGATCTGGGCGAGGATGAACTGAAGGTGACCATCACCCTCAAGCCGGACACCAGCCTGAGCGAGGTAGACCTGTGCCACTGGGCTGCCGAACAGATGCCCTACTACGCAGTGCCGCGCTATATCGAGTTCCGCAGCGCCCTGCCGAAGAGCCCCCTGGGTCGCGTCTACAAGTTCCAGCTGCGTGACGAAGGCGTCACCACCACCACCTGGGATCGTGAAAAGGCCGGTTTCAAGCTCAATAAGCGCTGAAGGTGCTGGAAGGAACCAAATGACAGGAACAAGCACCTACTTCACAGGTGGCTCGGGCAACCGCTTGGCGGCGGATGTCTCGGGCCCGAAAGGCGCTCCCCCGGTGATCCTTCTCCATGGTGGCGGGCAAACCCGCCACTCTTGGGCGCGAGCACACAAGGTACTAGCCGCCAAGGGTTATCGGGTGATTTCCCTGGACGCTCGCGGCCATGGCGAATCCGACTGGCCCGAGGACGGTGACTACAGCACAGACGCGCAGGTCGACGATCTGCTTGCCGTCATCGCCACTCTTGGCGAACGCCCCGCCTTGGTGGGCGCGTCCATGGGTGGCGTGCAGTCGCTGATCGCCTGCGGACACCATACCGGCCTCGCTTCGGCGCTCATTCTTGTAGATGTCACACCACGCCTTGAAATCCAAGGTATCGAGCACATCATCGGTTTCATGACCCGGCACCCGGAAGGCTTCGCCTCCTTGGAGCAGGCCGCCGAAGTAGTCGCCGCCTACAACCCGAACAGACGCCCATCGCGCGATCTCAACGGTCTCAGCAAGAACCTGCGTCAACGCGACGATGGCCGCTGGTACTGGCACTGGGATCCGCGTTTCATGCAAGGCAACCACCTAGAGAAGGTCACGCGGATCGGCCAGCAGATGAAGGCCGCCGCAAGCGGTGTCGAGATTCCTACGCTACTGGTGCGTGGCCGGCAGAGCGACGTGGTCAGCCCCGAGGGTGTACGAGAGCTACGCGAAATGCTGCCACACCTCGACTTCGTCGATATCGAGGGCGCGGGACACATGGTCGCTGGTGACAAGAACGATCTGTTCAACGGAGCCATTATCGAGTTTCTGCAACGACATCATCCATTGCCCCTCCCCTGAGCGCATTCGCTCCATGGTCCGGAACCAGGCGGCCAGCGTCATGGCCCAGCATCCATCGGCTACTGACGCTCACTCACCAGGCAGTCCTGAGCAGTGGAAGCCACCAGACGCCGCGAACTGTCGTAGACGCGGGCCTGTGTCAGCCCCCTCCCCCCTTGCATGCTGGCACTTTCGCAGACGAACAGCAGCCAATCGTCGGCGCGGCAGGCCTGGTGGAACCAGAGCGAGTGGTTGAGGCTGGCGATGAACAGCCGCTCCCGAGCGTCATCCAGGGGGACGTGATAGCTGATAGCCGCGCTGTTGATCCAGAAGTCGCTGAGATAGGCCAACGCCGAGGCGTGAATGGCGGGGTCGTCCGGTAAACTGTGGCGCAAACGCACCCAGTAGGCGACCGCAGGAACCGGTGGAGATCGCCGCAGGTAGTGCTCCGCTTCAATGATTCGTAGCTCCAGACAGGACTTCTCGAAACGCCCCCAGGCGCCACCCGGCAGTTCATCCATGGGCAGTAGCTCATCCGGCCCGGGCAGGTCATCGGCCATCTCCATATGGAAGAAGCCCGCCATGGACGCCTGGAAGCTGACCTGGGCGTCCAGAACCTTGCGCTCGCCTTGGCGTCCGGCCACATGCAGGCTGGTAAACCGCTTGCCATCCTGCAGCGGAGTCACCACGTATTGCAGGGGCAGATCCACTCGGGCCCCTTGCAGAAACAGGCAGTGCAAGGTGGCCGGTTCCTTGTTCGGGCAGCATTGCCTGGCCGCCATCAGCGCCTGCCCCAGCAGTTGCCCACCAAACACCCGGCCGTTCAGGTTGATGTCATGGATATCGGCGGTGAAAACGGACGCAGACTGTCGGCCTAGTTGGAATAACTCTGCCAACTGCTTCTGGCCCCAGGCCAGAGGTGACTCCGTATGCAAAACCATCATGAAAGACTCGTACTCCCGAGATGCCCATCATTCTTCCCAAGCAGCGGACGGGGCCACCCAACTTATCTCTTGTTGACCTCGACACTACCCAATAAACTGACAATTAGTCAATTATTGAATCAACTGCTGCGGTTCCCATGAACGATCAGGATGCCAGCGACCGACTGGTCGACACCGTCAGGAGTGCACTGAACAGTCGCACTCCCGTATACATCAGGGGCGGCAAGAGCAAGAGGTTCCTGCACCAGGCACATCAGGCGACGGAACTCGACAGCCGCGACCATAGCGGCATTCTCCATCTCGATGCCGAACGGATGACAATCAGGGCCCGCGCGGGGACTCTACTGGCGGAGCTGAACCAGGCTCTGAACGGCAAAGGGCTGACATTGGCATTCGAGCCACCGAGTTTTGCGCCAACGGCCACGGTAGGCGGCATGGTTGCCTGTGGCCTGGCCGGCCCACGTCAACCCTGGGCGGGAGCGGTAGGCAAGCACTTGCTGGGAGGTAGGCTGATCGATGGCCTGGGTCGTCAGCGGGGGTTTGGTATCGACGCGACGGAGTCGATACTGGTCGGCAACCCCAGCCAACTGCTGGCGGGAAGCCTCGGCGAACTGGGCTTGTTTACCGAGATCTGCCTGAAAGTCCGTGCCAAGCCGGCGTGTAGCCGGACGCTGAGGTTGGAGATCGAGCGCGGCTTCGCCCTCTCCCTGATGAGGAAATGGCGGCTATGCGCCTCCCCCATCAGCGCCTTCTGCCATACCGGAGACGCCCTCTACCTGCGCCTGGAAGGCAGTGCGGCTACGGTTCGCAAGGCCAGCGATCAGCTGGGTGGGCTGGAAGCCAACGCCAATTTCTGGGAAGAGCTGCGTGAACACCAATTAGGTTTTTTCCGCGACCCTCGGCCGCTCTGGCGCCTGTCGCTGCCTGAGGATGCGCCGCTATCGCCGGAGCTGCCGGGTGCCATACTGCTCGATTGGTGCGGCGCCCAGCGCTGGCTGAAAAGCGATGCCCCGGCCGCGGCGGTGCGCCGTCTTGCCGAGCGGCTCGGTGGCTATGCCAGCGGCTTCACCCCCGGCGCAACGGAACTCCCCCTACGGCACAACCCAACGACCCGCTCGCAGCCGTTCCTTGAACTCAAGGAGCACCTGGATCCGCATCGGCTGTTCGGAACGCTCGCCGACTGACGGCAGCCCGGATGGTTCATACCGCCGGCAGCTTGCGATTGACATACTTGAAGGT
Source organism: Stutzerimonas stutzeri (assembly GCF_013522825.1). Classification (GTDB taxonomy): domain Bacteria; phylum Pseudomonadota; class Gammaproteobacteria; order Pseudomonadales; family Pseudomonadaceae; genus Stutzerimonas; species Stutzerimonas stutzeri_AK. The sequence continues at coordinate 64,164 of NZ_JAAMQZ010000012.1, forward strand.
GCCGGTGGCGGTGGCCAGCAACTCGCCCCGCTCGTTGCGCACCTCGCCATCGCAGAATGCCAGTGATTTACCGCTGGCCCGCAGGAAACCCTGAGCAATGAGCAAATCACCCACCCCACCTCCTGGGCGGATGAAGTTGGCCTTCATCTCCACGGTGACGCAGCTACGACCACTACCCTGGCCCAGGGTGCTGCAGGCCAGAACCACGTCCAGTATGGTCATGATCAAACCGCCATGAGCCGACGCCCCACCATTCATATGGAAGTTCTTGAGCCTGAGCCGCAGCTGCGCACCGCGCTCATCGAACGATGGAGCGCCAAGGATTTCCAGATGCGTAAGCAGCGGATCCATTCCCAGCAAAGGGTCGACACTCTCCAGGAAGCTGCTCAGCTCCTGTGCGTTTCTATCCGACATCACGCCTCCTGACCCCGGCTCCGCAACGGAGATCCCATGCTGTCATTCTCCACTTCACCATGTTCTTTGCGCTCCAGAGGCCTGCCAAAATCCGGATAGCGTCCCATGAGCAGCAACAGTACGGCCCCCAGGGCAAAGCTGATAGTGCAGTGCAGCAGCAGTCCCGAATAGGAACCGGACTGCGCGAAGAGATAGTTGAAGTAGAGCGGTGCCAGAGCCGCCCCCAGACCAATGAAGCCCATATGCAGACTGAATATCCTGCTGTAGTCGCGCATGCCGAAGTAGCGCGCCATGAGGAAGGCCGCGATGTCCATTTCCGCCCCGGCACCCAGGCCTACCAGCGCCGAGGCCAGCATCAGGCTGTGCAGGTGGGTATCCACCACAGAGAACATCAGACAACCCACCGCGGGCATAGCCAGCACCACGAAGGCCACGCCAGGCGCCCACAGCCGATCGACCAAGTAACCCACTACCACCCGCCCGAGAATCAACGATACGCCGTAGACACTGAAGGCCATCGCCGCATCACTAGCCGATAGACCCTTGTCGCGCAGCATCGGAATGGTGCTGGTGACCATGCCGACCATTGCGGTGACCGACAGCAGCAGCGCGACGTTGCACAACCAGAAGCGCAGCGAACGGGCCGTCTCGCTCAGTGACAAGCCGCCAAGACCGAGCGGCCCGCCCACGGCACGGGTGACGGCGGCGCTGGCCGGACTGTCACTGCGTATCCAGAAAATCGATAGAGGCGTGGTTATCAGCAACGGCAGCAACGCAAGAATCCAGAAGCCGGCCTTCCAGCCTGCCAGCTCGATTGCCCAGCTGAGCAGCGGAGGCAGAATCAATGCTGCGCTGCCGGTACCACAGAGAATGATCGCCAGCGCCAGGCCACGATTGCGCTCGAACCAGAGGTTGACCAATTGTGTCCAGGTCACCATGGTCGTCCCCATCCCGGCGAATGCCATCAGGGTGTAGCAGGCATAAAGTTGCCAGACCTCGGTGATGAAGGTGATCAGCCAATAGGAAAGTGACAACGTGATCAGCGAGATAATGGCCACGGGACGCAGACCATGGCGGCGGATCAGCCAGCCACTGATCTGCACAGCGATGATGGTGGCGACCAGCAGGAAGGAGATGGCCGGCTGGATTTCCTCGCGAGACCAGCCAAGCCCCTCCTGCAGCGGCAGAACCAGAGAGCCGAAGGAGTACAACGGAACGACCGAGACGGAAGTGCCGATCCCCAACAGCGAGAGGATCAGGATCCGCCAGCCCTGGCGGAATTCGGTAAGGTCGATCGCCAGTGAAGGAGCGGATTTCGGTTGGGATTGCGACATATGGAAGCTCCACAGTGCTCTTGTTGTTTTCCCCGATTCTATACAGAGAAAGGCAATAAATGACACTTGTTTATTTATTGCCTTCTCGGTGATTTCGTCAGCGCTTGTCAAAAGTGACATTGGCCTTGACTCGATCCCAGGTGCTCTCGGTCACCCCCTCATCACGCAAGCGGTACTTGAGAATGCGCCCTACCGGACTGCGAGGTAGTTCGTCGCGAAACTCGATATAGCGCGGCACCGCATAGTACGGCACACGCTCGATGGCCCAGCGACACAGCTCCTCTTCGCTGAGCGTGCTGCCCTCGCGCAGCACGGCAGTCACCTTCACCTCGTCTTCCGACAGTTCCGAGAACACCGCATGCACCGCCACCTCCTCGATCTGCGGATGGACGAGGAAGCTGCGTTCCATCTCGAAACCCGAGATGTTCTCGCCGCCACGGCGCATGTAGTCCTTCTTGCGGTCGAGGAAGAAGAAGAACCCATCCTCGTCCATCTTGCCGATGTCGCCGGTGTGGAACCACATGTTGCGCATAACCTTGAGAGTGTCGGCCGGGCGGTTCCAGTAGCCCTCGAACATCACATGGGGCTTGAGCGGGCGCACGATCAGCTCGCCGGGCGTGCCATAGGGCAGCTCGACGTCATGCTCATCGACCACACGGATATCGAACGAGTCACAGCGACGCCCCGCGCAGTTGGGTTTGTCCGGCTGGCCTAAGGGCAGCATGGTGACGATGGCGCACTCGGTGAGGCCGAAACCGGCACCGCCGACCGTGTAGCGCACGCCGAAGCGCTCGCGCCAGCGTGCCTGCAGTTCCGGCAGGAACGGCGCCGAATAGACCTTGTCGAGCTGGCCGTAGCAGCGCTTCATCGCTTCGTTGTCCGGCGCGTCGGCCAGCAGCGGGCCCATCGAGGCCAGCAGGTTGGCCTCGATGGCGCCGCTACGTTCGATATCGGCCCAGAACCCGGAGACCGAAAAGCGCGGATAGATCACCGAGCGGGCGCCGATCATCAGGTTGCACAGGATGGTGGTGACCGTGGCATTGAGGTGGAACAGAGGCAGCGGCGTCCAGGTGATGGAGTCAGGCGTTCGCCCGTGAGCCTCGATGATCTACCGTGCCTCGTTGCAGGCGTTGTTGTGGCTGATCATGCAGCCCTTGGATGGGCCGGTGGTGCCGCCGGTATAGATGAGCATGGTCAGATCGCTGGGCAGCACCTCGACCTGAGGATCACTGGCGTCGTCACTGCGCAGCGCCTCCAGTGCAAGCAGCGTCTTCCCGCCGAAGTCCGCCGCGGGTGCGGTGCCACGGTGGACAATGTGCTTGAGACCGGGTAGCGACTCCTGCACCAGGGCGATGCGCTCGACGTACTCGGTCTCGGCGATCACCAGTTCGGCGCTGGCATCGGCGATCTGGTGGCGTAGGAAGTCGCCCTTGAGCGCGGTGTTCACCGGCACGCTGATGGCGCCCAGCTTGTTCAGGGCGAACCAGAGCAGCACCGCGTCAGCATTGTTGTCGATCAGGGTGACTACCGTCTGGCCCTTGACCAGGCCCAGGGTCGCCAGACCATTGGCCAGCCAGCAGCTCTCGCGCTGGATGTCGGCGAAGCTGTAGGTATCGCCCAACACGTCTAGAAACTGGCGGTCGCCATGCTCGCGCGCCGCACGGCGCACCACGTCGTTGACGGTATCCATCTGACCGACGGACCAGCCGGGCAGCGCCTTGTCGTTGAGTTGGGTGGAAAAGCTCATGGTTTCAGACTCCGGATGGGTATTCGCCAAGCAGGCGTTGCCAGCGCTGCCCCGCCAGCGCCAGTGAGCCTTCGTGGGTCAGCACATAGAAGCGTTGTTCGCGGATAGCGGCGAGCACCTGCTCCGCCACGTCGTCGGCACTCAGGCGCGCCTGCTCCAGTGCCTGCTGGGTGCCCTGCTGGAAAGCCAGGGCAGCGGCGGAAGGCTGCGCCACCCGCGACAGCGGATGGTCGCGGCCCGGCCTGGTGAGGCCGGTGCGCACCAGTCCGGGACAGAGTACCGAGACACCGATGCCCGCCCCCTCGCCGGCCAGTTCCAGGGCCAGGGACTCGGACACCGCCACCAGGGCCGACTTGGCCGCCACATAGGGCGCGATATAGGGAATGGCCAGCAAACCGCCCATCGAGGCGGTGTTGACGATATGGGCCGGGCGGCCCTGACGCAGCAGGCGTGGCACGAAGCTGTGCAGGCCATGAATGACGCCCATCAGGTTGACGTCCAGCACCCGCCGCCAGTTGCCCGGGTCGTGCTCCCAGCTGTTGCGTGGCCGGTCACCGGTGATGCCGGCGTTGTTGCACAGGATGTCCGCCCCGTCGATGGCATCTACCTGACGGGCAAGGGCCTCCACCGAATCAGCATCGGAAACGTCCACGGGGATTGCCAATACTTCACCGGCCAGCCCTGCCAGGCTGTCCCGCGCCGCGTCCAGTGCAGGTCCCGGTAGATCGCCCAGCACCACGCGCATGCCTTCACGCAGGAAGACCCGAGCCATCGCTAGGCCCAAGCCGCTGGCCGCCCCAGTAATCACGACGGTCTTGTTGGAAAATTCGTGCATTACTCGTCTCCCTCAGCGAACCGGCACAGTGCCGCCGTCCACACAGAGGGTTTGCCCCGTGATGAAACGTGAGCCCTCCCCTGCGAGAAAGACCATCACCGGTGCCAGGTCCTGTTCGGCGTCGCCCAATTTTCCGCCCAAGGGAATGATGCGACTGAGCATCTGATCATGGGCGGCCAGCTCGTCGACGCTCATCTTGGCCCGGTGGGCGTCGTACATCGGGGTCCAGATCATCGGTGCCACGGCGTTGACCGTGATGCGATGGCGCGCCCACTCCTGGGCCAGGGTGCGGGTCCAGGCCAGTACCGCGCCCTTGGACGCGGCGTAGTGGGCAGCCCCGGGCATGCCGCCCAGGCCGGCGGCGGAGCCGAAGTTGATGATGCGACCGCCTCTATCCCTCAGATGAGGGAAGGCCGCCTGATTGGTGTGCAGGGTGCCGCGCACGTTGACGTCGAAGATCAGGTCCCAGTCCGGCTGCTCGATGTGCTCGGCAGGCGCGGTGCGTTCCACCGCCGCGACATTGGCCAGGATATCCAGCCCGCCCAGCCAGTCCACGGCCAGGCGGAAGGCTTCATCCACCTGATCCCTGTCGGCGATATCGCAATGGTGGAACAGGGCCTGGCCGGGATGGCTGGTCTCCAGCTCCGCGACCAGGGTTCGGCCCTGCTCGTCCAGGACATCCAGTGACACCACCCGCGCACCCTCGGCGACATAGGCACGCACCACGCTGGCGCCTATGCCACGGGCACCGCCGGTGACGATCGCATTCCTGCCTGCTAATTGCATGGCATCGACCTCTTGTTCTTGTTGTATGACGTGAAGGACGGATTGGCCGGATAGCGCTCCGGCCGCCGTGCTATGGCAGGCCGCCATCCACCTTGATCAGCGCGCCCGTGGTGTAACTGGAGCAGGGGCTGGCCAGGTACAGCGCGGTGGTGACGATTTCCTCCGGGCGCCCGGGGCGGCCTAGGGCATTGCCGCAGGTCTCGCGCATTTCTGGAGTCCAGGCCTTGGCAATGTCGGTAAGGAAAGGCCCGGCGGAGATGGTGTTGACCCGTACCTTCGGCCCGTACTCCAGGGACAGACCGACGCTCATGGCGTTGAGAGCCGCCTTGGCCCCGGCATAGGGGATGATCTGCGGCGACGGGCGGATGCCACCGGTGCTGCTGACGTTGATGATCGAGCCACCCGCGCCCGCCGCCATGCGCTGGGCAACCAGCGCGCCAAGGCGGAACGGCCCCTTGAAGTTGAGGCCAAGCACCTTGTCGAACAGTTCCTCGCTCACCTCGTGGCTGGGCACCGCTGGCGACATGCCAGCGTTGTTCACCAGCACGTCGATGCGTCCGAACTCGGTGTAGGCCACCTCCACCAGACGCTCCACCTCGTCCCACTTGCCGACATGGCAGGCCACCGCCAGGGCGCGTCGGCCCAGGGCGCGCACTTCCCCGGCCACGGCTTCGCAGGCCTCCAGCTTGCGGCTGGCGATGATCAGGTCGGCGCCCTGCTCGGCGAAGGCCTTGACCATCTGGTAACCCAGCCCACGGCTGCCCCCGGTGACCAGGATGACCTTGCCACTGAGATCGAACGGATTGTTCCTGCTCATCACTGCGCTCCCAGGATGTCGGCATAGCGTGCACGCGCGGCGGCGATCTTCGGCGGCAGGTGCTCGCTGGGAAACAGGCCCTCGGCGGGCTTGTACTTGCGCAGCAGCTCGCGGGCCACGGTGATCTGGTGGACCTCGGTCGGCCCGTCGGCCAGGCCCATGGTCGGCACGTTGTTCCACATGTAGGCCAGCGGCGTCTCGAAGGTGGCGCCGAGGGAGCCGTGCAGGTGGATGGCGCGGCGCACGATCTCGTAATAGATCTTCGCCATCGCCACCTTGACCATGGCGATATGCGCCCGCGCCTGGCGCGGATCGCCGTGGCTGTTATCGATGATCCAGGCGGTCTTCAGCACCAGCAGGCGGAACTGTTCCAGCTCGATCTGGGTATCGGCTAGCATCGCCTGCACCGTGCCTTTTTCCGCCAGCGAGGTGCCCTGGGTATGCCGGCTCAGGGCGCGCTCGCACATCATGTCAAGAGCACGCTGGCACTGGCCGACCGTGCGCATGGCATGGTGGATGCGTCCACCGCCTAGGCGCGCCTGGGCCACGGCGAAACCGCCGCCGACGTCACCGAGCAGATGGTCCAGCGGCACACGTACCCCGTTGTAGCGCAGATAGCCTTCGGTGGCCTCGTCCTGCTCGATGCGCTCGCCCATGTGCGGCACGTTGCGGATGATCTCCAGCCCCGGCGTCTCGCGTGGCACGATGAACATCGACATACGCTTCTGGATCGGCGCGTCCGGGTCGGTCACCGCCAGCACCAGGATGAACTCGGCGTAGCGGGCGTTGGAGGAGTACCACTTCTCGCCGCTGATCACCCAGTGCTCGCCATCGCGCACCGCCGTGGTGGTGAACACCCGCGGATCGGCACCGCCCTGGGGTTCGGTCATGGAGAAGCAGGACACGATGTCGCCGTCCAGCAGCGGTTGCAGGTAGCGCGCCTTCTGCGCCTCGCTGCCGAACATGGCGAGGATCTCGGCGTTGCCGGTATCCGGGGCGGCAGTGCCGAACACTGTGGGCGCCCACAGCGAACGCCCCAGGCGCTCGTTCATCAGTGCCAGCTTGAGCTGGCCATAGCCTTCGCCGCCCAGGTGCGGGTCGAGGTGGCAGGCCCAGAGCTTCTGCTCGCGCACCTTGTCCTGCAAGGGCTTGAGGATCGCGCGAGATTTGGCGTGGCGGGTGTCGTAGACCACGCTGACCGAGGGATAGAGCACGTCCAGCGGCTCCACCTCCTCACGCAGGAAACGGTCGATCCAGTCCAGCCTGGCTTGAAATTCGGGTTCGGTGGAAAAGTCCCACATGGTCATCGTTCTCCCAGTGTCGACGGAGCCGCGTCAGGCGGCCGCGATAAGTTGTCGGGCCTTGGCCATCAGCCAGGTGGCGTAGTCGTGCAGGTAGGTGCCCATCTCCTGCGGCGCCTTGCCTATCAGTGAGCGGGCGTAGGTGCCCTCCAGCAGACAGGCCAGCTTGTAGCAGGCAAGGACGAAGAACCACGGCATGGCGCTCATGTCGCGCCCGCTCAGTTCGCCGTAGAGGGCAATCAGTTCGGCGCGGCTCATGAAGCCATCCCAGGGCTCGACCACTGGCTTGGCACCAACGCCACCTTCGGGGTCACCCGGCTCACGCCAGGAAGTCAGTACCCAGGCCAGATCCAGCAGCGGGTCGCCGAGGGTCGAGAGTTCCCAGTCGATCAGCCCGGAAATGCGCGGTGCCTCCAGGGAGAACATCACATTGGGCCACTGGAAATCACCGTGGATGATACCAATGCGGCCATCCTGCGGAACGTTGTCGGACAGCCAGCGGCCAACCGCATCCACATGGGGCAGCGAAGCCTCGCCATAGCCAGGCGTGTCACGGTAACCATCCAGTTGCGAGCGCCAACGCTCCACCTGACGACCATGCCAGTCATGCGGCCTGCCGAAACCTTCCAGGCCAAGCGCCTGATAATTGAGTCCGCCAAGGGCGGCCGCGGCGCTGACAAACGCCTCACCCATGCGCCGGCGCCAGTTGGCGTCCGTGGCGTACCTCCCCAGCAATGAGCCAGCAGGCGAGAAACCCTCCAGGGGCTGCATGACGAAGAAGTTGACGCCCATCACCGAGGCATCGGTGCAGGCCGCCAGCAGGCGGGGGTGGGGCACGGCACTATCGGCAATTGCCGCCAGCACCCTGGCTTCGCGCGCCATGGTTTCGTTGCTGTTAGCGCGCAGATGGCGAGGTGGGCGACGCAGCACGAAACGAGCGTCGCCGCGCCGCATGAGAAACAGATTGTTCTGCGAACCACCGCTGAGCTGGCTGATCTCGGTGACCGGGCCATTGCCGGGCAGGCCAGCGGAGTCGATCCAGGCAGCCAGGGCCGTCCAGTCGAGCAGGCCATCGAAATCGGGAAGTGTCGTGGTCATCCATTGCGTCCCTTGACTGTCCGCACCGCCCGCCTGCTGTTGCGGTGTGGATTGCTCGTTGTCGCGACCATCGACTCACCTCCCGATTACCTGCTTCTTGTCGTCAGGCCGGCCCTCCCGCGGACAGTTGTTTGTCCTGCTCGAGATTCCGGCGAATTCGCCTCAATACGCTCAATGCCTGTTCCAGCTCCCCGGCCTCCAGTCCACGGGAGGTTCGCTCGGTCCACTCCGCGCTTTCCCGGTTGGCCTCGGCATAGACCTGCTTCCCCTTGTCGGTGGGCAGCAACTGCTTGGAGGTCTTGTGATGCGGGTTGTCCGCGTAGAGGACATAACCGCCCTCCACCAGCACATCGGCCACCCGCTGCACCGCCTGACGGCTGTAGCCCAGGCTGCGCGCAATGCGCGCCACGGTTGGCGGCTCCTGCGCCAGAACCACCGAGGCGAGCACAAAGATCTGGGCGGAACTGCCCAGCACGGCAGGCTTCCTCGCGCTCATCACACGGCCATGCAGACGCAGTACCTCATCGACCAGCTCGGCCAGGCGGGCACCCTGCTCGCTGTGGACCGAATGGTCGAACGTCACTGCATCACTTGTATTGGACGTCTTGCCCACGAATATGACACCTCATTACCAAATTGACGACACACTGTCGTTTATCTTGATGAGTTTCCTGCCAGCCGATCTCTGACCTGGCCGGTGTACGCTGCGAAGGCTATGCCCTGACCTACACCTGTTCAAGCCGACCACGCGGCGCCTAGGCAACGGAAATACAACGGGCCCGGCAAGCCGGGCCCGTTTGGGTAACACAATGCCGCGCCCAGAGCACGGTTCTCTTCAAAGGCCGTTGGCCATATATCCACCATCGGCCGCCAGCACAGTGCCGGTGACGAAGGATGCCGCAGGGGACGCCAGGAACAGGATGCAGGAGGCGATCTCGTCCGGCCGGGCCCAACGACCCAGCGGGGTGCGCGCCAGGACACGGGCGTTGCGCTCGGTGGCATGCTCCTGGATACCACGGGTCATAGGTGTATCGGTCCAGCCCGGAGCCACCGCATTGACGCGGATGCCATCCTTGCCCCAAGCCACCGCCAGGCTACGGGTCAGCTGGGCCACGCCGCCCTTGCTGGCGGCATAGGCCGGCGCCGTGGGGCTGCCGAAGAAGCTCATCACCGAACCGAGGTTGACGATGCAGCCACCCTGGTGGGTCAACAGCTCTCGCGCGGCATAGCAGCAGCGCATGGTGCCGTTGAGGTTGATCTCCAGGGTCTGCAGGAAACCCTCCTCTTCGAATTCGGCCGCTCCTCGACCGATACCGGCGGAATTGACCAAGATATCCAGGCGCGGGAGGCTCGCGAAATAGTTCGTCACCGCCGCACCATCGCGAACATCGAGCAGGTCGAATAACGCACCGGCAGCGTCCGGATCCGCTCGACACGCCTCTATCTCCGCCTGGGAAACGCCGGTGGCGCGCACCGTACAGCCAGCGCGCAGCAGCTCGATCACGGTCGCCAGGCCTATGCCGCTGCTTCCCCCGACAACCACTGCAACCTTCCCCGCCAACACCTTGCTCATTCTTCATTCTCCTGGCCACCGGCCCAACCGATGACAACACGTCAGTTAAGAACTGTTAATCCACCCATATTTCATGTGTATTGACGCACGCACATAACTAACATACAGTCAGTTTCATTATTCAACCAGACCGTCAGCAGAGGTCATGATGCGCAACGTCAATTATCCGATCTACGATGTCGACCGGCACTTCTACGAGCCGCCAGAGGCCTTCCTGACCCACCTGCCCAAGGAGTACCGCAAGGAATTCCAGTACGTGCAGATCAACGGCCGCACAAAACTGGCCGTCGGCGGGATGATCAGCGACTACATTCCCAACCCGACGTTCGATGTCGTGGCTGCGCCAGGTGCGCACGAGGGCTGGTACCGCGGGGAAAACCCCGATGGCCTCTCCCTGCGTGAGTTCGGCGGTGACCCGATACCTTCGGATCCGGCCTTCTTCGACGGTGCCGCGCACCTGAAGGTGATGGACGAGCAGAAGATCCACGCCGCCCTGTTCATTCCCACATTGGCCTCGGTGATCGAAGAACGCCTGGCCGACAAGCCGGACGTGATCGCCGCTCTGATGCACTCGGCAAACCGCTGGCTGGCCGAAGGGTGCGGCTTCGCACGCGAGAACCGCCTGTTCCCGGTGCCGATGATCAACCTGTACGACGTCGACCGTGCCGTCGAAGAGCTCGAATTCGTCCTGAAGCACGGCGCCCGGGTAGTGGGTATCCGCCCGGCCCCGGTCGCCGGAACCAAGAACCCGCTGGAAGGCCGCGCGCCGGGCATGGCCGAGTTCGACCCCTTCTGGGCTCGCGTCAACGAGGCGAAGATCTTCGTCATGCTGCACGTCTCCGACTCCGGCTACGACAAGATCAACCGCTGGTGGACCGCCGGCGGCAAGGGTGAATTCCGCCCCTTCGAGAAGGATCCGTTCGCCGAGACCCTCGACTGGATGGGCCGCGCCATTTCCGACACCCTGACCTCGCTGGTCTGCCACGGCGTCTTCGACCGCTTCCCGGACGTGCGCGTAGCCTCGCTGGAGAACGGCAGCTCCTGGCTGGAACCGCTGCTGGAGCGCCTGGAGATGAACTACAAGAAGATGCCCAAAGCCTTCAAGCAGGATCCGGTAGCGAGCTTCAAGAAGCACGTCTTCATCTCGCCCTTCTACGAAGATCCGGTACTGCGCATCTGCGAGATCATGGGTGACAACCGCGTGCTGTTCGGCAGCGACTGGCCGCACCCGGAAGGCCTGAGCCATCCGTGGGACTTCTTCAAGGACATCGAGGATCTCAGCGATGCGCAGGCTGAGCGCGTGATGTGCCGCAACCTCAAGGGTCTGCTGGAAGGCGTGCGCGACTGACCCCATAGCGCAACACAAAAAAGGGCATGGAGCGCATCCATGCCCTTTTTTGGTTATGGGTATTCCATCATGCAGATCACTCCATCCTACGGGAGACGCTCAAGGACTGTCCGGCTTCCTCCGTTAACGCTTCAGCGATTGTCCTTGAGCAACTGGCAGAACTGCGCCAACGGCAAGGGTTTGCTGAACAGGTAGCCCTGGTACTGATAGCAACCCTGCTGCATGAGCAACTCCAGTTGCTCATGCCGCTCGACACCTTCGGCGATCATCTGCAGGTTGAAGTTGCGTGCCATGGCGACGATGGCGCGAACGATCTCCGAATCGTTGGGGTCATTGGTAACGTCACGGACGAACGACCGGTCGATCTTCAGCATATCCACAGGTAGACGCTTGAGGTAAGTCAGCGAACTGTAGCCGGTGCCGAAGTCGTCCATGGCGAAACTCAGGCCGAGCTGCTTCATGCGGTGCATCTTGCCGATAGTGTCGTCAAGATTCTGGATGGCGATGTTCTCGGTGATCTCCAGCTTGAGCATATTGGCGGCCAGACCGTTTTTCTGCAGACAGCACTCGACCAGGTTGACGAAATTATTCTGGCGGAACTGCCGGGGACTGATGTTGACGCAAAGCTGGAAATCACGGCAGTCGATCAAGCCGTCCGCCAGTAGTTGCGCGGCGATGCGGCAAGACTCTCTCAGTACCCAGGCACCCACTTCCAGAATCAGTCCGCTCTCTTCCAGCACCTGGATGAACTGTGCAGGTGACTGCGACCCAAGGCTCGGGTGGTTCCAGCGCAGCAGGGCCTCAGCGCCTGTCACCCGGTCGTCGCGGGCATCCACCTGCGGCTGGAAGTACAGCTCGAACTCGCCACGCTCCAGGGCCAGGCGCAGGTCATTTTCCAGGCTCAGGCGCTCGTTGGCGGCGTCCTGCATGGCCTTGTGGAACATCTGGATAGTGTTACGCCCGGAATCCTTGGCCCGGTAAAGAGCGATGTCGGCGCGCTTGAGCAGATCAGTGGGGTTGTCGCCGTGATCGGGCAACAGGGCGATGCCTATGCTCGGGGTTACCTGCAGGTGGTGACCATCCAGCAGCATCGGCTCGGCCAATAGACCACGCAGTTTCTCCGCCACCTGGTGGGCCTGCCGGCTGACTTCGGCACGCTTGCCCTCCAGGCCGGAGATCAGCACCACGAATTCATCGCCGCCGAGGCGCGCCACCGTGTCCTCCCGGCGCACACTGGCCTCCAGGCGGGTGGTGACCATCTTCAGCACGACGTCGCCGACCGGGTGGCCAAGCGAGTCGTTGATGTGCTTGAAATTATCCAGATCGAGGAACAGCAAGGCACCGCGCAGGTCGTGGCGCTGGAGCAAGGCGATCTGCTGGACCAGGCGATCCATCAGCAGGGCGCGATTGGGCAGGTTGGTCAGCGAATCGTGATAGGCCAGATGCTCGATGGACTCTTGAGCTGTCTTCAGGTTGCCAACGTCGTGAATCGTGAACAACAGGCACTCCTGGTCTTGCACAATGATCGGCTCGGCCGTCACTTCGACTCGACGCAACGTACCATCACGGTGCCTGCCACTCGTTTCCAGGTGGCGTATACAGCCGTCGCGCTGCAGCAGATAAGCCGCTGCTTCTGCCTCCTCCGGCTGCGTCGGCTCAAGGCCGACTTCCCGGTTGACCTTCCCGAAAATTTCCTCGAGGTGATAACCCGTCATTCTGTAGAAACCATCGTTGGCATCTATGATGCGCATGCTGTGGCGTTCGGTAATCAGAATGGCGTTGGGGCTGGTCTGGAAGGCCTTGACATATTTGCTTCCGGCTTCGAGCAGTGCCTCAACGGCCTGTCGCTCGTGGTTCGTGAGGTTGCGGAGTACTCCAACCAGGCACTGTTTTTCATCGATGTACTCACGGTTGCCGCTGACTTCCAGCCATTGCAGATCACCGTCTGGCGAATAGATGCGGTGGCGGGTGATGGGAAGCGAAGCGGCGTGATTGAGAGCATTGTGGAACAGCAGACGCACTTCGTTGCGATCTTCTGGCGCAACGAGGTCGAGATACTGGGTTGGCCTGGAGGGTTCTTCGTCAAGCCCGAATAATTGCAGTGCCAGCGAAGTGCAGTAGAAACGTCCCGTGGCGATTTCCCAGTACCACGCGCCAATGCCCGCACTCCCCAACGCGCTGAGCAAAGATGCGGCCTGTGGCCAATGTTGCTCCGCACCCGCGCAGAGGATCGGCCATAGCGGCGGATGTCCTCCCCACTGACTCATGACTGAGTCCTCCAAGACGAAGTAGAAGTGCCTTGCACTTAGTTCAGTGCGAGTGCTTGCCGGAGTCAAGGGCCGATCCGGCCCCTGACGGCCAGAGCGCCGTAACCGTCAGCAATACCGCCAACACCCAGAATGGCACCGTCGCACCGACGCTGTGCAACAGCGTCCCGGCCAGCGGACCGAGCACGATGCCCAACCCCTGCATGACCCCGATCGACCCCGCCGCCGCACCCTGCTCGTGGGGCTCCACGGCGTTCGTCGCCAGGGTCGCGAAGGCCGGGAACAGCCAGCCCATGCCCAGAGCGGAAATGAAGAAGCTGACGGCCAGCAGCGTGACCGTGGACGTCATCGCGGTGATGAAGAAACCCGCCGCCGCGACCAGGCCACCGATGCGGATGAGCCGCTGCGCCGACCAGCCCAGGCGCCGCACCAGCAGTTGCGCCAGGATCATCGCGATACCGGTCAGCGTCAACGCCAGGCTGGCAGCACGGGCCGCATCCACCGGCTCCAGGTGCAGGTGATCGAGGGCATAGAAACCCGTGGTCATCTGCGCGGCACCGATGGCGGTCACCACCACCAGGCTGACCGACATGGCCCGACGCAAGCGCGGGTCGGCCAGGCGCAGCGGTGTCTCGTTACGACGGCGCGGCTGCTCATGGCGCGGCATGGCGTACCACAGGGCCAGGAAACCGATGGCCGGCAACAGCGCGGTGACATACAGCGGCAGGGTCAGGCTGGACTGCGCCAGCACACCAGCCAGGGCCGGACCGGCCACCATACCGAAGGCGCCGGAGGCTCCCAGCGCCGCCAGGGCGCCAGCACGTTCTGCCGGAGCATAGTGATCGGCGATCAGGGCCTGGGCCGAAGTGGGAATCGCCGAGTAGAAGGCCCCTACCGCCCCCCGGGTGAGCACCAGCCCGATAAACGCCAGCAACGCCGGAGGCAGTAGGCGCAGCGACAATACGATCACCGCGCACATGCACCAGTAGGCCAGGGTCACGCCCGCCGCCCCCAGCAGCAAGGTATGCCGGCGCCCGTGGCGGTCAGCCATCGCGCCCCAGAAGCGGGCCAGCAACATCCACAGGATGCCGCCCAGGGTAACGGCGAAGCCCGCCTGCCAAGGCTGCAGGCCGAGCAGGCGCGAAATCGGTCCGGCCAGGGATACGAAGGAGACCACGGCCACCGTGCAGGCCATGTTGGCAAACAGCAAAGGCGGCAGGGACAGCGCCGTGACAGCAGGCGTGTCGTGCAGCGCCGGGCTCCTCGCTGCGTCCTCGGCGTCGGGTCGATGGCCCGGTGGCGTCATGCCGGCCATCAGATGCGGAACGTCCCGATGACCTGCTGCAGGTTATCCACCTGCCCATGCAGCGCCTGGCTGGCCTGCTCGGCCCGTTCGGCGCCCTCGGCGGTCAGCGCGCCCATCTGGTTGATCTCCACCAGGTTCTTGTCGATTTCCAGGGATACGGCGGTCTGCTGCTCCGCCGCCGCGGCGATCTGCTGGCTCTGGTCGACGATGGTGCCGATGGCGCGCAGGATATTGTCCAGCGCCACCTCGACATGATCCGCCTCGCTGGCGGTAGCACCCGCGACCCGGTGACTCTCGGCCATGCTCCCGACCGTTTCCCCCACCCGCTGGCGCAGGTTGGCGATCATCTGCTCGATTTCCGTGGTCGATTGCTGGGTACGACGCGCCAGGGTCCGCACCTCATCGGCCACCACCGCGAAGCCACGCCCCTGCTCCCCCGCCCGTGCCGCCTCGATCGCGGCATTGAGGGCCAGCAGGTTGGTCTGCTCGGCGATGCTCTTGATCACGTCCAGCACCTGGCCGATGGCATTGCTGTCAGCGGCCAACTGGTTGATCACCAGCATGGAACGATCGATCTCGGTGGCGACCCGCTGGATTCCGGATACCTGCTCGCGCACCCGGTCACGCCCGCGCACCGTCTCGTCGTTGGCACTGCGCGCGCAATCGGCGGCGGCGACCGCACCACGCGCCACTTCCTGGGCCGTGGCGGACAGCTCGTTCATCGCCGTGGCGACCTGTTCGAGCTGGGCGCGCTGCTCCGTGGCGGCGCGGGAGCTTTGCGCGGAAATCGACTGTACCTGCCCGGTCTGATCGTTGACCTGGGCAGCCACCCCGCTGACCCGCCGGATCAGCTCCTGGATCTGTCCGACGGTGCCGTTGAATACCCGCCCCAGGTCCGCCAGTTCGTCGCGGCTGTCCACCAGGAGGTTGGCGGTCATGTCGCCGGCGGCCACGCGCTGCATGGCCTCCCCGAGGCGCCCGAGGGTGCGCCGGGTGGACATGTAGAACGAGGCATAGAGGTAGAGAATCAGCAGAAACACGCCGACCAGGGCCGTGATCAGCAGCACCATCTGCCGGCTCGCCTCGGCTGCCCGCGCCTGCAATTCTTGCCCGAGCACAGCGAGTGCCTGTTCGCTCAACCGTTGATGTCGCTCGATGAGCCCACTCATGCGTTCGAAAAATGGCATCCAGGGGGCCGTCAGGTCCACCGCGCTCAGCACCTCCTCATCCACCTGCCTGCGCGCCTCATCCAGGCTCTCCAGACTGAGCTTGGCCAGTCGTGTCAGCTCGACA
This sequence comes from Stutzerimonas stutzeri, assembly GCF_013522825.1. Lineage (GTDB taxonomy): Bacteria > Pseudomonadota > Gammaproteobacteria > Pseudomonadales > Pseudomonadaceae > Stutzerimonas > Stutzerimonas stutzeri_AK. The sequence continues at coordinate 80,283 of NZ_JAAMQZ010000012.1, forward strand.
TCGCCGTGGGCAGCGGCCATCACCCCGTCGAGCTGGAGTCCATAGCTGCCGCCAGCCTGTTCGATCTCCTCCACCAGACGATCCAGCAGGATGCTGCTATTGCCTCCCAGGAACTTCTGCCCCAGGGCAGCGGCCCCCTCCCGCCTAGCCCCCTGGAACATGCGCACGATCTCCGGGGCAGTGACACCCAGCAATTCGCCGACCTGCCGTACCAGCGGATGTGCGTCCCGACTCAGGCCCAGGTGGGCCAGGATATGTTGCTGAAGCAGTTCACCACGCAGAACCAACTGTCCGGCCAATTCTCGCTTCGGCGCAGCCCCCGAAAGGGCAATGAGCTGTTCGATACCTTGCTGCATCTCGCCGCGCTTTTCCTCGAAACCGGCGACCAGCAACGCATCGTCCCCGGCCATCTGCCTGACCAGCGCCAGCGCTTCCTGCTCGGCACGGCTGATGGTAGCGGCACTATCGCTGGTTCTGTCGGACGGGCTGAGCCGCTCTTGAATCAGCGTCAGATCCTGTAAAAGCCCGAGCCGATCGTGCAGCGTCAAGGCGCGTTGCAATAGGGGCAGACCATTGAGCAGGTTTTGCGCAGCGCGCCATTGCTGATGAACATCCCGCACCAGGTAGTAGCTGGTGCCCAGCAGCGGAATGAAGAACAGGATACAGATCAGGCTGAACTTCATCGCGAAACTCAGGCGATTCATCAGCGATATCCCGGGACTCAGCAGAAACTTCATGGCGATACCCTCATTGTTCTTGTTCAGGCAGGGTCGTGTTCAAGTGGTGCGGCGGCACACCGCAACGCTGGTAATGGCGGCGACGAGCATAGGATAATAACTGACGAATAGTTATCTTTATAGTGCAACGCCAAATATGAGGAACGAAGATGAGCGAGCATGAAGTGGTGATCGTCAGTGGGGTTCGCACGGCCATCGGCGACTTCGGCGGCAGCCTGAAAGATCTGCCACCCACGGAGCTGGGCACCCTGGTGACGAAGGAGGCCATGCTCCGGGCCGGTGTATCGGGCACCGAAGTGGATCACGTGATATTCGGCAATGTGATCCACAGCGAGGCTCGCGACATGTACCTCAGCCGGGTAGTGGCGATACAGGCCGGCATCGCCCAGCAGGCACCGGCTCTGACGCTGAACCGCCTGTGTGGCTCAGGCCTGCAGGCGCTCATCAGCGCCGCACAGGGCATCCTGCTGGGCGACAGCAAGGTCGCGGTGGCCGGTGGTGCCGAGAGCATGAGCCGTGCGCCTTACTCCAGCAGCAGCAACCGCTTCGGCTCGCGCATGGGGGATGCGAAACTCGCCGACATGCTCACAGGCGCCCTCACCGACCCCTTCCATGGCGTACATATGGGCATCACTGCCGAGAACGTCGCCAAGAGCCATGGCATCTCCCGCGAGGAACAGGACGCCCTGGCGCTTGAGTCCCATCGCCGTGCGGCACGTGCCATCGAGCAGGGGCACTTCCGCGAGCAGATCCTGCCGATCACCCTCAAAGGCCGGGTACAGGTGCGGTTCGACACCGACGAGCATGTACGCCGCGACGCCGCGCCGGAAGACTTCTCCCGGCTCAAGCCTGTGTTCGACCGCGAAGCCGGTAGCGTCACCGCCGGCAACGCGTCGGGCCTGAACGACGGCGCGGCTGCCCTGGTTCTGATGGAGCGCAAAACCGCCGAGCAACGCGGCCTCAAACCCATGGCCCGGCTGCTGTCCTATGGCCACGCCGGCGTCGACCCGCTGCACATGGGCATCGGCCCCGTGCCAGCCTCGCGCCTGGCTCTGGCGCGTGCCGGGCTCGAAGTGAGCGATCTCGATGTAATCGAAGCCAACGAGGCCTTCGCCGCCCAGGCCTGCGCCGTCAGCCGTGAACTGGGCCTGGACCCGGCCAGGGTCAACCCCAATGGCTCGGGCATTTCCCTTGGCCACCCGATAGGCGCCACCGGTGCCATCATCGCCATCAAGGCGATCTATGAACTGCAGCGGACAGGCGGCCGCTATGCCTTGGTGACCATGTGTATCGGCGGCGGCCAGGGTATCGCCGTTGTGCTCGAACGCCTTTGAAGACAACGCTCTGGAACCAAGAAACCGGCCCCAGCGGCCGGTTTTTCGTTTCCACTTCGCAAGAAAATAACTGACATTCATTCACCTATTGACACAGATCAAGAGTCGCACGAGAACGTCGGCATGTAATTGCTGCGGGCCTTCCACCCAGCCATAACAACAACCGAGGATCAGCGTATGAGCACTATCAACTACCCCATCTACGACTGCGACCAGCATTACTACGAACCACCCGAGGCCTTCCTGCGCCACCTGCCCAAGGAGTTCCACAAGGACTTCCAGTACGTGCAGATCAACGGTCGTACCAAGCTGGCCGTCGGCGGTGTCATTTCCGACTACATCCCCAATCCGACTTTCAACTATGTCGCCGCTGTCGGCTCCCACGAAGGCTGGTATCGCGGCGACAACCCAGAGGGACTATCCCTGCGCGAGTACGGCGGCGACCCTATCCCGTCCCATCCGTCTTTCCATAATGGCGCCGAACACCTGAAGGTCATGGACAAGGAAGGCATCCACGCGGCCATCGTGCTGCCAACCCTGGCCTCGATCATCGAGGAGCGCCTGGAGCACAAGCCGGAAACCATCCAGGCGCTGTTCCACTCGCTCAACCAGTGGGTCGCCGATGAATACGGTTTCGGCAACGGCCGCCAGTTTCCGGCCGGTGCCATCAACCTGTCGGACTGCGAAACCGCCTGCAAGGAGCTGGACTTCCTGCTTGCCGCCGGTGCTCGCTGCGTACTGATCCGCCCCGCTCCGGTGGCCGGCATCCGTGGCAGCCGCTCGCATGGTTTCAAGGAGTTCGACCCATTCTGGGCGCGCGTCAACGAGTCGAAGATCTTCGTCATCCACCACGTCTCCGACTCCGGATACAACCGTATCTACCGCTGGTGGACGACCGGTGGCCAAGGCGAATTCCGCCCCTTCGAAAAGGATCCGTTCAACGAGATGCTCGACTGGATGGGCCGTCCCATCGCCGACTCGCTGTCGGCCCTGGTCTGCCATGGTGTGTTCGACCGCTTCCCCAGCGTGCGCGTAGCGGTGCTGGAAAATGGCTCGGCCTGGCTGGAGCCGCTGCTCAAGCGCTTCGAACAGGTCTATTCAAAGATGCCCAAATCGTTCAAGCGCGATCCACTGGAAAGCTTCCGCGAACACGTCTACATCGCGCCGTTCTACGAGGACCCGGTGGACAAGGTGATCGAGCTGGTGGGTGCCGATCGCGTGCTGTTCGGCAGCGACTGGCCGCACCCGGAGGGCCTCAGCCATCCGCTGGATTTCTTCAAGGACATCGCGAACCTGTCAGACGCCGACACCAAGAAGATCATGCACAGCAATCTCAAGGGCCTGCTCGAAGGCGCTCGCAACTGACCCCATCGACAACAACAAGAGGGTACGAACATGGACATGAACGATCTCATCCTGATCAGCGTCGATGACCACGTCATCGAGCCGCCGAACCTGTTCGACAAGCACCTGCCGGCCAGATACAAGGACATCGCGCCGCGCCTAGTGACCAACGACAAGGGCGCCGACACCTGGGTCTACGACGGTCAGGTGATCCCCAACTTCGGCCTCAACGCCGTTGTAGGGCGGCCGCCGGAGGAGTATGGCATGGAGCCGACCGCTTACAGCCAGATCCGCCACGGCACTTTCGACGTGGCCAAGCGCGTCGAGGATATGAATGCCGATGGCGTGCTGGCTGCGATCTGCTTCCCGACCTTCCCACACTTCGCCGGCAACCGTCTGATCGCCTCCAGCGACAAGCGCGCGGCACTGGCGATCATCCAGGCCTACAACGACTGGCACATCGAGGACTGGTGCGGCGCGGCGCCCGGACGCTTCATCCCTCTGTCCATCCTGCCGCTGTGGGACGTGCAGGCCTGCGTCACCGAGCTCAAGCGCGTCGCAGCCAAGGGCTGCCGCACGGTGACCTTCCCGGACAATCCGGCGGCCGTAGGCCTGCCAAGCATCCACCTGGGCTACTGGGATCCGCTGTGGCAGGCGGCGGTCGAGGAACGCATCGTCATCAGCAGCCACATCGGCTCCGGCAACCAGGCGCCACACTCGTCGATGGACTCGCCGATCGACGCCTGGATCGTGACCATGCCCATGGCCATCTCCAATGCCGCCGCCGACTGGCTGTTCTCACCGGTGTTCAAGAAATTCCCCGACCTGCGTCTGTCCCTGGCCGAGGGCGGGATCGGCTGGATTCCCTACCTGCTGGAACGCGCAGACTTCGTCTACAAGCACCACCATGCCTGGACCAACGCCGACTTCGGCGAACTGCTGCCCAGCGAGCTGTTCAAGCGCAATGTGCTGACCTGCTTCATCGATGACCAGTTCGGCCTGCACAGCACCGACTTCCTGAACATGGACATGGTCGCCTGGGAGTGCGACTACCCGCACTCGGACTGTGTCTGGCCGAAATCGCCGGAAACCGTGTGGAGCGCGATCAAGCACCTGCCCAAGGAACTGATCGACAAGGCCACCCACCTCAACGCGATGCGCGAATTCCGCTTCGACCCCTTCGCCAGCCTCGGCCGCGACAACTGCACCGTGGGCGCCCTGCGGGCCAAGGCCACGCACGTCAACGTCACGCCGGTGGCCGGCATGGGCGGGCACAACCCGTCCAACCACAGCGGCCAGCCGGTGACCTCGGGTGAAGTGGTGAAGATGTTCGCCTGACCCGTCGGGCGCCCGCCCTGGCGTGGCGCCCGGCCTTTCGCGCAACCCCAGCAAGAGGAACCACACGATGCGCGTTCGCAGCCCCACCATCGACTTCTCCGACGTGCGCCCGAACTGGGCGCCGAATCGTGAGTTCGCCCAGTACTACAACGCCGCCTCCACGGTGCCGGCCCACGTCGAACCCTTCCTGGTCAAGGTCATGATGCGCGCCCGCGACGAACTGGCCAAACGCCCCGGACAGCAGCGCCTGCTGGAGGACGTGGATATATTCATCAAGCAGGAGGTGCAGCACTGCAAGCGCCATGTCGCCTTCAACCAGCGCCTGTACGACAGCGGCTACGCCGGCATGCGCGATCTGGAGGCACCCTACGAGGCCGACTACCGGCGCTGGCTGGCAGACAAACCGCTGCGTTTCCTGCTGGCCTACTCCGAAGGCTTCGAGGCCATGGGCTCGTCCAGCGCCGAAGTGTTCTTCACCGAACTGGACGACTACCTGGAGGGCGCCGACGAAAGCGCCGTGACGCTATGGAAATGGCACCTCGCCGAGGAGTTCGAGCACCGCAGCGTCTGCTATGACGTGTACAAGGCACTCTACGGCCACGGCCTGCGCGGCTACCTGTACCGCCTGTATGGCTTCGTCTACGCGGTCGGCCATATCGGCAGCCACGTCAAGCGGGTCAATGCCTACCTGCTCGAACAGGATCGTCACGGCCTGACGGCGACGGAACGCGACGCCTCGCTCGAACGCCAGCGGCAGGTCAAGCGACGCATAACCAAGGCCAGCCTGCCGCGTCTGCTCAAGGTGTTCTCGCCGTTCTACGACCCGGCCCGCAAGCAGGCGCCGTCCGGTATGGAACACTACCTGAATCTCTGAAAGTGCAAACGCTGCGCGTGCCTCCCAGCGGGCTATGAACGCGGCAAAGGCTCATTGACGTAATGAGACACCCGCGGCGGCTCCTCCCCCCTGTGCAGGGCCAACACCTGCGCCTCGGCCTCACGATCCGCCAGGGTGGCGCGGGTCTGCTGGCGCAGGTAATCCGACCAGGAGTCGACTATAAAGCGCTCCACATACCAGTCAGGTTGTTCCAATTCGCGGTACAGACGCCAGAAACCGGCACCATCCCGGCGCCGCTTGACCCCCACTGCATGGATACGACGCAGGAACTCCTGGCGATCCTCTTCGTGGACTTGGTAGGCAATCTGGATGGCTACGGGACCGTCCTGGGGTTGCAGCTCCGCGAAAGAGAACACCGGCACCTCGCTGGTCGAGGGCGTGACCTCGGCCTCCTCGCCCAACCGGGTGGGATGGCGCCACATGACCAGCAACGAAATGGCGACGGCTATCGAGGAAACCAGCAGTGCCTCACGGGTTCCCATCTGTGTAGCCACCAGACCCCAAGCAGCCCCCCCCATGGCCAGCGAACCCTGGAACACCAGCATGTAGATGGCCACGGAGCGGGCGCGTATCCAGGGTGGCACTGCGGACTGGATCGCCACCAGGTTGGTAGTGCCCACGCACATCCAGCCGATCCCGGCGACAAACAGCGCACCGCACTGGATCCAGATGTTCTCCAGTTGCGCCACCACCAGTACACCCAAGGCATAGGCGAGGCAGGCCACCGCCAGCATCCGGTTGATCTCCAGTCGCGATCGCAGCACCGGCAGCACCAGGGCACCGAACATGGTTCCGGCGCCTACGCTGCCAAGCAGTAGACCATAGCCGCCTGCGCCCCCCGACTCACTGGCCACCACCGCCAGCAACGCCCACAAACCGCTACCCGCCGTGACGAACGCCAGTGTGCGCAAGCACTGCGCCCGTATCACTGCGGAGTGACGGGCATAGCGCAACGCACCACGAAGGCCGGACCACAGGCTTTCGGCGGGCAAGGCATGCGCATGCTCCGTACGACGCATATGCAGCACCACCAGCAGCGAGCCAAGCAGCAGTATGGCGCAGATGACGAATACGCTGACGATACCCGACACAGCCACCACCCCACCGGCCAGCGCCGGGCCAATGGCCCTGGCCGAACTGTAGGACACCGAGGACAGCGCCAGCGCCGAAGCCAGGAAGCCGCGCGGAACCGATTCGGCCTGGGTGGTGTACCAGGCCGGGCCCTGCAGGGCGAAGCCGATGCCGAAAGCAAAGGTCAGCCCGAGCAACAGCATCGGGCCGACCAGCCCACTGACACAGGCCAGCACCAGAGCCAGCGCCGCCAGCAGCATGCCGACCTGGGTCACCAGCAGGTAGCTGCGCCGGTTGAAGATATCGGCGAACACCCCTCCCGGCAGACCGAAGAAAAAGGCCGGCAGGCTGATGGCGGTCTGCACCAGCGCCACCAGCATCGGCGAAGTGGTCAGCGACACCATCAGCCAGGCCGCCCCGACGTTCTGCATCCAGATCGCCAGGTTCATCGCCAGGGCACCCAGCCACAACCAGCGAAAAGTGGGGAAGCGCAAAGGCGCCCAGAGAGAGCTAGTGCTATCGGTCATCGGATATCCCGTTTCTGCGCAAGCGGCCTCGGCTTGACTCGCCGTTTGAATGCACGCATATTAAAAACTAACTGATTGACAGTTTTTACCCAATGCAAGCCCTAGTCAACCGACCAATGAAGGGTGGCCCGAACAAACAATGACCAATAGACAGCTATCCACCTTCAATTCGCAACCACACTCCAGGCGTCGACCATGAGCCTATGCCCCGATCTCGAATTCCAAGGGTTCCTCAAAGAGGGGCGCTTCATGCTCCAGCGCAGTCGCTCCAGCCAGCGCCATTTCTTCTATCCGCGAGTGCTGGAACCCGGCACCGGTGCCACCGACCTGGAATGGGTGGAGGCCTCGGGCCTGGGCACGGTCTATGCGGTCACCGTGGTACGCCCCAAACCGCCAGTCGAGCCCTATACCGTGGTGCTGGTCGACCTGGACGAAGGCCCGCGCCTGATGTCCCGGGTCGAGGGCCTGCCGGCCGACCAGGTGCACATCGGCTTGCGCGTCAAGGCACGCATCTGCGCAGGCCCGGAACAGTCCTTCGTCGTTTTCGACCCACACAGCAACTAGGCGAACATCATGGCCAACAACAACCCGATGTCTCTTGCGGGACGCACCATCATCATCACCGGCGCCGGCCAGGGCATCGGCCTGGGCATCGCCCGACTGGTCATCGAGCTGGGCGGCAACGTCGCGGCCGTCGATCTCAACGACGAGGCGCTACACGGCGCCGCCGCCGACCTGGGTGAGCGCTACCTGCCGCTGGTAGGCGGCGTTTCCGACGCGGCCTTCGTTGAACACGCCGTGGCCACCGCCGTGGAGCATTTCGGCGCGGTGCATGGCCTGGTCAACAACGCCGGTATCGGCCGCCCGGCAATGATCGAGAAGATGACCCTGGAGCAATGGCAACTGGTGCTCGACGTGCACCTGACCGGCTCCTTCCTGTTCACCCAGGCCGTCGGCCGCCACCTGATCGAGCGCAGCAAGGCCGGCGACCAGGCACCCGGAGCCATCGTGTTCATTTCCTCGGATGCCGGTCGACGCGGCAGCCTCGGGCAGATCAACTATTCGGCGGCCAAGTCGGGCATGTTCGGCATGGCCATGACCGCCGCCCGCGAATGGGCCAAGTACGGCGTGCGCGCCAACGCCGTGTGTTTCGGCATGGTGGAGACCGCCATGACCGAAAAAGTGCGTACCGACCCGCGCTTCCTCGACACTTACCTGCAGCAGATCGCCTTGGGCCGCTTCGCCACGCCGGAGGAAGTCTCGGTGCCGGTATGTTTCCTCCTCTCCGAAGGCGCCTCCTACATCACGGGCCAGGTGCTGTCGGTCAACGGCGGCTACACCATCGCGGTATGACCATGAACGAATTGCATCCAGAAACACTCGGCGGTATCCGTGTCCTCGACATGACCCGGGTGATAGCCGGCCCTTACGCCGGGCAGATTCTTGCCGACCTCGGCGCCGAGGTGATCAAGGTCGAACGCCAGGGTGAAGGCGACGACATCCGCCGCATCGGCCCCCCTTGGATCAAGGGCACCGAAGGCCAGTCGCACCAGGAATCCACCTACAGCCAGGCGGCCAACCGCAACAAACGCTCGATCACCGTGGACTTCGCCCAGGCCGAAGGCGCCGGGCTTATCCGCCAACTGGTGGCCAACTGCGACGTGCTGCTGGAGAACTACCGCACCGGCACCCTGGCCAAATACGGCCTGGGCTACGACGATCTGAAGCGAATCAATCCACGGCTGATCTACTGCTCGATCACCGGCTTCGGTCAGACCGGCCCCTACGCCAACCGCTCCGGCTATGACTACTTGGCTCAGGCCATGGCCGGGGTGATGTCGGTGACCGGTCATCGCGACGGAGAACCCGGCGACGGGCCGATGCGCGTAGGCATCCCGGTGGCGGATATCTGCGCCGGCCTGTACGCCGCAATCGGCGTGCTCGGTGCGCTCAACCACCGCCACGCCAGCGGCGAGGGCCAGCACATCGACGTATCGTTGTTCGACTCCCAGGTCGCCACCCTGCTCAACACCTTCTCCGCCTGGTTCAACGGCGGCCAGGAACTGGGCCGCACCGGCAACGATCACCCGAGCGCCTCGCCCTACGGCGTCTACCAGGTGGATGACGGCTACATCCTGATCGCCACCTTCAACGACCGCGAGTTCATCCGCCTGGCCAAGGCCGTGGGGCGCGAGGACTGGGTCGAGGATCCGCTCTTCGCCAAGAACGGCGCACGGGTAGCCAACCGCAAGGAACTCTCGAAACAGCTCACCGAAGCCCTGCGCGGCCGCAGCAAGGATCAGTGGATCGAGCACCTGAATGCCAACACCGTGTCCTGCGGGCCGATCAACGGCATGGCCGACCTGGAACATGATCCCCATGTGATCGAGCGCGAAATGATTGTCACCCAGCAGCATCCGCTGAACGGCAGCGTGCGCAGTGCGGCCAGCCCCATGCGTTTCTCGGCCACACCGGTGCAATACAAGCTGCCGCCACCCGCCATCGGCGAACACACCGACAGCGTGCTCGGCGAATGGCTCGGCCTTTCTGCCGCGCAGATCGCCGACCTGCGCCAGCGCAACGTGATCTGAGGAAGCCATCGTGACCAGTGCCTTCAACTTCAACCCGCTCGTGCTGCCCGCCAGCCTCGAGCCCCTGCGCCAAGAGGTTCGCGCCTTCCTCGCCGAAGCCTCGCCGGCATGGTCCGGCTGGAAAATCGGCCACTCCTGGACCGGCTTCGACCGCGAGTTCAGCCGTGCAGTCGGCAAGCGTGGCTGGATCGGCATGACCTGGCCGACAGCCTATGGCGGCCATGAACGCTCCGGCCTGGAGCGCTACGTGATGGTCGAGGAAATGCTCGCCGCCGGCGCGCCCCTGGGTGCCCACTGGTTCGGCGACCGCCAGAGCGGGCCGCTGCTGCTGCGCCTGGGCACGGAGGCGCAACGTCAGCGCTTCCTGCCACTGATCGCCAGGGGCGAGGCATCATTCTGCATCGGCCTGAGCGAACCGGATTCCGGCTCCGACCTGGCCTCGCTGCGCTCGCGCGCCACCCGTGTCGAAGGTGGCTGGCGCCTAAACGGGCGCAAGGTCTGGACCACCAATGCGCACCTGTGCGACTTCATGATCGGCTTGTTTCGCACGGGTGGCTCAGCCGACGAGAAACACAAGGGCCTGTCGCAGTTCCTCATCGACATGCGCTCATCCGGCATCGAAGTGCGCCCCATCCACGACCTGACCGGCGAGGCCCACTTCAACGAGGTGACCTTCGATGACGTATTTGTCGCCGACGACATGATCGTTGGCCGCGAGGGTGATGGCTGGGCGCAGGCCAGTGGCGAACTGGCCTTCGAGCGCAGCCAGCCGGATCGCTACATGAGTGCCTTCCCGCTGCTGCCGCTGACCATTGACGCCCTGCGTGCGAACGGCAGCGACGACCGCCTGGCCGCCCGCCGCCTCGGCGAAGCCGTGGCCGAGATCGCCGTCCTGCGGGAAATGTCGCTGTCGATCGTCGGGCAACTGCAGGATGGTCACTCCCCCGCCAGGGAAGCCGCCCTGGTGAAAGACCTTGGCAACATCCACGAGCAGCGCATGCCGGATCTGGTTCGCGAGTTGCTGGACTGCCCGTCGAGTATTGCCTGCGGCGACCAGCTCAGCGAGCTGCAGGCGTTCCTCGTGCAGAACGCCCCCTCTTTCTCCCTGCGCGGCGGCACCCGGGAAATCCTGCGCGGCATCATCGCCAAGGGGCTTGGACTTAAATGAGTAACAGTGAAATGAACATCAGCGAAATGCTCGCCGAACAGGTGCAGCGCCTGTTCGCCGACCGCATCAACCGCGAGGCCTGGGTCGATGCCGAGGATGGCCAACTGAACCAGGGCCTCTGGCAGGACGTCGAGGCCTTGGGCATCACCCTCGCCCTCGGCAGCGAGGACGCCGGCGGCGCCGGCCTCAGCTGGGCCGAGAGCGAGCCGATGCTGCGCCTCTGCGGCACCCACGCCACGCCGCTGCCGGTCGGTGAAACCAGCATTGCCGCCTGGGCGCTATCCCGTGCGGGGCTGGAGGTACCGCAAGGCATGCTGGCCATCTGCGACGAAGTCTTCCAGCTGGACGCCCTCGGCAGGCTGCAAGGCCAGGCTGCCCAGGTGAGCTGGCTGCCAATGGCCGGCCATGTGCTGCTCGCCGCCCAGCGCGAGGGCCTCATGCATCTCTGCCTGGTACGCAGCGACGCCGGGCATCAACAGGCCATCGACACGCTCGACCGCCTGCCCTGCGCCCGCTTCGAACTGGAAGACGCCATCCCCCTGCAAAGCGCCACGGCGCCGTTCCTCGACGAGCTGGGTCTGCGCCCCTATCTCGCCACGCTGCGCGGCATGCAGATGGCAGGAGCTCTAACCCAGGTGCTCGATCTCTGTGTGGAATACGCCAACACCCGCGTGCAGTTCGGCAGGCCAATCGGCAAGTTCCAGGCGATCCAGCAAATGGTCGCCGAACTTGCCTCCCAGACTGCCGCCGCCCAGGTCGCCGGCCTCTATGCCGCCCGCCAGGTGGATGCCGGCAACGCCAGCTACGGCGCCGCTGTGGCCAAGAGCCTGGTCGGCCGCGCCGCTACCCGCGCGGCCGCCATCGCTCACCAGGTGTTCGGCGCCATCGGCGTAACCGACGAGCACAGCCTGCACTACTACACCCGCCGTCTCTGGCAATGGCGGGCCGAGGCCGGCAGCGAGCATTGGTGGTCGGAGCGGATTGGCCGGCAGGTGCTGGCACAGGATGGCACCCAGCTATGGCAGCGACTGACCACACCTGTCAGCGCATGAAACGAGCGCCCCTCTTTTGGTGGAGGGGCGAACTCCTCTAGCCGGCTTTATCCTGAAACGCGGAACAGCACTAATCTGGCCGTCTACAAACCAGACTCCAGACCTCCGCCTGCGCCCTTATGCAGATCAAGCGAAGGAGCCAGCCTGCTGGTCATGATCGTCGATAGCCGATCACCTATTGGTCGGCCACAGCGCGCAGGCACACACAAAACGAATACGCTCAGCGCTTGCCAGCCAGCGTTATCGAAACCGACTCGGTGAAGCGCAGGGCGTGCGGTTTATCCACCTCCACTTCAGCGTAACGCACACGCGGATCCCGCATCGCCAAATCGAGAATCTCCTGAGTCAGGCGTTCCAGCAAGGCGAAACGATTGCCCTCGACATGGCCGATGATCGCCTTGGTGATGGTGCGATAGTTCAATGCATGTTCGATATCGTTGTCCCGCACCGCCTCGGCGGCGGGATAAAGAATAGTCAGGTTAATCAGCACATCCTGCTTATTGAGAATCTCCTCTTCCTTGATGCCGATATGGGTGCGCAAACTCAGATTCTTGACACGGATGCGCGCCATGCCAGGTTGTAGGCCCGCCATTGGCTACTTTCGTCCGATCAGTTGGAGGAACTCGCTGCGGGTTGCCGGGTTGTTGCGGAACTCACCGAGCATCACCGAGGTGACCATGGACGAGTTCTGCTTCTCCACACCGCGCATCATCATGCACATGTGCTGCGCCTCGATCACCACCGCCACGCCGAGGGCGCCGGTGACCTGTTCGATGGCTTCGGCGATCTGCCGGCTGAGATTTTCCTGGATCTGCAGGCGGCGGGCGAACATGTCGACGATGCGCGCCACCTTGGACAGGCCGAGCACCTTGCCGTTGGGAATGTAGGCGACGTGAGCCTTGCCGATGAACGGCAGCAGATGATGCTCGCACAGCGAGTACAGCTCGATGTTCTTCACCAACACCATTTCGCTGTTGTCGGAGCTGAACAGTGCGCCGTTGGTGACTTCCTCCAGCGTCTGCCGGTAGCCGTGACAGAGGTACTGCATGGCCTTGGCAGCGCGCTTGGGGGTGTCCAGCAGGCCTTCACGAGCGGGGTTCTCCCCGATACCGAGCAATATCTCCCGGTAGTGCTGGGGCATGGATTCGCTCATCAGCATCTCTCCCATTGATCTCATTGAACAGGCGCCCGGCAAACGCCGGGCGCTTCAGCCTCAGATGCTCTTGAGGATGGTGACCACCCCGGCGCCCCCCAGGCCGATGTTGTGCTGCAGGGCGACGCGGGCATTCTCCACCTGGCGATCACCAGCCTGGCCGCGCAGGTGCCAGGTCAGCTCGGTAATCTGCGCCAGGCCGGTGGCGCCCAGGGGATGGCCCTTGGACAACAGGCCGCCGGACGGGTTGGTGACCACACGACCGCCATAGGTATTCTGTCCGTCGAGAACGAATTTCTCGGCACCACCCTCCTCGCACACGCCGAGCGCCTCATAGGTGATGACCTCGTTGGGCGAGAAACAGTCGTGCAACTCGAGTACATCGATGTCCTCCGCCCCCACGCCGGCCTGCTCATAGGCCTGGGCCGCCGCGCGACGGGTCATGCCCGCGCCGACCACGTTGAGCATGCTGCCGGAATCGAAGCTATCGGCCGTGTCGGTGGTTAGGCTCATGCCGGCGATTTCCACGCAGTTGCGCAGGCCATGCTTGCGCGCATACGCCTCGGAAACCACCACCACAGCTGCCCCGCCACAGGTTGGCGGGCAGCACATCAGGCGCGTGACCGGGCCGAAGATCTGCGGCGAGGTCATCACCTGCTCCAGGGTCAGCGGCTCGGTGAACAGTGCATAAGGGTTGCGCAGCGCATGGCTGCGCGCCTTGACCGAAACGCGGCCGAACAGATGGGCGGAAACGTTGTACTTCTCCAGGTATTCGGCACCCGCACCGCCGAAGTACTGCGGCCCGCTCGGGGCGTTGTCGTCCCAGCCACGGATCTTGCGCACCGCCTCGTCGATCTTCACCGTGATCGGTGTGCGCAGCGCCGCGTCACCGGTGGACATGGCCCCCGGGTTCATCTGCTCGAAGCCGACCGCCAGGGCCACGTCGACCACACCGCTGGCCACAGCCTGACGCGCCAGGAACAAGGCAGAAGATCCACTGGCACAGGCATTGTTGACGTTGATTACCGGAATGCCGGTGATGCCGACACGGTACAACGCGGTCTGCCCGGAACAGGTGTCCCCGGCAACGAAGCCGGCGAAGGCCTGCTGCACTTCGGAATAGTCGATGCCGGCGTCCTTCAGCGCCAGGGCGGCGGCATCGCCCCCCATCACGTCATACATCTCGCTCTTGCCGGGCTTGGTGAACTTGACCATCCCCACACCGGCGACCAGTACCTTGTTGCTCATGTCGTACTCCTAGGGGCCACACGCCCCGTCTCTCTGCAGGGCTGTTACTTGGCGAAGTCCATGATGGTCAACGCCGCCTCGGGGCGGAACACCTTGCTCTCGGCCGCCGCCAGGCTGCGGGCATCAAAGGCCGCATCCTTGCCACCACCGGGAATGCCCTCGGCCGATACCAGCTTCAGCTCGCGCACACTCTGCCCGGAAGCGAACAGGCAATGGCCGGTGCGCTGGCCGGACAGTTCGCTGACCATGTACAGCACCACCTGTGCCACGAACTCGGGTGCCATCTCGGCCTTGGTCGCCTCGTCCATCAACGGCGCGGTGAGGGCGGAAATGGCAGCCGGCGCCAGGGTCCAGACGCGGATACCGAACTTGGCCCCCTCGATGGCCAGCACGTTGGACAACCCCCAGGCACCGCACTTGGCCGCCGCATAGTTGCTCTGGCCGAAGTTCCCCACCAACCCCGAAGTGGAGGCGGTATTGACGATCACCCCACCGCCGTTTTCCTTCATCCAGGCGAAGACCGGCTGGGTGACGGCGTACATACTCTTCAGGTTGACCTTGAGCACCGCGTCCCAGTCTTCCTCGGCCAGTTTGAGGAACGACTTGTCGCGCAGGATGCCGGCATTGTTGATCAGGATATCGGCACGACCGAACGCATCCAGGGCGGTGGTCAACAGCGACTGGCCACCCTCCACCGTGGAGATGTCCCGGGTATGCGCCACGGCGCGGCCACCGGCGGCGCGCACGGCTGCGACCACCGCCTCGGCGGTATAGCCGCCGCTCTCGTCACGCCCCAGGTCGTTGACCACCACGGCCGCGCCCTCAGCCGCCAGGAGCTGTGCATAAGAGGCACCCAGGCCACGCCCAGCACCGGTGATGATCGCGACTTTTCCTTCAAGTAGAGCCATTGTCTGTCTCCAGAATGTTCTTGTTTGGGCGGGCTTCGGCCCTTGCCCGGAGGTCTCTCCGCGCTTCGGCACGGGAGTTCCGGCACCATGAGCCAACTGAAATGCCGTCATGAAAAGCAGATCAAGCACCCGCATTCAATGCCCAACACGGGCATACTACATTATGTAACTGACTGTTTGACAGTTTTCAATCGAAGCGTAATGCTAGAGACCAGAAACGGCCCACCGAGGAATACGACGTGCCTCTCGACTACCAACGCATCAAGAACTGGCCCATCGGCGAAGGCCGGCAGAGCTACAGCACTCGCGACACCATCCTCTATGCCCTGGGCGTAGGCGCCGCGACCAGCAACCCGCTGCCTGCCGAAGACCTGCAATTCGTCTACGAGAAAGGCCTCAAGGCCCTGCCGACCATGGCCACCATCATGGCCAGTGGCGAGTTCTGGATGGCCGATCCGCAAGCCGGCATCGACCTGAGCAAGGTGTTGCACGGCGAGCAGTTCCTGCGCATCCACAAGCCCCTGCCAGCACAGGGCACCCTGATCGGCCGTGACAGCGTCGACGAGATCTACGACAAGGGCGCGGACAAGGGTGCGGTGATGTACATGTCGCGCCGCATCTACGATGCCGACACCGAAGAGCTGTTGGCCACGTCCAGCTGGTCCACCTTCATGCGCGGCAATGGCGGCTTCGGCGGCACCGCCGAAGGCCAGCCCAGACCCCATGCGCTGCCGGAAGACCGCCCCTTCGACCTCAGCATCGAGCTGCCCAGTCGTCCGGAGCAGGCGACCATCTACCGCCTCTCCGGCGATCTCAACCCGCTGCACATCGACCCGGCCTTCGCCGCCCGGGCGGGGTTCGACAAACCGATTCTGCACGGCATGAGCAGCTACGGCATGGCGGGTCGGGCGCTGGTCAAACTGTTGTGCGACAACCAGCCCGAACGCCTGCAGGTGCTCAACCTGCGCTTCGCCGCGCCCATGTACCCGGGCGAAACACTCAAGCTCGAAGTGTGGCTGGAAGGCCCGGGCAAAGCCGGTTTCCGGGCGCGCGTGGTAGAGCGCGACCTGGTCATTCTCAACAATGGCTACGTGGAATTCGCTGCCTAGCCGCCTCGAGGAATAACAAGATGAACTACTCGGAAATCACTTACGAAGTCCTCGGCCCGGTAGCCAGGATCTGCCACAATCGCCCGGCCCAGGCCAACGCGGAAACCGAGAACCTGCTGGCCGAGCTTGACCACGCCCTGGACTGCGCCAAGCGCGACGACACCATCCGCGTGCTGATCATCGGCGCCAACGGCAAGCATTTCTCCGCCGGCCACGACCTGATGGACGGCATGGAAAAGCGCGGCGACTACTCGCCCGAACAGCACTGGCTGTGGGAAAGCGAGCACTACCTGGGCAACGCCCTGCGCATCTGGGACTTCCCCAAGCCGACCATCGCCCAGGTACAGGGTGCCTGCATCGCCGGCGGCTTCATGGTCGCCAACATGTGCGACATGCTGGTCGCCGCCGACGATGCCTTCTTCAGCGATCCGGTGGGTCACAGCCTGGCCGCCGCCTCGGTGGAAGCTTTGGTACACCCCTGGGTGATGGGTACACGCAAGGCCAAGGAGTTCCTCTTCACCGGCCAGCGTCTGCCAGCCGCCGAGGCCAAGGAGTGGGGCATGGTCAACCATGTGGTTCCCCGCGCCGACCTGGAGCAGTTCACCCTGGATCTGGCCAATCGCATCGCCGCAGCCCCCCCCATCGGCATTCGCATGCTCAAGCGCTCGCTCAACCGCACGGCGGACATCATGGGCTTCCGCAACTCGATCATGGCGCATTTCGACACCCACATCCTCAGCACCTCGACCAAGGAGCACTTCGAGGTCGCGGCCGCCGGCATGCGGGCATCGATGGAAGCGGCCAAGAAAGCCCAGTCCTGATCAGAAAAATACGTGCCGTCGCTCCCGCACAGGCGGGAGCGCAGGTGCGCTGGTATGCCCCCTTCAACTGCTCCGGAGTTTCCAGGTGTCCCTCTTCTATCAAACACTTATCGACTGGCCCTTCCCCGCCGTAACCCGCCGTTACGGTCAGGAAGACTGCATCCGT
The DNA here is from genome assembly GCF_013522825.1 of Stutzerimonas stutzeri. GTDB lineage: Bacteria > Pseudomonadota > Gammaproteobacteria > Pseudomonadales > Pseudomonadaceae > Stutzerimonas > Stutzerimonas stutzeri_AK. The sequence goes on from NZ_JAAMQZ010000012.1 coordinate 97,745, forward strand.
TTTGCTCGCGGCTTCGGCGCGGGCGCATCGAAGGAATGGGCCACAGCCGACCGCCCCTACCTCGAACCCGGCCCGGAGCTGCAGGTATTGCCGATGTCCGCGGTAGCCCTGGCCGATGGCGAGTTCTGGCAGAAGGATCCACGCACCGGTATCGCCTGGCAACAGATCGTCCACGCCCAGGAAACCCTGCGCGTGCATCGCCCACTGGCCAGCGAAGGTGAACTGGTGGTCACACAGAAGATCGACGAGGTCTTTGATCGCGGCACCGAGAGAGGCGCCGTCATGCTGCAGACGCTGACACTCAGCGAACCGGCCGGCGAAACCGTAGCCACCATAGAAGTCACCACCGTCCTGCGCGGTAACGGTGGATTTGGCGGGAAGCCGCAAGATACACCGCGCCCCATGCCATTGCCGGAGCGCCCCGCGGATCAGGTACTGGAAATTCTCACGCCGAGGGAGGCGGATACACCCTTCCGCCTCTCCGCGGATATCGCCATCGCGGCGCAAACCCAAGGCACGACCCAGGCGATGATTCGTGGCGTCGGCTGTTTCGGCCTAGCCGGTCGCGGTGTACTGCAGATGGCCTGCGACAATGACGCCACACGTCTGCGCAGCCTGTCGGTGCGCTATGCCGGCCCGATGTACAGCGGCGAGACCATGCGCATCGAGCTATGGCGGATCGAACCAGGCCTCGCGTTGTTCCGCATGCATGTGGTTGAGCGCGACAAGCCGGTACTCAGCCATGGCCTCATCGAGTTCGAAGCCTGAGCAGGTACTCCACCAGGCAAACGGACTCAGCCCTCGGTCGTCGCTTTCGCAGCCGAGGCCCTGGTGACGCGCGGCTTGCGGGCACGAGGAGTCGGGGCGGTGCCAGCAGCCTCATCAGGCATGCCGGAGCGCAAGGTCTGCACCACGATGCGCGCAATGGCCGCGTTGATTCGCTTGGAACCCAGCCCGCGCTCCATCACCACCGGGTCAGTCGAAGCCAAGCGCTCCATCGCCGCCTGCAGCACAGTGGCTTCGGCATAAGCATCACTTTTCTTTCGGCTGCCAACTGCCGGATTGACGGCAAGAATCAGCTTGGCAAAACGCTCGATGAACGGAATATAGGTGTTCATCCGCAGTTCCTCAAAACGCGGATCCCCCCGATCAGCCTCGAGGTTGCGGTAGCGCAGCACTTCTCGATGACGACTCCAGACCCCGTTCAACGCTTCAATCAAGCGCAGGGCCTCCTCCTCGAATCGCTCGACAGGCCAAGGCTCCTCAAGCAGCTTCGATACATTGGCCATATCTTCACCGGCCTCCAGGGCCAGCGAATAGAGCACATCCTGAACATCATCGAAGTACATGTAGAAGCTGGCAGAGGACGTACCTGCAGCCTTGGAGATGGCAACGGCCGTGATGTCCACCAATGGATGGGTGAAAAGCAGGCGCCGAGTAGCGGCCATCAAGCGCTGGCGTGTTTCCTGGCCCTTACGGCCCAGCACCTGCCCCTGCTTGTTCATGCTGATTTCATACGCCATGCGCGACCCTCTCTCCCTTTAACTCATGAATTCAAGATTGGCACGCCAAACCCGACGTCGACCTGCCTGAGGCCATTAGCCCCTCGAACCTGACGAGCGCAAGCACCCTAATAATAAACAAAATGACAGCTCTCAGTCGAATCTATAAAGGGTAATCCAACAACACCATCTACCCATATCCACTAGACCCAGCACCTTTACGTCATCAGCAAGGATCGAAAATAGCACCACCCCCTATACATAACTGACACATTTACAGTTATTATAAGGGCATGGCCCACGCACACCCACCCAGTGCATGGAAACCCAGAAGACAGCTCAGGAGGCGACATGCCGAACATGGTTGCAGAAAAAGTCGTAGTCATTACCGGGGCCGGGAGCGGTATAGGCCGGGAGTTTGCCCTGGCCTTCGCGGCACAGGGCGCACGTGTTGTGGTCAACGATCTGGGCCGAACCGAGTCGGGGGGTAGCGCAGCCGAAGTCGTAGTCGGGGAGATTCGCGCAGCGGGCGGCGAGGCCGTGGCGAGTACCGACAGTGTCTCCGAGTGGGTATCCGCGCAGCGCATCGTGCAAACCGCCATGGATCACTTCGGCAAAGTGGATTGCGTGGTCAACAATGCCGGCATCGTCCGCGACCGCTTCTTCTTCAAGATGAGCCTCGAAGAATGGCAAGCCGTGATCGACGTCCATCTCAATGGCTCCTTTTATGTCGCTCGTGCCGCGGCCCCGTACTTCAAGGCCCAGAACAGCGGTGCCTATATCCACATGACCTCTACCAGCGGGCTGATCGGCAATCCCGGGCAGGCCAACTATTCGGCGGCCAAGCTGGGCCTGGCGGGCCTGTCGAAGAGCATTGCCCTCGATATGGCACGCTACAACGTGCGTTCCAACTGCATCGCTCCCTTTGCCTGGACCGCCATGACCGCCTCGGTTCCCACCGACGATCCGGAAACCGCCGCGCGCATGGAGAAACTCAAGACCATGGAGCCCCGCAAGATCGCGCCCTTGGCGGTTTACCTGGCCAGCGATGCAGGCGCCGGCGTATCCGGGCAGGTCTTCGGCGTGCGCGCCAACGAGATCTACCTCTATTCCCAGCCCCGCGTGCTCCGCTCGGTACACCGCAGCGATGGCTGGACACCGGAAAGCATCGCCGAACATGCCATCCCCGCAATGAAAAATTCCTTTTACGAGAACATCCCCTCGCCCCAGCTCACCACCTGGGATCCGATCTGACTGTTCTGACAAGAACCACGAGGCGCGCAGCATGAGCGAGATCGAAACCATCGGCACCGGCTTCACCTGGGACGAACTGCCAGTAGGCCGCAGGTTCAAGACCTACGGCCGCACCATCACCGAAGCGGACATCGTCAACTTCATTTCCGCCACCGGCATGCTGGAAGTGCTGTTCACCAACCAGGAGTTCCTGCGCGACGCGGGCTTCGACGGTCGCCTGGTGCCCGGCGGCCAGGTCTTCTGCATGGCCGAGGGCCTGCTGTTCCAGACAGCCCTGCAGGGTGTGGGCGTGGCCTTCCTGAACATGGAGCTGGACATCAAGGGGCCGACCTTCGCCGGCGACACCCTGCATGTCGAGGTGGAGGTAATCGAGTCCCGCCCGAGCAAGGGCAAGCCAGGCATGGGCCTCGTGCGCACCCGCAACCAGGTAATCAAACAGGATGGCAGCGTGGTCATGGTGTATACCCCGCTGCGCCTGGTGAAAGGCCGCGAGAACCTGCAGGCCTGAGCCGACGCCAGGCGCACTGCTCCCCATAGCCGGAGGTGAAAATGAAACAAGTCCGTTTGTACGGCCCGCAGGATCTGCGCATCGACGACGTACCGATGCCTCAGGCCGGTTCACGGGACGTGGTGGTCAAGGTCGCCGTGTTCGGCATCTGCGGCAGCGACCTCAACTTCGCCAGGAATGGCTACATCGGCAGCCCGAGTCCGCAACCGATGCCCCTCGGGCATGAACTGGCAGGCACCGTATACCAGGTGGGTGAGGCGGTGCGGGACATCGCGATCGGCCAGCGCGTCGTGGTTCACCCGATGAAGGGGAGCAATCGCATTGGCACTGGCGACCCCGAACATGGCGGCTTTGCCGAATTCCTGCTGGTACGCGATGCGGTTCTGGGCGAATCGATCTTCCCCATTCCCGACAGCCTGGCGTTCGAGCGCGCCGTCCTGACCGAGCCCGTCGCAGTCGGCGTTCACGGTCTGAACCTGTGCCAGGCCGAACCTGGCGACCGGGTCGTCCTGTTCGGTGCCGGCCCCATCGGCCTCGGCGTCGTTGCCGCCCTCAAACATCGTGGCGTCGAGCGAATCGCCGTGGTCGACATTGTCGACGAGCGGCTGGAACGCGCCCGCCAGCTCGGCGCCGAGCAGACCATCAATCCGGCACGGGAAGCACTGGAGACCGCGCTGCAGAAGAACTTCGGCACCGTCCCCGGCAAGCTCACGGGACAACCCCTGGTGGACTGCTCCCTGTACATCGACTGCGCCGGACAAGGCGCACTGCTCCAGCAGACGGTCAGCATGGCCAAGGACATGGCCCGTATCCTGATACTGGCCACCCACAAACAGCCGGTAGAGCTGGACATGGTTCAGATCCTGATCAAGGAGCTCGCCATTCACGGCTCCCTGTCCTACCCCAACGAGTTCCCGGAAGTCCTCGCGATGCTGGGTGACGATCGCCTGACGCTCGAAGGCATGTGCAGCCACACGTTCAAGTTCAACCGCTTCGCCGAAGCCTTTGCCATGGCACAGGATCCGCACCAGTCCGCCAAGGTACTGGTGCATATCGACTGAAGGCAGCCTGTCGTACCTGGTCGACAAAACCACAAATGACAAACGAAAACGATGCCATCAACTGGCACAGCCTGAACCCGGAGTAGATATGAAGAAGTGGCAATGCTTTTTCTGCAGTTTCATTTATGACGAGGCCCTGGGCCTGCCTGATGAAGGCATCGCGCCCGGTACCCGCTGGGAAGATGTTCCGGAGGACTGGATCTGCCCTGAATGCGGGGCAACCAAGGAAGACTTCGCCATGCTGGAAATAGACTGAATCGAGCCTGGTGCTCCTGGAGAACTACCATGAAAACCTCCCACCCACAGGCCTGCGCCTTGATCGTCGGCGGTGGCCACGCCGGTAGCGAGGCTGCCGTCTCGTTGCGCCAGAACGGTTTTGAAGGGCGCATCCTGATCGTCAGCAATGAACCCGGTCTGCCTTACCAGCGCCCACCGCTGTCCAAGGCGTTCCTAGACGGAACCCTCGCCGCAGAAGCCCTGCCCATTCGCCCGGCCGCAGCCTATGAGAAAGCCGCCATCGAGATGTTGAATGGGGTGGAGGTCAGCAGCCTGAACCTCGACGAACGGTACGTTCGCCTTGCCGATGGACGGGAGTTGCCCTGGAACCACCTGATCCTGGCCACCGGCAGCCGGGCACGGCGGCTCGATATCACCGGAGCAGGCGAGCGCCAAGCGGACAACCTGCACTACCTGCGTAGCCAGGCGGACGCCGAGCGCCTTCGCGATCAACTGGTGGAGGGCCAGCGCTTGGTGATCGTCGGCGGAGGCTACATCGGCCTGGAGGTCGCTGCCGCCGCCCGCAAAAACGGGCTGCAGGTCACGGTATTGGAGGCCCAGACTCGCGTGCTGGCACGCGTTACGGCCGCCGAAGTATCGAGCTTCTACGAACAGGTACACCGTGCCGCCGGCATCGAACTGCATGTGAACGCCCAACTGGAGCAGCTCTGCCTCGACGCCTCGGGCCGGAAAGTGGAGTCCCTGGTCACTATCGACGGCACACGCATTCCGCTCGACCTCGTGCTGATCGGCGTAGGTGCCATAGCCAACACCGCATTGGCCGAACAGGCTGGCCTTGCGGTGGAGAATGGCATACTGGTGGACGACCATTCCCGCACCAGCGCCACCGATGTCTACGCAATCGGCGACTGCAGCAATCATCTCAATGAGCACTACAGCTGCCGCATGCGCCTGGAGTCCATCCCCAACGCCATTGAACAGGCACGCGCCGCAGCCGCGGCCATTGTCGGCAAACAGGCCCCCTACCGCTCGCTACCCTGGTTCTGGTCGGATCAGTACGATCTAAAGCTGCAGATTGCCGGCATCAGCCAGGGCTACGACCAGGTGCTGCTGCGAGGCTCTAGGGCGTTGCGCTCTTTCGTGGCCTTCTATGCGCGTGAAGGACGCCTGATCGCGGCCGACTGCGTCAACCGGCAGCAGGAGTTCATGGCCATCAAGAAACTCGTACAGATGGGATTCTCCGGCGCGCTCGAAAACCTGTCCGACGAGTCGGTCAGCCTCAAGGATCTGGCGGCCAGCCTCGCAAGCTGAGCCGCAGGAACACGCTGCATGTCCAGGATCGAAGAGATCAGATCCAACGCCATCCAGTTGATCGCACTGCACGGCTTCGGGGCTGTTTCGCTGCGACAACTGGCGAAGAGCTGCGGCCTGCAGGCGGGCTCACTCTATGCCTACTACAGGAGCAAGGATGATCTCCTGCTCGACCTGATCACCAGTTATATGGAGGATCTGCTGCAGTCCTGGCAAGACTTCGCCAGACAGTCGCGCAACCCGCGGCATTGTCTTGAAGCCTTTGTCGCCCACCACCTGTCTTTCCAGAGCGAGCGCAAGGCCGAAAGCCTGATCGCCAGCATGGACTTGCGCAGCCTCCCGGAAGGCAGCCGACAACATATCATCGCGATCAAGACCTGCTATGAACGGGAACTGAAGAACCTACTCGCCTCAGGTGCAGACCAGGGCCTTTTCGCGCAGAACAACTTGGCAAGTACGGCTATTCTCTCCATGCTGACGGGACTCGGAATCTGGCAGGAAGGCTGTGATGGCGACCCACAAGCCCTTATTCCCCTCTGCCAACGGATCGCCCTGCAGATAGCCGGCGCCGAGACTCGAACTCACCTACCGGCATTCTCGTAGTAACCAACCGATATCAGGTACGTCCCTACTCGCCGAAAATAGGTGTGCTTGCGCTCGATTTTCCGGCTCAGTGGATTCTCCCAGAGATAATCGTACTCCCCGGTGCTCTTTTTCTCCGCCGCGGCCAGCATTGCCTGCCCAACCGGCTTGCCCTGGGGATCCTTCACCCGGCGAAAGTCGGTACCGACCACGCGCCGGTTATAGCCATGAGCCACGTAGCGTGATGTGCTCATGTCGACGACAAAGACGCAGATCATCCTGAAGGAAAGCCAGGTTCTCAGCGTTGATCGCCGTAAAGGTCTGTTGCGGCTCGGAAGCCACCGCTGTGGCAGCCTTTTCCAGCAACTCCAGGGCATTGGCCTGGGATGCTCTCGAGACGAAATATCCGGCCCCCAGAAGCACATCGCCAACACGCTGAAAGAGAACCCGCTTGCGTTCGACACGGCCGGTTTGCCAGTTTCTCCAGCGATACTCCGCCTCTTGAATCCCCTGCCCCTCCTGCACCTCGAGCGCTTCAGTGAAGGACTTCTTCAGATCCGATGGCAGCTGTGCCAGCAGATTACTACCAATAAGGCTGGCAGAAGGCCCGCCGCTGGCCAACATCACGCCGTTCACATCCAGCACATAGACATAGTGGCTGCCACGCACGAAAGCCCCTTGCCGACTGAATACAGGCAAGGCTTGCGTTCTGTGCTCTCGATAGTAGGCCACGGCGCTTTCCAGCAGCTCTCGCGCCTCACGCTCATCCGCTTGATAACCATCGGGAACAGCACTGGCACCCGTAGCGACCATCAACCCCACCACCAGACCAACCCAGCACAGAACCTTTCCTGAACCCATAGCGGTCATCCCCAACTCATCCCTCGGCCACAAAGGTGACATTATATTACTTGTAGAGCAGGTACTCCACCCTGGCAATTCGCTGCTCATGCGCCTAAGAACCTTGGCCTATTGACAGTTTCCAGCTTCGACGGGAAGGTAAGAGCCAGGCCGGCAGGCCATCACTCAGCAAGAACAGCTACCAATAACTGACTATTTGTCCGTTTTTCTATTGCCGAACAGCCCGGCTCGGGGTAACTTTCGATATCGCACACAACAAAAAACTACGAGCAGCCCGATCCACCTGATGAGGGGCCGCTTAAGCGCTGGAGATAACGCATGAAACTCGATGATCTCATTCTTGTCAGCGTCGACGACCATATCGTCGAGCCACCTACCATGTTCGAGCAGCACCTCACCACTGCCCAGAAAGCCTTCGCCCCCAAGGTACTGAAAGACAAGAACGGTGCCGATTACTGGCTCTTTGAAGGCCGTCGCGCCGGCAATATCGGACTCAACGCCGTGGTCGGCCGCCTGCGCGAAGAGTACGGCTGCGAGCCGATTTCCTTCGACCAGATGCGCAAGGGTGCCTGGGATATCCACGCCCGTATCGACGACATGAACGCCAACGGTCTACTTGCGTCGCTGAACTTCCCCAGCGTGGTGACCTTCGATGGCAGCCTGTTCCACCAGTTCAACAACAAGCAGAATGCCCTGGCTCTGTTGCAGGCCTACAACGACTGGCATATCGACGAATGGTGCGGTAGTTACCCGGGGCGCAACATCCCCAACGCCATAGTGCCCTACTGGGACATCAACGCCACCGTTGCGGAGATCAAACGCGTCGTGGCCAAGGGCTGCCATGCCATCTCCTTCTCCGACAACCCCTCGCTGAAAGGCCAACCTAGCATCCATGACGCCCACTGGGAGCCGCTGTGGAAGGTCTGTGCGGAAAACAAGGTGGTGATCAACATCCATATCGGCTCCGGCGCCCAGGCCCCTCACGCCTCGATGAACTCGCCGATCGATGCCTGGATCATCACCATGCCGATTTCCATCGTCAACTCGGCGGCCGACTGGCTGCACCTCAAGGCCCTGCACCGCTATCCGGATCTGAAGATATCCCTGTCCGAAGGCGGTATCGGCTGGATTCCCTACTTCCTCGAGCGCGCCGACTTCGTCCACGAGCACCACAAGGCATGGACCTATGCCGACTTCGGCAACAAGAAGCCCAGTGACGTGTTCCGCGAGCACTTCCAGACCTGCTTCATCGACGACCGCTTCGGCCTGAAGAATCTCGATGAGATAGGCGAAGACAACGTTTCCTATGAATGCGACTACCCGCATTCCGATACTGTCTGGCCGGAATCCGCTGACATGCTGCTGGCATCCTTGGACGGTCTATCGGATCGTGCAATCGACAAAATCACCCATGGCAACGCCCTGCGCCTTTACAACTTCGACGCCTTCGGCAAGATGGGCGGCCGCGACAAATGCACCGTCGGAGCGCTACGTGCCTTGGCTCAGAACGTCGATACCGAACCCAAGTCCTATGGCGGGCCGGCCCCACTGGCCGAAGGTGAAGTACGCCGCCGAGTGACCTCTGGCGACATCATCAAGATGTTCACAGCAGTGGGCAAGGCAGACGGCCAGATCATGGCCGAAGAAGAAGCCTGATAGCCTGCACCAAGGAAAACGCCCCGCTTGACGGGGCGTTTTCGTTTGATAGCTCCCACGTCGAGGCGTCGAACCATCAGCATGGGAGCCTGATCCTGGAGCGCTACGCATCCCGCAGACGTAAAGCGTCTGTAGCAGCATTTCCACGCGGGCGGTTCGACGCCTCCACGTGGGAACGCTCAGAATCCCTGGTGCCACGTCATCGATCAAGTGCCGGTTTCCGTCTTTCCGCAGGAGCGGGCAAACTGCTTCCCGCGGATGAGCAGAAACGCATCCGCTGGGAAAGTTGGGGACTTGTGCCTGGCTATTCCACCAGGCCCTGTTTCAGAGGGCTTGTTCCAGTTCCGGAACGAGTTCGAAGAGGTCGCCCACCAGGCCGTAGTCGGCCACCTGGAAGATCGGCGCTTCTTCGTCCTTGTTGATCGCAACGATCACCTTGGAGTCCTTCATGCCGGCCAGGTGCTGGATCGCGCCGGAGATACCGACGGCGATGTACAACTGCGGCGCGACGATCTTGCCGGTCTGGCCGACCTGCATGTCGTTCGGCACGAAGCCGGCGTCGACGGCGGCACGGGAAGCGCCGACGGCGGCGCCCAGCTTGTCGGCCAGCGCGTACAGATGCTTGAAGTTGTCGCCATTGCCCATGCCACGGCCGCCGGAGACGACGATCTTGGCAGCGGTCAGTTCCGGACGGTCGGACTTGGCCAGCTCTTCGCCGACGAAGGCGGACTTGCCGGCATCGGCCGGGCCGGAAACCGCTTCGACTGCGGCGGAACCGCCTTCGGCGGCAGCGGCGTCGAAACCGGTGCTACGCACGGTGATCACCTTGACGGCAGCCGAGGACTGCACGGTGGCGATGGCGTTACCGGCGTAGATCGGACGCTTGAAGGTGTCGGCGCTCTCGACGGCGATGATCTCGGAGATCTGGTCGACGTCCAGCGCAGCGGCGACGCGCGGCAGGATGTTCTTGCCGTTGCTGGTGGCGGCGGCCAGGATGTGGCTGTAGCCCTTGCCCAGCTCGGCTACCAGCGGCGCGACGTTTTCCGGCAGCTGGTTGGCGTAGGCGGCGTTGTCGGCCAGCAGAACCTTGGCCACGCCAGCGATCTTGGCGGTGGCTTCGGCAGCGGCGCCAGCGTTGGCACCGGCGACCAGTACGTGAATGTCGCCACCGATCTGCTGCGCGGCGGCAACGGTGTTCAGGGTAGCGGCAGCCAGAGCGGCATTGGTGTGTTCAGCGATAACCAGGATAGTCATTTAGATTACCTTCGCCTCGTTCTTCAGTTTCTCGACCAGTTCAGCCACGGACTTGACCTTGATGCCAGCGCTGCGGGCAGCCGGCGCTTCGACTTTCAGGGTCTTGACGGTGGAAGCGGTGGAAACGCCCAGAGCGTCCGGGGTAACGGTTTCCAGCGGCTTCTTCTTGGCCTTCATAATGTTCGGCAGCGACGCGTAGCGCGGCTCGTTCAGACGCAGGTCAGTGGTGACGATCGCCGGCAGGTTCAGCGCAACGGTCTGCAGACCGCCATCGATCTCACGGGTAACGTTGACCTTGTCGCCAGCCACTTCGACCTTGGAGGCGAAGGTGCCTTGGCCGAAGCCAGTCAGGGCGCCCAGCATCTGGCCGGTCTGGTTGTTGTCGCTGTCGATGGCCTGCTTGCCCATGATCACCAGCTGCGGCTGCTCCTTGTCGACCACTGCCTTGAGCAGCTTGGCCACGGCCAGGGAGTTCAGCTCGTCATTGGATTCGACCAGGATGGCACGGTCGGCACCCAGAGCCAGCGCGGTGCGCAGTTGCTCCTGGGCGGTAGCCGGGCCGATGGAGACGACGACGATTTCGCTCGCCACGCCTTTCTCCTTCAGGCGTACGGCTTCTTCCACGGCGATTTCGCAGAAGGGGTTCATGGACATCTTGACGTTGGCGAGGTCGACGCCGCTGTTGTCCGCCTTGACGCGAACCTTGACGTTGTAGTCAACCACTCTTTTGATCGGAACCAGTACGTTCATACACTCTCTCTGCGTCGGTGATGGAGAGCCGGTGCGCTGCAATAGCACTCGGCAATGTGATTTTTTCATGCAGTCGGTAGCAATCGGCTCTTGTTTCCATTCGAGAAAATGACAACAATGTCGACGCAATAACTGATTGATTGTCATTTTTGACAGTCATGACCCCCGCTGTCAACACGCATCCTTTTCGTATCGACGCCTGGTACAGAAATACACAACGGATCACATGCGTCGACAGGGTTTCAGCAGGAGCGGAATGAGTGGCTGCCTGGCTGGGCAAGTCATCCCCGGGAGGGCAATGCTGCCCCTGCTTTTTTATTCATTGCCAGGAGGTATCACTGTGCTCGAGTCCTATATCCAACACGTAAAATCACGCGAGAAGGAAGGTCTTCCTCCCCTGGCCCTGACCGCAGAGCAAACCGCCGGTCTGGTCGAATTGCTGAGGAACCCGCCCGCCTTCGAAGAACCTTTCCTTCTCGACTTGCTGACCAACTGCGTACCGCCCGGCGTCGACGAGGCTGCCTACGTCAAGGCTGGCTTCCTCTCGGCCATCGTCAAGGGCGAGGACAGCTCCCCACTGATCGGCAAGTTCCGAGCCATCGAGCTGCTGGGCACCATGCAGGGCGGCTACAACATCGCCACCCTGGTCGAACTGCTGGACGACGCCGCTCTGGGCGCCGTTGCCGCCGAGCAACTCAAGCACACCCTGCTGATGTTCGACGCCTTCCATGACGTAGCCGAGAAGGCCAAGTCCGGCAACGTCAACGCCAAGGCCGTACTGCAGTCCTGGGCTGACGGCGAGTGGTTCACCAGCAAGCCGGAAATCGCCGAGAAGTACAGCCTGGCCGTGTTCAAGGTGCCCGGCGAGACCAACACCGACGACCTCTCCCCGGCTCCTGACGCTTGGTCGCGCCCCGACATCCCGCTGCACGCACTGGCCATGCTGAAGATGCCCCGTGATGGTATTACCCCCGATCAGCCGGGCTCCATCGGCCCACTGAAGCAAATCGAAGAAATCAAGGCCAAGGGCTTCCCGGTTGCCTACGTCGGCGACGTGGTCGGTACTGGCTCCTCGCGCAAATCCGCCACCAACTCGGTGCTGTGGTTCTTCGGTGACGACATTCCGTACGTTCCGAACAAGCGCGCAGGCGGCTTCTGCTTCGGCACCAAAATCGCCCCGATCTTCTATAACACCATGGAAGACGCCGGCGCCCTGCCGATCGAGTTCGATGTGTCGAACATCAACATGGGCGACGTGATCGACGTCTATCCGTTTGCCGGCAAAGTTTGCAAGCACGGCACCGACGACGTCATCACCACCTTCGAACTGAAGACCCCGGTACTGCTCGACGAAGTCCGCGCTGGTGGCCGTATCCCGCTGATCATCGGCCGCGGCCTGACCGAGAAGGCGCGTGCCGAACTGGGCCTGGGTGCTTCCGAGCTGTTCAAGAAGCCGGATCAGCCTGCTGCCAGCACCAAGGGTTTCACCCTGGCGCAAAAGATGGTCGGCAAGGCCTGCGGCGTCGAAGGCGTCCGTCCGGGCACCTACTGCGAACCGAAGATGACCACCGTCGGCTCTCAGGACACCACCGGCCCGATGACCCGTGACGAGCTGAAAGACCTGGCGTGCCTGGGCTTCTCGGCTGACCTGGTGATGCAGTCCTTCTGCCATACCGCGGCCTATCCGAAGCCGATCGACGTCACCACCCACCACACCCTGCCGGATTTCATCCGCACCCGTGGCGGCGTGTCCCTGCGTCCGGGCGACGGCATCATCCACAGCTGGCTGAACCGCATGCTGCTGCCGGACACCGTCGGCACCGGTGGCGACTCGCACACCCGCTTCCCGATCGGCATCAGCTTCCCGGCCGGCTCCGGCCTGGTCGCCTTCGCCGCCGCCACCGGCGTGATGCCGCTGGACATGCCGGAGTCGGTGCTGGTGCGCTTCAAAGGCAAGATGCAACCGGGTATCACCCTGCGTGACCTGGTCCATGCCATCCCCTACTACGCCATCCAGAAGGGCCTGCTGACCGTCGAGAAGAAAGGCAAGAAGAACATCTTCTCCGGCCGCATCCTCGAGATCGAAGGCCTGGACAACCTGACCGTCGAGCAGGCGTTCGAGCTATCCGACGCCTCCGCCGAGCGTTCGGCTGCCGGCTGCACCATCAAGCTGCCGGAAGAAGCTATCGCCGAGTACCTGAAATCCAACATCACCCTGCTGCGCTGGATGATCAGCGAAGGCTATGGTGATGCTCGTACCCTGGAGCGTCGTGCCCAGGCGATGGAAGCCTGGCTGGCCAACCCGGTACTGCTGGAAGCCGACAAGGACGCCGAGTACGCCGAAGTCATCGAGATCGATCTGTCCGAAGTCAAGGAGCCGATCCTCTGCGCCCCGAACGACCCGGACGACGCCCGCCTGCTGTCCACCGTGGCCGGCGACAAGATCGACGAAGTGTTCATCGGTTCGTGCATGACCAACATCGGTCACTTCCGTGCTGCCGGCAAGCTGCTTGACAAGGTCAAGGGCGGTATCCCGACGCGCCTGTGGCTGTCGCCGCCGACCAAGATGGATGCCCACCAGCTGACCGAGGAAGGCTACTACGGTATCTACGGCAAGGCCGGTGCACGCATGGAGATGCCGGGCTGCTCACTGTGCATGGGTAACCAAGCGCGCGTCGCTGCCAACTCCACCGTGGTATCGACCTCCACCCGTAACTTCCCCAACCGTCTGGGCGATGGCGCCAACGTGTATCTGGCCTCTGCCGAACTGGCTGCGGTCGCCTCGATTCTCGGCAAACTGCCGACCGTCGAGGAGTACATGGCCTACGCCAAGGATATCGACAGCATGGCTGGCGACATCTACCGCTACCTGAGCTTCGACCAGATCGCCGACTTCCGCGAAGCGGCGGCGAACGCCCAGATCCCGGTCGTTCAAGCATGATAAATAATATGCCTGAGAAGAGAGACAAGGCATGAACGACCATCCCACTCGTCAACGCGTCTGGCTGATTACGGGAAGCTCACGGGGCCTTGGCGCAGAAGTCGTGGCGGCCGCCCTGGCCAATGGAGACGCGATAGTCGCCACCGCCCGGGACGCACGATCCGTGACCCGGCGCTTCGGCTCCTCCGAATCACTGCTCGCCCTCGATCTGGACGTCCGTGATGAAGCGGCGGCCAGGCGGGCCGTACAGGACGGTATCGCGCGTTTCGGACGTATCGACGTCGTGGTGAACAATGCCGGTTACGGGATTCTGGGTGCTATCGAGGAGGCCAGCGCGGAAGAGGTCAGTGCAATTTTCGCGACCAATGTCTTCGGCCTGCTCAATGTCACACGCGCCGTACTCCCTCGGTTGCGAGAACAACGCTCGGGCCACATCATCAATATATCTTCGGTCGGGGGCTACCAATCAGGCCCTGGGTTCGGCATCTACTGCTCAACCAAGTTCGCGGTGGAAGGGCTTTCAGAGGCATTGCACGGAGAACTATTGCCGCTGGGCATCAAGGTTACCCTGCTAGAGCCCGGACATTTCCGCACCGACTTTCTCGACACCTCCTCGCTCATCCCCTCGCAGAGTCTGATCGAAGACTATGCAGGGACGGCGGGGCTTGCCCGAGAAATGGGCATCAGCCATAACCATAAGCAATCCGGTGACCCCAAGAAACTGGCTCAGGCTCTACTGCAGTTGGTAACTGCCGATAAGCCGCCACTACGTATCCAGTTCGGCCGCGACGCACGGCGTATCGTCCAGGCCAAGAACGCATTTGTCGAAAGAGAGCAACTGCAATGGCAGGCGCTGGCCACAGCCACCGACTATCTCTGAGCACAGCGGCATTTGTCTTGGCAGACCATGGAGCAGGTGCCGCAACCGGTTCGCCCACCCATGCCGCCTCAGATGGGTTCCCGCCAACCGACCTCGAGTAAATCCCATGATCATCACCGGCAGCATCGAAGAATTACGCACCATTCTGCACAGTATTCGGGAGCAGAACAGGCCCATCGGCCTGGTTCCAACCATGGGTAACCTGCACCAGGGCCATCTTTCCCTCCTGGAAATGGCTCACAGGGAAAGCGGCTTTGTGGTCACCAGTATCTTCGTCAACCCACTTCAGTTCGGCCCCAGGGAGGATCTGCAGGCCTATCCGAGAACACCGCGAGAGGATCGGGAAACCCTGGCTCGAGCGGGATGTGACCTGCTATTCATCCCAGGCACCGAAGAGATGTACCCGAACGGGCTACACAGCCACTGCAGCGTGTCGGTTCCCGAGGTATCCAAAGACCTGTGCGGCAATAGCCGTCCTGGACATTTCGAAGGAGTGGCAACCGTGGTCAGTAAACTGTTCAATATCGTACAACCCAATGTCGCGATATTCGGTCAGAAGGACTACCAGCAACTGGCCGTAATCCGAGCCATGGCCCAGGATCTGAACTTTCCCGTCCGCATCCTGGGCGCACCGACAGTCCGAGCAGCCGACGGCCTTGCGCTCTCTTCGCGCAATGGCTACCTCAGTCCGGCCGAGCGCAATATCGCCCCCCTCTTGTACGAAAATCTCAAGAGGATGGTGGAAACCATTAAGAGAGGCGAGAAGGATCTTTCCGCCTTGATCCAAAGCACCGGTACAGCACTGGAGCAGACCGGTTTCAACTTGGACTACCTGGATATCCGCTCAGCGCGAACGCTGCAGGCAGCCGCTGCCACAGACCAGGATCTGGTGATTCTGGTAGCAGCGTTCCTCGGCAAGACACGCCTGATCGATAACCTGGAATGTCGCCGGCCTGCCCCATCCGAATGATCTAAGGCGGAGATAGCCAGCCCGTGGGGTCTCGAGATCTCCACGTAGCCCCTGACCTCCCACGAGCATTCTGAACTCAGGATTCGTAACGAACCGATGAGTGGCACTGCCGCGATAAGCCAAAGGTATGTACATCGCCCAGATACTGACTACCATTCAGTTATCCACTGAATGAGTACGACAAGAACAAAAAAGGGGATACCATGAAATCACTCTTCACCACCGTAGCATGCGTGCTCTTCCTGCTGGCCGGGTGCTCCGAATTCAGGCTCGGCGCTAAGGTGCCACCGCAAAACTCGGCGGCCGAGAGTTACTGCAATACTCCAGCGCACTACTGCAACCCTCCGCTGCCACAGGTCGTCTCCCTGAATAATATGTTCAGGTGATCAATTTTCCTGCCTGGAGCGTAAGCGAATAGGCATCGCACTTTACCGCTATACGGTAGTAGATTGGTTAGTTCTACAGTATGCGTCTGGGCATCCCGTCTTGCGCAACTAAACCAGTCGCCACCTATGCGGCAGCAGCTCCGTAATCTCACTTGCCCGCTGCGTCGGCAGACGCGTGAGCACGTCCTTCAAATAGGCGTACGGGTCATGCCCGTTGAGTCGAGCTGACTGGATCAAACTCATGATCGCCGCTGCCCGTTTACCGCTGCGCAGTGAACCTGCAAAGAGCCAGTTCTTGCGCCCCAACGCCCATGGCCGGATCTGGTTCTCTGCCCAATTATTGTCAATGGGTACGGCGCCGTCATCGAGATAGCGCGACAGCGCCGTCCAGCGTTTGAGGCTGTAATCCAATGCTTTGCTGATGGCCGAGCCATCGTGTGCGGATTCCACGCCATCCGGCCACCCAGTCCACGCTCATCTGGCCAGGTATTCCACGCGCATCCGGCCACTGATTCCACGGCCATCCGGCCACCCAACCGGGTAGGCAGCTACGCAGGATTTCTTCACTACCATCGACCTCTTTTTCGAAGCAGAGAGGTCGTCGTGGAGCGTTTCTCCATGCGTAAGATTCGCGAAGTACTACGTCTCAAGTTCGAGGTCGGGCTATCGGCTCGCCAGATTGCAGTCAGTGTGCAGGTCGGTCGTGTCACCGTCGGCGATTACCTCAACCGTTTTGCCGCCAGCGGTCTAGTCTGGCCCTGCTCGTTGTCCGATTCCGAGCTGGAACAGCAGCTGTTCCCACCGGCGCCGGCAGTGCCCAGCGAGCAGCGGCCACTGCCTGATTGGTCTTGGGTGCATGCCGAGCTGCGTCGCCCCGGCGTGACCCTGGCGCTGCTCTGGCAGGAGTACCGCCTGAGCCAGCCGCAGGGCTTTCAGTACAGCTGGTTCTGCGAACACTACCGTGCCTGGCAGGGCAAGCTGGACGTGGTGATGCGCCAGGAACATCGCGTCGGCGAGAAGTTGTTCGTCGACTACGCCGGGCAGACGGTGCCGGTGATCGACCGCCACAACGGCGAGATCCGCCAGGCGCAGGTGTTCGTCGCGGTGCTCGGCGCGTCCAGCTACACCTTCGCCGAATACGGCTGTAACCCTGGTCAAGTACCAAGCCAACTACCTCTCGTTTGAACTCGGGCGTGAACGTACAATGCTGCCTGGTCATCAGCCCCCTCTATGGCGAGCATTCTCGCCCTAAATAGGCATCTGGATTTCGGACGCCGGACGCGACGAAGCCGGCTTCGGACAGTTCTGTCCGGTAGCGGCCAGGAGGCATACCGAACCAGCGCAGACAAGCTTTGTGAAAACTACTCGCCTCTCTGAAGCCCAGCAGGTCACCTACATGCGTCATGCTGTAAGACGTGTTCCGCAGATAGTAATCGGCCAGTTGCCGGCGCGCGCCGTCCAACACATCGCGAAAATTCGCGCCTTCGCGAGCGAGTCCACGCTGCAGGGTGCGTGTGCTGACCTCAAGTCCCTTGGCCACGGTTCCCATATCGTAGCCGCCGAGGCTGAGACGTTCGACGAGCCAGGCTCTCGTTCGCTCCGAGTAGGACGCCTTGCGCAACTGATCCATGCGGTGCTCAGCGAAACGGCCATGCAACAGAGCCAGAGCCTCGTTAGCGGTGCTCAGCGGATGCGACAGTGCCTCCCGGTCGAACAGAATACCGATGCGAGGCGCCCCGAAACGCAAGGAGCAATCGAATAAGCGCCGATGCTCAGTCGTATCCGCTGGCTCGGGGTAGGTGAATTCGATCTCCCGCAGGCGCGGCAGGCTGCCTCCGGTCAGCCAGCGGCAGAAACCCAATACAACAGCCAGGCCGGCATCTTCGAACGCCCTGGGTTTCTCGATCGCCTCAAGATCATCGATCGCCCAGAGGCGCTGCCCTCCCTCTTCCCGCGACAAACCGAGCTGAACACCGGTACCGAGCAGGGGCAGATAGCGCACCAGGGACTCCAGTGCCCCCTGCAGGTTCGGGCTGGACATCATCGTGTAGCCCACCAACTGAAATCCTCCCGGCAGAAAATGCCGATAGGCGCGTAGGCCAATATCCGGATCGCCAGACTCAGCCTGTGCCAGCATCATCAGGCGATAGGCATCGGCCCGCGGTACGAAGCCATCCGGCTGCTTCAACAGGGCCGCATCGATCCCTGCCTGCCGGCACAAACGCAGGGAATCAAGCCCCTCCCCTTCCAGGTTTTTACCAATTGAGCGACGAAGCCGCTGTTGATCCTGTGCATTCCCCCCCCAAACCTAGAACAGCGCTGCCAGCAAACTAACACTTCGGCGACGCCTTCCCCTATTGACCGGAGTCAACAACGAAGAAATGACCTGAGCAACTCAGGGCCAGACAGAGCGGTTGCGCGAGCAGCCGTAACTATTGTTGCCCATTCCCATCGTCGCCCCCACGTCGATCATTCTCGACACGCCACGCTTGAGGTGCGTGACGTCCGACAGCTCAGGACGCCTGTTGCTCGAGGTGTCGGTAATCGCAGCCAAAGAGTGTTGAAGGCCGTGATTTCCAGATTGAATGAGTAGAACATGCACTGCCGCCCCATCCGGTCACTGCCTCTTCATGCAGCTCATCCCACCTTCGCTAACAGAGCAATTCTGTCGGCGATGCGGGGCAGCAACCACTTTTTCAATAGACTCAGTCAGAAGCAAACATCTACGTATCGATATCTAGCAATGATCCTGAATATGCTGCCGGTATCGGTTCGGGGTAGTGCCGGCCCACTCACGAAATGCCTTCACGAAGTTCGATGCGTCAGTGAAGCCTGCTCGCTCAGCGATGATTGCGATGGGGAGCGCTGTGCCCTGCAGGAGCTGGGCGGCTGTTTCAAACCGCACCTCTCGCAGTAGCTGGCGGTAACTACAGTCCAACTCATCCAGGCGGCGATTCAGCGTGCGTGTCGAAAGGTTGAGTCGATGTGCGATTTCACCAACTGACGGCGGTGAGTGCAGATCCTTTCGCAGATGAATACGCACCTGCTCTGGTAACGAAAGTGGTGCCCGATTGCGACTCGAGGCCTCTTCGCAGCGTTGAACCGCCATCTTGAAACCGGTTAGGCATGCACCTGGCAGGCGTTTATCCAGCAGTGAGCGCGGAATCAGTACCTGGCAGTACTCCTGGCTGAATCTGACATTCTCTCCGAACAGTTTATGGTACGGGCGAAGGTCATCCGGTGCTGGGTAGTCGAACTCGATTTCCAGTCCCAGATCAGCGACTGGGCGCTCCATCGAGAGAGAGGTCTGGTTCGCGATCGCCATGAGCCAGGACTCCTGATTGAAGACGTAGCGCTCTTCAAGCGGCACCAGCTTCGAAGCGATGATGGCAAGGTGTTTAGGCCGCTCTACCAGGCGCATGTCAAAGGCGCTGCCGAGAAGCTTCTGGTGTTTGAGACCGCTCTCGTATGCATGCCGTAAAGACGGCGCAGAGGCATAGAGCGCGTACCAAAATCCCCGCCGCTGAATCCATCTGCCGAGCTGGGCACAGTGCAACCTCTGGGCAAAGGAACACTGGCCCTGGATGCCATGACCGACGCCAACAGCCGTCCCATCAATTTCTGCAACGATCTGGAGATCAGCCAGGACGGCAAGCGCGTATACATGTCGGAAGAGGCCTCTGGTAAAGCAGTTGTGCTCCGCACACCCGGCTATAGCGGCGAAGGCCCGACGCTAACTCTGATTCCTTCACGGCAGCCTGCGACTCCAGCACCCCAGGCTTCCGACAACGGCTATGCCCACCTGTGCTTCGAAACTGAGGATATGCGAGGCGTTGCTGCTCGTATCGTGGCGTCGGGAGGCTCCATCAGCAGCACGTTCGCCAGCAATGATCGAGCCCCCGTGCTTTATACCCAGGATCCGGATGGCAACGCCGTTGAGATTCATATCCCTCTGCCTGCGCCACTTACCCCACGGACTATCTACAGAACCCTGGATTCCCTAGTACGAACAAAGCTCGGATTGGATACTCCCGCCAATGATCGGCTCCGGTTTCTTCACGCCAACCACAACTCGCAGGACTGGGTGCGTGTCGTTGCGTTCTACCGAGTGGTTTTCGGTAGCGAGACCGTTGGGGGGTACCTCTAAAAACCCGATTCTGACCTGAACACAAGGCGTGAAGAGGTGCCTAGCACAAAGAATATGCGGCCAGTACCTATCGCAATCGGCGGAATGCAGGCCGGAGAAACCGGCCTGTTGTCATTTTCACGCCATCTCCAGCAGGCTCGACATCCTTTTCAGATTGTACACCGCTGATTTGATCGTCAGGCCAAACTGCGCGCGTGCCAATCCGATGCTGCGGATCGTCTTGCCGCCCATCTGCGCCAGACTGGCAAATATGTGTTCAACCCGAGCCCGTGGGCTGGCGATACGTTTGTTGCGAGCCTTGTCCCGCTCGCCGATGGGCTTGCCGGCTTGTCCTTTGCGCTGAATATGCGGGCGCTATCCGTTGAGCTTGAGCCAGTGCTCGCGTGGCTTGTCGTGATAGCCACGATCAGCCCAGAAGTCACGGCTACTGTTCCCTCGATCCAGTACATCGACCAAGTGAAGTGTGTCGGCCTCGGCGGCATCGCTCACCCGCACGTTGCGGATCAGTTTGTGCCGGCGATCCACACTGACCGACAGCTTGTAGCCGAAGTACGACTTGCCATGCTTCTTCGTCCAGCGCGCCTCGACATCCTTTTGTCGGCGCTTGGCCGGCTCCCACTCGATGGGCGCTGCCCGCTGCTTCACGACTTCCTGCTCTTCAGCCGTGTTGTGCTGAATCGGGGCGCGAACGATGCTGGCATCGATGATCTGCCCTTCGCGTGCGTTGAAGCCATTGAGCTGCAGTTGGCGCTGCACTTCATCAAAAATCAGATGCTCGACCTTGGCCTGAACGAGCCGCTCACGAAAATTCCAGATCGTATTGCGATCCGGCACGCGTGCGGTGTTCTTCTGCCCGGCAAAGCGCTGAAAGCTCATGCGGTCGAGTAGTTGAAACTCCATCTGTTCGTCGGACAGGTTGAACAACTGCTGCAAGACCAGCAGGCGCGTCATGAGCTCTGTCGGGTACGGAGGCCTGCCACCTTTAGCGCGACTCGGGCGAGGAACCCAGCGGTCGATCTCCTCAGCCATGAGGCGGAAGTCGACATGCTTGTTCAGCAGGGCCAGCGGATCGCCCAAGCTGTCGAGTTTCGCTTCACGTTCCTGGTCGGCAAATAGGCTTAGCATGGGCTAGCTGTCCTGGGGGGCGGGGGCTCAGATTTTAATGGGAACAGCCGGTTTTTGGAGGTTCCCTGGGGCCGAGCGCAACTACGAAGGTGGCTTCATATTCGAACTAACTGGGATCGATGGCGTGGCAGTGCGCGGCAGGCATATCGCACTGCCCGGCTATAGCTCAGGTGGGCCAACACTCGAGGCGTTCATCTATAATCGGGCCACCAGGAATATGCCGCTTTCGTTCTCCGACTCCGGAGTTGTGGCCATCGGCTTCGACACCCAGAGCATCGAAAAAACCGTATCCCGTATGACTGCAGCGGGAGGTGGCCAAATCAGCAGAACCGGCCAAACAGCCATTACCCAGGATCCGTACGGCAACCTCATACAGCTTCGTCAGGCAACCCCGTGACATTGCTTGGGATAGACCCTTTGGTGAGATCGTGATGGTTACAGATCAGGACAAGACAGCCATGGCCACCGGATCAGGCTCCGGTATCGGTAAGGCGGTGAACCAGCGCACGCCCTCGAAGAATGTCGCCAGAAAACAACACGCCGGCGACACCGCCCCACAGCGACCGGAGTCAATAACGAAGAAATGGCCTGAAATCCTCCAGGATGGTGCCCGCGGACAATCAAGAGGTGTCCCAGGACATTGCTAGGGGAAAGTAGCGAACCGACAATCCCCACACACATGCAATGGGCAACTGCTGCGCTGGCCGCTCTGGCACGGGCTTCGGCGAACGCCATACGGCCCCCTACATTGAGGCGATGCACACCTGAGCGCCTAACCAATCAGGCCAGGACAGAGCGGCTGCACGAGCAGCCAGCAACTGTGCATTCCCCCACTATCGTAATGCCACCTCAATTGCCCGGACGGGAAAGTCTGATCATCAGCGATCTGCACATGGGCCTCCCCCAGAGGTTCCGCATGGGGCACGTAGCCCATACCCTTCAGTAGCAGATCGCCGTAAGGAGACAGTGACAACATGGCTGTAGAAAAACAGAAGCTGGTCAAGACATTCATCGCCGCGGCCATTCTGGCCGGCGCGGCAGCCATTCTGTGGCTGGAATTTCGCCCGAGCGGGCTGGGCGAGGGCTTCGCCAGCGCCAACGGGCGTATCGAGGCCACAGAGGTGGATGTCGCCAGCAAGCTGGCCGGACGGCTTCTGGACATCCTCGTCGACGAGGGGGATTTCGTCGAATCCGGACAGACCCTGGCCCGCATGGACACCCTAGTGCTCGAAGCGCAGTTGAGCCAGGCGCAGGCTGGGGTGCGCAAGGCGCAGAACGCTATTCGCACCGCCAATTCCCAGGTGACGCTACGCATCAGCGAGAAGGCCACCGCCGAAGCGATAGTCCATCAGCGTCAGGCCGAACTGATCGCCGCCGAGAAGCGCCATCAGCGCACGGAAACGCTGGTGGCGCGCAACGCCATGGCCCGCCAGCAACTGGATGACGACCGCGCCGCCTACCACAGCGCCCAGGCGGCCCTCAGCGCGGCTCGATCCCAGGTTTTGTCAGCCCAGGCCGGTATCGAGTCCGCGCAATCGCAGGTCATCGAAGCCGAATCAGCCCTGGAAGCGGAGCAGGCCAACGTCGAGCACCTGCAAGCCGATATAGAGGACAGCCAGCTCAAGGCACCCCGCTCCGGCCGGGTGCAATACCGCATCAGCCAACCCGGCGAAGTGCTGGCTGCCGGCGGCAAGATCCTCAACCTGGTCGATCTCAACGACGTCTACATGAACGTTTTCCTGCCCGCCCAACAGGCCGGGCGCGTCGCCCTCGGTTCGGACGTGCGGCTGATCCTGGATGCCGCCCCACAGTTCGTGATCCCCGCCAAGGTCACCTTCGTCGCCAGCGTCGCGCAGTTCACGCCGAAGACTGTGGAAACCGCCAGCGAGCGTGAAAAGCTGATGTTCCGGGTCAAGGCGCGTATCAATCCGCAACTGCTCAAGGATCACCTCGAGCAAGTCAAGACCGGCGTGCCCGGCATGGCCTACCTGAAGCTCGACGACGCCGTCGAGTGGCCCGCAGAACTGCACATCCGGATCGAACCATGACGGCACACACAGCCACGGTGGCACGACTGCAAGGCGTTGGCCTGCATTACGGCGCGACGACCGCGGTGGATGACGTCACCCTCGACATCCCCGCCAATCGCATGATCGGCCTGATCGGCCCGGATGGGGTTGGCAAGTCCAGCCTGCTGGCACTGATTGCCGGTGCGCGGCGGATGCAGGACGGCGCGATCCAGGTGCTTGACGGCGACATGGCCGAGCCGGCCCATCGCCGCAAGGTCTGCCCACGCATCGCCTACATGCCCCAGGGGCTGGGCAAGAACCTCTACCCCACGCTGACCGTGTTCGAAAATCTCGATTTCTTCGGCCGTCTGTTCGGCCAGGATGCCGAGGAACGCAAGGCGCGGATCGCTGACCTGACTCGCAGCACGGGGCTGGCGCCCTTCACCGAGCGCCCGGCCGGCAAGCTCTCCGGCGGCATGAAGCAAAAACTGGGACTGTGCTGCGCATTGATCCACGACCCCGACCTGCTGATCCTCGACGAGCCCACCACTGGCGTCGATCCGCTGGCACGCAGCCAGTTCTGGGATCTGATCGAACGCATCCGCCAGCGCCGCCCAGGCATGAGCGTGATCGTCGCCACCGCCTATATGGACGAGGCGCAGAACTTCGACTGGCTGGTGGCCATGGACGACGGCAAGGTGCTGGCCACCGGCACACCACAGGAACTGCTGGGGCGCACCGGCAGCGACAGCCTGGAGGAGGCCTTCATCGCCCTGCTGCCGGAAGAGAAGCGCCGCGGCCACCATGCACTGGTCATCCCGCCACGCCAGGTCGCCAGTGACAAGGACGCGATCGCCATCGAGGCACGCGGCCTGACCTGCCGCTTTGGCGATTTCGTCGCCGTCGACCATGTGGATTTCCGCATCGAGCGCGGAGAGATCTTCGGTTTCCTAGGCTCCAATGGCTGTGGCAAATCCACCACTATGAAGATGCTCACCGGCCTGCAACCAGCCAGCGAGGGCTCTTGCGCGCTGTTCGGCCAGCCGGTCGACTCCCGCGACATAGATACCCGCCGACGGGTCGGCTACATGTCGCAGGCGTTCTCGCTGTACAGCGAACTGACGGTGCAGCAGAACCTCGAGATGCATGCTCGTCTGTTCCATGTCCCTGAACGGCAACGCCGAGGCCGCGTCCAGGAAATGCTTGAACACTTCGATCTGCTGGGCGTCGCCGAACAGTTGCCGACCGACCTGCCTCTGGGCGTGCGCCAGCGTCTGTCGCTGGCGGTAGCGGTGATACACAAACCGGAAATTCTGATTCTCGACGAACCCACCTCGGGGGTCGACCCGATCGCCCGCGACGGCTTCTGGGCGCTGCTGGTAAAACTGTCGCGCGAAGATGGCGTGACCATCTTCATCTCCACCCACTTCATGAACGAGGCGCTGCGTTGCGACCGGATGTCAATGATGCACGCCGGTCGGGTGCTGGACAGCGACACGCCGCAGGCACTGATGGAAAAGCGTGGTCTGCCGACGCTGGAGCAGACCTTTATCGCCTACCTGCAGGACGCCGCCGAAGACGCCCAGGCCGAACCGGACACTCCGCCCCCCGCGCCGGCGGCCGGATCCGGAACCAACCACCAGGCACGCTTCAGCCTGCGTCGCCTGTACAGCTACGCCCAGCGCGAATCCATGGAGCTGCGCCGCGACCCGATCCGCGCCACCCTGGCACTGGTCGGCACGGTGTTGCTGATGTTCATCATGGGTTATGGCATCAGCATGGATGTGGAAGACCTGAGCTATGCAGTGCTTGATCGCGACCAGACCACCACCAGCGCAGCCTATACCGAGAACATCGCGGGCTCGCGCTATTTCGTGGAAAAGGTGCCATTGCGCGATTACGACGAACTCGACCAGCGCATGCGCACCGGCGATATCAGCCTGGCGGTGGAAATCCCCCCGGGCTTCGGCCGTGACCTCAAGCGCGGCGACGCGCCTCAGATCGGCTTCTGGGTCGATGCAGCCATGCCGACCCGCGCCAACACGATCAAAGGCTACGTGCAGGGGATTCACCAGAGCTACCTGCAGGAGCTCGCCCAGCAGACCACGGGCAATATGGCGAGTGCACCGTACGAGGTCGCCCTGCGTTACCGCTACAACCCTGACGTGAAGAGCCTACCGGCCATGGTGCCGGCGGTCATCCCGATCCTGCTGATGCTGATCCCGGCGATGCTAACCGCACTCGGCGTGGTGCGCGAGAAGGAGCTCGGCTCGATCACCAATTTCTACGTCACGCCGGTCACTCGCGTGGAATTCCTGCTCGGCAAACAGCTGCCCTACATCGCCTTGGGCATGGTCAACTTCTTCATGCTGGTGGCCCTCTCAGTGCTGGTATTCGATGTACCAGTCAAGGGCAGCATGCTATCGCTGACCATCGGCGCGTTGCTCTATGTGATTTGCGCCACTGGCCTGGGCCTGTTGATCTCGGCGGCCCTCAACAGTCAGATCGCCGCCATCTTCGGAACCGCCATCGCCACCCTGGTACCCGCCACCCAGTTCTCGGGGCTGACCCACCCGGTATCGGCCATGGAAGGAGCCAGCGCCCTGATCGGTAACATCTATCCGACCAGCCATTTCCTGACCATCAGCCGTGGCGTGTTCTCCAAAGCTCTCGGCCTTCCCGATCTGTACAGCTATTTCATCCCTCTGCTGCTGACCATCCCCGTGCTGACCCTACTCAGCATCGCCGGCCTGAAGAAGCAGGAGAAGTGAACATGCGCAAACTGGGCAACATCCTGCAACTGGGGATCAAGGAACTGCGCAGCCTGTGCCGCGACCCAGCCATGCTCCTGCTGATCGCCTATTCCTTCACCCTGAGCATCTACTCCCAAGCCACCAGTATTCCGGAAACGCCCTTCCACGCCACCATAGCTGTGGTCGACGAAGATCGCTCCCAGGTGACCAACCGCATCATCGGCGCCTTTCAGCAACCCTACTTCCTCACACCACGCTACATCAGCATCAGCGAGATGGACGATGGCATGGACACCGGGCTCTATACCTTCACTCTGAACATACCGCCAAACTTCCAACGGGATCTGCTCGCAGGGCGCAAGCCGGTCATTCAATTGAACGTCGACGCCACCCAGATCAGCCAAGCCTTCAGTGGTGCCGGGCACATCCAGCAGATCATCGGCGACGAGGTCGGCGAGTTCCTCAACCGTTACCGAGGCGTCAGCAGCCCCCCCGTGGAATCTGTCGTGCACATGGCCTACAACCCGAACCTGGTGCAGTCCTGGTTCGGCTCCATCAACGCCATCATCAGCCAGATAACCATGCTGTCGATCATCCTCACCGGCGCCGCACTGATCCGCGAACGTGAGCATGGCACCATCGAACACCTGCTGGTGATGCCGGTCACGGCCTTTGAAATCATGTCTGCAAAGGTCTGGTCGATGGGCATCGTGGTACTGCTGGCGACCACTCTCTCCCTGCGTTTCATCATACAAGGCTGGTTGGCGGTGCCGATCCCGGGCTCCACCCTGCTATTTCTCTGCGGAGTCGCCCTGCACCTGTTCGCCACCACCTCGATGGGTATCTTCCTCGGTACCCTGGCCCGGTCAATGCCGCAACTCGGCCTGCTGATCATCCTCGTGCTGCTGCCACTGCAAATCCTCTCGGGCGGTATGACACCGCGCGAAAGCATGCCAGAAGCGGTGCAACACATCATGCTGATCGCCCCCACCACGCACTTCGTCGAACTGGCCCAGTCCATCCTGTTCCGCGGAGCCGGCACCTCCGTGGTTTGGCCGCAATTGCTGGCCCTGGCAGTGATCGGTACGGCGTTCTTCCTCGGCGCGCTGTCTCGATTGCGCAAATCGCTACGTTAGTAGCACCCCCTCCCTGCAACCTTGCCCTGAACGGAGCATCGACATGAAAAAAACCTTCCTAACAAGCGTATTCCTGACTCTCGGCCTACTGGCCGGCTGCTCGACGCCGTCGCTGATCGTGCTCAACGACGGCCGGGAAATCCAAACCCTAGACACCCCTGATTACGACGCCAAGAGCGGTTTCTACGAATTTGAGCAACTGGATGGCAAACGCCAGCGCCTGAACAAGGATCAGGTGCGTACCATCCAGGAGCTGTAACCCGAGCGAACCTCGCGGCAGGGCCGAAGCCCCGCCGGCGAGGTGATATTTCGCATCGCTCCCCATTAGAATCGCCATCCACCCTTGCCTTGAGAATCTTCGTGCTCCGCTCCTTCCTGTACCCATCACGTGCCTGGCTGTTCATCTTCTCGGCGCTTTTCCTCTACGGCTGCGCCGGCGTCAAGGTCAACGCAATCAAGAACGACGACTACCTGACGTTGCGCCGTGGCGACGTGCTCACCACCGGTAGCCTCAGCGCATCCGCTCGCACCACCCTGCAGGTCGTGGGCATTGCCGAGAAGGATTGCCGCAAGGATCTGCCCGAGTGCCGTAGTCAACTCGCCGACAACACAGGCCTCGCCGACGAGAATCGCTTGTCGGCCCTGGCCGAGCTGTGGCTGCTCGAAGCCATGCGCAGCAAGGGTCTGCATGGACAGGAGGCACGCGTCGACGCTTATCTGGAAAGCGCCCGGCACGCCTATGCCTATCTTTTCTTTACCCCCCGCAACACTGGCCAGCGTGCCCTGGAGGATCGCCAGACCCAGGTGCGCGACTACTACAATTTCGCGGTACAGGAAGCCTTGACCCTGTTGTTCGAGCTGTATCGTGGCAAACCTCCACAGCGCGAAACGGCCGATGAGCAATTCCACCTGCGCCTGGCACACTGGAACATCAGCGGCACCATGCAGGAAGTCAGGCTGGCCGAAGGCCGGCAGCTTCCTCAGGAACTGATCCCCGCCGCCTCCCTCTCCTTCGCAGGTCTGCGCAACCAGTATCGGCGCGACGGGCTCGGCGCCGAACTGGTCGCCGTCACCCGCAAGCGCGTGGTCACCAGCCAGAGCGACCGGTTGCCCTGGAGCGAGACGCCCTTCCCCGCCATCAGTGCGGTGATTCGCTTTCCGGGCAGCACCCTCGCAGAGGTGCTGGCGACCCGCACGGCCGATATCAGCGGCTACGATCCCTATCGCACCACCCACTTCGAGGTGGCAGGCCAGTCGGTTCCACTCGCGGCCAATTTCACCTCCGGATACGGCCTGTGGCTGGCCCGTTCCGGCTTCGCCCGCCAGTCCCTGCTGACCCTGGTCGGTCGCGGCGAAGTGCTGGAAGCACCGCACCTCTATCTGCTGCAACCCTACGACCCCGAGCGCCGCATCATCATCATGCTGCACGGCCTGGCCAGCAGCCCCGAAGCCTGGATCAACGTCGCCAACGAAGTGCTCGGCGACGAGGCGCTACGCAACAACTACCAGATCTGGCAGATCTACTACCCGACCAACCTGCCGATCGCCTTCAACAACAAGGCAATCCGCGAAACCATCGAGCAAACCCTCAGGCATTTCGATCCACAGGGCAACGCCGCGGCCAGCCGCGACATCGTACTGGTCGGCCACAGCATGGGCGGTGTGCTGTCGCGCCTGCTGGTTTCCTCCTCGCAAGACCAACTGTGGTCGTCGCTCACGGCGCAATACGACATGAGTGGCAAGAGGCAGGAACGGGCCCGCGCGAAACTGGGCCCCTACCTGGATTTCGAGCCACTGCCCCAGGTCAGCCGGGCCGTCTTCGCCGCGGCACCGCACCGTGGCACACCCTTCGCGGAAAACCGCCTGTCGCGCTGGGCCGCCGGCCTGGTCAAGCTGCCGGTCTCGGTACTCGGCCGCTTCAGCGAGCTCGCCCAGGTACTGGTCGACCCCAACTCGGCGGCACCCGTGACGTTGACCCGAGGCCTCAATAGCATCGACAACCTCAGCGCCAACGACCCCTTCGTCAGGGCCGCGGCCGAATTGCCGATCTCGCCCCAGGTGCGTTATCACAGCATCATCGGCAACCATACGCCCGAATTGTTGCTGGCAAGCACCAGTGATGGTGTGGTGCCCTATACCAGTGCCCATCTGGAGGGTGCACAGTCGGAGAAGATCATCCCTTCGTGGCACAGCGTCCAGGAAACGCCGGAAGCAATCATCGAAATACGCCGCATCCTCCACCAGCACCTGAGCGAAGAGGATACGCGATGAAACGCCCGCATCTCATGCTGCGGCTGTTGACGCGCCTGCTCCTAACCCTGCTCATCCCGCTGACGACCAGTTGGGGCGCCCTCGCCCTGGATTACCGGCTGAACTGGCCTCCTTTGGCGGGGTACGCCCTGGTCGCACTCTGGTGCCTGCTCGGCGTCCTCACCCTTGTCCTGCTGTGGCGGCGGCCACCACTGTGGGCGCTGTCCATCCACCTGCTGGCATTCGCCGTGCTGCTGGCCTGGTGGCACAGCCTGCAACCGTCCAACCAACGCGCCTGGGCCGACGACGTGGCACGCATGACCCAAGGCCGGGTGGTCGACGAACAGCTGCTGCTGGACAACGTGCGCAACTTCGACTGGCGCAGCGATGAGGACTACGACATCGCCTGGGAAAGCCGTTCCTACGACCTGCGGCAACTGGCCTCGGTCGACCTGCTGACCTCCTACTGGGGCATGCCGGCCATCGCCCATATCCTGGTGTCCTTCGGCTTCGAGGACGGCCGGTACCTGGTCTTCACCGTGGAGACCCGCAAGGAAAAGGGCGAGCGCTACTCGGAGCTGGGCGGCTTCTTTAAGGAATTCGAACTCAGCATCGTCGCCACCGACGAGCGCGACGCCGTGCGGGTGCGTACCAACGTGCGCGACGAGGACGTCTACCTGTACCGCATCGACATGCCCAGGCCGGTCATGCGCGAACTCCTGCTTTCCTATGTCGAGCAGGCCAACACCCTGGTCGAACGGCCACGCTTCTACAACACCCTGACCGCCAACTGCACGACCATCGTCTTCGACATGGTGCAGAGCATCATCGGCGGCCTGCCCGTCGATCACCGCCTGCTGCTGACCGGCTACCTGCCAGGCTACGTGCAGGATATCGGCGGCCTGCAACAGGGCTACAGCCTGGACGCACTACGCAATCGGGGGCGAATCACCGGACGCGCCCGCCAGGCGGACGAGGCGGCGGACTTTTCCAGACAGATCCGCCAAGGCGTACCGGGCTGGGCAGTGGAAACAAAGACCAACAACGATGAACGACCGGGGAGAGAGGAATGAACGAACTCGAAGTGATGATCGCGCTGATAGTGGCAGGCTTCCTCTTGCTAACGATCGGTTTCGCCAAGCGTGACCACGATTTGGGAATCTATACCATGGTGCTAGGCATCCTGCTGATGTTTTGCACCATAGGCTACAAGCTCTATCTGGAACTTGGGATGTAAGAGCCTGTTTACGATCTTTCGAGTAGTAGGACGAGAAAGGCCAAAAGGCCAAGTGGATGAACTGCAAGCTGGTGTTGAATTTGTGCCCGCAGTTTTTCCACAACCGCCGACACTTTTCTGGACAAGCAAAGCTGCGCTCCACTGCTTGAAGTAGCGAGACACCGTTTGCCAGCGCGGAAAGTCACTAGGAATCAGGCGCCACTGGCAGCCTGTCTTCAAGAGATACAACACGGCGCACCAAATCTCGTAGAGATCCACGCTTCGGGGTTTGGTGCGCTTGCGTATGCTTTTCAATAAGGCTTGGCCTTATTCAAACTGCTCACGACTCACGTTGCTCGGGTAGCGATGCTTTCTCATCGTAAGCGTACGCCGAACTCACCTTGCGTGATTCAGGCAGGCGCCCACTGATGCGGCAGCAGTTGGCCGACCTCACTCGCCCGTTGCGTCGGCAGGCGTGTCAGCACGTCCTTGAGATAGGCATACGGATCATGCCCGTTCATTCGGGACGACTGGATAAGGCTCATGATCGCCGCCGCGCGTTTGCCGCTGCGTAGCGATCCTGCAAACAACCAGTTCGAGCGCCCCAGTGCCCAGGGCCGGATCTGGTTGTCGGGTAGTCAGACGCGGTTGCCCGCGTCCAACCCCCTAAGAACCGTGCATGCGAGTTTCCCAGCACACGGCTCAAGCCTCCGCTAAGGCACCTCTAGGCACCCGGTTGTACGTCATCGGCATAG
>NZ_JAAMQZ010000013.1 GCF_013522825.1 Stutzerimonas stutzeri
CCCGGTTGAGTGGCCGGATGGCCGTGGAATCAGTGGCCGGATGCGCGTGGAATGGGTGGCCGGA
The DNA here is from genome assembly GCF_013522825.1 of Stutzerimonas stutzeri. Lineage (GTDB taxonomy): Bacteria > Pseudomonadota > Gammaproteobacteria > Pseudomonadales > Pseudomonadaceae > Stutzerimonas > Stutzerimonas stutzeri_AK. The sequence continues at coordinate 65 of NZ_JAAMQZ010000013.1, forward strand.
TCAGCGTGGAATCGGTGGTCAGATGCTCATGGAATGGGTGGCCAGATGACCGTGGAATCCGCACTCCATGGGTCTGGCTGGATGGACACACTGTGAGGTTCAGTGCCTTATCGGGACAACCCGCTGCGGCGTACAGGGGCAGACTTGGTGCGATTATTGGTTGCTAGATAGCTTTCAGTGATGTTATTTCATCGCTGAGGTTGTGGCAGTTCTCCAGTTAATTCGATCCTGCCCCTTATCCCAGCAGCTCAGCCGGCTGCACGGGAGTGCAGCCGGAGGGGATCATTCTGTAGATGTCGATTTTGGTGCCTTCTTTCGTGATGCTGAAGAAGTCAGCGACGGCAGGCACTCAAACAGACGTTCCGCATACACAAACCCCATACGTCTCACGGCACTCTGATCGAAATACAGCAGCCAGGCCGCGAGTAACGCCATCGAAATAAGCAGCGTCAAGCCAGCAGCGAGCCCCGGGTCTGCAAAATGCACGGGGTAAAAATGGGGAGGCGTGATCTGCAGAACCTTTGCAATCAGTAATCCGTAGAGGATTCCCAGGAGGCTCGACAGGATGCCGACAGGCTTCATCGCCAGCATATTGCGGTGGAATCCGTAGGCAATATTCTCTTTCAGTAGGAGTTGCTTATTGGTACGCGTGAGTTCGCGAAGTCGCTTGGTTGCTCCGATGTAGATGTCGTCCGCTTTGTCAGGGTTCGCTGATTCTTCTTCTGCCGTTGGTATGTCAATACCCAGTTTAGTTGTGATCGCAGAGTGGTACCTCTGCTTGCTGACGCTATCGAGAAAATTGTCGCGATGCCGCAGGGCTATGGTTGTAGGCATGCCGCCCCATTTTTTGACTAAAAGCTCTTCAAGCTTTTTGCCGCGCCCACGTGCCACGCTCGCAAGCGCGTAAATGGCGCCGCAGCCGCCAAGTAAACCGATAACACCTGTGAGCACAGGATGCTTTGCTCCGTATACGCATAGCAAAGGGACGAGCAATGGCAACGCTACGAGAAGACCTGGAACCACGCGAGCTTTGCGCTCGTATGGGTCTTTAACTAGTTCGAAAATTGTTGTCATGGGAGGTCAGGCCTGGGCTGTTAAAGCATCGATGTAGGGTTGGATTTCATCACGATTTCTCAGCGTGATCTGTTGCGCGAGAGGGTCTGGCGCTTCCTTGGTATGCAAGCCCAAACGCCTTAGCGTGTAGTACAGAAACGCTTGACGGCAGGGAAGCTTGACCTGCCCTTCTTCCATGCCGTAATCCAGCTCCAATACTCGTTTTTTGGCTGCAGGCAAATCGGGATGCGGTGCAAGCACTAGCGTCAACACGTTGTGCCAATGAGCATCCTGGCTGGAGTCCACATGACTCGGCTCGAAACCTTCGATGTGCAAAATTCGAGCGAGAACAAAATCGCTAAAGCGCTGACGCTTGTGGCAATACGCTCGCACGTGCCAGCGAAAACCGTCATTGCCGAGAGCGTGCGGCGAAAGCAGTCGGATTGACTCGTCTAGAGACGTCATGGACTGGTAGCTCACTCGAATAGCTTCCTGCTGCCGAATAGCCCGGACCACTGCTTCTACCGTCTCTTCATTGATTGAGCGCCAGGGGGATGGAGCCCAATCTGTTTCGGGGGCTGAGCCAATAAAGCTGGCTCTCGGTTCGACAACGCCCATCTTGGTTGCCAGTAGTTCCGCTAGATAGCGTTGAGCCGAGCTTCGTTGGTACAGCGGTTGAAAGTGTGAGGTGGCGGTGTAGGTCTTGGAGCGACGGTCATAGGTCAGATTGCTCGGCGCCAGCTCTGTGTACTTAGCAATGTCCAGTGATGCCTGAGGAACCGATATGGCGAAATGCTCGGTGAGATCCATCCGATTGATGCGTCGCTCCCAGCGCAGACGAAAATCGATGAATTGCAACCTGCTCTCCAGACCCCAGCTCAAGCTCTTGGGCTCAGAGGGTTCGACATTAGTATTCGAGGCTTTTTTCATAGTCACCATCTAAAAAGTAGACGGATATAAAAAATATCCGTACATTAAGTGTACGTGACTGCTGCTTTGGTCGTCTACCTGGAGACCCAGATGCCTACAACCATCACATTCTTTCCCGTAGACAACGGGGATATGGCCCTCATCAAGTTTGGCGATGTGGACGCAACCACCCTACTGATCGACATAAACATTAGGCAGGACGCTGACGACCCGGATGGGGTGGCACGTGATGTCGCCAGGGATCTGCGAGACCGTTTGAAGCGGGATGAGAACGGAAGACCTTATGTCGATGCATTCTTGCTGAGCCACCCGGATCACGATCATTGCCGGGGGCTGACGCGGCATTTCTATCTGGGACCGCTGGACAAGTACCCCGATGACAAAAAGGACGATAAGGACAAGAAAATCGTGATCCGCGAGATGTGGTCGTCCCCCATCGTGTTTCGACGCGCCAGCAAGACGCACACCCTGAGTGACGATGCCAAGGCATTCAACACGGAGGCGCGTCGGCGGGTGCAGGTTAATCGCGATAAGAATTTTGCTGTTGGGAGCGGTGATCGTATTCAGATCATGGGCGAGGACATCGACGGAAAAACTGACGATCTCACTCCGATTGTGCGGAGGGTAGACACGAGCTTCTCGACGATCAATGGCAAGACTTCTGCGTACTTCTCCGCTCTTCTTCTAGCGCCCTTGGATGCCCAGGACGACGAGGAAGAGGAGCAGAATCTGATCAAAAACCAGTCAAGCGTGATCCTGAATATCACATTGGCCGCTGACGCACAGACGCCAGATGGCGCGAAGTTTCTTACTGGTGGCGATGCTGAGGTGTTCATTTGGAACCGCCAATGGCAGCGCCACAAGGCTGAAGCCGATGTGCTTGAGTACGACATTATGCAGGCGCCGCATCATTGCTCTTGGCATTCGCTGTCCGAAGACAGCTGGTCTACCCATCGCGAAAAGGCCAAGCTCGACGCCGACGCTCGTAAGGCGCTTTCGCAGACTCGTGACGGTGCCGTCATCGTTGCTAGTTGTATGCCTATTGCAGACGACGACAGTGATCCCCCCTGCATCCGTGCAAAGCGTGAGTACGTCGCAATCGTGGGTGAAGCAAATGGCGAGTTTTACTGCACGGGCGAATACCCGAGCGAAAAATCTGTTGAGCCTCTCGTGTTTACCGTCACTACTCAGGGGGTGCAGCCTCCCTCGAAGAAAGAAGCTGGATCGAAGGCCGCAGCCGTGATTACCTCTGCGCGTACCCCCATGCCGCACGGCGCATCGTGATGGACAGGATTGCGGATGCACTGCATCAGCTTCAGCGGCATCGAGGTCTGGTCCGCGTTGGGGAGCCAAGGGTAAGCGGTGAATTAACGCAGATCGAAGTCGATGTTGCTGTTGAGCTGCCGAGCCGGTCTCGGCGCTATGGCGTATCCGAGACCGGCGTACGTTCGGTCGAGACATGCATTCTGGTCTTCGACAATGACTGGCCGCTATCCGCGCCCAAGCCTTTCTTGCGTACGGACTTTCCGCTCAGCTTGCCGCACATCAACCCCCATCGCGAAGGCGAGTTGGTCTCACCTTGCCTGTTCGAGGGGGCATTGGACGAGCTGCTGCATCGGTTTGGTCTGGACGCGATTATCGATCAATTAATCGATTGGCTGCACAAGGCTGCAGCTGGGGCGTTGCTGAATCTTGAGCAGGGGTGGGAGCCGACGCGTCGAGACAGTTGTCCTTCGACCATTGTATTCAGCGCCGAGAAGGTCGCGTCCGCTGCTCCCGCTGACGGCTCGATTTTGATCGTTCCCGTAAGCTATGTGACGATTGATGATGGCCTATACGCCATCATCAATACCGAACTGACCGCCCAAGTCGATCCTGTGTTCTATCAGGACGCTCACAACGACAAGCTGGGTAAATGGGGAAACGGTCATACGGCGGCCTTCATCGCACGCGCTCCAACAACCGACGGCCTTCATCATGTGATCGAACGTTATCAACCGGAGACGGTTTTCGATCTCGCGACGTTGCTTGATCGAGCTGCGGAGCTCGGCATTGATCGCGACGCTTTGGCCAAAAGTCTGGATGGTTTTTACGGACACTCGATCCTGGATATGCAACAGGACTCGCGCGGCTGGGTGCATGGTTTGTACGCGGTTGTGATTCTGACTGTGCAAAGGCCTGTATCGCTTGTGGGCTCACCAGGGCGAAGTATTGAGGTACTGCCCTATGTGGTGCGCTATGAGCTCAACGCTCAATCGCTCCTAGAGCGAAGCGCCACGGTTCACCCAGCCTTTCATGCGCATGCATTGTCTCCCGAACTGTTGGCAAGGACGTCCGGCATTCCAGCGGCGACCACATCTCAGCCGCTGGTCATGCTCGGCTGCGGAAGTGTAGGGTCGAAAATCGCGATGCATCTGGGGCGAGCCGGTTTCGGTTCAATGGCTTTTGTCGACAACGAATCCATGTCGCCTCACAACGCAGCACGGCATGCACTCATTGAGCGGGCATCAGTGCTGGTCCCACCTCGAAAGGCTTCTCTGATGAAGACGGCCTTTGAGGAGCTGTCACATCTTCAATCGCGCGCGTTCGACGCCGACGCAGTGAGCCTACTAGTCGATCCAGCACAGTTCGCCACAGCTGTTCCGCAGGATGCAGCGCTTATCGTGGACGCAACAGCTTCACTTAAGGTGTTAGCCGCAGAAACACAGTCGACAGCGCTGGATCAATCACCTGCTCGGCTGGTACGGATCACGATGTACGGTCAGGGCCGCTGTGTTGCAGTTTTGCTCGAAGGACTTGGCCGCGACGGTCGGGTTGATGACCTCACGGCATTTTTATTCGAGTGCTGCCGATTTGTGCCGGAGCTGCGTGCGTCGATTGCCGGTGATACTTCTGAGCCGACGCGTATCTTTGTGGGTGACAACTGCCGCTCACTGACCATGCCAATGTCTGATGCCGTCGTTTCGCGGTCTGCTTCACTGGCTGGGCTGCAACTGGAACGCTGGCTCATTGACGGGCTTCCTAAGGAAGCGACTCTTTGCGCTGGGATCTCGGATGCCGAAGGCCTCGGCATAGCATGGACTCGCACCAGCCTTGGTCCTACCACTGTGCTCGATGTGGCGGACGATGGTGGTTGGAGCATTCGGATTCTGCACCCGGTCGCGCAAGCGATCCATGCTGATGCGCTGCGCTGGGGTGCGTTGGAAACAGGCGGTGCCTTGGTCGGCCGCATCTCGTTTGAAAATCGAACCATCATCATTGCGGGGCTTGTTGACGCACCGCCAGACAGCGTTCGAGAGGCCGCACGCTTCGTTTTGGGCACCGATGGGCTTGTTCAAAATTTGCTTACTGCGAATTCGACCTCTTTGGGATATCTCGCCTTTATCGGCACTTGGCACAGCCACCCGAAAGGCGGTGCTCATTCGGGTATAGACCGACATACGTTGCGCGGCATCGCCGAGGATGCTGGTGGTCTTCCTGCTGTGTCGTTGGTATGGACTCCGACAGGACTCACATGTGCGGTGGATCGCTGGTAGGTGGAGAACCACCGGCACTTCGTTGGTATTAGGCAAGAGGGATGTATGGCTGACTACTTTGAGATCGATTTTCTTGGCGTCGAAACAGCGAAGAGCGGGGATGCAATCACGCTGCGCTACTCGGTAAATGGCACCGAAGGCATACACGTGGTTGACGGTGGGTATCTGGATACCGGTGATCAGATCGTTGAACACCTGAAAACCTACTATGGCACAACGGTTATCGATCACGTGATCCTCACGCATCCGGATCGCGATCACGCCAATGGGCTTCGAAAAGTCTTGGAGCAATGTACGGTCAGGAATCTCTGGATCAATAGGCCGTGGATATATGCAGAGCAGTTGATAGATCGATTCGAGACCTATGAGTCAGTGGAAGCGCTGAGGCGGAAATTACGTTCTGTCTACGATGCCACTGCAGCGCTTGAGGGCATTGCGCTTGAGAAGGGAATCCCCATTCATGCCCCGCTTCAGGGGCAGAGCATCGGTCCCTTCACGGTGATGGCACCGACGCTAGGTCGCTACATGGACTTAATCGTGGATTCCACGAAGACACCTGAGGCTGTTGAAGAGGGTGCCATGGATAGTGCTCTGAGCAGCATTTTTCGGGCAGTTAAGGCTGCGACTTCCTACATCAAATCCTTGTGGGGCGACGAGTATTTTCCCTCTGCGCCAACTAGTCGTGAAAATGAAATGAGTGTAGTCCAGTCAGCTGTCCTGAATGGTCATCGCGTCATGCTTACTGGCGACGCCGGGCGTGAAGCGCTGCAAGAGGTGATTGACTACGCACCTTTTGCGGGACTTACGTTGCCCGGCATTCGGTATTTCCAGGTGCCGCATCATGGCGGGCGACACAATGTTTCGACTGAGATTCTGGATCAGTTGGTTGGCCCAAGGTTGGACAGCATGCCAGACAAACATACCTGGAATGCCATATGCAGCTCCGCTAAGGCGGATGAGGATCATCCACGGAAGTCGGTGATTCGCGCTGTACTGCACCGGGGTGGGCACTGGGCAGCAACCGAAAGCAAGAACATACGCATCGGGGCGGGTATTACCCGTGATGGTTGGGTATCAATTCCCCAAGCAGCGTATCCCGAAGAGCAAGAAAGTTGAGTCTAGTAGAGGCGCGGCCCTGCTTTTTAGGCTCCAGAGCATGGGCAGTCTATGGCCCATTTATCTGTAGTAGGTCCGAGGCTCAATGAAACCACGGTCTTTCATTCGTGCGCTTGGTGACTGCTGGGACATCGTAAGTACCATCTGGTCTCGATACGAAACCCGCACCCTGACCGAGCGTGAACTGCTGCATATCGTACGCCCGTTCACTATCGGTACCGACCAGCCTGAGCAGGTTGCAGTCAAGCGCATGGTCGATATCGGCATCCTTTCGGAGTTCTCCCGCGGTGGGCAGGGCTATTCGCTGAACCTGCAGATCGTGCCCTTTGTGCAGTTTTTGCTTGATGAGCAGAGTCTGGGCTTGATCGAGGAGATCAGCGCTAACGCCAACAGGCTCGAGGGGCACCTTGAAGAGCTGGCTGCGGCCCTGCTCAGCGGTCGGCGCACGGGTTTTTTCGCCAAGTCCCAGGAGATGCAGTCGCGCTTTCAGACGTTGCGCCGCATGGTCGAATCTAATACGCGTGCTATCTACGCGCTGGTGGACAAGGCCAAGCGCTCGGATCAGAGCCAGCCGCTGGCCGAGCGTTATGAGCAGGTGATCAAGGCCTGGGACGAGTACGTAACACCGGCACTACAGATGAAGAGCATGGGTGGGCCGTTCGATCTTTCGCTCATGCGCATCAAGCGCACTCTGCAGGAGTGGCAGCAGGACCCGGCGCTGCACCTGCTGAGTATGGATGATGCACGCTACGAAATCGACAGCATCCTGTTTCGCATGCTCGATTTTCGCGAGAGTCTCAATCATTCGATCGAGAACATGGCGAGCCATCTGGCGCCGCTGGTGCGCCAGGCGCAAATTAATGCGCGCATTGCCCAGGGAGCTGCGCTGGGCCTTCAGGACCTTGGCCACCACAACAGCCAATTGGCGCGCAGCGACACTCTGGCCCTGCCGCCGCGCAAGCGACGCGTCCATAAGCCTGACCAGGATTCGCTGCAGGCCTGGTGGGCGCAGCTCAAGGAGCTACAGTCGATTGCTCCCGACGCGATTCTCGTGCGCGTCCCCTCGGCCGCAGCGCTCGAGGCCCGCGAGCGGCGGGAGATGTCCCCGCAGATGCTCTTGTGGCTGAAGAGTCAGCAGCCTGTCGAGGATGTCGTCGCGAAGCTGATGGTTCAGTACCCCAAGGCCCGGCCTGACTCGGTGTTGCGCGTGCTGACCCGCTTGACGATGGAAGATAAGACTGCGCCTTTCATCCAACGCCACGACGACATGCAGCACTACCGATTCGAGGACCTCGAAATCCGTATGAACCGGCGCTCATACAATGCCGAACCGGCCCCGCGGCGATTGGCCCCGATCGCCTTCTACAGCCATTACGAACCCTTGCCTACCCGGGAACCCGCCGATGGATGATCTGCCTCAGGACGAGTCTGCCGAGGATCTCGAGCTGTCGCTCGAAGATCGAGTGCGCGATGCCAGACACTATACCCAGCGCCTCGAGCGAGAGCTCCGCCTGTTCTCCCGGATTGTCGAGGCGCTCGAGGCGGGGCGCTTTATCAGCAGCACCGACCGGATCAAGGAATATCGCGAGCTGTCGCGCTTTCAGGACACCTACGAGGTGTTGTTGCGCATGATGGGGCATGAGCTTCGACATCACACCACAGGGTTTTACTATCTGCAGCCGCGCGAGATGAGTCAGGCCCAGCTGCCCCAGCGCGAGCGCATGGCAGCCGCGGCGATCTTCTCCCTGATCGAGCACCTGTGCGACAAGGGATTGCCGATCGAATCGATGATCACCCATGAAGAACCCATCCTCCTCGACGACCTGGGAGCGATGTTCAGCCAGTGCCACGACCGGCTCACCCGTCTTGGACTGGGCAGTGTGGAGTCATTCATCGACAACGGCATTCGCCGGCTGGTCGACGTCGGGGTGATGAATGAACGCCGTCTCTCCCAAGACAAGGTCGCCTACACCTTGGGCCTGCCGGCCTACTTCTACCTCGACATCTGCCGGAACCTGGCTGAACAGCATCAGCAACAGCTCGAGGCCCAAGAGCGCGGGGAAGGCTATTCCTACAGCGACCGCTCGGTGGACGAGCTGGCAGACGACTTTCTGAATACCCAGCCCAACGAAGACGACGAGACCCCGGAGTAACGATGCGCAGCAAAGCACTCAAGACCCGCTGGGGCGTGCGCCATTACGCCATGGTCAACTCCGGCAACCACATCATGTCGGTTTTTCCCATGGACGGGCCGCTGAGCATCTGCGGACACAACAACTTGGGTAAGACCCAGGCGCTGCAAAGCATGCAGTTTCTCTTCTTCACCCACCTTGCACACATGCACTTCGGCGCCCACCAGGCCAACACCAGCCGCGCATTCTTCTTTCCCAGCGACCACAGCTACCTACTGATGGAGGTGCTGACCCCCGACGGCGTGTTCATCGTCGGTGCTCACGGCAAGGGACCTACCGCCGGCAACGAATATGAACTGTTCGTGGCTAAAGGTGAGCTGGACATGGGTGATTTCGTCGACCCGATCAACCGCATACGCCCCTACAAGGAGCTGTTCCGGCACTGGTACGAACGGGGCATCGAGGTGCGCAACCTGACCCGAGAACAGATGCGCCAAATGCTCTACGGAGAGAGCGGGCGGGTCAAAGGCGGCGACTGGGACGTGACCATAGTGCCGCTGGCGAACGCCAACGAAAGGCGCTACCAGGTGTTCCGCCAGATCTATCGCAACCTGCTCACTCAGCAGCTACTCAAGAGCCGCGAGATCAAGGAGCTCATCCTCAACGTCTTCAGTGAAAAGCTGAGCAATGCCAATTTGAATTTCCTCGAGGTCCGCGAGCGCGCGTTCCAGCGCTTTCGTCTTGCCGAGCGGGAAGTCGAGCGACTTGCGTACCGCCGCGAGGACATCCTCGCCCTCGGCAAGGAATACGACGAATACACCGAACTTTCGCAAGAAGGCGGCTGGTTGGCGCGCGAGCTGCGGGTAAACCTGACCCTGGCGGTGGAGCGGGCACCGCTATGCATCGAGGAGCTCAACGCGCTTCACAAGGAAGAAATCGAAAAGCGCGCCAAGCTCAACGAACAGCTTAATAGCCGCATGCAAGAACGCGATCGAGCGGTCGAGCAGCGCATCACCTTGGCCGGCCGGCTGACCCGCCTCGACGAGTTACGTGAGCGCAATGCGATGACCTGCCGCGAGACGGTCGAGAAATCGATTCGCACACTGGCAGCCCAGCACGCCACGCTCAGCGATCAGTTGCGCCAGGCTGACATCTACGATGTGGCAACCGTCAGTAGCAGACTGCGTCACACTGAACATGAAATTCGCAAGCTCAACAAGCGACTGGAGCAGGTCCGCAATGGCGACGGACTGTTGGATACCCAAGGCTTTGTCGACGCGGAAAAGGCCGAGCTGTCGCGGCTGCTTCGCAGCGACATGTTCAGCCTTGAGGCCGCAGCACTGACTGAAATCCACCCGGGCAGTTTCAACAATTGGGTACGCACCCAACTCATGTCGAAGGAAGGGCTGCTCAATTTACAGGGTTTCGAGTTAGACCTGACCGATCTGCCTCCAATGGATTTTCATAGCGATGATCCGGCGCAGCTGCAACAGTCAATCGCCATGTACCAAGAGGACCTGGCCAAGCTTCAGGGGCAACTCGAGGTTGCCCAGAACCAGACGCTCAAGCGTACCGAATTGGAGTCGCTGGCAAAGCAGCTGGGCAACCAGCAGGGCTACCTGCAGGAACTGACCGAGCTCGAGGCCTTGGAAACCACCGAGACTGTTGATCGCCAAGTGCTCGAGGGTGTGATGATGTGTCTCGCCCAGATCGACGAGTGGCTGCAAGGGCACCAGGAGCGGATCGAGGGTGCCACCCAGACCATCAACGTTATCGAGCAGAAGCTCAACGATGCCATCGAGCAGGCACGCCAGCTCAAGGACGTGCAGCAGCACCGCCAGATCCAGAGCAGTCCCTTCATTCCCGCTGAAGGGCCGAACGAGGACTTCGAGCGCGATCTCACCGGGTACAACTTCGGTGGCACGTTGAATCGGCTGGAGTGGATCAGCAACGCGCTCGACCGCATAGCCCTGACCATGAAGAACTACCAGCACTCGATCGTTGGCGACCTACCTGATCTTGCCCGACATGCGAATCTGAGCGATCTGGTGCAGCATGCACGTGAGCGGTTGGAAACGCTGCCGCAGATGCGTGAGATGCTCAAGCGCTACCATCAGGAGGGCATTGCCCAGCTCTCGGGAGCTCTGCGCGATCTTTCCGAGAACTACGTGACGCTGGAACACGAGATATCGCTATTCAACCGCCGGATCAATGCGCGCAAAGTCTCGAACCTTCGTGGTTTCAGGTTAGATCTGAAGAGGAACGAGCCGATACTGGAAGCCATTAATATCCTGTCCTCATATATCGCCCAGGCTGACGAAAACGAGACCGACCTGTTCGGCCAGCAAGACGGGGGCGCATCCCAGGCCGGGCTGGTGCGTGCTATGGATCGGCTGTCTCGTCTGGTTGAAGATGGTCGTGACGGTACCCTCGAGCTCGGGGACTTATTCGACATCGGATTCACCGTGGAAGAGGTCAACGGCAAGGTCGTTGTCTGCAACGCACTCGACGAGCTGGCTTCTAATGGCTCGACCATGACGCTCAAACCGTTGTTGTATTTCTCTCTGATTCGCCACCTGACCGACCGCGGCGCCCGGGTCGAACCGTTCCTGCCGTTCTACTTGGACGAGATCGCTTCGGTTGATCCGAACAACCAGCGCACTATCTTGGCATTCAGCGAGAACCTTGGTTTCACCCCTGTGTTTGCATCCGTCGACCCGACTACCACGGTGCGCTATTGCATCAATATCAGTGAGTGTATCAACGCCGATAATCGTATCTATGTGACCCAGGCGGACTGGCAGCACTTCGATCACCACGAAGACGTCAAGCTGGGGCAGGCTCCGCAGCGAAGTGAGAGAGACGAGAAGTCCGAGGTAGACGTCGAGCAGTTCAGTGATAGCTTGCAGGTGGCGACCGCGAAGGCTGACACGGTAGCTCAGTCATGAGTCGGTCGAGAGAGCTGGAAATACTACAGCGGTTGCGCAAAGGGCCTGTCCCTTTGCGCAGTTGGCCGAAGGCGCTTGAGGCTGTGCTCGATCAGCTCAGAGTCTCCGGCATCGTCACGGTGGGCCGTGTGCCCGGACGAATATCGCCGCATGTGATTGTGCAGCATGCCGATTCTCTCGGGCAGCGTATTGCCCGGTTGCAGCCGCCCAAGGATTTGGAAAGCTGTTCGGTGCGCGGCTTGAACATTATCCACGGCGGCTCGAGCAAGCGCGGGGGGCGACTGCCCTCGCTCATGATCAGTTGTAGCGCTGGCGAGGCCGTCAGCTGGGAGGATGCACAGGGTAATATCCTGCAGTGGGAATCGCCTTCACCGGCGTTTCTGAAGTTGCTATGGCACGACGAGCGCAGACCCGACGCGACCCCCAAGCCAACCGGCCATGTGGTGCTAGTGGAAAACCGTGACACCCTGCTGCATCTGCCGACACGGCTGCCGGCAGTATTGAGCGGCGCGCTGGTGGCTCATTACGAAGGTTGGCTATCTGATCGGCTGCTGGCGCTGTTGGTGTCTTGGGAGGGCGCGAAGATCTGGCTGCTGCCTGACCTTGATCCAGTTGGTCTAGCCAATGCCCGGCGCATAGCCGAAGCCTTGCCCTGTGCGGGTATGCTGGTACCACTTCTGAGTCCCGAAATAGTCGATCAGTATGGAGACGAAACCATCTGGCGGGAGAGCTTTGCTCTGGTCCCGGCGCTGCTTCCTTGGCTAGAGCAGCAGGACCCACCCCTGCGGGATCTGTTCGCCCTGCTCAAATGCAAGGGTAGAGGTGTTGAGCAGGAGTATTGCCTGGCAGTGCCCTCGACCGTACTTGAACCCATAGAACTAAGAAGGGGCTGATCGCCCGACTTACCCAGTCGCAGTGGCCAATCCGATTAGTCCGGTGCGACTCTATGAGCTGCTTCAGCGGCTCCGAGAAGAGCCGCTGAAGCTTCATTTAGTTTTCTTCGAGGTTGTTAGCATAGATGTCACCCATTGCCTCGTACTTTGCTTTGATGAGATCAATGGGTGGATTTTTTGCCACAAGGTGCTTCTTGTTGAACAACGCCGGGAAAAATTCTCTGGCTAAGTCTGGTGGCACTATGGCAGTCGAAAACCACAAGTGATTCCAAGCTATAAACTCTCTTTCTGTTTCAATAGCAAAAACTGGTGAGGGCTGGAGCTTGCGGAGTTTTCGCGCCTGCTCCCTGCCGTCAATTGGGCGTGGTACGCGAACCTCATTGCCTTTCTTGTCCCAGCCTATCCAGTAGCTGTAATGGCCAACTCCGCCACCGGGCAGGACCGTCAGTTGAACGTAAGCTTTGTTGCGGAGCGGCAAGCGCATCTGGCAAATCCGCTGCATCAGGCGCATTGTGCTTTTTTGAAGGCGATCTTTTGCGGGCTCGTTCTTCAAAGTGTCCAGCAGATGGTTCCAGTTTTGGTAACCCAGGTGCTTTGCTTTGAGCTCCAGCTGACGACAGCGGGAAAGGTCGTCGGGCACGCTGTCCAGCTCCATGGCTCGAACCGCGTTAGCTACACATTCGAAATCGAACATCACAAATTTCCTCGACAAAATGCAGCCGCTAAAGCTTTCGCTTTGCTGAGCATGCTGCTTGCCGGGCGGGCCACAAGGGGAAAAATATGGGCTTCGATTTGAGCTGGTTTTCCTCGAGGCAGCAAGGCGGATACCAGAACCAGACTCGATCCTAGCAGCGGCCCTATAACGGATCAATATCTTCGTGCTGCTTGTGCTTATGAGAAACCTTCAATGGGCGACAGTTCATCTTTCGCCGCTGAGTTTTATCACTTCATTCTTTTTGACTTGAAGTTGCAAGTTCGTGTGTTCGCTATGCGTTGGTGTGCCTCGGCGTTCCGCCGTCGGGCTCGCGGGCGGCGCCCCGCGCCTCGTGCCGAGTCGCGGCCATTCGGCTTTGATCCCTGATACCTCCGGCCCTTGCGGGCCTGCGCGCTCCGCTTGCCGATCCGTGGCATGGGTGGAGTGGGGGCGGTCTTGCTGTTCCCTTCACCGTATCACGGCGTTCTCGCCGTCAAGGGCTGCGCGTGCCTTGCACGCTGGCGTCCTGGCGGCCGTCGTTGACCCCTGACAGCTGCGCTGCGCCGTGCTGGCGCCGGTTCCGGGCAATTCCGCCCGAGCAACCGGAGCACGATCATGTCGCAACTTTCCTTTTCCTCGTTCGATGCCATGCTGCTGGTGCGTGATGCACAGGGGCGCTACCTGCCTGCGTCTGCAGATCAGATCCTGAATATGGCGCGTCAGGTGATCGACCAGAAATACCAACGTGGAGCGTTGTTCACGTCGCCGGAGCTGGTCAAGGACTACCTGCGCACCAAACTGGCTGGTTTTGAGCACGAGGTGTTTGCGGCGCTATTCCTCGACAGCCAGCATCGGCTGCTTGAGTATGTGGAGTTGTTTCGCGGCACCATCGATGCGGCGGCGGTGTATCCACGGGAAGTGGTGAAGGAGGCATTGCGCGTCAACGCAGCGGCGGTGATTTTCTCGCACAACCATCCGAGCGGAAATCCAGAGCCCAGCCAGGCAGATAAGGTGCTGACCCAGCGCCTCAAGGAGGCCCTGGCGCTGGTGGATGTGCGCACGCTGGATCACATCATCGTGGGTGGCGAGGCAACTGCATCATTCGCAGAGCAGGAGCTGCTCTGACAGCAGGGGGCTTCGGCCCCTTTTTTGCTGCGCCCTGCCTGCTGGCCGTGCATCACTTGTCGCTATTGCGTTCGCGTTGTCGCAGTCGCTTCACGTAGGCGCTGTCTTTCAGTTCGTCAGGGCCCAGATCCAATGCGCAGTTCACCAGCGAGGCCAGCGTGGCATCGCTGAGCCTGAAGCCTTCGGGTAGCGGACCACCGCTCTGCTCGCTGTTCTCCTCGATGGCGGCGAAGAGTGCCTTGAAGAAGTCCGCAGGCGAGTGGCGTGTGGCCGCGGTTGCGGCTCGAGTCAGCGGATCTGTGGCCTCCAGTTCGGCGCCGTTGGCATCTCTGCCCAGCGCTCGAACGAACTGTTCCACGGTGGGCCAGTACTTCCATTCGAACTGGTTGCGAACGGTGTTCAGGCGCTCCTTCACATAGGCGTTAAAGAGGTAGTGATCCTTCGCTGCATCCTCAATTACGTTACAGACATGGTAGTGAGTGTCACTGCTGAAACCCGATGTATTGTGCAGGTTGGAGCGGTGCTCCAGCAGTTGGGCCAGTTCCTCGGCTTTCTGCGCAATCTGCTGGTTGGTGTCGACAAGTTCGTCCCGTTGACCACGAGCCCTGGCGATCTTATCTGGGGCCCAGAATGCTGCGGTACTGAGCAAGAGGCTCAGGAATGCCGGGAGTGCCCGAGGATGCAGGTGCAGTTTGTCGTACAGCTCACCGTAGGCCTCATTCAGCTCGAGGCGTCGCGCGAGCAGGCGATCAATGATGGCGTTTTCGCTGGGCAGGATGTTGTGCTCAACGTTGTAGGTTTTGTCGTCGATCAGGATGTTCTCGCAGGTTTGCTGCGGGGATGGGGTCGGTACGGTACGCATGTGTCTTCTCTGAGTGGTGAGGATGCTTTGCAGCGTAATGAGCCGAGTTGCGCTTGTCGGTACCCCAGAGCCCATTGTTCGACCTGCTCTCAGGTACCTTTGTTTTTTGGGCATCCCGGCCAATGGCCGGGCGCGCTGTCATGCTGTGCATCGAGCCACGCTGCGCGAGTCTCGCCCCATTCGGGTTTCCATCGTTCCCTCACTGCGTGCGGCTGATGCCTTCGGCCCGGCTAGGCAGGGCCTGCGCGCTGCGCTTGCGTGGCGTCTGCGCCAACGCTGTGGCCGTTACCTGTCATCCGCCTTTCCCTGACTTCATCACCTTGTCGCGACTGTAGCCCGCGGCCTTGAGCCGTCAAGGCGCGCCGGGCCGTGTCCTCGGCTGCGCCTGCGGTCCGCACCATCCCGGCGCTTGCCTCCTTGACGGCCCCCGTCCGCGCGCTCCTGACCGTCGCGGGCGATGAACTCAGGAAAGACGGTGGCAACGAGGCCGGCCCAGGTCTCCGCGCCGACCCCACCGGAAAAGCCGAAGCGGGCTCCGAATCTAGGAATCCGGTGGGGGTGACCAGCAAACCTTGTCAGGAGAACGACCATGCAACTTGCTTCCCGTTTCTCGTACCGCTCCCCGGTACTGCGCTCGGAATCCCCCTTGTCGGATGAGCAGATTCGCGCCGTGGCCCCGTCCATCTTCGCCGAGGCCCCGCACGAAAGCCGCTCCGAGCGCTACAGCTACATCCCGACCGCGACCGTGCTGCAGGAGCTGCGCAGCGAAGGCTTCGAGCCTTTCATGGTGTGCCAGACCCGCGTGCGTCGGGACGACCGGCGCGACTTCACCAAGCACATGATCCGCCTGCGCCACGCCAGTCAGATCGATGCCCGAGGCGAAGCCAACGAAATCATCCTGCTGAACTCGCACGACGGCACCAGTAGCTACCAGATGCTCGCCGGCATGTTCCGCTTCGTCTGCCAGAACGGCCTGGTCTGCGGCGACACCGTGGCGGACGTGTGTGTGCCGCACAAGGGCGACGTGGCCGCCCAGGTGATCGAGGGCGCCTACGAGGTGTTGCACGGCTTCGAGCAGGCGCAAGAGTCCCGCGAGGCTATGCGCGCCGTCACTCTGGGCGGCGGCGAGGCCGAAGTCTTCGCCCGTGCCGCACTCGCCCTCAAGTACGACGACCCCGACAAGCCGGCACCGATCACCGAAAGGCAGGTGCTGGCCCCGCGCCGTCTCGATGACAACCGCGCCGACCTGTGGAGCATATTCAACCGCACCCAGGAAAACCTCATTCGTGGTGGGCTGGCTGGGCGCGGCAGCAACGGGCGCCGCCAGCGCACCCGCCCCGTGCAGGGCATCGACCAGGACCTGCGCCTGAACCGTGCCCTGTGGCTGCTGGCCGATGGCCTGCGGCAATTGAAAGCCTGAACCCCACCCGGAGGGGCTGTCAGGCAGTCGGCTCCTCCATTTCAATCGCAGTCGTTATCCCTTGAATGGAGCACCACCATGAACGCGATCATCCCCACCGAAGCTGTTAGCGTGTCCGCCCTGCAAGTGGCCGACCCGACCAAGAACCTGCTGTTGCTTTCGCTGGCGCAACTGCTGCCGCGCCGTTCCAAACGCAATGCGCGCACCACGCCGCGCCTGTCCATCGACGAGTTGGCCGCGAGCATTTCCCGCATCGGCCTGCTGCAAAACCTTGTCGTCATTCTCGCCACCGATGGCAAGCATTACGAGGTGGTGGCCGGCGACCGCCGCCTGACTGCCTTGAAGCTGCTGGCGAAGAAAAAGCGCATCGCCGCCGACTTCGAGGTGCCGTGCCTGCTGGTGCCCGACGCTTCGGCCCGCACCGTCAGCCTCGCGGAGAACCTGCTGCGCGATCAGATGCACCCGGCCGACCAGTTCGAGGCCTTCGCCGCGCTGGTCAAGGAAGGCCGCCCCGTCGAGGATATCGCCGCCGACTTTGGCGTGACCCCGCTGGTGGTGCAGCGCCGCTTGAGGCTGGCGAACGTCTCGCCGCGTCTGATGGCGGATTACCGGGCCGGCAGCGTCACCCTGGAGCAGCTGATGGCCCTGACCATCACCGATGATTACGCCGTCCAGGAGGCCGCGTTCTACGATGCGCCGGAGTGGCAACGTGGCGCGGCGGCGCTCCGTGCTCGTCTGACGGAGCGTGAAATCGATGTCCGTCATCCGCTGGTGGGTTTCGTCGGGCTGGAGGCCTATACGGAGGTGGGCGGCGGCATCCGCCGCGACCTGTTCGCCGACGACGACAGCGGCACCTACCTCACCGATGCCGCGCTGCTGGAGACGCTGGTACGCGGCAAGCTGGAGGCACTGGCCGAGGAGGTGCGCGCCGAGGGCTGGGCCTGGGTGGAAGCCGTGCCGCAGTTCAGCTATGCGGATCGGCAGGCCTTCCAGAGCGCGTCGCGCATCCGCCGCGAACCGACCGCCCGCGAGGCGCGGCGTATCGCCTCGCTGCAAGCTCGGTTGGAAAAGGTCGATGCCGAGCTGGAGGACGCCTACGACACCGAGGACGAAGACAAGGTGCCGATGCTGGAGCAGCGGCGCGAACAGCTGGCCGCCGAGCTGCATGCCGTGGCTGAGTCCTTGCACGGCTACACCCCGGAAGTGCTCAGCGTGGCCGGCGCCGTGGTCACCATCGACCGCAGCGGCGAGGCGGTGATCCATCGCGGGCTGTTGCGCGAGGCCGAGGCCAACGCGCTGCGTACCCTGGAGCGGCTGCGCCAGGGCATCGGCGATAGCGAAGGTTCGAGCGACGAGGCGGGCGAGGGCACCGAGCTGCCCAGGGCGGCGAGCCTGTCCGACCGGCTGGCCCAGCGCTTGAGTGCCCATCGCACGGCGGCGCTGCAGATCGAAGTGGCCCGGCACCCGCAGGTCGCGCTGGCGGCCTTGGTGCATGGCATGGTGCACACCGCCCTGCAGGTCGATGATCACGGCGACAGCATGCCGCTCGGTGTGCGCCTGACCGTACGGGACCGACTCGATAGCCTGGCACCGGACTGGCCGGAGCCGCCCGCTGCCCTGGCGCTGCATGAGCTGCGCCAGGCCTGGGGCGAGAAGCTGCCGCAGGACGGCACCGCGCTGTTCGCTGCGTTGCTGGCGATGCCCCAGGACGAGCTGGTACGGCTGCTCGCGGTGTGCGTGGCGGTAACCGTCGACGTGGTCACACCGCGTGCGATCCAGCATCAGCCCGGAGCCGAGCTGGCGCAGGCCGTGGGACTGGACATGGCCGCATGGTGGAAGCCGACCGCCGAGGGCTACTTCAAGCATGTTGCCAAGGCGGTGATCCTGGAGGCGGTGGGCGAGTTCGCGCCGAAGCACGTTAATCGACTGGCCAAACTCAAGAAAACCGACATTGCCAGCGAGGCCGAACGGCTGGTCGAGGGCACTGGTTGGATGCCGGCCGTATTCACGGCAGGGCAGGGTGCGGAGGCGCAGACTATCCGGGAAGTGGCGGAGGAGCCGGCAGAGGCCGACGACGAGGTGCACGGACACACGTTGGCTGCCTGATGCGCTCGGCGCCCCGGCAAGGAAGCCGGGGCGCAGCTACCCGCGAAGAGATTCCTCGAGTTCTGCCGCTGCAGATAAGGGAGCTTTGGAAAGGCCGAATGTCAGGTTTTTTCAGTTGTGGTTCACAGTGGCATTGCTTCATCGTCTCGGCGATGCGCATCTGGCCTCGCGCTTTTATAACGCTTTTTCCTCATTGGAAAGCCTTACCGCTTCAGCGACACGCTCGTCATCAAAGCCGAGCCGCTCGATGAGCCGGCGCAGCAAACCGGGCGCTTTCGCGACCAGATTGTTGCTGCGCGGCACCGCCATCAAATCACGACGGCGCTCGATACATTCGACCAGGGCATCTACGACCTGCTCCAGTGCGACGAACTGCCAGACACCTTGGTGATTGTTCCAGACAAGGGTGGAGGACGGACCATCTTTGACGGCTTCCATCATGGGCGTCTGGAAGAAAGTCGGGTGCAGCGAGCCGACGCCCACTCCATGCTGTCGAAGCTCCAGGCGCAAGCTGTCGCACAGGGCCCATACCCCGGCCTTGCTGGCGGTGTAGGCGGTATTAAGTGGCGAGTGGACGAAGGCCGCCATCGACGAGATGGCCAGCAGGTAGCCCCGGCGCTCCTTCACATGAGGCAACGCGGCGCGGAAGGTACGCGCCACGCCGTTCAGGTTGATGTCGATGACCCGCTCGAACGCGGCGGGGTCGATGTACTCCAGGGCGACCACCGAGCTGATGCCGGCGCCGGCGACCACTACGTCGATCCCTCCGAAGTGGTTCGCCGCCTCTCGTAGTGCGGCCTCCAGGCTTTCGAGTGAGCGCACGTTTGCCACCCAGCCTGCGGCGACTCCAGGCCCACCTAGCTCAATAGCCAGGCTGTCGACTGAATCTTGGTCAAGATCGAGCAGGGCGAGTTTGGCCCCCTGGGCACGCAGAGCCTGAGCAGCGGCCCTGCCGAGGCCGCCGGTAGCGCCGGTAATGGCGATGACTCGGTCTTTCAATGTGGAGCGTTTCATGAGGGTACCTTCAACAAGTCTTGGGAGAGGGCATCAATCCTGACTACGAGTCCGAACGACCTCGCTTTCCAGCTGTTGAAGCAGCTCTTGCAGACGAGAATGGCGTGGCATTTGCCAGTCCGTGAACATGTTGAACAGGCCTCGCAGCATTGAGATGGGAACAAAGCGAGTGGGTTCGATGATGCGTGGTTTGCGCTTTTGCAGGCCCCTTACCACGGCGCGCGCCACTTGTTTCGGTGGGATTGCCCGGCGCATGAACGGCGGCAGTCCGGTTTCGTTCATCTCGGTCACTATGGCGTTACCGCCAAACGCGACCTTGGCGATGGCGGTGTCCACCCAGCCGGGATAGAGCACGCTGGCGCTCGCGCCGGTTGCCCCCAGCTCGGCCCGCAGCGACCGGGCAAGCGACTCCACCGCGGCCTTGGACAGGGCGTAAGGGGCATTGGCCATGCCGTTCAAGTATGCGTAGGTGGAAGATGTGACCAGCACCTGGCCCCGGTTGCGAATGATTTCCGGAAGTGAGGCGCGCACGATGTGCCAAACGCCGAACAGGTCCACTTCAATGATGCGGCGGAACTCCATTTCGTCGCAGGTGCGCAGGGTCGCCGGTACACCTTTCCAGGAGATGCCGGCGTTGGCGAAGGCCACGTCGAGGTGACCGAAGCGCTCGACTGTCTGACGCACCACCGTCTTCGCCGCTTCGGTGTCGGTGACATCGAGCGCCAGCGGCAGCACGCGTCGACCGTCGAACTCCCGAGCCAGCTCGTCCACCGCCTCCTGCCGGGCGTCGGTCAGCACCAGGTTGGCACCCTTTATGTACAGCTCCCGCGCAGTGGCGGAACCAATGCCGCCCGCCGCACCGGTGATCAGCACTACTTTGCCTTCGAGATCGTAGGTCATGCTCTTGCTCTCTTGGTTGGAATGATCGGCACAGTGCGCCGGAGGAAGTCGAGCTGGTCGTTCACGACCTGCTCGAAGGCTTCGCCCACGTAGATGTCGAAGTGGCCGTGGGAGTAGCGCTTGATCTCGTGGCGTGGCGTGCGGCGGGCGTGAGCCAGTGTCCGCTTCGCCGGTGCCACGCTGTCCGTGTCGCACACGCAGAACAGTACGGGGGCCTGGATGCGGGGCGTCTTGCGTCCGGGGTAGTAGCGGATGATGTCCAGGGCGAAGCGCGCAGTGGCTTCGTTGCGGTTGTGCGATCCCGGCTCAATCAGCCCGTGGTAGCCGTCCCAGCTATCCGACGAGGTCATGAATGCGGTCTCGCCGGGGTGGCCGGCCAGCGGCACCAGAATGGGCCCGGCGCCGAACAGAGAGCCGATGCGGTCGGCCAGGGCCAACCCGCTGAGTCTGAGCGATACCAGAGGCTCGGCGGCGAGGCTGGAGGCCAGGCCGTCGGTGAAGGGACATTGGGAGATGACGGCGGCGATCCGCGCATCCTCGGCGGCAGTGGCCAGCACATGCCCACCGCCGAACGATGTCCCCCAGATCACGACGCGCTCTGGGTCCACATCCGCGAGGCTGCGAGCATGGGCGATGGCCGCCTTCCAGTCTTCGAGCTGGCGGCCGATGTCCAGCAGTTGGCGCGGCTTGCCCTCGCTGTCGCCGAAGTGGCGGTAGTCGAACACCAGGCAGGCGTAGCCGGCGGTCATGAAGCGCTCGGCGAAGGCCGGCAGGCGCATCTTGCGCGTACCGCCAAGCCCATGCGCCATCACCACCACGGGGAAGGGGCCGGCGCCCAGCGGGCGGTAGAAGTCGGCCACGCAACGGGAGCTGTCGGAGACGAATCGCTCTGTCGTAGGGGTTAGAGGGTCGGTGATCTTTCTCATAGCGGCATCCGTTGGAATGACTGGAGTGGAGCCATTCTCGGCAACTGCCGGCTAGATGGCTTGACGGTATCCGTCTAGCCGCTTGACACTTTGCGCCAAACGCATGGTGATCTGGGAGCTGGCCCGTTCAAGGGGGCGATTGGCATTCGTGCGGGGAACTGAAGGTGGAGCTCAGGGATGCTCTGAAGAAGACGTCCCCAATCTGGTGAAATACTCCGATCACGTTGCCGAGTATCCCGATGGAGCAGATGACCTTCGACGCCGCGTACGCCGGCAAGCAATTGTTCCTGATCGAGATGGATCAGGTGGTGCCATGGAAGGACTTGGTGGCCGCCGGGCGTACCCGTTGATGGCGATGCGGAGGCTGATGTCGGCCAGAAATATCGCGTTTCAGAGCATCCTTGGATCATCGCTACGGCTTGACATTAAACCTAGCTTTAATCTTAGCGTTCCTTGCACCTAGATGGGCTGTACGGTCCGAAACTCAGAGGTACTCATGGGGAAGCAGATGAGCTGGATGATCTATGGTGCTAACGGCTACACAGGCGAGTTGATTGCTCGCGAGGCTGTTCGGCAGGGCCATAAGCCAGTGCTAGCGGGGCGAAATCGCGAAAAAATTGATGCGTTGGCCGGTGAGCTGGGCCTCGAGGCCAGAGTCTTTGGGCTAGATGATGAGTTGGTGTTGGCCAAACACATCACTGGGTGTGGGTTGGTTTTGCACTGCGCCGGTCCATTCTCAGCTACGGCTGCGCCTATGATGGCTGCTTGTTTGCGCGCACGCGCCCACTATCTGGATATCACTGGTGAGATCAGCGTATTTGAACATTCTCGCTCCTTGAATGATCGTGCTCGAGCGGTTGGCGTGGTGGTGTGCCCAGGTGTGGGATTTGATGTGATCCCCACTGATTGCGTAGCTGCTGCACTCAAGGAGGCGCTACCCGATGCCACGCATCTCGCACTGGGCTTCGACTCCCGCTCCAGCATGTCGCCAGGGACGGCCAAGACGTCCATCGAAGGAATGGCGCAGGGCGGTAAAGTGCGCCGAGATGGACGGATCGTTCCAGTTCCACTTGCATATAGGATTCGTCGAATCGATTTTGGCGATGGTGAGAAACCGGCGATGACGATTCCCTGGGGAGACATCTCTACCGCCTACCACACCACCGGTATTCCCAACATTGAGGTATTCATCCCCGGTTCCATGGGCATGATCCGAAGTGCCAAGCTCGCCAATTTGTTCCGGCCGCTCTTGGGCATTGCGCTCGTACAGAAACTGTTGAAGGCTCGCATAGGGAAAACGGTCACTGGCCCCGACGACAGCAAGCGTGCAGAGCAGGGCACCTGGGTGTGGGGTGAGGCCCGAAACGCATCTGGTGACTGCCGAGTGATCCGGGTGCACACGGCCAACGTATACAGCCTGACCATACACGGGGCACTGGCCGTGGTGGCGCATTTGCTACAGGCTCGCCCCGTCGGTGGCGCCTATACCCCAGCTAAGCTAATGGGGGCTGAACTGGTAACACGATTACCTGGTTCTAGCGACTTTCAGCGGTCTTGATGTTTTCGGGGGCTTGCGGGCTCGGCAGTACTGGCAATCGACCTGCGGCTCATGCGAAGTACCGCTCTTCAAGCCGCTCCTGCGAAACGCCGAAGATGGCGGCATTGTATGATCGGAAGAGAAATCCCGGCCGGCTGGCGTGCCACACCAGTCCGGGCGGGATCGAACGGGCTTTTATCAGAATTGATGGTCTTTGATAGCGTGCAGGGGCGCAGCCCCGGCGCGTATGGTCATCTCAAGGCCCAGTATTCGCGGCATCAGGCGGGAGAAGTAGAACTCCGCGGTGGCCAGCTTGGCGCCGTAGAAGTCCGGGTTGTCCGCAAGGCGGCTTTGCGCCACGACGCTCATCCGGGCCCACATGTAGCCGTAGGCGATATAGCCGAGCAGATGGAGATATTCCACGGAGGCCGCACCGATCTCGTTGGGGGCCCGTGCCGCGCTCTGCAGTAGCCAGGAGGTGACGCCCCGTAGACGGCGCACGGCCTCCAGCAGTTCCTGGTGGTGCAAGGGCTTGTGCTCGGCGGCAAAAGCGCCGACCTCGTCCAGGAACATCTCCAGTTTGGCGCCCTGGTCCGCAACGACCTTGCGGCCGACCAGGTCGAGCGCCTGGACGCCGTTGGTGCCTTCGTAGATCTGGGCGATGCGGCAATCCCGGACCAGCTGTTCCTGGCCCCACTCGCGGATGTAGCCATGGCCGCCGAATACCTGCTGGCTCAGCAGGCAGCTATCCAGCCCGGTGTCGGTGTTGAAGGCCTTGGCCACCGGCGTCAGCAGCGCCGCCAGCGCCTCGGCCCGGCTGCGCTCTTCCCTCTCCGAACTGAACCGGGCCAGATCCAGTTGCATGCCCAGGTAGGTGGACAGGGCGCGGCCAGCCTCGGTCATGGCCTTGGCGGTCAGCAGCATGCGCCGCACGTCGGGATGGACGAGGATGGGGTCCGCAGGGCGATCCGCCGCCACCGCGCCCTGGGGGGCTCGCCCCTGCAGGCGCTCATGGGCATAGGCCAGGGCACCCTGGTAGGCCGCTTCGGCGCAGCCAAGGCCCTGCTGGCCGCAGGACAGGCGCTGGTGATTCATCATGGTGAACATCGCCGCCAGGCCCTTGTTAGGCTCACCGACCAGCCAGCCGGTGGCGCCGTCGAAGTTCATCACGCAGGTGGCCGAGGCCTTGACTCCCATCTTGTGTTCGATGGAACCACAGCTCACCGCGTTGCGGGAGCCCAGGGTGCCATCGTCGTCGACCAGCACCTTCGGCACCAGGAACAGCGAGATGCCCCTCGCCCCGGCCGGCGCGTCGGGCAGTTTGGCCAGAACCAGGTGGATGATGTTCTCGGTCAGGTCGTGTTCGCCGCTGGTGATGAAGATCTTGCTGCCGCTGATCCTGTAGCTGCCGTCCGCCTGGGGGATCGCACGGGTGCGAATCATGCCCAGGTCGGTGCCGGCATGCGCCTCCGTCAGGCACATGGTACCGCTCCAGGTGCCGGCATAGAGCTTCGGCAGGTACTGCTGCCGGAGCGCTTCGCTGGCGTGTGCCTCCAAGGCCAGGCCGGCGCTGACGCTGAGCACGGCGTAGAGCGAGAAGCCGCAGTTGGCCGCGTAGAGCATTTCCTCGAACTGTACGGACAGCATCTTGGGCAGACCCATGCCGCCATATTCGGGGTTTCCGGTAAGGCCATTCCATCCGCCCTCGGCGTAGGCCTTGTAGGCCTCGCGGAAACCGGCAGGCGTGGTTACCCGTCCCTCGTTCCAGAAGGCACCTTCCTCGTCCCCGGTGCGGTTGAGTGGCGCCAGGAGCTGGCCGGTGATCTTGGCGCCTTCTTCGAGCATCGAGTCGGCCAGTTCCGCATCCACCCGGTCGGCCAGTTCGGGTAGGCGGAGCCATGTCGCAGGGGCGTCGAACACGTCGTGGAGCAGGAAGCGCATATCGCGCAGCGGCGCTGTGTAGCCAGGCATATTGAGTACCTCGGTGGGGGTTATGGCCGAGCGACGAACCATCGATCGCTCGCCTTGTGTGACTGGGCCGGATAGTTCGTCGGTTGCCGGGCGGGGCGGGCCGCGCAGCAGTGCACGACCTAGGGAAGCGCCATGCCCAGTGCCGCCGCGCGCTCCGGGGCGACTGGCGCATAGCGGCTGCCTGCTGCCAGGAAGCTGTCAAGAATCCAGAGCCGGTCCAGCCCCCAGAACAGCTCTCCATCGACGATGCAGGTTGGCGAGCCGAATACGCCGTGCTCGATGGCTTGCCGTGTGGCCCCGTCTACAGCCGCCTTCGTCTGCGGCGATTCCAGCGCCTGTTCGACGGTGTCGCGTGTGACGCCCATCTCGGCGGCGATCTCCACCAGGCTCTCCAGATTGTCCAATCTGCGACCCTGTTCCCAGCGGGCCGAAAGCAGCTTCCTGGCCAGCACTCCGGCCGCTTCCTCGGGCAGAGCGTGGAACAGGCGCTGGGCCGGCACGGGGTTGAAGATGCTCAGGTCGTCGCAGAGGGGGATGGACAAGGCTTGGGCCAATCGTGGCACGTCGGAGCGCAGGTAGTCCCCTTTCAGGGGGGTGTCCAGCAGGGGTTTCAGGCCCATCACCTTGGTTACGGTGACACCCAGCCTGAAGGGCCTCCATTTCACGGTGCGTCCGTGCCGGGAAGCGATGGCCTCGATCCTGGTCGAAGCCATGTAGGCATAGGGCGAGATAAAGTCGAAGTAGAACTCAAGCGTGCTCATGCCTGTTCCTCCTCGGCAACCCGCTCCGGACTCACACCGGCGAGGTTGCAAGCTAGGGCGATGGGGGGAGCGTAATGCGAGCTGTCGGAGGGAAAGTGGATCGTGGCCATGGCCAGCAGGTCGGCGATGGTCTTCATAGTCGGCTTCCGTCAGAGTGGCTGGAAAGACAGCATTCTCGGCAAGCGCCGACGCGATGGCTTGACGGTATCCGACTGTTCGCTTGACACTTTGCGCCAAACAACAAGAGAGCCTTCGATGAACCAGCCACTGCACCGGCGCGTGGTGCCAGAGACCTACGTGCAACTGCTCTACGAATACCTGGAAGCGCTTGGCCACGAGCCGGAGTCGGTGTTGGGCGAGCCCTGGCCCGAACCTGCGCCAGGCGGTATCGGCGGTATGGATGTGGAGCGCTGGGAGCGCCTGCTGGTGACGGCGGCGCAGACGCTGGACGATCCGCTGTTGAGTCTGCACCTCGGCCGCACCATCAGCGCCCGGCATTTCGGCGTGTTCGGCTCGGTGCTGCTGGCCTGCGAGAGCCTGGCGGCCGTGTTGCAACGCTTCGAACGCTACCAGCGCCTGGTGTTCGACGTGATTCCCATGACCCGCCGTGACGGCGAGGGCTGGTTCGAGCTGGTCTGGGATGTCAGCCAGTACCAACTCGGCTCGTTGATGAGCGAAACCGGCACCGTCGCGATGGTGCAGTTTTGCCGCGACCTGGTGCGTGGCACGGCCAACCCGCTGCTGATCGAGTTCAACCATGTCGGCCCCGCCGACAGCACGCCCTACGAGGCGTTCTTCGGCTGCCCGGTACGCTTTGGCCGGCCCGAGGCGGTGATGCGCTTCTCGTCGCAACTGCTCGAACTGCCCATGAAGAGTCCCGATCCGACGCTGATCGCCCTGTTGGAACAGCACGCGGATCGCCTGCTGGCCCAACTGCCGCAGCAGCACGAACTCGTGGAGCAGGTGCGCAAGATCATCGCCCGCGCCCTGCGCGAGGGCGAGCCCTGCATCGAGCGGATCAGCGCGCAGCTGGGCTGCTCGCCGCGCACCCTGCAGCGCCGCCTGCAGGAGGCCGGCACCGGCTTTCGCAGCGAACTGAACCTGATCCGTTACGAACTCGCCCAGTCGTACCTGCGCGATCAGCGCCTGCAGATCGTCGACATCGCCATGCTGTTGGGCTATTCGGAGCACAGCGCCTTCACCCGCGCCTTCAAGGAATGGAGCGGGCGGACGCCCCAGGAAGTCAAACAGCTCAACTCCGATAATCGCTAGCCGGGTCCATGCCCCAACTTGCTGCTGCAGGTTGTGTATGCGCGTACCGTCCCCGACCCTGACGGTTGCCAATTCCAGGCCGCGAAGGATGGGCCACGGGCATGCCGCACGGCACAGCCTCAAGTGCCTCCAGTCCCCGCCTCAAGCCAGTCGCCGCAGGACGCGGCAAGGGCGTTCTCGCCCGTCGTCGGGGTGTTGGTCTTGCACGCGTCAAGGTACAGGCCGGTGGAGCCGCCCACGGTGAGACCGAGTCGGCCCTGTCTCCTTCCGGGGAGGTTCGGCCCGGTGCGTCCTTGGCTCGTCGTGAATCCTGGCGGTGGCACGGCTGCGCCTCGGGCTTCAGGGCCGCAACCGTCCGGCGCAAACAATTTCCCCTCCGCTACGCGGATTCCCCGCCCACAAATTCTGTGTGCCTCCCGGTCCTCCACGCTGTTGCGGCCGCTGCGCGGTGCGGCCAGCCCGTCCACCGCCTGCCGGATCACAACAAGGACGCGATGGGCGCGACCTTGGTTACCCCGCAAGGAGAAATCATCATGGCCAACATCGGCACCTTCACCGCTCAGAACGACGGTTTCACCGGCACGGTCCGCACCCTGACGCTCAACGTCAAGGTCAAGTTCGTCCCCAACGACAGGAGCAGCGAGAACGCCCCCGACTACCGCATCCAGGCGGCCGGCGGCTACGACATCGGCGCGGCCTGGAAGAAGGTCAGCCAGGCCGAGCGGCCCTACCTGTCCGTGACCCTCGACGATCCGTCGTTCCCGGCGACGATCTACGCCCGGCTGATCGAGGAAGAGGACGGTACGCACAACCTGATCTGGTCGCGCAGCAAGTCGGCGGCCTGACGGCCACCTCGGCGCCCCGCCCGTTGCGGCGGGGCGTTGTCGCAGGACTACGCCCTGGACGCGGCGAGCTGGATTTCCGTCGCAGCCATCAGCACCGCTGTACTGCAATCGAGCGCGCCGGCGATCTTGAAGATGATCGCCAGCGTTGGCATATGCTCGCCACGCTCGACCTTGCCCATGTGCGAGCGCTCGACGCCGGCCAGGTTCGCCAGCGACTCCTGCGCGATACCGCGCTCCATACGCAGCGCGCGCACCGCCGCGCCGAAGGCTTGTGCCAGCTCGGCATCGAAGGTGGTGGTGCCGGCCGGTCGGCCGGGCTGGACGGATCGCTTCTGCATGGACAGAAGCGTCCGGTCGAGGGAGAATCAAAACCACGTTATATTTAACTCATTGCTGAGATTTCAGCCGCTTTCGTGCTTTTACGGAAACCCGTACTGGCTGATTTCATCAGAGCCACAGAGGCGCCTCCGTGTCTTTCCTGACTTGCGCAATGCCGATTTCACGCCTTGGCGCCTTTGCGGATTTGCCGGCATGCGCATCCGTGCCTCTGAACAAATGCACGAATCCGCATTACCGGATTGGCGAATGCGTGCGAAAGAACCTCTGTGCATTCACGCCTGCAAGCAGGGCGAGGTCGCATTCCGGCGTGCGGCCATGACCCTGCCGCTCATCACCGTGACGGAGCGCGCACAGATGCTGGAGAACGGCCGCGCCTGGGCGGTGGGCCAGGCCGTCGACCCGCTGCCGGTGGTACGTCTGTTCACCCCCGACGCGCATGCGACCTGGCTTCTGGCCTCGCTCGATCCGGTCGACGAGGACACGGCCTATGGGCTGTGCGACCTGGGCATCGGTCTGCCCGAGCTGGGCACTGTGAAACTGTCCGAACTGGCGGCCATCGTCGGTCCGCTCAAGCGTCCGGTCATGCGCGACCTGTACTTCCGGGCGACGCGCACGCTGTCGGAGTACACACGGCTGGCGCAGCTCAACGGCTCGATCATGGACTGACCGATCCGGGCTATCCCGCCCAGGTCGTCCAGGGGGCACTGTGATCGACTCGATCCGAGTCCAGACCGCCTCGGTCTTAATTGGCACTATTGCACTCAGGCGTTACAAGCCTGACCCAATCGATCACGATGGCCACCGCTCAAGACTGCAGGATATGCCTGGCGCCGTACCAATGATGGGCGGCGGCTCTGTCGCATTCGGATGATCTGCGTAACGCTTCGGAGTCAATCGGTCTTGATGCTGTCGTTTGACGTATTTCCACCTACTGCTGTGTCGAGGAGGCGCTGACCTCGCGTTGCGAGCCCCGTGGCGACGGCCCCTGTGCAAAGGGAGGTTGCCCCATGGCCGATCACGACGCCGAGCATTGGTATCCCACCGCCGCTTATCTCTACGTCCTGCACCTGGATGACCTCGCCCTGGCCTGGGAGTACCTGCGCCGGAACCCTGAATACCGCCGCGACTGGCGGGATCGCCAGCGTCGGCCCGAGGCGGCGCAACGCTGGGGGCTGCGCCTGCTGGAAGACCCGCGCCTGGACGCGCGTGACGCGCATCCGGTCTGGTTTCCCGACCCCCCGGAACTGATTCACCTGTATCCCGATGTCGACCCCATGCCCGACTCCGTGGCGTTCGATTTCTGGCGCCTCCCAGGCAGCAAAGGCCTGGTCCATGATGGCCGGCGCCTGCTGCTGACGACACGGTGGCCGGGCTGCTGCCTGCGCCTGGCTGTGGCGCCCGGTCTGGAGCAGGGCATGGCCTACGTCCATGCCGTGCACGCCTGCGCCAGGCCGTGCGCACGTTCCTGCGCCCTCATGGCCGAACTGGACAAGCTGGCAGTGGCCGCCGATGCCGTACCGCTCGCGGTGGTTCGGTGCCGACCCAACCCGGCTGCGCTGCTGGAGCTGCATACGCTGCAAGCACTCGACGCCACCCTGGCGGGGGCATCCTTGCGCGAGGTGGCCGCGGGGCTGTTCGGTCCGGCGGCGGTGGCTGACGGCTGGCACGCCGATGGCGGCCTGCGCTCGAAGGTGCGTCGTCTGGTGCGGCGCGGCCGGGAGCTGATGCACGATGGCTATCGCCGCCTGGCACAGGTCGACGGGCGCGGGGAGGGCCGTTCGGCACAGCCCGCAAAACGACCCTGAGCAGGCCTCCACGCCTTTCTGAGACTGCCTCCATCCGGCTGCGCTGGTGTGGCCGGGCTGTCCTGAACGATGGAGGCTCACCCCATGCGACCCGCTCCCGTGCGACCTGCTGCCGCCCACGCCAAGCCCCTGCAACCCGCCGCCACTGCCCAGCCGCAGCGCTACCTGACCAACGACGAGGCGGCCACCTACCTGCGCCTGTCGCCGCGCACGCTGGAGAAGCAGCGCGTGATCGGCGGCGGCCCGCGCTTTCGCAAGTTCGGCCGGCGCGTCATGTACGCCGTCGCCGATCTCGATGCCTGGGCCGACCAGCACAGCTTCGAGGCCACCTCCGATCCCGAGTACGCCGAGCAGCACTCGGCCGACAGCCGTGCGCGCTGATCGGCGGCTCGCCGGAGGCCATCGCCATGTCCAGCTCGGCGCCGGAGCGGGAACAGCTCGACCTGTTCCGTGCCTTGCCGGGCGACATGGCGCCGCGCGACAGCCAAGACCTGATGGCCTACCCGTTCTTCTCGTTGGCGAAGTCTCGGCGCACCGCGCCGATCGATTTCCAGTCCGGCGGCGTCACCGTACGTGTGGAGGGCACGCGGGAACATGGCATCGCCACGATCTGGGATGCCGACGTGCTGATCTGGGCGGCCAGCCAGATCGTCGCGGCGCGCGACGCGGGCCTGCACCCGTCGCGTCTGATGCGCGCCACGCCCTACGAGATCCTGCGCTTCATCGGGCGCGGAGTGTCGCTGCGCGACTACCAGCGCCTCAAGGCCGCCCTGGATCGCCTGCAATCGACCACGGTGGCCACCTCTATCCGCGAGACCAGCGGCCGGCGCCTGCACCGTTTCTCCTGGATCAACGAGTGGAAGGAGCTGGCCGATGCCTGCGGCACGCCGCTGGGCATCGAGCTGATCCTGCCGGACTGGTTCTACGCGGGCGTGCTGGACGCCGCCCTGGTGCTGACCATCGACCCGGCGTATTTCCGGCTCACCGGCGGCATCGAGCGCTGGCTGTACCGCCTGGTGCGCAAGCATGGCGGCAAGCAGCCGGACGGCTGGCAGTTCGACTTCCGCCATCTGCACCGCAAGTCGGGCAGCACGGCCAGGCTTTGCGACTTCGCCTGCGACCTGCGTGCCCTGGCGGCGCGGCAGTCGTTGCCCGGCTATGTGCTCGGCATCGAGCGCATACCGGAGGTCAACGTGGAGCTGCTGACGTTCCGGCCCGTGTCGCCCACGGCACGGGGATAAGCGCGGTAAAACCTGTGAATGGGCTCGTGCTATCAGGCGTACCGGGTATCGTGCTATCAGGCGTATCACTATCGTGCTATCGGGCGTACGAAATCCTCTGCAGGCCAGAGCCTGCGCGGGCTCCAGCCTCTCTTAACTTCTCTAACTTAAAAGCTCTAACTTTTTGTAGGGGCGCGCCGTTTCGGTGGACAACCACGAAACGGCACGGCCAGGCCGGCTTTCCAGCAGGGAGGGCCGCGCCATGATCATCGCCTTGCTCAACCAGAAAGGCGGTGTCGGCAAGACCACGCTCGCCACCCACATCGCCGGCGAACTGGCGCTGCGCGGTGCGCAGGTCGTCCTGCTGGATGCCGACCCACAGGGTTCATCGCTGGACTGGACGCAACGGCGTGCCCAGCAGGGTTTGCCCAGGTTGTTCAGCGCCGTGGGCCTCGCCCGCGAAACCCTGCATCAGGAGGCGCCCGAACTGGCGCGTCGCGCCGATCACGTGATCATCGACGGACCACCGCGCATCGCCGCCCTGGCGCGCTCCGCGCTGCTGGCGGCCGAGCGCGTGCTGATCCCGGTGCAGCCCAGCCCCTACGACCTGTGGGCCAGCGCCGAGATGGTCGCGCTGATCCGCGAGGCGCAGGTATTCCGGCCGCAGCTAGCTGCGGCCTTTGTCATCAACCGGCGCGTTAGCACCACCATCATCGGTCGCGAGGCGCGCCAGGCATTGGCCGACCAACCACTGCCGGCGCTGCGCGCCGAGGTGCGCCAGCGCATCGTCTTCGCCGATAGCGTGGCCGCCGGGCGACTCGCTCGTGAGACGGCGCCGGACAGCGCCGCCGCGCGGGAGATCACTGCGCTGGTCGACGAACTGCTGCGGTGGACGGCATGACCCGCGAGCGCGGCAAACGCACGGCCATCGGCGCCCGCCCGCCGGCGAATCCGCACGCCGAGGCGTGGGTTCGCCAGGGGGACGCCGGCGGCCTGCAGAAAGGTGACCTCTACACCGCACGCCTGACCCTCGACATCACGCCCGCCATGCGCGCCCGCATCAAGGTCTCGGCGTTCACCCAGGGGGTAACGGTCGCCGATCTGTTGCGCGCACTGCTGGAGCGCGAGTTCCCGGAGAAATCCCCATGAACGCCCAGCTTACGAAGGCCACGGCTGCGCCGCCGCCATCGCTCGCAGTGCTCGCCGGCCAGACTGACGCCGCGCAGTTGACCCGCGTGTCGCTCGCCTATGTGGAGCAACGCATCAAGCTCTACCTGCGTTTTGGCGAGCCGGCGTGTATCACCCGCCTGGACCAATGGCGGCGTGTCGCGGTGTTCCTGCCGGGTGCCGTCTTTTGCCGCATCCGCTGGCAGGCCAACGACTACGGCACGATCCGCTGGCAACTTATGGTGATGCAGGCCTGCACGCCGCTGGACACCGTGCAGCGCATCCCCGGCGTGCTGCCAGGCGCGCGCCTGCTGCTGCATACGGAAGGCGATAACACGGTGCGCGCCGTGCTCGAGCGCATCGACGCCATCGAGGCGCTGGGCATCGCCCCCGTCGCCGCATCTCCGGCGTACTGGCGCACGCTGGGCAACCGGCTCGCGGCACGCTCGCCGCTGCCCGGCTACACCGTCGAGCGGCACGCCGCCTGGCTCGCCGGGAGGTCATGGTCATGACCATCGTTTCCACGACAAGCCCCGCACCGCGTCCTCGCTCGCGCCTGCGCGCTCGTATCGCCCTTGCGGGGCTGTCCGCCGTTGGCCTCGCTGCGCTGGCCTGGGCGTCCTTCGTGCAGCCGTTGCCGCGCCTGATCTACAATCCGTCCGACAGCGTTCCGGTCGGTTGGTATCGCGTCGAACCGCTTCAGCCCCGGGCCGGCTCGCTGCCTCGTCCGTTGTCCGTGGGCAGCATCGTCTTGGTCCGGTTGCCTGCCGACGCTACCGCACTCGCTGCGCAGCGCGGCTACCTGCCGGCGCACATCCCTCTGCTCAAGCGCGTGGGCGCGGTTGCGCCGCAGCACGCCTGCATCGTCGCCGACCAGGTGCGCATCAACGGCGCGCCGGTGGCCACTGTTTTGCCTGCCGACCGCCTGGATCGGCCGCTGCCATCCTGGCTGCAATGCCGACCGTTGGCCGAGGACGAACTGTTCCTGCTGAGTGTGACCAACCCGGCGTCGTTCGACAGCCGCTACTTCGGGCCGGTCAGCGCGTCCGCCGTGATCGGCGTCGCGCGCCCGATCTGGTCGGAGACACGTCCATGATGGTCGCCAATTCGCTGCTGCTGCCGTGTCGTCGTACGTGCAGCGCGGGCGCATCCGCACCACGCTTCGCGCAACATCCGGCGCAGCTGTCCTACGTGCAGATGACTTGCCTCGAACGCGTCCGGCCTGCGGCCATTGGTGCATTCGCAGACAGGCTGGCTGCTGGTGCAGCAGAGCCGCCTGGTCGCCGCGGCCAGGGGGGCAGGGCAGAGCAAAAGCGGAAGGCAAGACAAAAGGGGGCGGCACCTGCTCGCCCGCAACACCAGTCTGCACGTGGGGGAGGAGCGGCACGGCGCTGCTTCGCCGCCGTGCTGTGTGCGACGCGCAACACGCGCCGATGCCGGCATACCCGTGTGCTTCACGCGCCAGGACACGCCCTGGCTCGACGAGGGAACAGCCATGACTGACCGTCGTGACGACGATTTCCGCATTCGGCCCAACGCCCCGAAGAACCGGGGCAAGGGCTTTGTCTCCAAGGTGCTCAAGCAGGTCGGCAAGGCCGGTGGCAAGTCGGCTGTGCGGCGCCCTGCACTGGCCAGTGGCAAGGGACAGCACGCCGGTCAGCGGCCCGGCTCGCGCCTGGGACGCGGGCACACGGCGGCGCGCTTCGCGGGCGCCTCACTTACGCCATTCACGCGCCGGGTGACCATCAAGACCCTGCTGGTCAACCAGCGCCAGGCCAGCCCACGGTCGCTGGCCAAGCACCTGCGCTACATCGAACGCGACGGCGCCGGACGCGACGGCGAACCGGGTCGCGCTTATGGGCCGCAGGCGGACGAGGCCGACCTCGGTGCATTCAGGGAGCGCTGCCAGGACGACCGGCACCATTTCCGCTTCATCGTCGCGCCAGAGGATGGTGCCGAGCTGGACGACCTGCGCACCTACACCCGGCATCTGATGGGGCGCATGGAGGCCGACCTGGGCACGCGGCTGGACTGGGTGGCGGTGGATCACTGGAACACCGACAACCCGCATACCCACATCGTCCTGCGCGGGCGCGACGACACCGGCAAGGATCTCATCATCGCTGGCGATTACATCGCCCACGGCTTCCGCCACCGGGCCGCTGAACTTGCCACCGAGTGGCTGGGGCCACGCACCGAACTGGAGATCCAGCAGACCCTGCAGCGCGAGGTGGAGCAGGAGCGATGGACGAGCCTGGATCGCACACTGAAACGTGAGGCTGGCGACGATGGCCAGATACATGTCGAACGCCTCAACGAGCCCCGCCTGCAACGCCAGCGCCTGCTGCTGATCGGCCGCCTGCAACACTTGCAGCGCATGGGCCTGGCCGACGAGACACAGCCCGGCACCTGGGCCGTCCAAGCGGACGCGGAAAAGACCTTGCGCGCCCTGGGCGAGCGGGGCGACATCATCCGCACGATGCAGCGGGCCATGAGCGGGCAGCCGCGTGAGCTGGCGGTGTTCGAGCCGGGACAGGAGGGGCGTACCGTGATCGGCCGGGTGACCGCCAAAGGGCTGGCCGACGAGCTGCGTGACCGGGGGTATCTGGTCATTGACGGAGTGGACGGCAAGGCCCATTACGTCGCGCTCAACGCCCGCGACGAACTGGCGAACTATCCCACAGGATCGGTGGTGGAGGTACGTGGCTCGGCTGAGATACGCGCGGCCGACCGCACCATCGTCGCGCTGGCGAGCGATGGCCTGTATCGCACCGACCATCACCTGGCGGTTGCTCAAGGTCAGGCAAAGGCTGGCCGCGATCCGCAGGAGGTCGTGGCGACTCACGTCCGCCGCCTGGAAGCTCTGCGTCGTGCAGGTATCGTGGAGCGTGTGGCTGAAGGGCTGTGGAAGGTGCCGGACGATTTGCCCGAGCGTGGCCGCCAGTACGACGCGCAGCGCCTAGGGGGAGTTGCTGTGGAGCTGAAATCGCACCTGCCGATTGAACGGCAAGCCCGCGTAATTGGCGCCACCTGGCTCGACCAGCAACTGATCGGCGCTGGGCGAGGGCTGGGTGACTTCGGATTTGCTGGTGAGGTGAGGCAGGCCATGCAGCAGCGTGCCGATTTCCTGGTTGAGCAGGGGCTGGCCGAGAGGCAAGGTCGGCGTGTGATCCTGGCGCGTAACCTGCTGGCGACGTTGCGCAATCGAGAGCTGGCCCAGGTCGCTCGGGAGATCGCCGCCGAAACCGGGTTAGAGCACCGACCAATGCTTGATGGCCAGCGCGTGACAGGCATCTACCGGCGCAGCGTCATGCTCGCCAATGGACGTTATGCCGTGCTCGATGATGGTAAGGGATTCAGCCTGGTGCCGTGGAAGCCCGTTATCGCGCTGCGGTTGGGGCAACAGCTGACCGCGACACTCCGCGATGGAAGGGCGTCATGGGAGATTGGACGTGGACCGTCTATTGGATAAAAAAGCGGGATGGCCGGCTGTGATCCCGGCCATCCCGCAAACTCGGGTATTCAGATGAGTGTGCTGACCCCTTGTCGAATAGGCTCCCGAGATTTCTGCGAACGGGCCCGTTCAACACAAGCCATTCAAATTGAGCCACCCCGGCTGGCGGACAGAGACAGGATATGGCCGGTTTGCGGGCTTGCGTGGCCGGCCAGTACCTCCCGGTACGCTCGTTTGACCGCATCGGGGCCCAATCCATGCTCGACGCTCAGCCACTGCCCGGTGAACGTGGTGAAAGCGGACCAGCGTTCTGCCAAGCGTTGGTGAAATCCAGCACCGCCCCATTCCAGCAGACGCTTCTCGGCCTGTGCCGGGGCGAAAAATAGCTGTGGCGCTGCTCCGGGCAGGTTCTTTGGCAATCCTCCGCGCTGGTGCCAGTGAGAGGCACCGACCAGGCAGCTATGGCGCAGTTGCGCAGCGAAATGGGCATGCAGGCGGCCGAGCAGTTCACCATTGCCGGCGAAATCAACCGTTGCCGTTGGCACTCCGGCGTCCAACTCGGTTACTTGGTCGTAGCCAAGCACCCGGTCGTAGCAGCCCAAGCCCTCGACGAATGCTCGGTTGGCCGGCGAGGTCAGCCCGACGATCTCGTAGCGCTGTTCGCGCTGGCCTCGGTCGCGATGCAGCAGGTAGGCCATGCCTATCGCGGTCTTGCTGGACGCGCTGGTCAGCACCAGGCGTTCGGCATTGAAGAAGCGATTGTCGGTGAAGAAGTCGTCGAGCAGGAACGAGGTGGTGAACAACGGGCGCAGCAGCATCTGCAGGGATTCATTGTCGGCACTGTAGAGCGGGTCGCGGGAGCAGCGCAGGTACTGGTTGTAGATGATCGGCAGTGGCCGCCGGTGCTCGCTGCCATCAACGAAGCCACTTTCCTTCACCTGCACCGGCTCCACTACCAGGTGCGTGGACATGGGGTAGTAGCCGTAGAAGCGCACCCCCGGCTCGACACCCTCGCAGCGTGACGCCTGTACCTCAGCGAAGCCCCACACCGGAATAAGACCCCTGCCTGCCGGAGCAGGGAAAAACTGCCAGTAGCCCATCGTCTCGCCCATCACCGCATAGGTGATGTTGTTGGCGGTGAAGGCGAAGCGGTCGATCCGCAGCAGCGCCTGGCCTGGCGCCAGGGCTTCTGCATCGAGTTGCTGTTCCCGCAGCTCGCCGCGGGAAAGGTCATCGCGATCGACCAGGAAATCCAGCACAGCGGTACTTGCCATGATTCCGTCCTCCGAACCCATGGGAAAAAGGGGGCGACGCCCCCATCCTGTTCAGGCCTTGGCCTTGCTCGCGGCTAGATTGGGGCATCAGAGCTCTGCGGCCAAGCGCGAGCCCTGGTTGATCGCACGCTTGGCGTCCAGTTCGGCAGCCACATCCGCGCCACCGATCAGGTGCACGTTCTGGCCGGCAGCGACCAGGCCATCCTGCAACTCGCGCAGCGGGTCTTGCCCTGCGCAGACGATCACGGTGTCGACTGGCAGCACCTGCGGCTCGCCTTCGGCGATACGAATGTGCAGGCCGGCGTCGTCGACCTTGAGGTACTTGACCGAGTTGAGCATCTGCACGTTCTTGTTCTTCAGGCCGGTACGGTGGATCCAGCCGGTGGTCTTGCCCAGGCCGTCACCGACCTTGGTCTTCTTGCGCTGCAGCAGGAACACTTCGCGCGCCGCCGGATGTACTTCGGCCTTGATCCCGGCGATGCCGCCACGGGCGTCCAGCGCGGTGTCGATGCCCCACTCCTTCCAGAACGCGTCGCGGTTCAGGCTGGTGGTCTCGCCGGCGTGGGTGATGAACTCGGAGACGTCGAAACCGATGCCGCCGGCGCCGATCACCGCGACCTTCTGCCCGACCGGCTTGCGCTGCAGGATGGCGTCCAGGTAGCTGATCACCTTGGGGTTGTCGATGCCTTCGATGGCCGGGGTGCGCGGGGCGATACCGGTGGCCAGGATGATCTCGTCATAGCCGCCCTTGGCCAGGTCGTCGACGTTGACGCGGGTGTTCAGGCGCAGGTCGACACCGGTGGTCTCCAGCTTGCGCTTGAAGTAGCGCAGGGTCTCGTAGAACTCTTCCTTGCCCGGAACGCGCTTGGCCACGTTGAACTGGCCGCCGATCTCGCCGGCCGCATCGAACAGGGTCACGCTGTGGCCACGCTCGGCAGCCACGGTGGCAGCGGACAGGCCGGCCGGGCCGGCGCCGACCACGGCGATCTTCTTCACGGTGGTGGTCGGGATGTAGTTCAGCTCGGTCTCGTGGCAGGCGCGCGGGTTGACCAGGCAGCTGGTCAGCTTGCCGCCAAAGGTGTGGTCCAGGCAGGCCTGGTTGCAGCCGATGCAGGTATTGATCTCGTCGGCACGGCCGGCAGCGGCCTTGTTGACGAAGTCCGGGTCGGCGAGGAACGGACGGGCCATGGACACCATGTCGGCATCGCCCTCGGCCAGCACCTGGTCGGCGACTTCCGGGGTGTTGATGCGGTTGGTGGTGCACAGCGGGATGCTGACTTCGCCCTTGAGCTTGGCAGTAACCTTGGTGAAGGCGGCGCGCGGCACCTTGGTGGCGATAGTCGGGATACGCGCCTCGTGCCAGCCGATACCGGTATTGATGATGGTGGCGCCGGCCTTCTCGATGGCTTTGGCCAGCAGGACGATCTCGTCCCAGGTGCTGCCGCCCTCGACCAGGTCGAGCATGGACAGGCGATAGATGATGATGAAGTTCGGGCCTACGGCCTCACGCACGCGACGAACGATCTCCACCGGCAGGCGCATGCGGTTCTCGTAGCTGCCACCCCAGCGGTCGGTACGGTGGTTGGTGTGGGCAGCGAGGAACTGATTGATGAAGTAGCCTTCCGAACCCATGATCTCGACGCCGTCGTACTCGGCCTGCTGGGCCAGTACGGAGCAGGTGACGAAGTCCTGAATCTGCTTCTCAATGCCTTCCTCGTCCAGCTCACGCGGCTTGAACGGGTTGATCGGCGCCTGGATGGCGCTCGGCGCTACCGATTTCGGGCTGTAGGCGTAGCGGCCGGCGTGGAGGATTTGCATGGCGATCTTGCCGCCGGCCTCGTGCACCGCGCGGGTGACGATCTTGTGCTTCTCGGCTTCCTCGGCGGTGGTCAGTTTGCCCGCGTTGGAGTACACGCCGCCTTCCTCGTTGGGGCCGATGCCGCCGGTGACGATCAGGCCGACTCCGCCTCGGGCGCGCTCGGCGAAATAGGCCGCCATGCGCTCGAAGCCGTTCGGCTTCTCTTCCAGGCCTGTGTGCATGGAACCCATCAGGGTGCGGTTGCGCAGGGTGGTGAAACCCAGATCAAGGGGGGCCAGAAGATGTGGGTAGAGAGGGGATGTCATGGCGCTTCTTCTCCAGGCATGAGGGACACGGCAATTTATCTTTGCACTGATAAGTTTTTGTCGGGCCCACGTTAGCCCCCCTCTGATTCTGAGGCAATGATCGAAAGTGACGCCTAAATGATCATAAAGAACAGGAGCTGGCTAAGTTCAGGATTGCCAATCTCTGGGATGAGGCGATGGGAGGATTGAGATATGCCTGTGTGTGGCAGGTAGATGCGAGTCAGTCTGACCACACAAGGCTGGATCGGATGAATAAAACAAAGCCCTGGGAAGCGGGCTTGGGGGAGGCGGTTGACGCTCGTTAGCAGAGGGCAACGAACCTCACCTTACGATCTAGGGCTGCGACGGGGGCACAGCATTCACCTACTGGGCAGCGCCCGAGTCTGTGTTCTTCCCGGCCTGGAACAAATGCTCAAAGCCTCGAAGGGTGCTGTCCACGAAACGGGCGTCAGTGGTGGAGCTCGGAAGCTGCAGAACGCCATGAATGACAAGTGATGCCAGGCCATGGGTGTAAGACCAGCCCGCCAGAGCGGCCCGACGAACCTCTGCGCTGTCCATTTTTTGCCCGAGTATTTCGGCAATGGTGCTTTTGAGTTCGTCGAAAGCCTCATCGCGTGCATCGCGATATTCGAGGGGCATTTCGCTGCTGGCGAGCTCCGGGCCGAACATCAGCTGGTACAGCGCCGGATTGCTGCGAGCGAAGCTGAAGTAGGCCAGGCTGGCGTCGCGCAGCTTCTGGATGCCGGTATTTCCCTGGTCTCCATTACGCAACGCCGTAGCCAACTCTCGGAAGCCCTGGGCCGCCAGTTGCCCGACCAGCTCGGCACGATTGGCATAGTGGTGGTAGGCCGCGGTTGAGCTTACGCCGACACGATCAGAGACGGCGCGCAACGACAGTTTGGTCGGCCCCACTTCTTCGAGCATTTCCCTGGCGGCATCGAGCAGTTGAGGCGCGAGGTTGCCTACGTGGTATGTGTCGCGGGCTCGCTGGGGTGTCTTGCTCATGAGGGGAAAGGCCTTGATTTCGTTGCTACGGGCGCCTCGATCTTAGCATTCGAAAAAAACTTGACGGTGTTAAAATGCAATCTTAGCATTGTTAACATTGAGTGCGTGGGCGCATTCCTGGGCCCAACCTACGGTGCTTTGCTGTGAGCTTCGGGGATGACATCGCCCACTTGCACTTCGATTGCCCTGAGAAGCCGGAGCGAGCTGCCAGACGTGGTCGTGGGAGTGTTCTCTTGTGGGATACCGCCGTTTTCGGCAATTGCTCGTTCGTTGATTGAGGACATCTGATGTCGACCTGGTTCACCATTTTGTCCGTGCTCGCTGCTGGGTTCGGTGCTTACTATCTGTGCACGGCAGCGCGCAGGCCGCAGCTGATCTATCAGCCCAACACTGAGAACCAGAATTTGATTGCCCAGGTCCCGCGTCTGACCCGGCGCTTCTGGGCGACGCCGTGGCTGTTCAATGGACACCTGCAACTTCTCGGACTGGGGCTGAAGAAGACCTTTGCTCCAAGATTGAACTACGACCGGGTCGATACCCTGCGCATGGCCGACGGCGGCACCACGGCGCTGCACTGGCTCGGGGCAGAGCTGCCGGAGCAGGTGCCGACTCTGGTGGTACTGCATACCATCACCGGCTCACCACACAGCATGCGGGGCTTCGTGCGCGACTTGCAGCGGCTGACGGGCTGGCGAGTAGTGCTGTGCGAGCGTCGTGGTCACGGTGAGCTGCCGCTGACCAGCCCCAGGTTCAACACCATGGGCGATACCGACGATCTGCGTGAGCAATTGCGGCTGGTCGGCGAACGCTATCCGCAGTCGGCGCTCTACGCTGCGGGCATCTCGGCTGGCTCCGGCCTGTTGATCCGCTATCTGGGAGAGCAGGGGATGGATACTCCGCTGCGGGGAGCTTTCGCCTACTGCCCGGGTTACGACATTCGGGTTGCCTTCGCGCGATCACGGGCCCCCTATACCCGATTGATGGCCAGGAAACTGGTGCGCCAGTTCGTTACCCCGAACCGCCAGGCGTTGTCGCACTTGCCCA
This sequence comes from Stutzerimonas stutzeri, assembly GCF_013522825.1. Taxonomy (GTDB): domain Bacteria; phylum Pseudomonadota; class Gammaproteobacteria; order Pseudomonadales; family Pseudomonadaceae; genus Stutzerimonas; species Stutzerimonas stutzeri_AK. The sequence goes on from NZ_JAAMQZ010000013.1 coordinate 41,538, forward strand.
GCCTCGCATCGCTGGAAGATGCGCAGAGCCTGGATGAGTTTCACCGACACCTGTATGAGTGTGCCGGCTATCCCAGCCAGCAGGCTTTCCTGGACAACTGCAATCCTATGATGGTGATGGAAAAGGTCAGCGTGCCGCTGCTGGTTCTCAACGCCGAGGACGATCCGGTCTGCGTGGTGGGTAATGTGAGGGATCATCAGCAGGCTATGGCGCGCATGCCCAGAACACTGCTGGCCGTTACCACACGCGGTAGCCATTGCGCCTATCTTGCAGGTCTCACCGCACGTTCATGGGCGCATTATCTGGCTGCCGACTTCCTGCAAGCGGTGCACGTAGAAGTCCGCCGGCAATAACAGGTTTGTGATGGCCATCCGGGCGGCGCAGGCCTTTAGGGCTGCTCGGGATTGACCTTCTTGCCCGGCAGCAGTGCGCAGGCTAGCAGATCCTCTGCCAGTGCCATCAGCTCTTCTCGCGGTGTCCCTTCTCGCGCCTGGCTGGAAAGTACAGGCAGGAACAGGATCAGTAGGCGAGCCAGGCGCAATGGGTCGACCGCTGCCGACAACTCGCCCTCGAGCAGTCCACGATCTAGACAGGTCCGCAGTGCCTGCAGCGTATCCGCCCGCTGCTGGGCAAGCAGGCGCTCGGCGTTCGTACCGTTCAGCTCGCGCTCGGCGAGGCAGGACTCGACCAGGCAGCCCCTGGGCTTGCCCTCCGCGGTGTAACGCAGCACCACCTGACGAAAGAACCGTCGTACGGCCACGGGGCCGCCGTCCTGCAGGAGTTGTCGGGTGGGCAGCAGCTCCTCGCGTAGATAGATATCGATGGCGCGCCGGAACAGGAGCTCTTTGGAGCCGAAGGCGGCATACAGGCTCGGAGAGCAGATGCCGCCCATGGCTGACTTGAGCCTGGCCAGCGTTGCTCCGGCGTAGCCGTGTCGCCAGAACTCGAGCATAGCCTGGCGCGCGGCCCAGTCGGGATCGAATCGGCGAAGACGGCCACGATGGATCATTGCGGTACTCCGCCGCACGGCTTCCCGGACTGAAGCCAGTCGTGCGGCAGAACCGCAGCGTCATCGGCCCGCGTCGAGTAGATCGATAGCTCTGTTAGCACTGGATAAAAAGAACGGGATGTCGTGGGCATCCCGCCGGCCATATCAAGCTCGGGTTCATGTGGCCTAAACCGATTGCGCACTCAGCGTCCGGCGCGCAATTCCGCGCGGAGGATCTTGCCGATGGGCGATTTGGGCAGTTGCTCGCGGAAGACGATCTGCTTCGGCACCTTGTAGGCGGTCAGGCGTTCGCGGCAGTGGCGGATGATCGCCTCGTCGTCCAGGCCGGGCCGATGCAGCGCGACGAAGGCGCGGATCGCTTCGCCGGTGGCGTCGTCCGCCACGCCGATCACCGCCACCTCGCTCACGTCCGGGTGTTCGGCAATGATGTCTTCCACCTCGTTGGGATACACGTTGAAGCCCGAGACCAGGATCATGTCCTTCTTGCGGTCGACGATGCGGATGTAGCCCTGCTCGTCCATCACCGCGATGTCGCCGGTACGGAACCAGCCGTCGGCGAAGGCCTCGGCGGTTTCGTCCGGACGGTTCAGGTAGCGTTCGACGATATGCGGGCCACGCACCAGCAACTCACCAGGCGTTCCCGGCGCGAGTTCGCGTCCCTCGGCGTCCGCTATGCGCACCTCGCTCCCGGGCATGGGCAGGCCGACGGTGCCCGGCCGCGATGTCGGCCCCGGCGGGTTGAACGACACGAAGCAACTGGTTTCCGTCAGCCCGTAGCCTTCCAGGATCGGGCCGACCACCGCCTGCCAGCGTTCGGCGGTACTCGGCCGCAACGAGGTGCCGCCGGAAACGGCCAGCTTGAGCTTGGGGGGATTGGCCTGCAGCCAGGGTTCCGCCAGGAGGCCGGCATAGAGCGTGTCCACTCCCGTCATCCAGCGCACCGGGAATTTGTCGAACGCCGGGAACACGTTGGACAGCGGGCGGGGATTGGGCACCAGCAGGTTGCGTCCACCGCGGCGGAAGAACAGCAGGAAGTTAAAGTTGAAGGCGAAGATGTGGTACAGCGGCGGCACGGTGACGATCGCTTCGCCGGTCTCGATATGCACGCCATGGGCACTGATGTAGTCCTCCGCCATGCGCAGCACGGCGAGCAGGTTGGCATGGCTCAGCACGGCGCCCTTGCTGCGCCCGGTGGTGCCGCCGGTGTACTGGTAGAGCGCCACGGGATGGGGTTCGGCTTGTGCCGGTAGCTGTCCTTGGCCGATGGCCAGAACCTCGCTGAAGCGCTGGTGGGCGATGCGCGGGGTAAGGTCGCCGCCGCTTTCGGCGGCCAGATTCTGCTGGATCGCGGCGCCGACGGCTGGCGGGAAGAAGTCTCCCAGGCTGGTGGTCACCAGGCGCACACCCTTCTCGGCAATCACCGCCTCGGCGCGGCCGACGAACAGGTCGCAGGCGACCAGCAGTTTGGCGTCGCTGTCGACCAGTTGTGCCTCCAGCTCGCGCGCGGTGTACAGCGGGTTGACGTTGGTGACGATCAGCCCGGCCTTCCAGGCGCCCAGCACGGCAATGGGATAGTGCAGGCTGTTGGGCAGTTGGATCGCCACCACGTCGCCGCTTTTCAGCCCCTGCTGCTTCAGCAGGTAGGCGGCGAAGGCATCGGACAGCTGGTCGACCTCGGCGAAGGACAGGTCGGCATGCAGGCCATTGGGCAGCACGATGGTGAAGGCCGCTGCGCCGGCGAAACGCTCGGCGCCCTGACGGGCGAAGTCGGCGACGCTGCCCCGCAGCGCCTGCGGGTCGACGCGGTAGCCGCGCAGGTTCGATGGATAGCTCTGTTCCCATGGATTGGAGATGGGCATGGCTAGTGCTCCTTGTTCTTGTTCTGTGCAGGTAGTGCTCGCGCCGTCCGACGATCCGGGCGGCAACGGCGGCTAGAGCTGGATCTCGATATCTCCGGTGGGGAAGGCGACGCAGGAGTAGATCCAGCCGAAGTCACGGTCGGACTTGCGCAGGTGCGCCTCCTGCGGGTTGAACACCGGGCCCGACACCAGCTTGACCCGGCACAGGCTGCACTCGCCCGAGCGACAGGCGTTCTCTGCGAAGTAGCCGTTGCGCTCCAGGGCGTTGAGCAGTGGCTCGCCGACCTTGCTGCGGAAGCTGCCGCGGCCCTGCACGGTGATCTGCACTTCGTCCTCCAGCGCCACACCCTCCGGCCAACCGGCCTGTTCGTGCGGTGCCTTGGGCGCGCCATTGGCCTCGACGCGGATGCGTCGACGGGCGACGCCCAGTCCGGTGAGCAGCGCCACGCAGTTGTCGTTGAAGGGGGTGGGCCCGCAGACGTAGAACATCTTGTCGCCGATGTCGCCTACCAGCCGTTGCAGCAACTCACTTGTCAGGCGGCCGGTATAGCCCCAGTAGCCGGTGGGCGGGCGGGAGATGACCTCGCTCAGGGTGAAGTTCTCGTGACGATTGGCCAATCCACGAAGCTCGTCATCAAAGATCACGTCGTCGATGTAGCTGTTCACGTAGACGAGGTGGAAGCGGTAAGGCAGGCCGCGATCGAGGATATCCAGCAGTAGGCTGCGCGCCGGTGCGCCACCGGAACCGCCGGCGAGGAACACCAGATCGTCACCGTGGTACAGCGGGTTGTGGTGGAAGGTGCCCATCGGTCCCGAACTGGTGAGGCGCTGCCCCACCGCCACCCGGTCGAGTAGGTGGTTGGAGACGAAGCCGCCCTTGGCCCGTTTCACCGTCAGGTCGTAGTACGCCCGCTGCGAGGGCGAGGAGGAAATGGCATAAGGGCGGGCCGTCCGAACTCCATCGATCTCGACGAACAGGTTGATGTACTGCCCGGCCTGGAAGGGCGGCAGTATCTGGCGGTCGGCTGCCACCAGACGCAGGGTCTTGGTGCTGGGCGTATCCTCGATGATCTCGGCGACTTCCAGCGCCAGGCGCTTGGGATGCAGTTGCCTAACGGTACTGCCTACTTCACCGCGTAATTCATAGAAGTCGCTGCCACTCTGTTCCAGAGCAAGTTTGGCCTCTGCGGCGGCGGAGTAGCCGGCGATCAGATGCAACGGATTCTGCTCAGGCATGCTCCACCTCCTTCTCCTTGAGTTGTTTGAGGACCGCGCGGGCGGTGGATTCGCCAGCCATGTAGGCCGGCTGGAATCCACCCATCGACGTCCAGGAACCAGCCGAATACAGTCCCGGCACGGCATCCAGGCGTTCGCGCAGCAGGGCCGAGTCCTCCGCGCTCTGCTGGAATCCGTAGATGGCGCCGCCCGGTGTGTTGAGATAGCGCATCATGGTCAGCGGCGTGGCTACTTCGACCTCCTCGATATGCTGGCGCACCTTCGGGTATACCTTCTCGATGACCGCGATGAGCTTCTCGGCGAACTCGTACTTGGTTTGCGCGTAGTGCTCCGGCGCCACGGATTTCCAGACGTCGCCGTATTGCAGGCAGACCAGCACTACCTGGCTCTTGCCTGCTGGCGCGGCACTCGGATCTTCCAGGTTGTAACAGGTGAGCATGCCGCCGAGCGGAGGCTCCAGGCTGCCCATGCGTGCGTGGATCTGCTCCTCGTCGAGGGTCTCGTAGATGAAGCTGGAGGCGGTGGTGACCCCCAGTTCTTCGGGGGGGCAGTCCAGCCCGAGATAGATGACGAAGGCCGAAGTGCCCATGCGCCGTGACTTGAAGTCCTGCTGGATCTTCAGCGGAGGGCGGTCGAGGTCGAGCAGCTCGTTGAAGGTGATCAGCGGGCTGGCGTTGGACACCACCGCCGCGCAGGTCACCGTCTCGCCACCTTCCAGGCCGACAGCGCTGACGCGCCCATCCTGGGTATGGATTTTCTCCACCGCACAGTTGAAACGAACCTCGCCGCCTGCTTCCAGGAACGACTCGATCAACGCGCTCGACATGGCCTGGGAACCGCCCTTGATGTGCCAGGGTTTGAACACCGCATAGGCGTAGAGCATGACGGCCAGGTCGGAGAACGGCAGCATGCTCGGCGACACGCCTAGGTAGAGCCAGTAGGTAGCGAGGATGTGCTTCAGCTTGGCGTCCTGGAAGAACTCATCCAGCACCTCCCTGGCCGGGCGGAAACCGTATTGCACGAAATACGGGCACATCGACTTGAGCATGGCTTCACTGTTGGCGCGACTGGCCTGGGGCAGGGTCATGAAGCTTTCCAGGCTGACCTTTTCGCAGACCAGCATGAAGCGTTCGATGGCCTCGCTCTCTGCCGGGTACATCTCCTGCAGCAGGCGGCGAATGCCGGACCAACTGGCCGGCAGGGTGACATCGAGTTCACCGGGTACGACCAGGCGATACAGCGCGTGTTCCTGGATGAACTCGACCTTGTCCATCACCCCTAGCTTGTCGAAGAACTTGCGCATCACGAACGGCTTGTCCTCGGTACCCAGGCCGCTGAGCTGATGTAACGCGACCTCGAACTCGAAGTTGCCGCGCACGAAGGATGTCGCGCAGCCCCCCGGAATGTTGTGGCGCTCGACCAGCAGGGTGCGACTGCCGCCCCTCTGCAGCGCGGTCGCGGCGGTCAGCCCGGCGTTGCCGGCACCGATCACCACGGCATCGTAATACTTCATCACCTATCTCCAACTTATCAGCGATAAGATTTGGTCAAAAAAACTCAGAAGGTTTTCTGCAGTTCGATCAGGTCGGCGAATTGCGCAGAAGTACCCGACGCGCGTGCCCCGACGGAGCGAAGGATGTCCTGGCCGCTGAGGATGGCGCTCTGTAGCAGCACCGTGTGTTGCAGGGACTCATAGACGCCGTGGTCACGGCTGTAGAGCATCGCGCGCTTGATGCCGTTGATTGCCACTGGCGGGCGCTCGGCAATCCTTCGGGCGGCAGCAAAAGCCCCGGCGAGCAGATCCTCGGCGTTGGCGAAGACCTTGGCCAGAAGCCCGAGTCGATAGGCCTCGGCGGCGTCCAAGGTATCCCCGGTCAGCGCCAGATAGCGTGCGACGCCGGCCGGAATCAGCCGTGGCAGACGTTGCAGAATGCCCAGGTCGGCCATCATGCCGACGTTGGTTTCCTCGATGCGGAACTTCGCCGCCTCGCTGGCGAAGCACAGATCGCAGGCCGCGACCAGATCGAAGCCAGCGCCGATGCAGGTGCCCTGTACCGCTGCGATGACCGGAAAGCGCGCTCGCTCCAAGGCATTCAGCGCTCCCTGCATGAGTTCCAGGTTGGCTTGCAGCATCTCGCGCTCTTGCGGGCTGGTAGCGTGGAATTCCTTGGCCGAGGAAAACATCTGCACATCCAGGCCGCCGCAGAAGACCTTGCCCTGAGCCGAAATGACCATTGCTCGCACCTTGCCTGAGCGGCTCAACTGGTCGACCGCATCCGGCAGCTCACTCCAGAAGGCTCTCGTCAGGCTGTTGGCCTTGTCGGGTCGGCTCAGTTGCAGGTGGGCGATGCCGTCCTCGACGGACACCTCGAAGCATTCGTAGGGTGAAGCCATAGTGGAACCTCTTGCTTGGCGATAAGGGTCAGACACGAGCCCACGCAGCGAAGCCGTTCATGTGCTTCGCCGGGTTTGGACTAGACAGGAAAAGTCCTGGAAAGGACGCCCGTGGAAGAGGTGATGACCCAGGTGGAGGATTTGTCGCGATCTACCGTGGTACCGCTGGAATCAAGGTTCCTGGCAGGACGCGGCGATAGGATCGACTCAGGCATGCTGGCGGTCATGGTTTGCTCCTGGGTATTCGATGGGCGTCCTGGAACGGGCCAGCGCACATCGGCTTCCGGGCTATTGCCGCAGAGGGGAGCCCCTCTTCTGGCTTTCTTGTGGAGCGCAGGCTACGAATCAATCTTATCGCTGTCAAGATATTTTAGCTGTGCTAAGATTGAGGTGGTTCAAGTCTTCTCGCCGCTTCCAGTAGAGCCAGAGCAGCATGGCCGAAACCGCCGTCCGCTCGAGCAATATCTCCGATGCGGGCAGCTTGGCTCGAGAGGCTTGCGGTATCTCCGTTACTGAGTCGTGGTAGCTGAAGCTGAATAGCGTGCCCGGCGCTGGTGTTATCTCCGATCAGCCAGTGGCACACACCGAAGGAGAGGATGAAGCAATGGAGCTTCGGCATCTGCGCTGCTTCCTTGCCGTTGCAGAGGAATTGCACTTTGCTCGCGCGGCTGAACGGTTGCACATCGAGCAATCGCCGTTATCGCGTGCGATCAAGGAGCTTGAGGAAGAGCTGGGCACGCAGCTCTTCCTGCGAACCACGCGGAGCACGAGGCTTACGCATGCCGGGCGACTGTTTCTGGAGCATGTGCCGCGCGTATTCACTGCTTTGCAACAGGCGCGCGACAGCGTGAAGGCCGTCGCGAATGGGTACTGCGGCCAACTGAGGGTGGCTCTCTCGGACGGGATATCTCCCTTGCGCTTCTCTTCGTTTCTGGCGCTATGCCGGCAAGAGGAGCCGGAGGTCGAGATTCGCCTGTTTGAAGTGTCGCTGTCGCAGCAGATCAAGGGACTGCATGACGATCTTTATGACGTGGGCTTCGCCCAGTCGGACGAGGTCGGAGATGGCGTCGTTGCTATTCCGGCCTGGAGCGAGCCGCTGGTGGCGGCGGTGCCGGAGCGCCATCCCATCCTGTCCCACAAGCGCATTCCGTTGGAAGAATTGCTGCGTTATCCACTGGTGCTATGTGACCCACAGGCGTGCGAAGGACATGCACGGCAGGTCGAGCGCTTCCTGCGCCAGACCGAAGCGGAGCCCCTGGTCGCGGAGCAGGTGGCCTCCTGCGACCTGATGATGGCGCTTGTCGCGGCTGGTTTCGCCCTGGGTCTGACCGGCGAGTCGTGCATCGCGGCTAGCCGCGAATCGGGTGTCGTGGGTCGCGCATTAAGGGGTTCTCCCCAGCTTACGACCTATCTGCTGCGTTCGCCGCGTGAACCATCGGCGACGCTGGCTCGTTTCATCGAGCGGGTACAGACCATCGATTCTTCGGATGACGTCCAGATCGCTAGCCAGACCAATACCAGGGAGGAAATCGAGCCATGAAGAAAATTATGCCGTTTCTCTGTGTCCTGATCCTTGCGGCCTGCGGTCAGCCTGAAACACCGACGCCGTCGGCGTTGCCTACGGTTGATGAGCTCGCGGCCGATCTCGCACGACTGAAAGAGCTGCGCCAGCAGTGCAAGCTGGAGCGCGCCCAACTGGGTGACGAGCTGTGCAACCGTGTGGCCGAGGCCACGCGCAAACGGTTCTATGGCGATGGGAAAGTGCCCTATACGCCGCCGAAAGAGCCGCCCAAGTTCTGATCGTGGGTGGGGCCTCCACACACCTTCCGTGTTCTCGCCCTACACGCTGCCATGCGCTCGTGCTTGCGGTGTTTTCCCTACATCTGCTCTCGCATGAATTGATGCTCTCCAGTTCATTCTTGTCCCGATAAAGGTCTTTGACCGGCACTGACCCGGCACCGAATCTCGACCACGCAGCCAGCATTTTTGCTGCCTTCACTGGAGAGATTGGGAGCCGGGAGATGCAAGGGACGAACGTGCTGTTCGGGCAGATCGCCGCCGTATTCGGCATCGTGATCGCCGGTGTGTGGACCGCCACACAATGGACAGCCGCCGCCTTGGGCTACCAGGTACGCCTGGGCTCGCCCTGGTTCGACTGCTTCGGTACGCCGGTCTATCACCCCTGGCGGTTGTTCGACTGGTGGTTCTTCTTCGGCGCCTATGCTCCACAGGTTTTCGACATCGGTGGCGCCATTGCAGCCGCCAGCGGCATGGTGGCCGTGGGCGTCGCTATCGCCATGTCGATCAGGCGTTCGCGCCAGTCGCGCCTGGTCACGACCTATGGTTCGGCGCGCTGGGCCGAGGCCGCCGACATCCGTTCGGCGGGCCTGGACCGGCCGGCAGGTGTCTTCCTCGGCCTGCATGACGGTCAGTACCTGCGCCATGAGGGCCCGGAACACGTCCTGACTTTCGCGCCTACCCGATCCGGGAAAAGTGTGGGCTTGGTGATTCCCACGCTGTTGTCCTGGACAGGTTCTGCTGTTGTCCACGACATCAAGAAGGAAATCTGGACTGCCACTGCCGGTTGGCGCTCAAGGTTCTCGCACTGCCTACTGTTCAATCCCACCGACCCCCTGTCGGCTGCCTACAACCCGTTGCTGGAGGTTCGGCGCGGCTCGCATGAAGTGCGCGATGTGCAGAACATCGCCGACATCCTGGTCGATCCCGAGGGAGCGCTGGAGCGCCGCAACCATTGGGAGAAGACCTCTCACGCGCTGCTGGTCGGCGCCATCCTGCACGTGCTCTACGCGGGCGAGGACAAGACGCTGCGCGGCGTCGCCAACTTCCTGAGCGATCCGGCATGCCCGTTCGAGGTGACGCTGCACCAGATGATGACGACGCGCCACCTGGGCGACGGGACGCATCCAGTAGTGGCGTCCGCCGCACGCGAAGTGCTCAACAAGTCGGAGAACGAGCGCTCGGGTGTGCTGAGCACCGCCATGTCGTTCCTCGGCCTGTACCGCGACCCCACGGTGGCCGAGGTCACCTCGCGGTGCGACTGGCGCATCGCCGATCTGATCGCCGCCGAACATCCGGTGTCGCTGTATCTGGTAGTGCCGCCGTCCGATATCAGCCGTACCAAGCCGCTGATCCGCCTCATCTTGAACCAGATCGGGCGGCGGCTCACCGAATCGCTCGACGGTTCTGACGGCATCGAGCGCCGCCACAAGCTACTGCTGATGCTCGACGAATTCCCTGCGTTGGGCAGGCTCGACTTCTTCGAGACGGCGCTTGCCTTCATGGCCGGTTACGGCATCCGCAGCTTTCTCATTGCCCAATCGCTCAACCAGATCGACAAGGCCTACGGGCAAAACCATTCCATCCTCGACAACTGCCACGTGCGCGTGACCTTCGCCACCAACGACGAGCGCACGGCCAAGCGCATTTCCGAGACGCTGGGCACCGCGACGGAGCTGCGCGCGCAACGCAACTACGCGGGCCACCGGCTCGCGCCATGGTTGGGGAACCTGATGGTGTCGCGCCAGGAAACGGCGCGGCCGCTGCTGACGCCTGGAGAGGTGATGCAGTTACCGCCGGACGAGGCCGTGGTGATGATCTCCAGCGTCGCGCCGATCAGGGCCAGGAAGCTGCGCTACTACAGCGACGCCAACTTCAAGCGCCGCGTGCTGCCGCCCCCCGTCCTCGTGGCCGGGCGCTACGCCGACGCACCGCTGGCGCGAGCGGACGACTGGAGCGGCCTGGCCATGCCAGACGTGCCAACACCGATTGCGGGTTTTAACGATGACCCGGCCGCCAGCGTCGAGGAGGGTGGCCCACGCCACCAGCCCGAACTGTCCGAGACCGTCGCCTACAGCCCGGAGCGGGCGCCGGCCTGCAGCGACCTGGCGCTGCTCGATGACGACGACCTGCAGCCCGTTCTCCCTCGCCAGCTCGATCCGGCCATGCAGCGTGTCGCCCGGCTGGCTTCCCTCGATCCCGACGACGGAATCCAGCTATGAGCCAGTACCGCCTCAACCTGTTCATCCAGCCCGAACATGCCCGCCGCCTGGACGAGCTGGCCGCCAAGAAGGGCGTGTCCAAGTCCTCCATCGTCGCGGCGGCCCTGGCGTCCTGGCTGTCGCCGGACGCGGGCGACCAGCGCGAGGCGGCCATCGCCAAGCGGCTGGATCGCCTGTCGCGCCAGTTCGAGCGCCTGGAGCGCGACCAGACCATCGAGATCGAGACGCTGGCGCTGTTCGTGCGCTACTTCCTGACCGTCAGCACGCCGGTGCCCGAGGCGCATCAGGAGGCGGCCAAGGCCCAGGGCAAGGCACGCTTCGAGCAGTTCGTCGAGCAGCTCGGCCGCCACCTGTTGCGCGGCCGTAGCCTGGTACGCGACGTGGTCGAGGAGCTGCATCCGGACAGCCCGCACATGGACGAGACGGCGCTGGGTGAAGCGCGGGAGCGTGCCTCATGAGTGCCACGGCTACCTCGCTGGACCGGCGCATCCGCATGCTGCGCACGGCGATGGGGCCGGTGATCGCCGCCGCGCTCGAGGACCCGGATGTGGTCGAGATCATGCTCAACCCCGACCGGACGCTGTGGGTCGATCGCCTGTCATCGGGGCGCGCGCCGCTAGGCGCGAAGCTGTCCGAGGAGGACGGCGAGCGCATCATCCGCCTGGTCGCCGCGCATGTCGGCGCGGAAGTGCATCGTGGCCAGCCGCTGCTGACCGCCGAGCTGCCGGAAACGGGTGAGCGTTTCGAGGGCATCCTGCCGCCGGCGGCGCCGGGGCCGGCCTTCGCGCTGCGCAAGCGCGCCGTGGGCGTCATCCCGCTGGAGCGCTACGTGACCGACGGGATGATGACCGCCGCGCAGGCCGAGTTCCTGCGCGGCGCGGTGCGCGAGCGGCAGAACATCCTGATCGCCGGCGGTACCAGTACCGGCAAGACCACGCTGGCCAATGCCTTGCTCGCGGAGATCGCCGCCACCGGCGACCGCGTGCTGGTGCTCGAGGACACCATCGAACTGCAATGCGCCGCGCGTGATCACGTGCCGCTGCGCACCCGCGCGGGCGTGGTGTCCATGCGCGAGCTGGTGCGCGCCACGATGCGCCTGCGCCCCGACCGCGTGGTGGTCGGCGAGGTGCGTGGCGGCGAGGCGCTGGATCTCATCAAGGTCTGGGGCACTGGCCATCCAGGCGGTATCGCTACCCTCCATGCCGGCTCCGCCCTGGGCGCGCTGCTGCGCCTGGAGCAACTGGTGCTCGAAGTGGCGGTGAATCCACCGCGGGCGCTGATCGCCGAGGCGGTCAACGTGGTGGTCTTCATCGCCGGCCGCGGTCGCAAGCGCCGCATCGAGAGCATCGCCCGCGTGACCGGTTTCGACGAGGCGGGTTACCACCTGGCGGAGGTGCCGGGGGAGCCGCTCGCCGATCAGCTCACGCCCTTTTTCCTGTCCCCGACCACGCCTGGAGAACTGCCATGACGCCGACACGCGCCCCCGCTTTCCGCTTTTCCGTAAATCCGGTCCAGGTTCTTGCACGCCTGCGCCGCCTGGCCGGCCCCGCGCAGCGTGGCTTGCTGCTGGCCGCCGTCATGCTGATGACGGTCGGCACGGCGAGGGCCGCCGGTTCCTCGATGCCCTGGGAAGGTCCGCTCGAATCCATCCTCGAATCGATCCAGGGCCCTGTCGCGCGCATCGTGGCTGTGATCATCATCATCGCTACGGGACTTGCGCTGGCCTTCGGCGACACCTCGGGCGGCTTTCGCAAGCTGATCCAGATCGTATTCGGCTTGAGCATCGCCTTCGCCGCGTCCTCGTTCTTCCTGTCCTTCTTCAGCTTCTCCGGCGGGGCCGTCGTATGAGCACGGCAAGCGACCTGCCTGGCTTCGAGGTGCCACTGCACCGCTCGCTGACCGAGCCGATCCTGCTTGGTGGCGCGCCGCGCACCGTAGCGATCGCCAACGGCACGCTGGCCGCCGCTGTTGGGCTGGGGCTGCAGCTCTGGCTGCCGGGCCTGGCGCTGTGGCTGGTCGGCCACGCACTTGCCGTATGGGGCGCGCGCGTCGATCCGCAGTTCATGCAGGTGTTCGCCCGGCACCTCAAGCACAAACCGCTGCTGGACGTGTGAGGGGAGGGCGCCGCGATGCTGAACCTCACCGAGTACCGCCAGCGCCCGGCCTTGCTTGCCGACTGGCTGCCGTGGGCTGGCCTGGTGGCGCCCGGCGTGGTGCTGAACAAGGACGGCTCGTTCCAGCGCACGGCGCGTTTCCGTGGACCCGATCTCGACAGCGCGACGCAAGGCGAGCTGATGACCACCACCGCGCGGCTGAACAACGCGCTGCGCCGGCTCGGCGCGGGCTGGGCGCTGTTCGTCGAGGCCGAGCGCCGGCCGGCGGCGGATTATCCGCACTCGGACTTCCCCGAACCGCTGTCGTGGCTGGTGGACGAGGAGCGGCGGGCGACGTTCGAGGAGTCCGGCGAGCACTTCGAGAGTTGCTACCACCTCACGCTGCAATACCTGCCGCCAGAGGAGTCGCATGCCCGCGCGGCCAGGTTGCTTTACGAGAACACGCCAACCGCCGGCGTGGACTGGCGCGAGCGCCTCACGGCATTTATCGCGGAGACCGAACGCATCTTCGATCTGTTCATGGGCGTGATGCCGGAGCTCGACTGGCTCGATGACGACGAAACGCTGACCTACCTGCACGCGACCATTTCGACGCGACGCTACCGCATCGCCACGCCGGAAGTGCCGTTCCACCTCGACACGCTGCTGGCTGATACGCCGCTGCTCGGCGGCCTGGCGCCGATGCTGGGCGACGCGCACCTGCGCGTGGTGACGGTGCGTGGCTTCCCGACCTCGACCTGGCCAGGGATTCTGGACGACCTCAACCGGCTGGGCTTCGCCTATCGCTGGAGCACGCGTTTCCTTTGCCTGGACAAGGCCGAGGCGGAAAAGGAGCTCGGCCGTCTGCGCCGCCAGTGGTTCGCCAAGCGCAAGAACATCCTGGCGCTGTTGCGCGAAACCCTCTTCCAGCAGGAGAGCCCGCTGGTCGATACCGACGCCAGTAACAAAACGGCCGACGCGGACGCCGCTCTGCAGGAACTGGGCAGCGACCAGGTCGCCTTCGGTTTCGTCACCGCGACCGTGACGGTGCTCGATGCTGACGCCGACACGGCCGACGAGAAGCTGCGCAGGGTGGAGCGCGTCATCCAGGGCCGGGGCTTCGTGACCATCCCGGAAACCCTCAATTCGGTGGAGGCGTGGCTGTCGTCGGTGCCGGGCAATGCCTACGCCAACGTGCGCCAGCCCATCGTCTCGACGCTGAATCTTGCCCACCTGATGCCGGTGTCGGCGGTCTGGGCCGGGCCGGAGCGCAACGCTCATCTCGACGGCCCGCCGCTGATCGTCACCCGTACCGAGGGCGCGACGCCGTTCCGGCTGGTGACCCATATCGGCGACGTGGGGCACACCCTGGTCGTGGGCCCGACCGGCATGGGCAAGTCCGTCCTGCTCGCCACGCTGGCGCTGCAGTTCCGCCGCTACCCCGGCTCGCGCATCTTCGCCTTCGACATGGGGCGCTCCATGCGGGCGACGGTGCTGGGGCTGGGCGGCGAGCACTATGACCTGGGCGCCGATGGCGCGATCGCCTTCCAGCCGCTCGCGCACATCGACCAGGCGGGCTACCGCACCTGGGCGGCCGAATGGGTGGAGGGCCGCCTGGCGCACGAGGGCGTGGCCGTCGGGCCGGACGAAAAGGCGGCCATCTGGTCGGCGCTCGGCAGCCTCGCCGGTGCGCCGGTCGAGCAGCGCACGCTCACCGGCCTGTCGGTGCTGCTGCAATCGAACGCACTGCGCCAGGCGCTGGCGCCTTATGTGCTCGGTGGGGCGCACGGCAAGTTGCTCGACGCCGACCTCGACTACCTGGGCATGGCCGATGTGCAGTGCTTCGAGATGGAGGCGCTGATACCCAGCAAGGCCGCGGTGCTGGCCGTGCTGGGCTACCTGTTCGCACGTTTCGAGGAGCGCTTCGACGGCGCGCCGGCGCTGCTGATCCTCGATGAGTCCTGGCTGTTCCTCGACGACCCGGTGTTCGCCGCGCGTATTCGCCAATGGCTCAAGACGCTGCGCAAGAAGAACGTCAGCGTGATCTTCGCCACGCAGTCGCTCGCCGACATCAAGGACTCGACCATCGCCCCGGCGATCATCGAGAGCTGCGCGAGCCGCATCTTCCTGCCCAATCCGCAGGCGACCGAGCCGCAGATCCGCACGATCTACGAGGGCTTCGGCCTCAATGGCCGGCAGATCGAGATCGTCGCCACCGCGCAGCCCAAGCGCGATTACTACTACCAGTCCCGCGCGGGCAACCGCCTGTTCGACCTCGACCTGGGGCCGGTCGCGCTCGCGTTCGCCGGCGCCTCGATGCCCCAGGATCAGCGCGCCATCGATGACGTGCTGCGCGAGGCCGGGGTGCCGGGTTTCGCCGCAGCTTGGCTGCGTCATCGCGGCCTCGACTGGGCGGCCGAGCTGCTGCCGTCCGCGCCCTTTCTCGCCGCCCAAGCCTTGGAGGTTTCGCCATGAGAATCCGTGCGCTTTCCACGTCACTCGCCGTCGCGCTGTCGGTGTCGTTGCTGGCCGTGCAGCCCGTGTCGGCACTCACCGTGATCGACCCGACCAATCTTGTGCAGAACACGTTGATCGCGATCCGCACGTTGGAGCAGATCAACAACCAGGTACAGCAGCTGCAGAACGAATCGCAGATGCTCATCAACCAGGCACGCAACCTGGCGAGCCTGGACTTCAACGTCGTCAACCGGCTGCGCGCGTCCCTGGCGAGGAGCGAACAGTTGATCGCCGAGGCGCAGGGGCTGGCGTATGACGTGCGGAACCTCGACCGCGAGTTCGCCCGGCTGTACCCGGTGGAGTACGCCGCCACCGTCAGCGGCGACCAGATGTACCGGGATGCCCGCGAGCGCTGGGCGCACACGCTCGACGGCCTGCACACCGCGATGCTCATGCAGGCGCAGGTGTCGCGGAACCTGGGCGAGGATGAAAGCGCCCTGGCCGATTTGGTGGGGCAGAGCCAATCGGCCACGGGTGCCCTGCAGGCCATGCAGGCGACCAACCAACTGCTGGCCCTGCAGGCCAAGCAGTCCATCCAGGCGCAGCAACTGCAGCTGACCCAGGATCGCGCGACCTCGCTGGAGCAGGCGCGGCACGCGGCGGCGACCGAGCGCGCCCGCGAGGTTCGGCGGCGCTTCCTGGGCGAGGGCACGCCGTACACGCCGCAGGCGGTCCGCTTCTACGGGAACTGATGGAGGCTTCGCCATGAACGACGTGACGGTCATCGACCGCTTCCTCGATACGTTCTCGCGCTATATCGATTCCGGTTTCGGGCTGCTGCAAGGCGAGGTCGCCTTCCTGACCGCCACGCTGATCGCCATCGACATGACGATCGCCGGGCTGTACTGGGCGTTGGGTCATGCCACCGGCCAGGGCGAGGACGTGATGGCGAAGCTGATCCGCAAGGTGCTCTACGTCGGTGCCTTCGCCTACATCATCGGCAACTTCAACTGGCTGGCCGGCATCGTCTTCCGCTCCTTTGCCGGTCTGGGCCTGACGGCGACCGGCGCGCTCAGCATGGAGGCCTTCTTGCAGCCAGGGCGGCTGGCGAAAGCCGGCATCGACGCGGGCGCGCCGATCCTGGAGCAGATCGGCAAACTGACCGGCTTCCCCGAGGTGTTCGTCAACCTCGACCCCATCGTCATCCTGTTCCTGGCCTGGCTGGTGGTCATCGTCTGCTTCTTCGTGCTGGCGATACAGCTGTTCATCACCTTGATCGAGTTCAAGCTCACCACGCTCGCGGGTTTCGTGCTGGTGCCCTTCGCGCTGTGGAACAAGACCGCGTTCCTGGCCGAGAAGGTGCTGGGCAACGTGGTGTCCTCGGGCGTCAAGGTGCTGGTGCTGGCGGTGATCGTCGGTATCGGCACGGGGCTGTTCGCCGAGTTCCAGGTGCATCCCGACGAGCCCTCCATCGACCACGCGCTGGTGGTCATGCTGGCCTCGCTGGCGTTGCTCGCCCTGGGCATCTTCAGCCCGGGCATCGCCACCGGGCTGATTTCCGGCGGCCCGCAGCTGGGGGCCGGGGCGATGGCGGGCGCAGCGCTCGGTGCGGCGGGCACGGCCGTCGCCGTCGGCGCCGCCGCGACCGGTGTTGGCGCTGCGGTTGCGGCCGGCGCGCGTATGGCGCCGGGGGCGAAGCTGGCTGCTGGGGTGCGCTCGCTCAAGGGCCGGTTTGCCGGTGGTGGCGGAGCTTCATCTGCTGGCAGTGCGGCCGCCCTGGGCAATGCGGCCCAGGGTGCCGATGCCAAGGCGCAACCGGCGTGGGCCAAGCGCCTGCAGCGACGCCAGCGGATCGGCCATGCCGCCACCACCGTCGCGCACACGCTGCGCGGTGGTGACGGCGGTGGATCGGGCAGTGGCCCGAGCCTGCGGGATTCGGACTCATAAGGAGGGCGAGCCATGCGCTTCAAACGACCATGGGTGCGCTACGCCGAGGCGCCGCAGCCCGCCACCCCGTATCAGGCCGCCGCCCAGGCATGGGACGAGCGCATTGGTTCGGCCCGCGTGCAGGCGAAGAACTGGCGCCTGATGGCCTTCGGCTGCCTGGCGCTTGCGCTACTGATGGCGGGTGGCCTGGTCTGGCGCTCGGCGCAGTCCATCGTTACGCCCTACGTGGTGGAGGTGGACAGGTCTGGCCAGGTGCGCGCGGTCGGCGAGGCCGCCACACCCTACCGGCCGGCCGATGCACAGGTTGCCTATCACCTGGCGCGCTTCGTCACGCTGGTGCGTTCGTTGTCCATCGACCCGATCGTGGTGCGGCAGAACTGGCTCGACGCCTACGACTACACCACCGACCGTGGCGCGGGCGTGCTCAACGACTACGCGCGCACCAACGATCCGTTCGCCCGTGTCGGCAAGGAGTCGGTGACGGTGCAGGTCACCAGCGTCGTGCGGGCCAGCGAGGCCTCCTTCAACGTGCGCTGGACGGAGCGGCGCTTCGTCAACGGCGCGCCCGCCGGCACTGAGCGCTGGAACGCGGTGATCTCCACCGTCCTGCAAACCCCGCGCACCGAGCAGCGCTTGCGCAAGAACCCCTTGGGCATCTACGTCAACGGGCTGTCGTGGAGCCGCGAGCTCGATGCGTCCGAAGGAGCCAAGCCATGAACCTGTCTTTTCGTATATCCGCGTTCCCCCTGGTCCTGCTGGCCTTGGCCGGCTGCTCCAGCCAGGGCAAGCCGCCGCCGCGTATCTCGCTCGACGAGCCAGTGCAGGCGCAGCCGTTGCCCGAGCCGCCGAAGCCGGTGGAAGTGGTGGCGGTGCCGAAGGTGCTGCCGATGCCGGGGCAGATGAAGCCATTGCCGGACGAGGTCAGTCCTGCCCCGGAGCCGGCCGACGAGAAGGTGAGGGTGTCGCGTGCGAACCAGGAGGCGAGGGTGGCGCCCACGCGCGAGGGCTACGTCAATGCGATCCAGGTCTGGCCCTACAGCGACGGCGCGCTGTACCAGGTCTATGCCGCGCCGGGGCGGGTGACGGTGATCACGCTGCAGGCCGGTGAGGAACTGGTGACGGTAGCCGCTGGCGACACGGTACGCTGGATCGTCGGCGACACCTCCAGTGGCGCCGGCGATGCGCTGCGCGTCAACGTGCTGGTCAAGCCGATCCGCTCGGACCTCAAGACCAACCTGGTGATCACGACCAGCCGGCGCACCTACCTGGTCGAACTGACCTCGACCGAGAAGGCGTGGATGGCCTCGGTGTCCTGGGATTACCCGAAGGACCGAATGCTGGCCCTGCAGCGCCAGGCGCAGACCGCGCAGGCGAGCGCGCCGGTCGATACCGGCCTCTCGTTGGAGAAGATTCGCTTTCGCTATGCGATCAGCGGCCGCAATCCGCCGTGGCAGCCGCTGCGCGCCTTCGACGATGGCGAAAAGGTCTATATCCAGTTTCCCGCCGGCATCGCCCAAGGTGAGCTGCCACCGCTGTTCGTGATCGGCGCGCAGGGCGATGGGCAACTGGTCAACTACCGCTTCCGCTCGCCGTACTACATCGTGGACCGGCTGTTCGGCGCGGCCGAGCTGCGCCTGGGCGGCGACAAGGGCGACGTGGTGCGCATCGAACGCACGGATGGCGTGGCGCGGGGGAACTGAGCATGAGCCAGGACGATACCCCCGACCTGGCCGCGCCGCCAGCCGGCAAGGTCCCACCCGAAACAGTCGCTCTGCGCGCTCAGCCGCGCCCGGTCACGCGGTTGAACCGGCGTACCCTGGCCGTGCTTGCCGGTGGGCTCTCCGCCGCAGTGCTGGGAGCCACCATCTGGTCCCTGCAACCGCCGAAGCCTCGGAGTGGCAATGATCCGGCCGAGCTGTATAACGTCGACCGAGTTTCGCGTTCCGAAGGGCTCGACCGACTGCCTACGGACTACTCCAAGCTGCCGCCGCAACCACCCGAGCTAGGGCCGCCGCTGCCAGGCGACCTTGGCCCCGCCATCGTGCAGTCGCAGCGGCCGGCGGCGCCCAGCTACACGCCCCCTGGCCATGATCCCGCCGAGGCTGAGCGGCTGGCGCGGATGAAGGAGGCGGAGGAAGCGGCAGCTTCGTCAATTTTTTTCCGCACGGGCGGCCAGCGCCCAGCCATGGCTGCACCTGCACAACCTGACGCGGATGCAGCAACACTGGCGGGCTTCGATCCGCTGGCCGCCGGTCCCGCCTCGACGGCGGCGCAACCCCTCGACCCGACAACCGTGCAGAACCAGCAGGGGCAGAAAGAGGCGTTCCTGCAAGCCGGCTCTACGGAAACCCGCAATTCCGGGAGCCTGCAGCTACCGGCGTCGCCGTACCAGGTCATGGCCGGCACGGTGATCGCTGGTGCGCTGGTCACGGGCATCAAGTCGGATCTTCCGGGTGACGTGATCGGCACGGTGACGGAGCCGGTCTACGACACGGCGACCGGCAAGCACCTGCTGATCCCGCAGGGCTCGCGCATCCTCGGCCGCTATAACAGCCAGGTCAGCTACGGGCAGAGCCGCGTGCAGGTGGTATGGAACCGCATCATCCTGCCGGACACATCCTCGCTGACGCTGGACAACCTCATGGGCACCGATCCGGCCGGCTATGCCGGTCTGGAGGACGGTGTCGATTGGCACTGGGATCGCGTCTTCGCCGGGGCTGCGTTGACGACGTTGCTGGGCATAGGCGCGGAGCTGGCCGAGCCTGAGAACCGCCAGGATGGCGATCGCATCATCATTGCCGGCCGTGACGGCCTGCAGGACAGCGTGAACCGGGTCGGGCAGGAGATGACCCGGCGCAACATGAACATCCAGCCAACGTTGACTGAGCGCCCAGGACTGCCGGTGCGCATCATCGTCAACCGGGATCTGGTGCTGCGGCCTTACCAACCGCTGTTCTTCAATCGGGGAGCTTCACGATGAATACGACACGCAAGATGCGGTTGGGTCCGCTGCCCAAGACCGAGACCATCAAGCTGACCTTTACATGCCCGGCCAGCCTGAAGGCTGATCTCGACCGTTACGCTGCCTTGCACGCGCAGACCTACGGCGAGGCGGTCGATGCTGTAACGCTGATCCCGCACATGCTGGAGGCGTTCATGACCGGGGATAGGGGGTTCAAGAGGGCAGGAAACGATCCTGATCGTCAGCTTCCCACTATTTAATAGGAGGCTTCGGCGGGCAGGCTACTGTCACCAAGTAGATGCCGAACCTTTAGGCCTCGCGCCGGGGGCAGCGGAGGGCTAAAATGAGAGCTGATTGATAATGGTGTCGCCAAAGTCGTCGCCCCGCAAATCGCCCTATCTCCCGCGTCAGCAAAAGCTCTGCGCGGTTGGCGGTAAAAGCGACGGTAAGGCTCCATGTCGGTCACAGCCAGTCCCTTTATCCATGTGGGTTCAGGCGACCTATTGATGATCGAGTGGGAGTGAAATCAGTCCCTGCGGGAGCTGTCGCTTCCTGTCAATAAGATGCTGTAACGTATTGATTGATAAGGAATACGTTGCGGCATCTATCGGCGGCTTTCGCCGGGCAGCAAAAAGCTCTGGCAGTAAGGGGCAGCGGCATTGAGTTCTGCCAAATGCTTTGGCGCTACCGCATCAAGCTGAACCCAACAAGGCAGCAAGTCCTTTCTGAAGGCAAGCTGGGGCTGTAGCGGGGAAGAAAAGTTCATGGCCCACAAAGATTGGGCGGTACGCGCCCCAAAAACGAAGCTGGAACGCATGGAAGCGTACTTCGGCGGCTTTGGATTCGAGCCCCATAGGCACGATACCTACGCTGTGGGTCGCACACTCGCCGGCGTGCACAGCTTTCGCTATCGCGACGGCATGAAGCACAGCCTTCCGGGTGGGACGATCGTCATCCATCCGGATGAGCTGCATGATGGCGAAGCCGGAAGCAGCGAAGGATTCCACTACCGCATCCTGTACATAGAGCCCGCTCTGCTTCAGCAGGCGCTGGGTGGCATCACGTTGCCCTTCGTCCCGGATGGCCTTTCACGCGACCCACGACTGTTCGCTGCGACCCAAACGCTCATGCAGGGAATGGATTGTAAGATCGATCCGCTCGAGGAAGAGGATGCGATCTACGATCTGGCACAGGCGCTCGCCGCCGTCACCGGTGTCCGCAAACGCCGCCGCACCCTGAACTACGCAGCTGCCGAACGTGCGCGCCAGTACATCCATAGTGCTCTGGACAGCACCATCACGCTTGAAGAGCTTGAGGGAGCCAGTGGTCGGGACCGGTGGAGTCTTTCCCGGGATTTCAGGGCGCTATATGGAACCAGCCCCTATCGATATCTGACGATGCGCCGGCTCGACCAGGTGAAACTACAGCTTCTGTCGGGACAGTCGCTGATCGATGCTGCGCTGAATACCGGTTTTGCAGATCAGAGCCACATGGCACGGCATTTCAAGAAGACCTATGGAATATCGCCGGCTCGGTGGCTGCAGATGTTGCGCTGAAGCTGAGCCGCAAACCTGCACGATCGTTCAAGACCTTCGAAACACTTCTCTCCAGACTCGTTTGCGTTGCGCTTGCCGAAGAGCTTCGTCTCTTCGCATGCCGCTGCATGTCCTCATGGCCTGGCCAGGCCAGGGCATGCACTCACGGAGTGCGTCGTCAGGGCGCTCGAAACAATCGATCCCGTAGACAATGATTGGCGCTGTCGTCGATTTCGACCCCACGTTCTACCGGGACATCCGGGTGATCGAAATCAACCGCTGGGAGAATCGGGCGTATGGGCGCACTCATGAAAGATTGGTCATGACGGTCGAGGGTTGAATGAGGAACGTCGCGCGAATCCTTGGCCAGGGCGCCACTCTGCTGCAAACCGGTGCGATACGTCGCACGCTTGGTCGCGTGGCGCCGACTGCGCTTGCGATCGTTCCCGTCAGCGTGCTGTTTGGCGCACTTGCCGCACGAGCCGACTGGTCGTTGCTCGAGATTCTGGCGGTGGGTGCGCTTGGCTTCTCCGGTAGTGGCCAGTTTGCCTTGCTGCCTCTTGCAGAAGTCGACGCCGGCTTCTTCACCATGCTGTTGGTCACGGCATCGATCAATAGCCGCTATGTGCCCATCGCCTATGCTTCGTCGGGGCGTCTGCCGGCATCGTTCACCCGGCGAGCCATCGTCGCACACATGCTGGGTGACGAAGCCTACGCCACAGAGCATGAGTCGGACAGCAGGCGAACCGTCATTCTGATACGCGGGACGATATTCGGCGCCTGGGTTGGTGCGGGCCTGCTGGGGGCTGTGCTTGGCCAATTCATTCCGGCTGCCTGGATCGGGGAGGGCGTGAATCTTGGTTTTCCGGCGAGCGTGGTGCTGATGTACCTTTCAGCGTCGCAGCTGCGCGCCCGGCTCTGGCTGGCGCGGGATGATGGCAACAATCGTTCCGGGCTGCTTGCGGCAGCGGGGTTGTGCGCAGGTGTGTCGCTCCTGCTGATCAATCTGCTTGGCCCGCTTTATTTCTGGATACCGAGTGTTCTTGCCGCCACCGTAATCCTGGGAAGGACCAGAATATGAGCCAGTCGGTGGCCGTCGCGATCGGCGCATTGTTCCTCACCAGTTGCCTGGTCCGAATCCTTCCTGCGTTCGTATCGGTTCGGATGGGGCCTGAGAGTCGGCGTTACGTGGAGCGAGTCCTGCCAGCAGCAGTCTTCATTAACTTTGCCGTCTATATCGCCTATTCCGAGGCGGTGCGAGAACCCTTGGCGGCGTCAGTCTCGCTGGCGGTGGTAGCTGCTATCGCTTTCCTGAATGCGCTCGGACTGATCAGTGCAGCAGCAATGGGGACCGCGCTCTATTTTTATCTGACGATTTGAGTGCCTTCCGAACTGAAGGAGGGGGCCGAAGCCCCGGTTTGCGCTAGAGCAGTCCGAGTTCGGCAAACGACATGCCGCCTGGCTCAGCTGTCTAGGCAAGAGCTGTTGGGCTGGCATCGTACGACAAATTTCTCCCGGGAAAGCTTGGGCCATACGGCTTCTTGTGGGAAGCCGTATGGCTGACTACAGCAGCCCTGTCAGGCTGCAGGCCGTTGCGTTTGAACGTGGATGTTCAGTTGTTTTGGCGGTGGCGGCTGCAATGGGTGGCAGCTTCCTCAGTGGCGCTTCAGGTCGTCAGCTCGGGTGATGCGCAACGCATCGACAACCAGGGAAAAGGCCGGCGATGGCTGCCGACGGCTGGGGTAGTAGAGGTAGTAGCCGTCGAACGGTTCGCACCAGTCTTCCAGTACCCGCATGAGCCGGCCTTCTTCGAGGTGAGGGGTGAATTCTTCCTCGGGCAGAAAGGCGATGCCCAGTCCCGCCACGGCGGCATCCACGATATTGGGCGAGGTGTTGAAAACCAGCTGCCCGTCCACACGCACGTTCAGCTGTTGGCCGCGCCGCTCGAATTCCCAGACGTACAGCCCGCCCGAGGACTGCATGCGCATGTTGATGCAGTTGTGATTCACCAGATCACGCGGGTTCCCGGGGCTGGGGTGAGTGGTGAAATAAGCCGGTGAAGCCACGGCGGCCATGCGCAGCTTTGGCCCGATGGGAACGGCGATCATGTCCTTGTCGATGGCCTCGCCCAGGCGCACCCCGGCATCGAAACGATCCGCGGCAATGTCGCGCAAGCCATAGCTCACATCGAACTCCACCTTGATATCGGGATAGTCGAGCAGCACGGGCGCTAGCTTGGGTAGCAGTGTGGTGCGCAGGACGTGATCGCCACAGGTGATGCGCACCGTGCCGGCGGGCTTGTCGCGCAATTCCGTCAGCGCATCGAGTTCCGTCTCGATCTCGTCGAAGCGATGACCGATGGCCTGCAACAGGCGCTCTCCGGCTGCGGTAGGCGAAACGCTGCGCGTGGTGCGGGTGAGCAGGCGTATCTCCAGCCGTTTTTCGAGACCACTGATGGCCTGGCTCAGTGCCGACTGGGTGACGCCGAGCACCGCAGCGGCACGGGTGAAACTGCCTTCGCGGGCCACGGTCACGAACGACAGCAGATCATTGAGGTTTCGCTTAATCATGGCAGCAGTTTCCCATGAAGCATTGATTAGTAATGCTTACATACTCATTAAGCATTCATTAGATAGTGAGGGTGCCCGGCTTGCGTGAGAATTTGCCACCAGAAAAACCTCTCCGTCACCTAGAGACCGGCATGACTTCTACCGCATCCGACGCCCCGGCAGGCGACACGCAACGTCAATGCAGTTCGGAAAATCAACCGGCCTGCTGGGGCTGTGTATTCGCCATGACCCTGTGCGTGTTCGCGCTGATCGCCTCGGAGTTCATGCCCGTCAGTCTGCTGACGCCCATCGCTGGCGAACTGCGCGTCACCGAGGGCATGGCCGGGCAGGGTATCGCGATTTCCGGTGCCTTTGCCGTGGTGACCAGCCTGTTCATTTCCGTGCTGGCCGGCGGCCTGAACCGCAAGGTAGTGCTGCTGGGTCTGACCGGAGTGATGGGGTTGTCCGGCGCGGTCATCGGGCTGGCGCCGAATTATTTCATCTATATGGCGGGGCGTGCGCTGATCGGTATCGTCGTCGGCGGGTTCTGGTCGATGTCGGCGGCCACCGCCATGCGCCTGGTTCCAGCCAGTCAGGTGCCTCGCGCGCTGGCCATCTTCAACGGCGGCAATGCGTTGGCGATGGTGCTGGCCGCGCCGCTGGGTGCTTATCTGGGCGCGATCATCGGCTGGCGTGGCGCCTTTTTCTGTCTGGTACCGGTGGCGCTGATTGCCCTGGTCTGGCAATGGTTCAGCCTGCCCTCCATGCCGGTTGAGGCGCGCGCCGCCGGTTCGGCCAGTGCCTTCAGTGCACTCACACTGCTGCGCAGGCGGGTCGTGGTCATCGGCATGTTGGCAATCGGCTGCTTCTTCATGGGGCAGTTCACCCTGTTCACCTATGTAAGACCGTTTCTGGAAACAGTGACGCAGGTGGACGTGGGCACGCTGTCACTGGTTCTGCTGGTGATCGGCATCGCAGGCTTTATCGGCACAACCCTTGTCAGCGCGGTACTCAGGCGCGGTTTTTACCAGACGCTGATCGGCATACCGCTGTTGATGGCCGCCATCGCCGTGGCCCTGGTCGTCTTTGGCAGCGCGACAGCCGCCGTCGTGGCGCTGCTGGGCTTCTGGGGGCTGATCGCCACGGCAGCGCCGGTGGGCTGGTGGGCCTGGGTGCCCATGACCTTCCCCAGGAATGCCGAAGCCGGTGGTGGCCTGATGGTCGCGGTGATTCAACTGTCCATTGCGCTGGGTTCGACCGTGGGCGGTCTGCTGTTCGACATGAGCGGCTACCAGAGCGCCTTCGTGGCGAGTGCCGTGCTGCTGTTGATCGCAGCGTTCCTGACGCTGCTGACCGCGCGTTCGCAAGCGGCAAAGACCGCCTGAGACAGGCTCCTACACGCGCATCGGCCATGTCGATGAGCCCGCCGTGTTGGCCCAGGCGCTGGGGCGTGGCGGGGTGCGGGTGATTCTTTCCGATGAGCCTGTTGCCGACTGAGATAAAGCGCTGTTGAACACGCTGCCAGCACTGCACGATGGCCGGGAGAAATAGTTGGCGCGCGGTGGGAATTTGCACGGTCAGTCCCTATCCGAATCAGAGGAGTGTCGAGACTGGAGCGAAAGTATGAGCTTATTGCGCCTATTAGCTAGGCTAATCAATCGTTTGGATAGTGTGTAGTAGGATGCGTAGATCATTCATGAATATAGGCAGTGCAGACATGGGCTATGTCTTTGCACGTGAGGCGCTGCCCATGACATGGCTTCAGCCAAGGCGCAGGCGCGGGTTTTCTAATGCCTCACCGATGCGCCTGCATTGGGTGGGATAGAGCGTATGTCTGTACAGCAACACCCCTCCGTGATCGTCCTGGCTGCCGGGCGAGGCGAGCGTTTCGCGCAGTCCGGCGGGGCGACGCACAAGCTCGATGCGCCGCTGGGTGGCGTGCCGGTATTGCAGCGGGTACTGCGCACCGTGGCTTCGTCGGGACTGCCCTGGCATCTGGTGCGGCCCGAGGAGGGCGCAGCCGCAGAGGCTGCGGGGATGGGCGATTCCATCGCGCGCGGAGTCAGGGCGACAGCCGACGCCGCCGGCTGGCTCATTCTGCCCGGTGACCTGCCGCTGATCGGCGTGGACAGCCTGCTCAAGGTGGCTCGGGAACTGGCGACGCATGCGCTGGTGTTGCCGTTGTATCGGCAGCAACAGGGGCATCCGGTCGGGTTTGGTCCAGGCTGTTTCGCTGCGCTGAGCATGCTCGGCGGCGACAGGGGCGCAGCTGCCGTGGTACGTGCGCATCGGCAGGCCGGTACGGTGCGGGTGCTGCATCTGAACGATCCGGGCATCGTGACGGATATCGACACACTGGACGATCTGGCGCGGGCCGAAAAACTGCTCGCCACGGGCAATCATTGATGGGAAACCTGTATGGAAAGCGTTGATGTCCAGGTGCTGCGCGCCGCTCGCGACTGGTGTGCCGCCGGGCAGCGAGTGATGCTGGTGACGGTTGTCCGAACCTGGGGTTCGTCGCCGCGCCCGGTGGGCTCGATGATGGCCCTGCGCGAGGACGGTCGTTGCGCAGGCTCGGTTTCCGGCGGCTGCATCGAAGACGACCTGATCCACCGCTATACCCGCGCTTTCGGCGAGGGGGAAATTCCACGGGGCACGCCTATGCTGGAGCGCTATGGCGTCACGGCGGACGAGGCCCATCGTTTCGGACTGCCCTGTGGCGGCACCCTGGAGTTGTTGCTGGAGAGTGATCCTGACTTGACCACTCTCGATGCGCTGGTGCGGCAGCTGGAGACCGGAGTCCTCGTCCAGCGCAAGGTCGATTGTGCGACCGGCGCGGTGACGCTGACGCCAGTGACGCAGCCCGAGACGCTGCACTTCGATGGCACAAGCCTGATCTGCACCCTGGGACCGCAATACCGCATGCTGCTGATCGGCGCCGGCGCGCTGGCCGAATACCTGGCCACGATGGCGCTGTTCAATGATTTCGCGGTAACGGTTTGCGATCCGCGCCAGGAATACCTGGGCGGCTGGTCCGTGCCGGGAGTAACGCTCGACAGGCAAATGCCCGACGATGCGGTGCAGGCGCTGCAGCCGGATACGCGCACCTGCATCGTGGCGCTGAGCCACGACCCCAGGCTCGACGACCTGGCCCTGCTGGCGGCGCTGCACAGCCCGGCCTTCTATGTCGGGGCCATTGGTTCGCGGCGCAATACCGACAGCCGCAGGCAGCGCTTCATCGAGCACTTCGGCGAGACCGAACAATCTCTGGCACATCTTCACGCACCCGTCGGCATCTACATCGCTAGCAAGACGCCTGCCGAGATCGCGGTGAGCGTGATGGCCGAGGTGCTGGCGGTCAAGAATGGCGTCGAACTGCCTCGGACGCTCTCCGTGGCCAATGCAAAATTACGGTTTGATGCCCAGCTGGAGACATAAACGGCGCATGGCGGCAGCCCGGCCTCGATTCGACTTTCATTTTGTAGGGACAGACCATGAGCTTCACTCTCACGATCAATGGAAAGCAGCATAGTGCTGACGTCGACAGCGATACGCCCTTGTTGTGGGTGCTGCGTGACGTGCTGGGCCTGACAGGCACCAAATACGGCTGCGGCGCGGCGTTGTGTGGGGCCTGTACCGTGCATGTTGATGGCGCGGCCATTCGCTCCTGCGTCACCCCGGTGGCAGAGGCCGCAGGCAAAGCCATCACGACGATCGAGGGCGTGACCGCATCGGACGAGGGACGGGCGCTCCAACAGGCCTGGCTGGAAGTGGACGTGGTGCAGTGCGGTTATTGCCAACCGGGGCAGATCATGTCGGCTGCTGCGTTGCTGAGGCAAACGCCCGTGCCAAGCGACGAGCAGATTCGCGACGGCATGGCCGGCAATATCTGCCGCTGCGGGACCTATGAGCGAATCCATACGGCGGTCAAGCAGGCGTCACGCCTCGTGCAAGCCAATGCAAAGGAGGCGTGAGATGCGTACGGATAATTCTCTTTCCAGCCCGGCAGGCCTGTCACGACGCGCCTTTCTCAAGGCGGCGGGCGTGGGTGGCGCGTTGCTGCTGAGCGTCGAGGTGCCGCTGGCGATTGCCAAGGCGCTGGAGACAACCAGCCCGGCCAACGCCACCTTCAACGCCTTTGTGCGCATCGACACCGATAACACCGTGACCCTGGTGATGCCCCGCGTCGAGATGGGGCAGGGCACCTACACATCATTATCGATGCTGATTGCTGAAGAACTGGAAGTCGACCCGGCCAGTGTGCATCTGGAGCATGCGCCGGCTGACGATCTGCTCTATGCCTCCGCTCCAGGCGGGCAGCAGATCACCGGCGGCTCCGATTCGGTGCGTATGGCCTGGTTGCCGATGCGCGAGGCCGGCGCCGCCGCCCGCATGATGCTGGTGGCCGCTGCGGCAAACGCCTGGAGCGTGCCGGTGGAGGCCTGCATTGCCCGAGACGGCAGCGTCGTGCATGAACCCTCCGGCAGGCAACTGCGTTACGGCGCGCTGGCCGCAGAAGCAGCCAGGTTGTCCGTGCCCGAACAGATTGCCCTTAAAGACCCGAAGCAGTTCCGCCTGATCGGCAGCGACCTGAAGCGGCTGGACGGCCCGGCCAAGGTCGATGGCAGTGTGCAATTCGGCATAGACGTCAAACTGCCGGGGCTGCGCGTGGTCACGGTGGCCGCCAGCCCATTCTTCGGCGGACGGGTGAAAAGCCTGGCGCAGGACAAGGCGCTGGCCGTGCGTGGTGTGCGCCAGGTGGTGCAGCTCGACGATGTGGTCGCCATCGTGGCCGATCACATGGGCGCTGCGCAAAAAGGCCTGGCTGCGGCCCAGGTGCAATGGGAAGAAGGGCCAGCCAGTGGTTATTCGACCCGGACCATGCTGGATGAGCTGGCGGCGGCATCGCTGCGCGAAGGGGTGACGGCCCGCCAGGAGGGGGATGTGGCGCAGGTGCGCGCCGCCGCTGAGGCCAAGGGGCACCGTACCTTCGAGGCGGTCTACCAGCAGCCCTTGCTGGCCCACGCCACGATGGAGCCGATGAACTGCACCGTGCGTCTGAGCCCTGAAAGCTGCGAAATCTGGCTGGGCACCCAGGTGCCGACGCGCGCGCAGGCGGCGGCTGCGCAGGTGGCGGGCCTGCCCACGGAGAAGGTGCAGGTTCATAACCAGTATCTGGGCGGTGGTTTCGGGCGGCGGCTCGAAGTCGACTATGTGATACAGGCAGTGCGTATCGCCCGTGAAGTCGAGGGTCCGATCAAGGTGGTCTGGAGCCGCGAGGAAGATATGCAGCACAGCTCCTATCGGCCCTATCACTACAATCGTCTGAGCGCCACGCTCGACGAACAGGGGCGCCCACTGGCCTGGCATCACCGCGTTACCGGCTCGTCGATCATGGCTCGCTTTGCGCCTGGAGCGTTTACCGATGGCATCGATGTCGACGCCATCCGTGATGCGGCAGGCCCTTATGAATTCCCCAACCTGCTGGTTCAGTTCGTGCGCCAGGAGCCGCCCGAGGGGCTGCTGACCAGTTGGTGGCGCGGCGTGGGGCATATGCAGAACGCCATTCCAGTGGAGTGCTTTATCGACGAACTGGCGCAGGCGGCGGGGCAGGATGCGATTGCCTTCCGCAAACCGTTGCTCCAGGCCCATCCCCGCGCGCTGCGGGTGCTGGAGGCGGTGGCCGAGAAGGCCGGTTGGAACAATCCTCTGCCGGAAGGGCGCGGACGTGGCATCGCGCTGACCTTCGCGTTCCAGACCTATGCCGCCCAGGTCGTGGAAGTCAGCCTCGATGCGGCGGGCAAGGTGCGCACGGAGCGCGTGGTCACGGTGGTCGACTGTGGTCGGGTGGTATCGCCGGCGACCGTGGAAGCACAGGTGCAGGGTGGAACCCTGTTCGGCCTGTCTGCAGCGCTGTTCGGCAATATCACGATCGAGGGCGGGCGCATCGAGCAATCCAACTTCCATGATTACCGCGTGCTGCGCATGAACGAAACGCCGGTGATGGAGACGTATATCCTGCCCAGTAGCGAAGCGCCTACCGGTATCGGCGAGATTGCCACGGTGCTCATCACTCCGGCGTTGCTCAATGCCGTGCACGACGCTACAGGCCAGCGCATCCGTGAGCTGCCTCTCGCCTCAAGCGGTATCGGACTGGCATGACGGCGAGGCTCGGTGCCTGGCGAGACATCATGTCGCGCATCCGAGGGCCGGTGAGGTCAAAGCCGGCTCGCGGAACCGGCCAGCAAGTGAGAAAATCTCTCATCTTTTTGGCTGGCGAACTGGTATCTCATGGCGTTTACCCGCAGACAAATTCTTGCCGGCCTGGCCGGCCTTGGCGTGGCCGGTTTCGGTGCGACCGGCATACGCTACTGGCTGGGGCGACCGCAGGACGTGGCCAGCCATGACTACGAGCTGATTGCCGCGCCGCTCGATGTCGAACTGGTGGCGGGACACAAGACACCCGCCTGGGCCTATGGCGGGCAGGCGCCCGGCCTGGAGTTGCGAGCGCGTCAGGGCGAACGCTTGCGGGTGCGTTTCATCAATCATCTGGAGGTGCCGACCACCATCCACTGGCATGGCATCCGCCTGCCGTTGGCGATGGATGGTGTGCCCTATGTGTCGCAGCTGCCGGTCTTGCCGGGTGAGTATTTCGATTACGACTTCATCGTGCACGATGCCGGCAGCTTCTGGTATCACCCGCATACCGCCAGCGCCGAGCAGCTCGGGCGTGGGCTGGTGGGACCGTTGATCGTCGAGGAACGCGGGCCCAGCGGCTTCCAGCATGAGCGCACCCTGAGCCTGAAAAGCTGGCACGTCGACAAACAGGGCGCCTTCACCGATTTCAGCGTGCCCCGTGAAGCGGCGCGTGGCGGTACGCCGGGCGTGTTGTCGACAGTCAATGGTGAGCATGCGCCGACGCTGGAATTGCCGGCCGGGCAGGTCGTGCGGCTGCGCATTCTCAATCTCGACAATACCCTGACCTACCGCCTCAACCTGTCCAGTGGCGAGGCGCGTATCTATGCCCTGGACGGCAATCCGGTGACGCCCCGGTCAATGGGCAAGGAGTACTGGCTGGGGCCGGGCATGCGTATCGATCTGGCGCTGAAAGTGCCGGCTGCCGGCGAGCAGCTGTCACTGCGCAACGGGCCGCTGCGGCTGGCAACCCTTCATTCGGTGGCGAGCAGTGAGGCCGAGGGCAGTTGGCCTGCGGCTTTGCCGGCCAACCCCATTGCCGAGCCCGATCTGCAGCGTGCTGAGACGCTGCGTTTCAATTTCGAATGGGCGGGCGCGCTGTCGCAGAACATTGAACAGGGCGGTGCGTACAGCTTCTGGCAGGTCAACGGCCAGGCCTGGGATATCAATGACAAGACCTGTGCGGATCGGCCCATTGCCACCCTGAAAAAGGACGGGCACTACATCTTCGAGTTGCGCAACCTCAGCCAATACCAGCATCCGATCCATCTGCACGGCATGACCTTCAAGGTCATCTCGTCCAACCGCCGCCAGATCGAGCCCTGGTTCACCGACACCTATCTGCTGGGCAAGAACGAAACCGCCCGCATCGCGCTGGTGGCGGATAATCCCGGTGTCTGGATGTTCCACTGCCACGTCATCGACCATATGGAAACCGGGCTGATGGCGGCGATCGAGGTGGTATAGGCGAAGCTGAATCATGAAAAAACCACAGATCATCGATCGCAGTCACGACGAGTATTTCATGCGTGAAGCGCTGGCACTGGCCGCCGAAGGGGCGGTGCTGGGGGAAGTGCCCGTGGGCGCCGTGCTGGTGCAGGATGGGCGCATCATCGGGCGCGGCTACAATTGCCCGATTTCCCGCCATGACCCCAGCGCCCATGCGGAAATGGTGGCGATCCGCGATGCCGCATCGCAGCTGGAAAACTATCGCCTGCCCGGCAGCACCCTGTACGTCACGCTGGAGCCTTGCAGCATGTGCGCCGGGCTGATCGTGCATTCACGCATTCGGCGCGTGGTGTATGGTGCGACAGAACCCAAGGCCGGCGTTGCGCTCAGTCGCGGGCAGTTCTTTGCCCAGGATTTTCTCAACCACCGCGTACTCGTCGAAGGCGGTGTGCTGGCGGATGAGTGCGGCGCAGTGCTGAGCGATTTCTTTCGTCAGCGACGTCA
The DNA here is from genome assembly GCF_013522825.1 of Stutzerimonas stutzeri. Classification (GTDB taxonomy): domain Bacteria; phylum Pseudomonadota; class Gammaproteobacteria; order Pseudomonadales; family Pseudomonadaceae; genus Stutzerimonas; species Stutzerimonas stutzeri_AK. Next base: position 73,746 of record NZ_JAAMQZ010000013.1, read on the forward strand.
GCAGGCTTCGCGTGGGTCGGGGCAGTCTTGAGACGGAATGATCAGAGGCTGCCGCTGTAGCGGCGCACGCCGGCTTTGGGCAGGGTTTCATGGGCAGCGACGCTGCCTTGGGCGGGGAACACCACCAGATGATCGGCGGCGATGGCGATGCCGATCTGCTGCCCGGTGGGGTAGTCGGTATGGCTGGGGAAGATGCCTTCCAGCTGGTTGCCGGTGGGCAGTTGCAGACGGTACAACGTCGAAGCCCCGAGGAAGGTCTTGCCGACGATCAGTGCCTTGAGTTCGCTTTGCGGCGCGTAAACGATATCGTCCGGGCGCAGCAGGACGTCCACCGAACTGCCATCGGGCATGATGTAGGCGCGGTCGCCGTGAATCACGCCCAGCTCGGTCTGCACCGTTTCAGGGTCGATGAGTTGGCCACGAATGAAATAGCCCTGGCCGATGAAGCTCGCGACGAAGGGCGTCAGTGGTTCGTGATAGAGGTTGAAGGGCGTGTCCCACTGCTCCAGGCAGCCATCCTTCAATACCCCGATCTGATCGCTGACGGCAAAGGCTTCCTCCTGATCGTGAGTGACCAGAATTGCGCTGGTGCCGCGTGCCTTGAGGATGTCCCGCACTTCATGACTGAGGCGCCGGCGCAGATCGACGTCGAGATTGGAAAAGGGCTCGTCGAGTAGCAGCAGCTCCGGTTCCGGCGCGAGGGCGCGGGCGAGGGCGACGCGTTGCTGCTGGCCGCCTGACAATTCATGAGGGTAGCGTTTGCCCAGCTGTGTCAGGTTCACCAACTCCAGCATCTCGCCGACGATGCGCGGCGCCTGGGGATGCTTGCGGATTCCGAAGGCAATGTTGTCCGCCACGGTCAGATGGGGGAACAGTGCGTAATCCTGGAATACCATGCCGATACGGCGCTTTTCGGGGGCGAGGGTGAAGCCGGCGCGTGACAGTACGGTATCGCCCAGTTGGATCTCGCCGGCACTGAGATGCTCGAAACCGGCGATGGCCCGCAGGGTTGTGGTCTTGCCGCAGCCGGAGGGACCCAGCAGGCAGCCTATGTCGCCACGATTGAGGTGCAGACTGAGGTGCTGCACGATGAGTTGCTCCGCATAGCCGCAATCCAGGCCGCGCAGGTTCAGCAGAGGCTGGTCGCTCATGCGTGATTGAACGCCGGTTCGACCAGGAATTCCAGCAGGGCCTTCTGCGCATGCAGGCGATTCTCGGCCTGATCCCAGGCAACCGAGCGCGGGTCGTCGAGCAGGTCCTGGCTGATCTCCTCGCCGCGGTGTGCTGGCAGGCAGTGCATGAACAGGACGTCATCCGCCGCGGCATCGAGCAGGGCGCGATCGACCTGATAGGGGCGGAAAGTCGCAAGGCGTGCCGCCGTTTCATCTTCCTGGCCCATGGAAGCCCAGACGTCGGTGCTGACCAGATGCGCCCCGGCGACCGCTTCGCGTGGATCACGGAAAATCTGTACGCGATCACCGGCCTGGGCCAGCAGCTCTGCCTTGGGTTCGTAACCTTCGGGGCAGGCGATGCGCAATTGGAAGTCGAACTGGACGGCGGCTTCCATATAGGTGTTGCACATGTTGTTACCGTCACCGATCCAGGCGACCGTCTTGCCGGCGATGCTGCCGCGATGTTCGTGGAAGGTCTGCATGTCGGCCAGCAACTGACAGGGATGCAGGTCGTCCGACAGGCCATTGATCAACGGCACCGATGAGTGGGCGGCGAACTCGGTCAGCGTGGAGTGAGCGAAGGTGCGGATCATCACGGCATCGAGCATGCGCGACATGACGATGGCCGAATCCCCGATGGGCTCGCCGCGTCCCAGTTGGGTGTCGCGTGGCGAGAGAAAGATCGCCTGGCCGCCGAGCTGGATCATTCCCGCCTCGAAGGACAGCCGGGTACGGGTCGAAGCCTTCTCGAAGATCATCCCCAGTACGCGGCTTTTCAGCGGCTCGAACAGAATGCCGCGCTTGCGCAGATCCTTCAGCTCGATGCCGCGACGAACCAGGCTGTTGAGTTCCTTGGGCGTGCAGTCCATCAGTGAGAGAAAATGCCTTGCGCTCATATCAACTACCTTGTGTTGCCGCAGTCGAAGGCCAGAGGTTTTACAGGAAAAAGAGGGCCTTACGACAGGGGGTCGCACGGAAAGCGACGAAACGGGAAAGGCGCGATCTTATCCAGAAAGGCTTCACAGGCGCAAATCGGCCTCAATGCACCTGCCTTACATGGTCGGACAAGGCGGTAGCTCGATGATCGGCGACAAAAGCCGACTCCGCGACTCGGCTTTTAGGTCGTCGTTCTGTACAATGCGCGCCATCCGTGACTAGCCGAGGTGCCCCGTGGAAATTATCGAAACCATCAAAGAGCAGATCGAAAAGAACCCGGTGCTGCTGTACATGAAAGGCTCGCCCAACGCGCCGCAGTGCGGGTTTTCCTCCCGCGCCAGCCAGGCCGTGATGGGCTGTGGCGAAAAATTCGCCTACGTCGACATCCTGCAGAATCCGGAAATCCGTTCGGAGCTGCCGAAGTACGCCAACTGGCCAACTTTCCCACAGCTGTGGGTTGCCGGCGAGCTGGTCGGCGGCAGCGACATCATTCTGGAAATGTTCGAAAAGGGTGAGCTGCAGACGTTGATCAAGTCGGCGGTCGGCACGACTGACGCCTGAGGCAGCCATAAGCGGCAAGCGCTAAGGTCTCCAGGCTTTGCCGCCCATTGAGCCATAAAAAACGCCATGTTCCTTTCGGGCCATGGCGTTTTTTTGCATTGCGGAAGAGGTTATTCGTCCATCTGCGACTGCAGGTAGTTTTCCAGCCCTACCTTGTCGATCAGCCCCAGTTGGGTCTCCAGCCAGTCGATGTGTTCTTCCTCGGCTTCGAGGATATCTTCCAGTAATTCGCGGCTGCCATAGTCGCCGACGCTTTCGCAGTAGGCGATGGCGACCTTGAGATCCTGCACGCCGCTGTGTTCCAGCCTGAGATCGCAATCGAGCATCTCGCGGGTGTTTTCGCCGATCTGCAGCTTGCCCAGGTCCTGCAGGTTGGGCAGGCCTTCGAGAAAGAGGATGCGCTTGATCAGCTTGTCCGCATGCTTCATCTCGTCGATGGATTCCTCGTACTCGTGCTTGCCGAGCTTGCTCAGACCCCAGTCTTCGTACATGCGCGCATGCAGGAAGTACTGGTTGATGGCGACCAGCTCATTGCCAAGGATCTTGTTGAGATGCTGAATGACCAACTTGTCGCCTTTCATGTCTGTGTCCTGTCTCGATCAACCGTGGTGACTGAGAAGTCTGGCCACGAAGCGCGGGACTGTCAAACCTAAGTCATTGAATGCAAAAGGTAAAACGCAATAAGAATGCTTCCGTTCCACGGTTGTGGCCAAAGCCTTGATTTGCGGACATAAAAAAGCCGGGCAATGCCCGGCTTTCGGAAAGTCTGATGCGCTCAGGCGATGGTGTAAGCGGCGGGATAGGCGAGAGCGGCCTGGGCCGATTGGATATCGCCCAAGGTTTCACGCACCACTTGCTTGGCGACACAGGCGCATTTTCCGCACTGGGTGCCGACACCGGTCGTCGCGCGTACTTCCCCATAACTGCAGCAGCCTTCATAGATGGCTTCGCGAATCTGACCGTCGGTAACACCCTGGCAAAGACAGACGTACATAAGAACTACCCGTTGAGCCTGTTTGATGACGGCGATGCTAAACAGAATGAGAATGATTGTCAAAACATTCTGATCGAATGGTCTTTTTCCGAACGGTCAGCTTTTACCTCTCGGAACGCAGGACATTGCGATGGCGAATCGCTAAAGTTGTGATGCTCTTGGCGCTTTGAGAATCCGGGTCGATCGACCGGATGGGCGCGCGGGTCGGTGCCTCTATGCAATTAAGCGTCCCCACCCTCATCGTCACCGACATCTATGTGATGCTGCTGGTGGCGCTTCTGATGTTCCTGTCCTGGCGTAGCGGGCGTCGGGAGCCGACGCTCGGCTATCTCTGTCTGGGGCTTTTTCTCGGTGTCGTGGCCACGGCCCTGGGCGCGCTGCGCAACATGGGTATCGACTGGGTACCGATTATCCTGGGCAACTCGTTGCTGGCGCTGGCGCTGGCCTTCAACTGGACGGCGATGCGCGTATTCGCCGGGCGTCAGCCGCACTGGCGAGGGATCGTTGCCGCTCCGCTGATCTGGACGGGTCTCTGTTTGTTTCCGGCCTTTTTCGATGCGGATGCGTTGCGGGTGCGTATCGCCACGCTGTCGCTGCTCACCATCATCTATATCGGCATGGCCATGGCGGAACTATGGCGTAGCCGCCAGGTGATTCGGGTATCCCTGCGCCCTGCACTGGTGCTGATGGCGGTGCATGTCACGGTCTATGTCTTGCGCATTCCCTTCGACCACGGTCGGCCCTTCGAGGTGTCCGGGCAGTTCGACTTCTTCGCCCTGGTGATCTTCGAAACCATGCTCTACGCGGTTGGCATCGCCTTCGTGACGTTGGCGATGGTGCGCGAGCGAGCCGAGTTGGAGTACCGCCAGGCGTCGCTCAGCGATCCGTTGACCGGCATCGGCAACCGCCGGGCCTTCATCGAATATGGCGAGCGGCTGTTGCTGCGCTGTCGCGCCGCCGGGCAGCAGGCGACACTGCTGCTCTGTGACCTGGATCAGTTCAAGCGCCTCAATGACACCCTTGGCCACAAGGCCGGCGACCATGCGTTGATCAGTTTTTGCCAGGTGATGAAGTCGCGCATGCGGCGGCAGGATGTTTTCGGACGCATCGGTGGCGAAGAGTTCGCCTGCCTGCTGGCCGATGCCGACGCGGGGGTCGCCCGCGATGTGGCCGAGCGCATTCGCGCTGAGTTTGCCAACTTGCCGTTCCGTCCGTCCGGAATGCTCAGCGTCAGCATTGGTGTGAGTGATACGGCGTGCGCCGGCTATGACCTCGACCGCCTGATGGGCGAGGCTGATCGGGCACTCTACGAAGCGAAGGCAGCGGGGCGCAATTGCGTTCGGGTGGCTGGATAAGCCAGCGACCCGCTGCACTGATTTGCTAGACTGCGCCCCTTTTTCCAGGCGACGCTCCCATGGCCTTGCAAGCGACTCCCTATAAAGTCGAACTCAATCTCACCGACCTCGATCGCGGCGTTTATGAAAACGTCCGTTTCACTGTGGCGCGCCATCCGTCCGAAACCGAAGAGCGCCTGGGTATCCGCCTGATCGCCTATGCGCTGTGGTACAGCGAACAACTGGCCTTCGGTCGCGGGCTGTCGGATATCGACGAGCCGGCCCTGTGGGAGAAGAGCCTGGACGGTCGCGTGTTGCACTGGATCGAGGTCGGACAACCGGATGCCGAGCGTCTGACCTGGTGCTCCCGACGTGCCGAGCGCACCAGCCTGGTTGCTTACGGTAATCTGCGCGTCTGGCAGGGCAAGGTACCCGATGCGGTCAAGGGTCTGAAGAATCTGTCCATTGCAGTCATCGAGTCGGAGACGTTGGCCGACCTGGTCACGGACCTGCCACGCAGCATCCAGTGGGGCGTGATGATCAGCGATGGCACCCTGTTCATCACCGACGAGCGAGGGCAGTTCGAGGTGGCGCTGAGCTGGCTGATGGGCGAGCGCTAGCAGGCCGATCTATTTCCCGCTTTCCGAGCAGCAAGCAAATCCCGAGACTGTCGAACTTCATGCGTATCGAACCCCGTCCTCTTCCCGCACAGCTGCCCGATCTGGGCGACCTGCCACCCTTGCTGACGCGCCTGTATGCCGCGCGTGGCGTGCAGTCCGTGGCCGAGCTGGACAAGGGGCTGGCGCGGCTGATTCCCTACGGCCAGCTCAAGGGCATCGAGGCGGCTGTGGAGCTGCTGGTGGAGGCGCTGGAAAAACGCCAGCGCATTCTCTTCGTCGGCGATTTCGACGCCGATGGCGCCACCGCCAGCGCGGTCGGCGTGCTGGGCCTGCGCCAGCTCGGCGCGGCGCATGTCGATTATCTGGTGCCCAACCGCTTTGAATATGGTTATGGCCTGACGCCTGAAATCGTCGCTGTGGCGCTCGAACGCCAGCCAGACCTATTGATCACCGTGGATAACGGCATCTCCAGCGTGGACGGTGTCGCTGCGGCCAAGGCTGCCGGATTGATGGTGCTGGTGACCGATCACCATCTGCCCGGTCATGATCTGCCGGCAGCCGATGCCATCGTCAATCCCAATCAGCCCGAATGCGCTTTCCCGAGCAAGTGCATCGCCGGCGTTGGGGTGATTTTCTACGTACTGCTGGCGCTGCGGGCGCGGCTGCGCGAGTCGGGCTGGTTTGTCCGCAATGGCTGGAGCGAGCCGAACCTGGCCGAGCTGCTGGATCTGGTGGCGCTGGGCAGTGTTGCCGACGTGGTGCCGCTGGATGCCAACAACCGCATCCTGGTGCATCAGGGGCTGGCGCGGATTCGTGCGGGGCGGGCGCGACCGGGTCTGCGGGCGATCCTCGAAGTGGCCGGGCGCGACCATAAGCGCATCACCTCAACCGACCTGGGCTTCATCCTCGGGCCGCGCCTGAACGCGGCGGGACGCCTGGACGACATGGCGCTGGGCATCGAATGCCTGCTCTGCGAAGACGAAGCGCTGGCACGCGACATGGCAGTACAGCTCGATCAGCTCAATCAGGACCGCAAGGGCATCGAGCAGGGCATGCAGCGCGAGGCCCTGGCGCAACTCAAGGAGCTGCCGCTGGACGATCTGCCGTTCGGCCTCTGCCTGTTCGAGCCGGATTGGCATCAGGGCGTTATCGGTATCCTCGCTTCGCGCCTGAAGGAACGCTATCACCGACCCACCATCGCCTTTGCCGACGCCGGTGATGGCGTGCTGAAGGGCTCGGCGCGTTCGGTGCCGGGCTTTCATGTACGCGATGCGCTGGACGCCGTGGCCGCCCGTCATCCGGGCTTGATCAGCAAGTTCGGTGGTCATGCCATGGCTGCGGGGCTGTCGCTGCCGCAGGAAAACTTCGGTGCCTTCGCCGCGGCGTTCGACGCCGAGGTTCGCCGCCAGCTGTGCGAGGACGATCTCACCGGACGCCTGTTGACTGACGGCCAGCTCAGCATCGAGGAGTTTCATCTGGAGCTGGCCAAGGCGCTGCGTAATGCCGGCCCGTGGGGCCAGCACTTTCCAGAACCCATGTTCCACGGCGTGTTCCAGCTGGTGCAGCAGCGTCTGGTCGGCGAGAAGCACCTGAAGATGGTGGTCAGGAGCGAGTGCGGCTCGCTGACACTTGACGGCATCGCCTTCAATATCGACCGCGGGCTCTGGCCCAATGCCGGTGTGCGCTGGGCCAACCTGGCCTACAAACTGGACGTCAACGAATTTCGTGGTCGCGAAAGTGTGCAGTTGCTGGTTGCCCATATCGAGGCACGCTGAAGCGGTGATGCACGGGTGATTACTGCCCAGCCTCTCTGGCGTGCGAATGGTCTTTACTGCAAGGTGTCCATATCGCATTCGTTGCAGTAGAAGAGGCCGACCATGACCCAACTGTTCGCATCGCTGACCTTGCGCCAGCTGACCTTGCCCAACCGTATCGCCGTCTCGCCCATGTGCCAGTACTCGGCCAGGGAAGGCATGGCCAACGACTGGCACCTGGTCCACCTGGGCAGTCGCGCCGTAGGCGGCGCCGGGCTGGTCATCATCGAAGCCACTGCCGTGGCCGCCAACGGACGGATCTCGCCTCAGGATCTGGGGCTCTGGAACGATGAGCAGATCGAGCCATTGCGCCGCATCACTAACTTCATCGAGGCCCAGGGCTCGGTGGCTGGTATCCAGCTGGCCCATGCCGGACGCAAGGCCAGCACCTGGAAACCCTGGCTCGGCAAGCATGGCAGCGTGCCCGTCGCCGAAGGCGGCTGGATACCGGTGGGGCCGTCGAGCATTGCCTTCGATCCACAGCACGCCATTCCCGAAATGCTGGACGAAGCCGGTATCGCTGCCGTGGTGAAGGCTTTCGTGCGCGCAGCCGAACGTGCGCTGGCGGCGGGCTTCAAAGTGGCTGAAGTGCATGCCGCACATGGTTATCTGCTGCATCAGTTCCTCTCGCCGCTGTCCAATCAGCGTCAGGACGCTTATGGCGGCTCGTTCGAGAATCGCATCCGCCTGCTGCTGGAGGTGACCCAGGCCGTGCGGGCCGTGTGGCCGGATGAGCTGCCGTTGTTCGTCCGCCTGTCGGCCACCGACTGGGTCGAGGATGGCTGGAACTCCGACGAAACCGTCGAGCTGGCGCGGCGCCTGAAAGCGCTGGGGGTCGATCTGATCGATGTGTCCTCCGGCGGTACCGCCGCCAATGCGGAGATCCCTGTCGGACCGGGCTACCAGACGCAATTCGCCGAGCGGGTACGCCGTGAAGCCGGAATCGCCACCGGCACCGTGGGCATGATTACCGAGGCCGTGCAGGCCGAGCACATCCTGCGCACCGGCCAGGCCGATCTCATCCTGCTGGCGCGCGAGCTGTTGCGTGATCCCTATTGGCCGCTGCACGCGGCAGAAGACTTGCGTGAGAGTTCGGTCGCCTGGCCGCCACAATATGTACGTGCTGCGCATCGGGACACGCCGCTTCGGTCGGCTTCCGGTATCCCCGATTGATCCATCTGTTCCTTTTCGAGGGTTGTTTATGAAAACCAGTGGTTTGCTCAATCAGCTTCTGAAATCCGGCCAGGAATTGCTGCAGAAGAAACAAACATCAAATCCCGCTCCCGGCGCTGGTGGTGGCTTGGGCGATCTGCTTTCCGGTCGCGGTGACGGAGGCCTCGGCAGTCTGCTGTCGGGCGCTGGCGGTGGCGCATTGGCAGCGGGTGCCATGGGATTGCTGCTGGGTAATCGCAAGGCGCGCAAACTGGGTGGCAAGGTCATCACGTATGGCGGCCTGACAGCGCTTGGCGTGCTGGCCTACAAGGCTTATGGCAACTGGCAGGCGCAGCAGAACGGCGCATCACCGCAAGCCACGCGGACGCCCATGACGATTGACCGCCTGCCTCCGGCGCAGGCCGAAGAGCACAGCCAGGCCATCCTCAGGGCGCTGATTGCAGCGGCCAAGGCCGACGGCCATGTGGATGATCAGGAGCGTCAGATGATCGATGCGGAACTGGCTAAGCTGACCACCGATGTGGACTTGCAGCGCTGGTGCGACGCGGAGTTGAACAAGCCGCTGGATCCGGTCGAAGTGGCCGCAGCCGCCACCTCGCCCGAGATGGCGGCGGAAATGTATCTGGCCAGCGTGCTGATGGTGGACGAAGAGCATTTCATGGAGCGCGCCTACCTGGACGAGCTGGCCCGCCAGCTCAAGCTCGACGAGGCGCTCAAGGCGGAGCTTGAGCATCAGGTTCGCGGCATATCGGCCTGAAGCGCCTGTTTATCCACTTCGCTCATTCGCGCCATCGATCCAGTCCGGGCTGTCAGTGATGGCCCGCTGGGTTTATAATCGTCGGCTTTTCAAAACGTCCGTTTGAGAGCTGCCTACCTATGGAAATCAACCCGATCCTCAACAGCATCAAGGACCTGTCCGAGCGCACCCTGTCGATTCGGGGGTATCTTTGACTACGATCAGAAGCATGATCGTCTCGTCGAAGTAAACCGCGAACTCGAAGACCCCAACGTCTGGAACAATCCCGAGTACGCCCAGAACCTGGGGCGTGAGCGCGCCACCCTGGCGCAGATCGTCGAAACCCTTGACGAACTCGAAGGCGGTCTGGCTGATTCCCGCGACCTGCTCGACATGGCGGTCGAAGAGGACGACCAGGGCGCAGTAGATGATGTGGCTGTCGAACTGGATCGCCTGCGCGCAATTCTCGAAGGGCTGGAGTTCCGCCGCATGTTCAGCGGCGAGATGGACCCCAACAACGCCTACCTCGATATCCAGGCCGGTTCCGGCGGCACCGAAGCCCAGGACTGGGCCAACATGCTGCTGCGCATGTATCTGCGCTGGGCCGACAAGCACGGTTTCGACGCGACCATCATGGAACTGTCCGAAGGCGAAGTGGCTGGCATCAAGGGCGCAACCCTGCACATCAAGGGCGAGTACGCTTTCGGTTGGCTGCGCACCGAGATCGGTGTGCATCGCCTGGTACGCAAGAGTCCATATGACTCCGGCAACCGCCGCCACACCTCGTTCACGGCTGTATTCGTTTCGCCGGAAATCGACGACAACATCGAGATCGAGATCAACCCGGCGGACCTGCGTATCGACACCTACCGCTCCTCCGGTGCCGGTGGTCAGCACGTCAACACCACCGACTCGGCGGTGCGTATCACCCACGTACCGACCAACACCGTGGTCAGCTGCCAGAACGAGCGCTCCCAGCACGCCAACAAGGACACCGCCATGAAGATGCTGCGGGCCAAGTTGTACGAGCAGGAGATGCAGAAGCGCAACGCGGCCTCGCAGGCGCTGGAAGATACCAAGTCGGATATCGGCTGGGGCCACCAGATCCGCTCCTACGTACTCGATGCCTCGCGCATCAAGGATCTGCGTACCGGCGTCGAGCGCAGCGATTGCGACAAGGTGCTGGATGGGGATATTGACGAGTACCTCGAAGCCAGCCTCAAACAAGGCCTCTAGAGCAGCGGCAAGCTGCAAGCCTCAAGCGACAAGCCTGGCGCGACCTCTCCGGCTTGAGGCTTGAGGCTTGAGGCTTGCAACTTAATTTCATCTTTGACCGGAACGATCCGCCGACATGAGCGAACAACCGCTGAACCAGCACGCCCTTCAAGAAGAAGAAAACAGCCTGATCCTTCAGCGCAAGGAAAAACTGGCCGCCGAGCGCGCCAGGGGCAATGTCTTCCCCAACGACTTCCGTCGCGACAGCTACTGCAACGACCTGCAGCAGAAATACGCCGACAAGAGCAAGGAAGAGCTGGAAGCAGCGGCCATTCCGGTAAAGGTCGCCGGGCGCATCATGCTCAACCGGGGCGCCTTCATGGTGCTGCAGGACATGACCGGACGCCTGCAGGTCTATGTCGACCGCAAGGGCCTGCCAGCCGAAACCCTGGAAGCGATCAAGACCTGGGACCTGGGCGACATCGTAGCCGCTGAAGGCACCCTGGCGCGTTCGGGCAAGGGCGACCTGTACGTCAATATGAGCGCCGTGCGCCTGTTGACCAAATCCCTGCGTCCGCTGCCGGACAAGCACCACGGTCTGACCGACACCGAGCAGCGCTACCGCCAGCGCTACGTCGACCTGATCGTCAACGAGGAAACCCGCCACACCTTCCGCGTGCGCTCTCAGGTCATCGCGCATATCCGCAAGTTCCTCGCAGAGCGCGACTTCCTCGAAGTGGAAACGCCGATGCTGCAGACCATCCCCGGTGGTGCCGCGGCCAAGCCGTTCGAGACGCACCACAACGCGCTGGACCTGCCGATGTTCCTGCGCATCGCGCCGGAGCTGTATCTCAAGCGCCTGGTAGTGGGCGGTTTCGAGCGTGTGTTCGAGATCAACCGCAACTTCCGCAACGAAGGTGTCTCGACCCGGCACAACCCCGAGTTCACCATGCTGGAGTTCTACCAGGCCTACGCCGATTACGAAGACAACATGGACCTGACCGAGGAGCTGTTCCGCGAGCTGGCCCAGGCCGTGCTCGGCAGCACCGACGTGCCCTACGGCGACAAGGTGTTCCACTTCGGCGAGCCGTTCGCGCGGCTGTCGGTGTTCGACTCGATCCTCAAGTACAACCCGGACATCAGCGCCGACGATCTCAACGATCTGGAAAAAGCCCGCGCCATCGCCAAAAAGGCCGGCGCCAAGCTGCTGGGCCATGAAGGTCTGGGCAAGCTGCAGGTGATGATCTTCGAAGAACTGGTCGAGCATCGCCTGGAGCAGCCGACCTTCATCACCGAGTACCCCTTCGAGGTCTCGCCGCTGGCGCGCCGCAACGACAAGAACCCGAACGTCACCGACCGCTTCGAGCTGTTCATCGGTGGCCGCGAGATCGCCAACGCCTATTCCGAACTCAACGACGCCGAGGATCAGGCCGAGCGTTTCCACGCTCAAGTAGCGGAAAAGGACGCCGGCGACGACGAGGCCATGCACTTCGACGCCGATTTCGTCCGCGCGCTGGAATACGGCATGCCGCCCACCGCCGGCGAGGGCATTGGTATCGACCGTCTGGTGATGCTGCTGACCAACTCGCCGTCGATTCGCGACGTGATCCTGTTCCCGCACATGCGTCCGGAAGTCTGACGAACCCCGTGCCGGGTCAGGCCCAGCCGGCCCGGCACAGGAGACCCCTGCGATCCAGAGAGGTAGCGATGAACACTTCCCACACACTGGACGACTATCAGCTCACGGTGCGCGCGCTGTCCGACCGTATCGTCGAGGCGCAGGCCCCGGTGCGGGTGCTCGATGCGGTGAAGTGGGACGACAGCATCCGTCAGGGTTTCTTCGCCTCCGGCTGTCGCGAGCTGCCCAGGATCGATCGCGCCTGGTACGAAGGCCGACCGCTGGCCTTCGACTCCAGCGCCAAGAAGGAAGAATTCCAGAACATCGAACGCGACATCACCCGCCAGCTGGGCCAGTTCAACCCGGTCGGGCAGATCATGCGGCGCATGTGCCGCGAATATCGCATGGTGATCCGCATGCTTGAAGCGCGTGGCACCGCCGACTTCGGGTTGATCTCCCAGGAACTCTACGGCGCGGCCTCGGACGCCTTCCATGCCGGCGATCCGACGTTGTCCGATCTCGGCCTGATGCTCTCCGACTACCTGAACAACATCGCCGACCGGGGCGACCTCAAGGACGAAGCCAAGACACTCAATGCCCAGCAGGCCGTGGACATGCTGCAGCGAAGGCTGGACCTGGTATTCGGTGAAGGCGAGGGCGTGATCCGGGTGTTCGAGTCCGACGGCATCCTCGCCGATGCGGCAGCCGGCGCCGACTACATCAAGATCCGCAGTGACGCCATGTTCAACGCGCGCGACGTGCGTGCCCTGGAAGTGCATGAGGGGCTGGTACACGTGGGCACCACGCTCAACGGCCAGAACCAGCCGATCTGCACCTTCCTCGCCAAGGGGCCGCCGTCCTCGACGGTGACTCAGGAAGGCCTGGCGATCCTGATGGAGGTGATCGCTTTCGCCTCCTATCCAACACGCCTGCGCAAGCTGACCAACCGTACCCGCGCCATCCACATGGCCGAGGAGGGCGCGGATTTCCTCGATGTGTTCGCCTTCTTCCGCGAGCAGGGTTACGACGAGGACGAGTGCTACAGCAACGCCAACCGCGTGTTCCGTGGCTCGCTGCCCAATGGCTTGCCCTTCACCAAGGACCTGTCCTATCTGAAGGGTTTCATCATGGTCTACAACTACATTCAGCTGGCGGTGCGCAAGGGCAAGCTGGAGCAGATCCCGCTGCTGTTCTGCGGCAAGACCACCCTGGAAGACATGCGCACCCTGCGCCAACTGGTAGACGAGGGCATGGTGGCACCGCCGCGCTATCTGCCGCAGCAGTTCCAGGACCTCAATGCGCTGTCAGCCTGGATGTGCTTCTCCAACTTCCTCAACCACCTGAGCCTGGATCGTATCGAAGCCGATTACGCCAATATTCTCTGAGTGCCCGCACAACGCCCTTTCCAGACGAGACTACAGATGTCCGAACGCAACCCCATCCCACTGATTCTCACCGCCATTGGCAGCGTCTTCGGCACCATCGCCGTGCTGAGCTATTACGGCTACGTGCATATCGCCAAACCCGAGGATGCGCTGCTGCTGGCCGACTACACCATGCTCAAGACCGTGCCTGGCGAGGATTATCGGGTATCGCTGAAACCGGCCACCCAGGTCGCACAGTGCATCGACGGCGTACTGGTGTTGTTCGATACCGAGCAGAAAGGCCTGACCGGCGTGCTGGTGGATAACAAGAAGCGTGCCGTGCGCTGCATGGAGGAAGGCGTAGGCCGCTAACGAACCTGGCGCAGCAAGCGCCAGGTCATGTTGGATTACGCCTTCGGAAACCCGGATTACGCCTTCGGCTAATCCAGGCTACGGTCTGTGGGCAGGAGGCGCGGCTGTTGTAGGAGGGGCCTTGGCCGCGAACAAGACCACATCCTCGCTGCGGCCCCCTTCACGGGCATGGCCCGTTCCCACGAAAGTCGCGGCCAAGGCCCCTCCTACAAGCGCGCGCCCTTGGTCAGGCCTCACTGAGCCGGCATACGGAGCTTCGGCGGGCATTGGTCTGCTCAGCGTCGAGCCTGTCGATCAACTCATCCAGCGGTATCGGCCTGGCGAACCAGAATCCTTGGCCCTGATCGCAGCCGCTTTCCTGCAGGCAGGCCAGTTGCATCCGCTTCTCGATGCCTTCGGCGACAGTCTGCATGTTCAGGCTGCGAGCGAGAGCGAGAACCATGCAAACAATGGCGCGGTCGTCGTCATTGTCCGGGAGCCCGGCGATGAAGGAGCGATCTATCTTCAATTTATCGAATTGAAGCTGCTTCAGGCGCCCCAGTGAAGAGAAACCGATACCGAAATCGTCCATGACCAGGCCGATGCCGGTCTTTTTCAGCTCGCGGGCGTTCTGCAGGACCGAGTCTGAATGGCTCATGGCGGTTTCCTCGGTGATCTCCAGTTCCAGCCGGTTGGGTGGCAAGCCGGTGTCGTCAAGGACCTGCAGAACCTGCCCGACAAATTCCGTCTGGCCGAAAAAAGGCGCGCAGACATTGACCGCCACCACTACATCCAACAGTCCTCGTTCGATCAATCTCGCATTGTCAGCACAGGCCTGGCGGATGACCCAGCGGCTGATATCGGGCATCAGCCCGTATTTCGCCGCAAGTGGAATGAACTGGTCTGGCTGAATCAGTCCATGTTCGTCGTCGGGCCAGCGCAACAGGGCTTCCAGAGCAGAGGGCTGCAGGGTCTGCATGTCGAACTGCAGCTGGTAATGCAATTCGAACCGACCGAGAGAGATGGCTTCGCGCAGGCGCTTGAGCATTTGGTAGGTCTGCTCGTCCTTCTCGCGCTGTTCCCGGTCGAATAGTTGCATCCGGTTGCCGCCAATCAGCTTGGCTTGGTACATGGCGAGGTCCGCGGCATTGATCAGCTCGTCGGCAGCCTGGCCATGCTCGGGGAACAGGGCGATGCCGATACTGGCGCGCACCGAAAGCATGATGACTCCCATGTCGAAGGGCTCCGCAAGGCTTTCGAGCAGGCGCGTACAGATCTGCTCAGCCATTGCCGGCTCACCGTCGAGCGTAACGATGGCGACGAACTCGTCGCCGCCCATGCGCCCCAGTACATCGGTTTCGCGCAGGCAATTGCGCAGACGCCCGGCCACTGCCTTGAGCAACCGGTCGCCGAGCGGGTGACCATGGTTGTCGTTGATCAGCTTGAAACCATCCAGGTCGATGAACAGTACTGCCAGCTGTCGACCGTTGGCACTGCAGGTGCGTATAGCCTGGCCGAGTGCCTGGATGAAGGGGTTTCGGCTGACGCATTCGGTCAGGGCGTCGTAGGTCGCCAGAAATGTGATGCGTTCGGTGAGGCGCCGCCGCGCGCTGATGTCGTGGCAGATGCCGACGAACAGCCGCCGTCCGTCCTGATCGAACTCGTTTACGCTCAGATGCAGCGGAAAACAGCTGCCATTCTTGCGCCGACCCATGACCTCCCGCCCCTTGCCGATGATCTCGGACCTGCCGCTGCGGCGGTAACTTTCCATGTACCCGTTGTGGGTCCGCGCATGGGATTCGGGCATCAGCAGCGAGACGTTGCTGCCGATCAACTCATCTTCGCTGAAGCCGAATTGTTCCAGCATCGCACGGTTGACCGCCTGGACGATGCCTTGTGCATCGATGACCAGAATGCCGTCCACCGCCGCCGCGAAGATGGCCGTGGCCAGTGCTGAATCTATCGGCTTGCCGTTAGCGATGACTGATACCGCGCTCTG
This sequence comes from Stutzerimonas stutzeri, assembly GCF_013522825.1. GTDB lineage: Bacteria > Pseudomonadota > Gammaproteobacteria > Pseudomonadales > Pseudomonadaceae > Stutzerimonas > Stutzerimonas stutzeri_AK. The sequence continues at coordinate 89,633 of NZ_JAAMQZ010000013.1, forward strand.
CCCAGGGGTCATGATCTTTCACCGCCAGGCTCTGTCTTGCGGGCTTGCTGACTGCTGAAGCGCTCGACCAGGGCGTACATGTCGTGTGCGGTCTGTTCAAGTTCCTCACCGGCCTGGGCGGACTCTTCGGCCAAGCCGGCATTGACGTCCGAGGCTTCGGCGATGCGGGTGATCTGCCGGGAGATGTCTTCGGCCACATGTGCCTGCTGTTCGGATGCGACCGCCATTTGCTGACTCATGTCGTGGATCAGCTCGATGGCGTCACCGACCTCCTGCAAGGCCTGCTGGGTGGTAATGACCTGACGAACGCCATCGTCGGCTTCCTGCGTGCCGGTGCGGGCAATTTCCACTGCATTCGCTGCACGTTCCTGCAGTGTTTCGATGATCTGTTGGATGATGGCGGTGGAATCGCGGGTTTTCGAGGCCAGTGCTCGCACCTCATCGGCAACCACGGCGAAGCCGCGACCTTGGTCGCCGGCCCGCGCGGCCTCGATGGCGGCGTTCAGCGCCAGCAGGTTGGTCTGCTCGGCGATCGCGCGGATCATGTCGGCGGCCTGCTGGATGGACTGGGTATCCTGCGCCAGCTCTTCCACCGAGGCGCTGATTCCCGCCACGCTGTTCGCCAGCCGCTCGATCACCTCGCGGGTCTTGCCGGCTTCCGCCGAGCCGTTGTGGGCCAGCGTGCCGATCCGGCTGGCTTCGTCGGCGGTTTGCTGCACATGGGTCGCCACTTCGGATATCGATGCAGCCATTTCATGGATGGCGGTCGCCGTCATGTCCGCTTCCTTGCGCTGCTCCTGCAGGGAGGTTTCCGACTGGCTGGTCAGCCGGGCGCTGCGCTGGGCCAGCGCCATGCTCTGCCTGGCGAAATCGGTCAGGCGACCGAGCAGGGTGCGCAAGCGGGCTCGCTCGCTGATCAGACTCATCTGCAAGCGTGCCTGCCTGCCTCTGGCATCGGTATAGGCGCGAGCGCTGAGCGTATCGTCGAAAGCGCCTTCCAGGCTGCTCTGCACGTGCTGCAGCAGTCGTGTCTGACGCCAGTTGTTCCAGCCCTGCAGGGCGGGCAGCGCCGCCAGCGCGCAGCCGACTCCGGCCAGGGGCGAAGCGTAGTGGTAGGCGGCCAGCGCCAGCAGGGCGGCTACGAGGGGCCAGGCACAAAGCGAAGCAATGCGCCACGGAGACAGCGCCGAAGCATCCTTCGCGCCCCCCTTGTTCATCTGCGCATAGAGCTGGCTGGCGCGGCGCACCTGCTCGGCCTGCGGCTTTACGCGTACCGATTCGTAACCACTGATGCGACCATCGGCAAATATCGGTGTCACATAGGCATCGACCCAGTAGAAGTCACCGTTCTGGCAACGGTTCTTGACGATGCCCATCCAGGGTTTGCCAGCCTTGAGGTAATGCCACATTTGAGCGAACACCGCTCCCGGCATATCCGGGTGGCGCACGATGTTATGCGGGCTGCCCAGCAGTGTCTCGCGGTCGAAACCACTGATAGCGGCGAACTCGTCGTTGCAGTAGGTAATGGTGCCTTGGGGGTCGGTGACGGTAATCAGTCGAATTCCCGTCGGGAGAAGGCGTTCCTGCCGGCTAGCTGGGGTATGGGGGCGCATGGGCTTGATTACTTGACGCTGAAATGGATTGCACTGGCTATGTTAACTAAAAGTTACGTAACTGGCTTAATTAGCATTTTCTATCGTGTTACGCCGCGCCTGCCGCACTCTCCGTAGTGTGCGGGCATGGAAAACACTCGCGAAAAATTCGCCAAACGCTTGTGTCACGCTCTGCAAGAGGCTGGCTATGAGGCAAAGCCGGCCATTCTGGAGCGTGAGTTCAATTTGCGTTATTGGGGGAAACCCATGACTTTGCACGGCGTTCGCCGTTGGCTCAGAGGTGAAGTACTGCCAACGGACGACAAGATGCTGGTGCTGGCGCAGTGGCTGCGGGTCGACCCCCGCACGCTGCGATTCGGGGAAGAAGCTGCCCATCAGATAGAACAGGAAAAGACGTTGTATGAATCCGCTGCCCGTCAGGAGCGGGAAGCAATCGAGATATTTCTCGGACTTTCGCCGGCTCGCCGGCGTCTGGTGCGCGAGGTGATCATGACCTGTGCGCACGCCGAGCAGCAGGATCAGGCTTCGGAAACTGTCCGCAAGAAAAGGACGGAGCGTGCAGTCGATCAAACACGCTCCAACCCCACCCAGGCTTGATGTTTCCAGCGTGACTCCGTGTCATCGTTTTCCGTAAGTCAGAATTAGCTGAAGGCGTCATCCGTCGATCAGAAGTGTAGCCCGGCGAGCGAGGCTGGGAGCGGTCCCAGCCTGTATCTCAACCTCTCGTTTCGTTCCGGCTTGTCTAGCGCATCGACGAACGCGGCGCGACGCGCTGGTTGTCGTTGGAAATCGTGACTTCCACGCGGCGGTTCATTGCGCGGCCCGAGGTCGAGTCGTTGCTCGCGACTGGATACTGCTCGCCGTAGCCGACGGCCTGGATCCGTTGCATGTCGACACCGGCGCGGGTCAGGGCGCGGCGCACGGATTCGGCACGGCGTTCTGACAGCTGCTGGTTATAGGCGTCGGAGCCAGTGCTGTCGGTATAGCCCTCGACGACTACCTTGCGCTCCGGATTCTCGTTGAGGAAATCGGCCAGCTTCTGAATGCCGCGCATGCCGGAGGGTTTCAGGTCGGACTTGTCCAGGTCGAACAGAACATCACCGAAGGTCACGAGGGTTCCCCGTTCGGTCTGCTTGGCCTGAAGGTCCTGTTGCAGGCGGCGAATTTCATCCTGCTGTCGCTGTAACTGCGCTTCGCGTGATTCCAGGCGCGCCTCGGCACGTTTGGCCGAAGCCTTCTCGATATCCTGTTCGGCGGTGCGCAGGGCGATGGTCTGTTCGGCGAGCTCAACTCGACGCTGGGTCAGATAGGCCAGTTGGTCGACCTTCTCTTTGTCCGCATCATCCAGATAGGCTTTATTGGCCTTCTCCAGCATCCGCGCCGCATCTTCGGTTTCCAGAGCCGCAAGCTGGCTGGAGCGAGCATCGCTCTGCAACAGGGCGAACTGGCCACGAGCCTGTTCGAGGTTCTGATTGGGTTGCGAGGAGCATGCCGCCAGGCCGATGGTCATGGCTAGAACGGTGGGCAGTGTCAGTAGTTTATTCATGGCAAATCATCCTTTGTTGCAGGCTTGAGAGGCGGAAGGGGGTTATTGAACGACGCTGCGCATGCTTTCTTCGCGCAGCTCATCGATACCCTGCTTGGCGTCTTCCACGGCCTTCTGTGCCTTGGCTGCCTGAGCCTTGCGTTCGGCGACACGTGCGTCCCACTCGGCCTGCTCGGCCAGCAGACGGGCTTCATCGTACTTTTCCTTCTGCATGGCCAACTCGGCCTGCTTCCACTTTTCCTGTGCGTTGCGCATTTCCACCGCCGCATATTCGGTGCCGCCGGCACTGACCGCGCTACGTACTGCGGATTCGGTAACGGCAAACTGTTCGGTGGGTGGATTGCCGGCGCAGCCAGCCAGCAATAGCCCTCCCAATGCAACAGCCGCCAGCTTGGGCAGCTGGAATCGTTCGAGGGTGTTTGTTTTCATGGCCAGTCTCCAGTGCGTGTTTACCTGAGGATTTCGCGAAGTGCCCGCAATCCCTGTCCCGCTCCTGTGGGGCCGGATGGGGTGGGGTATGTTTTTGTGAGGCCGCAGAACCGTAATCGTTCCGATGAATGGCTAAAGGAATGGCCGTAACCTTGTCATTGGCGAGTGTGGTGGGCACTCTGTTCGAAGTGTTTCTTCCAGGCACCGCTCAGCACCTGCTGCAGAGCGGTTGCCAGTGATCAACGATGCGGCTGGTGGGGAAGGGTTCATGGCGAAAATCGATGCGCGATTGCGCGAGAATGTTCATCTGCTCGGAGAGTTGCTGGGCGACACCATCCGCGCGCAGCACGGCGATGTCTTCTTCGAGAAGATCGAGCGAATCCGCAAGGGGGCCAAGGGGGCGCGGCGCGGTTCGGTGGAGGGGGCCAGGCAACTGGAGGAAACCCTTGGCGGGCTGACCGACGACGAGCTTTTGCCGATGACCCGTGCCTTCAATCACTTCCTCAATCTGGCCAATATCGCCGAGCAGCATCATCGCATGCGCCGCCGTCGCCCCGAGGAGTCGCCGCCTTTCGAGGCTGGCGTTTTGGCGGAGTTGCTCGAACGGCTGAAGGTCGAAGGATTCGATCAGGCGTTCATTGCCCGCCAAGTGGCGCAACTGGATATCGAACTGGTGCTGACTGCGCACCCGACCGAGGTTTCACGGCGTACCCTGATCCAGAAATACGATGCCATCGCCGCCCAGCTCGCCGCGCGTGACCATGCCGATCTCAGTGCGGCGGAACTGGCCGATATCGAGCTGAACCTGCAGCGGTTGATCGCCGAGGCCTGGCACACCGAAGAAATCCGGCGCATCCGGCCCACGCCGGTGGAAGAGGCCAAATGGGGCTTTGCCGTCATCGAGAATTCGCTCTGGCAGGCGCTGCCGAACGTGTTGCGGCATACCGACAAGGTGCTCGCAGGCAGCAGCGGCCTGCACCTGCCGCTCGATGCCGCACCGATCCGCTTCGCTTCATGGATGGGCGGTGACCGCGATGGCAATCCCAATGTGACGGCGGCGGTGACCCGCGAGGTGCTGCTGTTGGCGCGCTGGATGGCGGCGGATCTGTTTCTGCGCGATGTCGAGGGCCTGATCACGGCGCTGTCCATGCAGACCGCCAGCGACGAACTGCTGCAACACAGTGGGGAATCCGCCGAACCCTATCGCGTTCTGCTCAAGGGTTTGCGCGAGCGTCTGCAGGCCACGCGGGACTGGGCGAGTAGCGCGCGCGAACGGGGCACTCCCGAGCCTGCGGCGGTGCTGCGGGACAACCGCGAGTTGCGCCAGCCGCTGGAACTCTGCTACCGCTCGCTGCACGCCTGCGGCATGGGCGTGATCGCCGATGGCGCCCTGCTCGATACGTTGCGGCGTGCCGCAGCCTTTGGGCTGTTCCTGGTGCGTCTTGATATTCGCCAGGATTCGGCCAGGCACAGCGCGGCCCTGTCGGAAATCACCGACTACCTGGGCCTCGGCCAGTATGAACAATGGGACGAAGGACAGCGCCTGGATTTCCTCCAGCGCGAGCTGGATAGCCGGCGTCCCTTGCTGCCGCCGCATGTCCAGCCTTCAGCCGAGACTGCCGAGGTGCTGGCTACCTGCCGTGTCGCCGCCCAGGCGGCGGCGGAGTCGCTGGGCTCCTATGTCATCTCCATGGCCAGGCAGGCATCCGATGTGCTGGCGGTGCAGCTGCTGCTCAAAGAGTCCGGCCTGCAACGCTCGATGCGCGTGGTGCCGCTGTTCGAGACGCTCGACGATCTGAACAACGCCGGTCCCAGCATCGAGCGGCTGCTGGGCTTGCCCGGCTATCGCCAGCGCCTGAACGGCCCGCAGGAAGTGATGATCGGCTATTCCGATTCGGCCAAGGATGCCGGCACCACGGCGGCAGCCTGGGCGCAGTATCGCGCCCAGGAAAGCCTGGTCGAAATCTGCCGCGCGCATGAGGTCGAACTGCTGTTGTTTCACGGTCGCGGTGGCACCGTGGGTCGTGGTGGCGGCCCGGCCCATGCGGCCATTCTTTCGCAACCGCCCGGATCGGTCGCGGGGCGCTTCCGCACCACCGAGCAGGGCGAAATGATCCGCTTCAAGTTCGGCCTGCCGGACATTGCCGAGCAGAACCTCAACCTCTATCTGGCCGCGGTGCTGGAAGCCACCCTGTTGCCGCCGCCGATGCCGGAGCCTGACTGGCGTGCGCTGATGGAGCGACTGGCCGGGGAGGGCGTCGAAGCCTACCGGGGCGTGGTGCGCGACCATCCGGGGTTTGTCGAGTATTTTCGCCAGGCCACGCCTGAGCAGGAGCTTGGTCGTCTGCCCTTGGGCAGCCGGCCTTCCAAGCGCCGCGAAGGCGGCGTGGAGAGCCTGCGGGCGATTCCCTGGATCTTCGCCTGGACCCAGACCCGCCTGATGCTGCCCGCCTGGCTCGGCTGGGAGCGGGCGTTGCAGGTTGCACTGGAGGGTGGCGAAGGCGAGCGACTGAGAACCATGCGTCAGCGCTGGCCGTTCTTCAGTACGCGCATCGATATGCTGGAAATGGTCCTGGCCAAGGCCGATGCGCAGATCGCCGCACGCTACGACGAGCGTCTGGTCGCTGCACCGCTGCAACCACTGGGCGGCGATTTGCGTGACCGATTGTCGCAGGCGATAGACGCTGTGCTCGGGCTGACCGGGCAGTCCGAATTGCTTGCCCACAGCCCGGAAACGCTTGAGGCGTTCAGCTTGCGCAACACCTACCTTGATCCCTTGCACCTGATGCAGGTCGAGTTGCTGGCCCGCTCGCGACATCAGGAAAACCCGGCAGAAAGCCCGCTGGAACAGGCTCTGCTGGTCAGCGTCGCGGGAATCGCCGCCGGTCTGCGCAATACCGGCTAGGCCTTTTCAAGGAGGGCTGCGGCAGGCCGGGGTGGCTGTCGCAGCCGTCACCGCACAGTCTTTCAGCGTCGTTTTGCGCTCGTGCCGATTGGCCATCATGCCCATGGGATGATGTTGCGCATGCTGCTTGTCTGGGTTCCATGCGCTGTGTATCGTGTTCCACCTTTTGTCGCATGGCGGCAAACCAGATTCTTTGATCGCCAGAGTTGGGATTGCAGCAATCGTTCCTGGCGGTATCCCCCTTGCTAAAACTTGAGGACTCATCCATGCGCGTGATTCTGCTGGGAGCACCGGGTGCCGGAAAAGGCACACAGGCAGCCTTCATTACCGAGAAGTTCGGCATCCCGCAAATTTCCACCGGCGACATGTTGCGTGCAGCAGTCAGGGCTGGCAGCCCGTTGGGCCTGAAGGTCAAGGACGTGATGGCCAGCGGTGGCCTGGTCTCCGATGAAATCATCATCGACCTGATCAAGGAGCGCATCACCCAGTCCGATTGCGCCAACGGCTTCCTGTTCGACGGTTTCCCACGCACCATTCCCCAGGCAGAAGCACTGAAAGCCGCCGGCGTGACCATCGACCATGTGGTGGAAATCGCAGTGGAAGACGAAGAAATCGTCAAGCGCATAGCGGGTCGTCGTTTCCACCAGGCTTCCGGTCGCACCTACCACGTCGAGTACAATCCGCCGAAAGTGGCCGGCAAGGACAACGAGACCGGTGACGAACTGGTTCAGCGTGAAGACGACAAGGAAGAAACCGTGCGTCATCGCCTGTCCGTCTATCATTCGCAGACCAAGCCGCTGGTGGATTTCTATCAGAAGCTGTCCGCTGTCGAAGGCACGCCGAAATACAGCCTGGTTGCAGGTATCGGCTCGGTGGACGAGATCACCGCCAAGGTATTCGCTGCCCTCAGCTGATTGGCTTTTGGCTGCAAACTACGGCCCGCTTGCGGGTCGTTGTCATTTCTGCGGTTCGGTAATTCCCGTGCCCGGTCATCGGCGGACGGGCTTATAATGCCGGCCCCCCTTTTTTCACCGGACGATGCAATGACCACCCTGCTGGCCCTCGATACCGCCACTGAAGCCTGTTCCGTTGCGCTGCTGCATGAAGGCCGGGTGCTGAGCCAGTACGAGGTGATTCCACGGCTGCATGCGCAACGACTGTTGCCGATGATCCAGGCGCTGCTGGCCGAGGCCGGTATCGCCTTGTCGGCGGTCGATGCGCTGGCCTTCGGTCGCGGCCCAGGCGCCTTTACCGGCGTGCGGATTGCCGTTGGCGTGGTGCAGGGACTGGCCTTCGCGCTCGAACGCCCGGTTCTGCCGGTTTCGACCCTGGCGACCATCGCCCAGCGTGCGCATCGCGAACACGGCGTGGAGCAGGTGGCGGCGGCCATCGATGCACGTATGGACGAGGTCTACTGGGGCTGCTATCGCCTGCAGCAGGGCGAGATGCGCCTGGCAGGTCTTGAGGCGGTATTGCCACCAGAGCAGGCAAGCCTGCCGCGTGACAGCGCCGGCCAATGGTTTGGTGCAGGCACCGGCTGGGGCTATGGCGAACGCCTTGCAGTCAAGCCGGCAGCCCTCGATGCCACACTGCTGCCCCACGCCGAAGACCTGCTGCTGCTGGCCAGCCATGCCTGGCACCGGGGTGAGGCGGTGGAGGCCGATCAGGCCCAGCCGGTCTATCTGCGCGATAATGTCGCCACGCCCAAGAGCTGACGCGACCGTTGCCAAAGTTGTGATGGGCCGTTAAAGTCGCCGCACTCCCGATCGAGTTGAAAGATGCGCGTCGAAGGTTCCTTTCCTGTCCCTTATTCCACGGATCGTACTGCCCGTATCGGCAGCGCGAGGGATGGTTATGGCGAAACCCAGCGCGCCGCCGAGGCTGATCGCCAGATCGACAGCCGAGCGGCAGGGCAGGATTATCAGCCGCAGGCTGCGCGGCCCCAGCAGCGGGTCAACGAAAGCGCGCTGATCGAACGCTATGCGGCATTCCGCGACGCACCGCCTCAGGCGGATCGCACTCTTCCAACCCATGTCGCCCAGGCGTTGGCCAGTTACGTCAGCACTGCCAGCTTCAACAACAGCGATTTCGGTGGCTATGAGGTGCTGGGCCTCGATCTCTACGTCTGAGACGGGCACTTGCGTTGAACCTTCCTTATTTTCTTGGCTGTCCGTCCTGGAGCGAAAGCGCCTGGCTGGATTCACTGTACCCGGCGGCTACGCCTGCCTCCGAGTTCCTTGCCCGCTACTGCGCGATGTTCAATAGCGTCGAAGGCAACACCACGCTTTACGCCTGGCCCTCGCAAGCGAAGGTCGAGCGTTGGGCCAGTCTGATGCCCGAAGGATTCCGCTTCTGTGCCAAGTTGCCGCGCGAAATCAGCCAGGCGGACAACCTGCATGGTGTGCTGGAGCTGGCGCTGGCTTTTCGGCAGCTACTGGCACCTTTGGGCGCGCGGGTCACGCCGTTCTGGTTGCAATTGCCGGCGAGCTTCGGCCCAGGCCGTCTCGGTGAACTGGCCGGGCTGATCGACAGCTTTGGCGCGCCACTGGCAGTGGAGGTGCGGCATCGGGCGTTCTTCGAGCGTGGCGAGGAGGAGCGCGCACTGAACCGCCTGCTGCTCGACCGCGGTGTCGAGCGCATCTGCCTGGATTCCCGTGCCTTGTTCAGTTGTCGCTCGCAGGACCCAACCGTACTGCACGCGCAGAGCAAGAAACCACGCCTTCCGGTGCGCCCGACCGCGTTCAGCGAATCCCCGCAGCTGCGCTTTATCGGCCATCCGGAGCTGGAGGCGAACGACAACTTCATGGCGCCCTGGCTGGACAAGGTGGCGGGCTGGATCGAAGCCGGCAAGAAGCCCCATGTCTACCTGCACACACCGGACAATCACCGCGCGCCAGAGCTGGCCCAGCGCTTCCATTTACAGTTGGCTGAGCGCCTGCCAGGGTTGCTGCCGCTGCCATCTTTTTACCGCGCGCCGCAGTTGTCCCTGCTGGGCGACTGACCAGCCTTGTAAAACATCGAATCCAACTTCCGTCTCGCTGTGTTGCCTATAAGGCATGACTTTCGGACGCTTTTTTCTACTGTTGCTTCTATTACTGACAGGCTTCGCTTATGGCGTCTGGCGCGGCCATATCGACGTGCCTCCGCAATGGAACCCCTGGGCGCCGCTGGATATCCAGGCGACACCCAACGTACTGACAGCCTTCAAGCTGCGTCGCCTGCAGGAAGACCGCGAGCTATGCGAGCAGGCGCTGGCAACCTCCGACCTGACTTATGTGGCGGTGCCGGACAGCACGCCGCAAGCAGGCTGCCCGGTGAAAAACGCGGTGCGGGTGAACGGTTCGGCAGTGCATTTCAATGGCGCCTTTCTGGCCACCTGCCCGCTGGCGGCGGCTTATGCTCTGTTCGAGCGGCATGGGCTGCAACCGGCGGCGCAGCAGGTGTTCGGTCAGCCAGTGGTACGCATCGACCATTTCGGCAGTTTCGCCTGTCGCAACATCGCCCGCAGCAACAGACGCAGCCAGCATGCTTCGGCCAATGCGCTGGACCTGGCCGGCTTTTATCTTCAGGACGGCACTCGCATCACCGTAGCGCGTGACTGGGCAGGCGATAACGACAAGGCGCGCTTTCTGCGCCAGGTAAAGGCGGCGGCCTGCGATGTCTTCGGGGTGACCCTGAGTCCGGAATACAACGCCGCACATCATGATCACTTCCATGTGGATATGGGTGGTTTCGGTATGTGCCGCTGACAGGCTCTGGCAAAATGCCGGTTTTTCCAGCGCAGGTTCACCCATGTCCACCTCCATTCCCCAGGTTCGCGTAGAAGCGCTGGCATCGGCATTCACCGAGCAGGCACAAGCCTGGGCGCTGCGCCTGGAACTGCCCTTACAAGCGGACGAGGCCGAATTCGTGCTGCAGTTGGGCGAAAACGGCCTGCAACTGCAGCAGCTCGGTGATCAGGCGCCGGGGCCAGTGCGGGTGGATTTCGTCGAGGGCGGTGCGGCTCACAGGCGCCAGTTTGGCGGCGGTAGCGGGCAGATGATCGCCAAGGCCGTGGGCATTCAGCCGGGTATTCGCCCCAGCGTGCTGGACGCCACGGCAGGCCTGGGGCGGGATGCTTTCGTGCTGGCGTCTCTGGGCTGCGAGATGAAGTTGTGCGAGCGGCAACCGCTGATTGCTGCACTGCTGGAAGACGGCTTGGCGCGTGCCCGGCAGGACTCTGAAGTTGCGCCCATCGTTGCCCGCATGCAACTGCGGCAGGGTGATGCCATCGAACTGATGCGCCAGTGGCAGGGCGAGCCACCACAGGTCATCTACCTGGACCCGATGTTTCCGCACCGGGAAAAGAGCGCGCTGGTGAAAAAGGAAATGCGTCTGTTCCGGCCTTTCGTGGGTGACGATCTGGATGCGGCCTCTCTGCTGGCCCAGGCACTGACGCTGGCCAGTCATCGCGTGGTGGTGAAGCGCCCGCGCAAGGCGCCGGCCATCGAGGGTGTCAAACCGGGCTATAGCCTGGAGGGCAAATCCAGCCGCTACGACATTTATCCCAGGAAGAAGCTGCAGCCCGACGGCTGAGCGGATCGTTCTCTTGACGGCGAGCAAGTTACAGCGCTCTGGCGGTCTTTGTTTCCGTGATGCCCTTGCTTAATACCGCCAACAATGGCATTTCTAGGTCAGGCCGTTCGAGGCTGAGCGGTGGTTACCTAGAGCGTTTAGAAGGAATAGCGTATGCAGATCCAAGTTCACAGCGATAACCACATCGACGGAAGCGCCCGCCTTGCTGAGTGGGTCAGTGCCAGCGTTGCCGACAAGCTGGATCGGTTCGACGACGAAGTCACTCGGGTAGTGGTCCATCTGAACGACGAGAACGGGGTCAAGGCTGGCGCACAGGACAAGCGTTGCCAGATCGAAGCACGACCCAAGGGGCTGCAACCCATCTCGGTCACACACAAGGCCGAATCGCTGGAATTGGCGGTCGATGGCGCCATCATCAAGCTGAACAACGCCCTGCAACATCAGTTCGGCAAACTGCGCAGCAAGCGCGCGGCGGCACCGGTGCCGCTGGAAGGCGAGACCCTTGAAGTCGAAGGTCGGGACGCACTACTGGAGGAAGATTTTCTTGCCGATGAGCAACTGCGCTCGTCCTGACTCGATACGTAACACCAGCCAGTGCGCTGGTTGAACAACCCCCGAAACAGGCAGGCATCGGCAGACGATGCCTGCCCCTCGCAACGCCCTGTCATCGTCTCGATTCGCCTGCGGTTGAACTGTACGCGGCGGGCTCCCTCTACTGAATGAACCGTCCCGATAGTTCTGGAGCCTGCACCATGGAATTGCCCAACAAAGACCTTGGCACCCTGTTCGCACAACTCGGTTTGCCCTCAGATCCAGCCAGCATCGATGAATTCATCGCCACCCATCGACCGCTGCCCAATCACATAAAGGTGTCCGAGGCACCGTTCTGGAATGAAGCTCAGGGCTCATTTCTCAAGGAACAACTGCTGGATGATGCCGAATGGGCGCCTGTGGTCGATGAGCTCAACGTGCGCCTGCATGAGCAGGTCGACGACGCTCCGCAGGATTGAATACATTCAGGCCGCCGGACCTGGCTGTTAGAATCCGCACTCCAGCGCACCTGCAGCGCGCCGCTTCGTAAGGGAAACCATGAATTCCGTACCTCCGGCCCTCGATGTCGAGGCGCGTTACACCTGTGCCAGAAATCTCGCGCTGGAGGCGGCGCAACTGGGAATGGGTCATTACCGCCAGCGCAACAAACTGCTTGTCGAGCACAAGGGCAATGATCTGCAGGATGTCGTCAGCATCGCCGACAGGCAGATCGAAGACTTCATTCGCGCACGGCTTGCCGGGCGCTTTCCGGAAGATGGCTTTCTCGGCGAAGAAAGCGGCAGCTCCGATCTCGCCGCCCGCTGCGTGTGGGTGATTGATCCTATCGATGGTACGGCCTGCTTCGTCAACGGCCTGCACAACTGGTGTGTGTCCATCGGTCTGCTGATCGATGGTGAGCCGTACCTGGGCGCGATTGCCGATCCCAATCACGATGAGCTCTTCCATGGCTGTCTGGGGCAGGGGGCCTTTGTCAACGACACGCCACTGCAGGTCAGCGCAGCCACGCATGTAGCGCAGGGCCTGACCGGCACCGGCACCTTTCATCCGCGCGGCAAGGAGCACTTCATCCCGTTTCTGGAAAAGCTGCTGGCCGAAGGTGGAATGTTCTTTCGCAATGGTTCCGGCGCGCTGATGACGGCTTACGTCGCGGCAGGACGCTTGCTCGGCTACTACGAAACCGAACTCAAGAGCTGGGATTGTCTGGCGGGGCTGGTGCTGCTGAAGGAGGCGGGCGGGCAGGTGAACGACTTTTTCCGTGACGACGGGTTGTTGCGTGGCAATCCCTATCTGGTGGCCTGTCCGGGTGTCTATGGGCAATTGGCCGCCATGATTGGCCCGTCGCTGGACGGCTGACCGGCACGGCGTCAGCTATTGGCGAGGCACTCCGGCAACTCTTGCCCGCCGTGGGAGCGGGCCATGCCCGCGAATCGATGCCCGAGCATCGGTACGGCTCCAATCGCGGCCAAGGCAAGGCCGCTTGTATGGCGTTAGGGTAGGAACCTGTCGGGGGTGGAGGGACAAAGTCCGCTTCTGCAAGCCAGACGGTGGGAGACTTCCCCCATCCACGCGCTCACGACAAGCGCCGATAAGGAATCCATCGGATTGAGTGGCCGCTCATACCGACAATACCGGCAAGCCTGCGCCATTGTGAGCCCCGACAGGTGATCTTCATCTTCCCCGTCGGAGAGCGCCATGACAAGCCAAGTTGCAGTTATCGGAATCGATGTGGCCGAGGAGACGCTGAGCGTCTGCGATACGCGGTCTGGTGAGGTGTTCGAGCTGGCTAATGACCGTCGCACGATCAAGGCCTGGCTCAAGACCCTACCTGGGTGCTGCGCCATCGCTATCGAAGCCACGGGCATCTACCACATGGATGTTGCGACCCTGGCTCATGCCAAGGGGCACCGGATTTACGTCATTAACGGCTTGCGCCTGAGCAACTATCGCAAGGGCATCGGTGGGCGAAACAAGGACGACCGTAGCGACGCCCAACTGTTGGCCCGTTACCTGTCTCATGAGCAGACTCAACTGGAGCCCTGGCAACCGCCGAGCAAGGCGTACTGCCGCTTGCAGACGTTGTTACATCGTCGGGCAACGCTCGTTCGTAGCGCGACATCGCTGCGTCAGAGCTTCTCTCAGGACCGTACACTGGCCAATGCACTGAAGCCGGTCCTCAAGCGTATGGCCGTCCTGGAGCGGCGCTTGGAGAAGGCGATTCAGACAACTCTGGACGAGGCCGGCTTGAAGGAACAGAGCAAGCGCTGCCAAGCCATCGAGGGTATTGGGCCTCTGACTGCTGCAGCGCTGAACCTGGCGTTTCTGCGAGGGTACTTTCGCAACAGCGACGCCTTCATCGCATTTCTGGGACTGGACGTGCGGCTCAAGGAGTCTGGTCGTTACAGCGGTCGACGGAAGCTGACCAAGCAAGGTGATCCGGAGATCCGCCGGCTACTGCACAACGCCGCCATGTCTGCAGCCCGGACCAAACGATGGAAGGAAATCTATCTGGGCTATCTAGCACGCGGACTGAAGAAAACCGAAGCTTTGACCATCCTGGCCCGTAAACTCGCCCGAATTGCCTTTGCCCTCATGCAGACGCAGACGGCCTACCAACCACAGGAGGTGAGGCCGTCGTTGACATAGAATCTCCCACAGAAGGCTTTTCAGGCTTCAGTTACGCAGCTCTGGCGGTACGTTGCCACCATGCTCGGCCAGCTTGTGCATCACGGTGCGATGCAGCCAGATATTCATCTGCGCCGAATCAGCCATTATCTCCGCAGGACACCCCAGTTCGCTGGCCAGCTCCTTGCGTGCCTGCAGGCTGCTGTCCAGACCGAGCAGCTTGAGCAGATCGACGATGGAGGTGCGCCAGTTCAACTGTTCAGGATGGGTCGTGGCCATGCCATCGAGCTTCGCCGATACATCCACAGCGGTGACAGGAGCCGCTGAAGCATTGGTAGTCGTTGATGGAGTGCTGGTGGCGTTGCTGACTGTATCCGGTCGTTCGGAATCGACAACCGTATCAGTGGGGTGCTGGCCGATGCCCGAGTCGGGAGCCGCAGACTTGTGCGCCTCGTTGCTCACGCCCAAGCCCAGTTTGTCCTTTATCCTGTCGAACAGGCTCATTGAAGGTTCCTCGCTTGATTCGAATGATAACGAACGGGGACAGCGAAGCGCTGCGATCCCGTTCGAGGGTGTTCGCGTCAGAAAATCAGCATGAACAGGCCGATAACCACCAACAGACCGATCAGGAAAATGATGCCGACAGTGCTGCCCAGAAACTTCAGCATGAGGAGGACTCCTGTTGCAGTGGGTTCACTATTTCCGACTGGCACCGTCCCTGATCGTTCCCAAAAACCGCTGGGTTACCCTTTGCCTTCCAGCCAGTTGTGCGCTTCGGTCACCTGGTGCGTATCGAATGCCTTGACCGCCAGACCCGGTATCAGGGCGCCTTCCAGCGTGCTGGCCTTGCGCACCCATTCACGTGAGCAGACCACTGCGCAGCGGTCGAAGCGGCGGATAAAGCGAAACACCTCGGGAATGCGTGACAGTTCGACGGCTACCGCGCCCAGTGTCGGCCAGTCGAAGTCGCCGACCCGGTAGAGCATCTGCCCGTGCTCGATGCCTTCGGATTTTCTCATCAGCTCGTCGAGGGCGAAGCGCATTTCGCTGCTGTCGAGCTTGCCGGAAAAGTCCACGTCGATGCGTGTGTCGCCAATGCGGGTTACATGGAACATGTGGATACCCTCTCGATGCTTGGAGTTGAGTGGTCCTGTTCCCTTGACGATAGCCCGTATGGCGCGATGGGGTTGTTCGACATTGCGCTTCACCAACCCGACAAGCAGACAATCGAACGCCACAAGAGACCAATAATTGTCTGTGAATCCGTCCGTCGGATCACGCCTTCGGCTGATTCGACCTGCGACTGGCGGAGAGAGGCGGGGGGCTAACGCGAGAAATCCCCGCACGCTCAGGTGCGGGGGCGAGCGATCAGTCCTGGCGGCTGGTCACTTCCAGCAGGTGGTAACCGAACTGGGTCTTGACCGGGCCTTGCACGACGTTGAGCGGCGCGCTGAATACCACGGTATCGAATTCCCTCACCATCTGGCCGGGGCCGAACGAGCCCAGGTCTCCGCCCTGACGGCTGGACGGGCAGGTGGAGTTGTCCTTGGCAACCTGAGCGAAATCGGCGCCGCCTTCGATGGCTGCTTTCAGTTCGTTGCACTTGTCTTCAGTGGGGACCAGGATGTGGCGGGCAGTGGCTCGGGCCATGGGGGTACTCCGTCTTGAGAAGACGCTGAGACTAGCCTAGTTCAGACTGTGTGAAAACTACTGCGCTCGGCCATGCTGCGTTAAAAACAGGCTCAAAATGCTCATTTACAGCTCGTAAACTGCGCTTTTTCGCCTGTTTTTGCCTTGCCTGACCTTCGCTCGCTACGTTTTCACACAGCCTGTAGTTGCCAGCTGTTTCAAATACACGGGCGTGTGCTTTCAGGAAGGAGCCGGAGCAGCCAGCTTCAGATAACGCCGCAAACGCTCCTGCTCCCGCGGCGTGAAGGTCAGGCCGAGTTTGGTTCGCCGCCAGAGAATGTCTTCGGCCTGGGTCGCCCATTCTTCTCGGCACAGATAATCCACTTCCTGTGCATACAGGTCCTGGCCGAGGCATTCACGCAGGTCGGCAATCGCACGAGCCTCACCCAGCATGCGCCAGACGCGATTGCCATAAAGGCTTGCCCAGCGCTGCGCCAGCGACTCATCGATACCCTGGACCTTTGCTTTCAGCTCTTCGGCCAGGGCCTGCGGCGTGCTCATGTCTTCGCCGCCGGGCAGGCTTTCGCTGGCCGTCCAGGGCGCGCCCATGCCCACGAAATAGGGGCCTAGTTGCGTCAGTACCGCCTCGGCCAGCCGGCGATAGGTGGTCAGCTTGCCGCCGAATACCGAGAGCAGGGGCGCCTGCTGCGCGGTCGTCAGGGACAGGCTGTAGTCGCGCGTGACCACGGCGGGGTTGTTGGACTGATCATCGCGCAACGGACGGACGCCAGCGAAGCTGTGCAGGATGTCCCGGGCCGTCAGTTGCCGGCGAAAATGGGCGTTGCTGACTTCCAGCAGGTAGCGGATCTCGTCCTCGCTGATAGCGACCTTCGCCGGATCGCCCCGGTATTCACGATCCGTGGTGCCGATCAGGGTGTAGTGCTCCAGATAGGGAATCACGAAGACAATGCGCTGATCCTCGCTCTGCAGGATATACGCCTGCTCGCCCTCATATAGCCTGGGTACGATGAGGTGGCTGCCCTGCACGAGCCGGATGCGATAGGGCGAACGCTGCTGCAGGTTTTCCCCGAGAAATTGCGCCCCCCAGGGGCCGGTGGCATTCACCAGCGCCTTGGCGCAAAGGGAAAGACGAGTGCCGTCCGCCTGCTGCAACTCGAGATGCCAGAGGCCATCGTCCCGCCGGGCGCTCAGGCAGCGGGTGCGGGTATGGATGTGCGCGCCTTTTTCCCGTGCCGCCATGGCATTGAGCACGACCAGACGCGCATCGTCCACCTGGCAATCCGCGTATTCGAAGCCACGCCGGATGTCCGGCTTGAGCGGGCTGTCGGCGCCGAAATGCAGGCTGCGCGAGGCGGGGAGCCGTTTGCGTCTGCCGAGATGATCGTAAAGAAACAGGCCGGCACGGATCACCCAGGCCGGGCGCAGATGCGGGCGGTGCGGCAGCACGAAACGCAACGGCCTGATGATATGCGGCGCCTTGGCGAGCAGCACTTCGCGTTCCGCCAGTGATTCGCGCACCAGACGGAACTCGTAGTGTTCGAGATAACGCAGGCCACCGTGGATCAGCTTGCTGCTCGCCGAAGACGTATGGCTGGCGAGATCGTCGCGCTCGCAGAGAAACACCGATAGCCCGCGACCTGCCGCATCGGCGGCGATACCCACGCCATTGATGCCTCCGCCGATCACGGCGATGTCGTAAATCTCGGAGACGATGCGGGCAGGGTCAGTCACGGTGCTCTCGTCGAATGAACAGGCGCGCATCGTATCACCCTGGATCAGCCCTCATCCCAGTCGCGGGTGCGGCTGACCGCCTTCCGCCAGCCGCTGTACAGCGCTTCACGCCGCCCCTCATCAAGGGCCGGCTCGAATATGCGCTCGACGCTGGCCTTGCTGCGCAATTCATCCAGACTGCACCAGAAATCGCTCGCCAGCCCCGCCAGATAAGCGGCGCCGAGGGCGGTGGTTTCCTTCATCCCGGGGCGCTCGACCGGAGTGCCGAGCAGGTCGGCCTGGAACTGCATGAGGAAGTTGTTGGCGACTGCGCCGCCATCCACCCGCAGCGAACGCAGGGGCGCGCCGGCGTCCTTCTGCATGGCGTCGAGTACATCACGGGTCTGGTAGGCGATGGACTCCAGCGCGGCGCGAATGATGTGGTCCATCTTCACCCCGCGCGTCAGGCCGAACAGCGCGCCTCGGGCACGCGGGTCCCAGTAGGGCGCGCCGAGCCCGGTGAATGCCGGCACCAGATAGACGCCGTTACTGTCCTGAACTTTGGTCGCGAAGTATTCGGAATCCAGCGAATCGTTGATCACCTTCAGCTCGTCGCGCAGCCATTGCACGGTCGAACCGCCATTGAAGATCGCCCCTTCCAGCGCATAGCTGACCTCACCGCGCGGACCGCAGGCGAGGGTGGTGAGCAGGCCATGCCCGGATTGCACGGCTTGGGTGCCCGTGTTCATCAGCAGGAAGCAGCCCGTGCCATAGGTGTTCTTGGCCTGGCCCGGTTCGACGCACATCTGCCCGAACAGCGCGGCCTGCTGGTCGCCGGCGATCCCGGCGATGGGAATGCCGGTGCTCTGGCCCGTGCCCAGATAGGCATGGCCGTAGACCTCGGACGAAGAGCGAACCTCAGGCAGCATCTGGCGCGGGATATCCAGCGCCTCCAACAGCGCCGGGTCCCAGTCCAGTTTATGGATGTCGTAGAGCAGGGTGCGCGAGGCGTTGGTGTAGTCGGTGACGTGTGCCTTGCCCTGGGTCATCTTCCAGACCAGCCAGCAATCGACGGTGCCGAACAGCAGTTCGCCCCGGCGCGCGCGTTCGCGGCTGCCTTCGACGTGATCGAGAATCCACTTGATCTTGGTGCCCGAGAAATAGGGGTCGATGACCAGGCCGGTGGTGCTGCGGATATGCTCCTGCATGCCGTCGCGCTCGAGCTGATCGCAGATCGGCATGCTCTGGCGGCTCTGCCAGACGATGGCGTTGTAGATTGGTCGTCCGCTGGCTTTGTCCCAGACGATGGTGGTTTCGCGCTGGTTGGTGATCCCGATGGCGGCCACTTGCTCGTTGGTGATGCCGACCTGTGCCAGCGCCTCGACGAACACGGCGCTCTGGGTGGCCCAGATTTCCATGGGGTCATGTTCGACCCAGCCCGGTTGCGGATAGATCTGCGCGAACTCGCGCTGGGCGATGCTCACCACATGGGCATCGTGGTCCAGGACGATGGCACGAGAACTGGTGGTGCCCTGGTCGAGGGCGACGATGAATGGCTTGTCGTTCTGGTCGCTCATGTGACGAGTCCTTAGCGAGCTATTTGGCTGCCTGATCTTCAGCAGGATAGCGGTATTGCCACCTGCACCATGAGCGCCTGGCGAAAGGAAGTGATGCACACGGCGCTTCAGGTCGGCATCAGCTTCGCAGCCTTTTCAGCGTTTCCCGATCGGCTTCGCCGTCATAGAAGGCATTCAGCACTTGCTGAAAGGCCACGTGCTCAGGGGCGGCTGCCGCGAACAGCGTCATGCTCGAGTGCAGCTTCAGATCGTCGGGCGAGCCGAGCATCTGCCGCGCCGTCCGGTCGCTGTGCTGCAGCAGCGCTTGTGCGCATTCCTCCAGTCGCGGCCCCAGCAGTGGGTGCTGCAGGTAGGCGATAGCCTCGTTGAGGTCGGCGATGGCATAGCGCTGGGCCATGGCGCTACGACCCAGGCCCACAATCTGCGGAAAAACGAACCACATCCAGTGGCTCTGTTTGTGCCCGGCGTGCAACTCCGCCAGGGCGCGGTCGTAGATGGAATGTTGGGCATCGACGAACCGTCTCAGATCGTAGCTGTCGGGCATGGAGCCTCCGCGCAAATAACGGACTGTTTCCATGAGAACGGCACTGCCAGCAATGATTCGTCGACCAGCTCCGGTTTCCAGAATAATGCGAAGGTTCGTTTACCCTCTGTTTACATCTGCCTGACGGCAACTGACGCAGCGGCGGCGTTTCATGGAGGCGGGGAATGTGCCCTGTCACGAAAGGAGAGCTCCATGTTCAGTCGCATACTCAAGGTCGGTCTGCTGACCGGTTGCCTGGTCGCTGCCGGCAACGCCTCGGCCGCCGATCGCAATGTCGTGGTTCCGGTGCTGGCCGGCGCGGCGGTGGGTGCGGTGCTGGTCGCGGTGCTTGCGGATTCGCCGGATGATCGGCACCGGCATCACTCGGCGCGCCATCATCATCGACCACCAGCCCCCAAGTACTACAGACATTACCCGCGACACGCCCCGCGCGCGGTAAGGCACGGCTATCACGGCAAGCAATACATCCTGGTTCCGGTCGAGCGCCATGGGCGTCGGTGAGGGCGCCACTGAGCATTGCCAGCCTACGGACGTTGATTACGAAAACAGCTCTGGCACAGGCGAAACTGGCGGCTAAGCACCGGCATCGCCTTGCCGCATTGCTGGCACTTGCTCGTTTCCCCCGAGACGCGGCGGCGATCGGAGTTGCGCGGTTTTCGCCGTCGCGACAGTTCGCGGGTGATGGCTTCGTTAAGCAGGCTGCGGTGGCCTTCGGCCTGTTCCAGGGCGGGGAAGTGGGCGGGTAGGGTGCGGGCCAGGTGCAGGTAGGTTTCGATGATGTGCAGGGTGCTTTCCAGCGTGGCCAGGTCGGCTTCGATAAACAGGCGCGGCAGTTCGACTTGTTTGTTCTGCGCGACCTTTTTCAGCCACTGCTGGGCGTGGGTGGCGGCGGGGCTGTCCAGCCCGCCGCGAATCGGGGTGCAGGCGAAGATCCAGCGCAGCGACAGGTCTATCTGCGGGTCGTCGATCAGTTTGATCCACTCGGCCAGTTCGTCCGGCAGGATGGAGATAAATTCCGCACCGTAGTTGATGTTGCGGTTGAAGGTCAGCCAGGCACGCAGCAGGCTGGAATCTTCCATCAGTTCGGCAATGGCGCGCAGGTGTTCGATGGAGGGCCGCACCTGGAACTGCGTAAGGTCCACCGGCTGGTCGGCGCTGTAGAACAGCTGGCGGATCGCTTGCAGCGTCTGGCCGTCCAGGGCGGTGATGGTGCCGCTGTCGTGATGACCGAAGCGCCCGGCGCGCCCGCCGATCTGCTTGACCTCCTGCACCCTGAGCTGGCGATTCTGGATGCCGTCGTATTTTTCATCCGTGTAGAAACACAGGGTATGCGCCGGCAGGTTGAGGCCCATGCCCACCGCATCGGTGGCCACCATCAGGTCCGCTTCGCCTTCGCGAAAACGCCGGGCCTGTTCGCGGCGCACTTCCGGCGACAACGCGCCGTAGACCACCGAGACGCTCTTGCCAGTCATCTCCAGCAGCGCCTTAAGTTCCAGCACGGTCTTGCGGCTGAAGGCCACCAGCATCGAGCCTTCGTCCAGTTGCTTGAGCGAGGTGGCGCGGCGAGCCACTTCCACCGGCGACAGGCGCTTGGTGCGTTTGACCAGCAACTGGTCTTCACAGAGATCGCACAACGTCTTCAGCGAGGGCTGGATCAGCATCGGCCCGGTCATGATCAGCTCCGGCGTGTAGGCGCTCACCAGCGCATCGACCCAGGCCCAGCCGCGCTGCGAGTCGGCCATCATCTGCACTTCGTCGACCACCACCACGTCCCAGTGCTGGTGGCGAAAACGGGCGAACTCCTCGACGGTGCAGCAGAAATGGGTGGCGCCCTCGCGAATGATCTCTTCCTCACCGGTGACCAGCGAGCAGGGCACGCCCATGGACTCGATGCGTTCCTGGTTCTCCAGCGCCATCAGCCGCAGTGGCGAGAGGTAGATGGCGCGCTCGACGCTGGTCATCGCCTCGATGGCCCGGTGCGTCTTGCCGCTGTTGGTAGGGCCGAGGAGGGCGGTCCAGGTACGGGTGATGCGCCGCGCCGCGTAGAGCTTGTGGTAGTGCATGAAGCGCGGATCGCTTTCCAGCAGCACCGCGAAAGTCATTTTTTCCTTGTGGTCCTGGCGGGCGAAGCGGATGGTGCGGCGCAGCTTCTTCGGCTCCATCATGAAGACTTCGGTCAGACGCTTCTCGCCCAGCACCTGCAGGTCGAAGTCGCCGGCTTCCTCGATCATCATTTCGAACTTGGCGATCAGCGCCTGGCGATCTTCCTCCTTGCGCTCGGCCACTTCGCGCTCACTCAGCACATGGCCCTGGCCAGCAGGGATGCGCCGCTGCATGTCCAGCGCGACGTCGCCGTGACGGAGTTCGACCACGTAGCGCAGCTCGTGCTTCACCTCGTTGAGGATATCCACGGCCTTGTTGGCGAATTCGTCGAGGCGCGAGAGTTTCGGCTGCAGCCGCTCCAGGCTTTGCGTCTTCTGCTCATCGGTCATGCTGGCGAAGGGCTTTTCCAGCACGCGCAGCCGACTCAGCACCAGATCCTGAATGGCGCTGCGCACATGGGTTTCGAATTCGTCGCTGGAGCTGCTGGTGTCGATGCGCAGGGCGATATCGGGCTCCAGCAGGTTCTGCACCGGGCCACAGTCGAAGTGTTTTTCGATCCCGTGGATATCGACGCTGCAACTGAAATCGTTGAGATCGCGATTGAGCAGGCGACCGATCAGACTGGCCGGATCGACCGCTTGCAGGGCGGACTCGACCGCCGTTTCATCCAGCCCCAGCCAGAACAGCCGGGCGGCGCGACCAATCTCCGGCGGCTGATGACCGATATAGGTGGCGAACCATGCATCCTGATGCTTCTTCTTCGGCACGAACCCGGGATGGCGCTCGGCAGCCCAGCCGAGAAAGCGTTGCAGCCGCTCCAGACCGATGGTGTTGCGATGCCTGACTTCACCCTTGCGCATGATCGACGCCTTTCCTGATCAGTGGTGCGGCGAATACAGCCTGCCTGTTTGTGCAAAGTCAACAGGAGCAGGGGGGCGGGGGGCGTTTCTGGTAATCTCGGCGGCGATAGCCATCAAGAAATCCGAACTCTATGTATCCCGGTGGAATCCTGCGACGCGCGGCGCGGCAGAAGGAATTGCAGACCAGCCTGCCGAGCATCGAACAGATCATCGAGTGGAACTGACCGACAATACCGACTCAGCGGATGAGCAATAAGCCCATGACCGAAGCCGACCTCTTGCAAACTCTCGTCCGTGGCGAAGACAGCCGCCAGTAGTTCAAGCGTGATGCCAGCAACGCAGATGCACTGGCGGCGGAGTTGGCCGCTTTTGCCAACAGTGGTGGTGGGACGCTGCTCCTTGGAATCAATGACGATGGCTCCGTGGCCGGATTGGATGCTGTCGCCGTGCGGCGTTTGAATCAGTTGCTGGGCAATGCGGCGTCGCAGTATGTGCGCCCGCCGGTGCATCCGATCACGGAAAACGTGCCGACGGCCAACGGCATCGTGATGGTGGTAACTGTGGCCGATGGTCTGTCCAAGCCGTATCTGGATGCTCAGGGGCGTTTGTGGGTCAAGCAGGGCGCGGACAAGCGCCATGTAACGTCGCGTGAGGAAATGCAGCGCATGTTCCAGCGCTCCGGGCTGGTGCGCGCCGACCGGGTGCCGGTGGCAGGCTCGACGACGGCTGATCTGGGACAAGGCATTTGCTGCGTACTTTGAACGCCGTTACGGCCAGAGCATTGAGAGCACGGGCGCAACCGCTGAATCTGGCCGGACTGATGCTGTTCGGTCGCAATCCGTTGCGCTGGTGCCCGGCATTCACGATCAAGGCAGTGGCCTTTCCCGGCACGGTGATCTGGGATACGCGCTATCTGGATAGCGAAGACTTCAGCGGCACGCTGGTCGAGCAGTTCAAGGCCGCGTTCGCCTTCCTCAAACGCAACCTGCACCACGTGCAGCACGGGCGCGGCTTCAATACCCTGGGCGAGCTGGAGATACCCGAAGCGGCTCTGGAGGAACTGCTGGTCAATGCGCTGGTACACCGCGACTACTTCACCAGCGCGTCGATCCGCATCCTGGTGTTTGCCGACCGGGTGGAGATCATCAGCCCCGGCCACCTGCCCGACAGCCTGAGCATAGAGGATGTGCGCCAGGGTAAAACCAACCGCCGCAATCCGACGCTGACGGAGCATGCCTTCAAAGTGCTTCCGTACCGTGGTCTGGGCAGCGGTATCCCGCGTGCGCTGGAGGAATGGCCGCGTATCGACCTGATCGACGACGTGAGGGGCAACCAGTTCAGCGCTGTGGTGTGGCGGTCGAAACCGGAGTGGGTGAGTGCGACTGATCAGAGCAAAGGCGAGGGGATCGATCAAGTCACCCCCGAAGTCACCCCCGAAGTCGCACGGCTCTTGAGCGTATTACACGGCGCGATGGCCCGCAGTGATATCCACGCCGCACTGGGGCTTAAAGACGAGAAACACCTGCGCGAGGCCTACCTGAAGCCTGCGCTGAAAGCCGGCCTGATCGAGATGACCATCCCGGACAAACCCCGCAGCCGCCTGCAGAAATACCGCCTCACGGTCAAGGGCCGCTTGTTGCAGCTTGGCGAGTAAATGCTCAGAAGCATTCTCTTGGGGGCGTACATCAATCCCGAGACGAGATCGAGAAAGCTCTGCGTCTTGGTATCTGCCGCAATGGCGTGTGCTATGTGAAGAGCTGAGCAGGTCAGTGCTGGCAGAGTTTTTAGACAGGTGCTGTGTCTCTATCGTATTACTTATTTAACATAATATGGATTATGCGAAGCGTGATACACTGGAGTTGGGTGGGAATTACATTGGCTGTTCGAGCCAGCTTCTCAGCGTACATGAACGAACCATGAAGCGTCCTCGGAGCCTTGTGGACGCTTTAAATACTGCCAGCTTTCATGTCACGCACGTACTCCAGCAGCACCTGCAAAGGATGAGGAAGCACCTTGCCTTCTTCCATGCGCTTGACCTGACTGCGGCACGAATAGCCGTCGGCCAGCAAATTTCCCTGCTTGCTGTGGCGCTTGATCAGGCGACCCCAGGACTGCGCATAGATAACCCTGGATGTTTCGAGGTTGCGGGTTTCGTGGCCGTACGTGCCCGACATGCCGCAACAGCCGCTGGCCAGCACCGACAGCTGCAAGCCCATGCGCTCGAATACGCGCTGCCACTGGGCGACGCTGTCCGGCGCGTTGGTTTTCTCGGTGCAATGGGCGAGCAACTGGTATGCAGATCTTTCCTTTTCCACATCACACTCGGCCTGCGGCAACACTTTCAGCAGCCATTCCTGGATGAGCTGAACCTTGGGTGTGCGGCTGCCGAGCAGCTTCGCATACTCTTGCCGATAGACCAGCGTCATCGCCGGGTCCAGGCCGACCAGGGCCACTCCCGAAGCTTCGAGGGCGGCCAGCGCTTCGCCATTGCGCCGCGCGACCTTATCGAAGGTACCGAGAAAGCCTTGTACCTGCAGTGGCTTGCCGTTGGCGGCGAACGGCGCGAGATAGACCTGGTAGCCCAGACGTGAGGCCAGCTCAATCCAGTCCATGGCCACCGCAGTTTCGAAATAACGGGTGAAGGCATCCTGCACGAACACTACGCTGCGTTTCCGTTCGGCCTCAGACAGTCGGGCCAGCCGTTGCGCATCTGCCGGCAGTACCTGCCAGCGCGCGCAGGCGCCCTTGAAGTTCAGATAGCTGAGCCTGGGGCTATCGACCATGCCGGCCATTCGCTCAAGGAACAGGCGTATCGGCGCGAAACCGATCAGCCCGTTGTACAGCCTGGGGAAACGGGCCAGGAACGGGATGCTGAACTCCAGAGAGCCGATCAGGTAGTCCTTCAGCGGACGCAGGTAGCGACCGTGATACAGCTCCAGGAAACGCGACCTGAACTCGGGCACGTTGACCTTCACCGGGCATTGCCCCGCACAGGACTTGCAGGCCAGGCAGCCGGCCATGGCGTCATAGACCTCATGGGAAAAGTCCTGCTCACCCAGACGCCTGGCAATCGAGTTGCGCAGGCGACGCAACGGCGCCAACAGGTCGAAGTCCCGGTTCAGCCTGGCGCCCTGCTCCAGCACGTCGACGCCCTCCTCGCCCTGCATCCGCAGCCACTCGCGGATCAGCGAGGCGCGCCCCTTGGGCGATTGGGTGCGATCCCGAGTCGCCTTCCAGGAGGGACACATGGCGTCGTCCGGGTCGAAGTTGTAGCAGGCGCCGTTGCCGTTGCATTGCACGGCGCTGTCATAGCTCTGCCACACGCGCTCGTCGATGGTCCGGTCCAGTTCACCGCGCAGGACCACGTCGTCCAGCCCGCTCAGGCGCGCCTCGGGCATGCTCGCCGGTGTGGCGATCTTGCCGGGGTTCAGCTGGTTGTGCGGGTCGAAAGCGGCCTTCAGCGCCTGCAGTGCCGGATACAGTTCACCGAAGTACTGTGGCGCATACTCCGAGCGCAGGCCCTTGCCATGCTCGCCCCAAAGCAGGCCGCCATATTTGCGGGTCAGTGCGGCCACCGCGTCGGAGATCGGGCGGATCAGTGCGGCCTGTTGCGGAACCTTCATGTCGAGCAGCGGGCGGACATGCAGCACGCCGGCATCCACGTGGCCGAACATGCCGTACTGCAGCCCATGGCCATCGAGCAGTGCGCGGAACTCGGCGATGAAGTCAGCAAGGTTTTCCGGTGGCACCGCGGTGTCCTCGACGAAGGGCTGTGGTCTGGCCTGGCCCTCGACGTTGCCCAGCAGGCCGACCGCGCGCTTGCGCATGGCGTAGACGCGTTTGACCGCTTCGTCGCCGATCGCCAGGGTATGGCCGAGGCGCCCGGCTCCATCATCGGCCTGCAGGTGGACGACGAACTCGTGCACGCGCCTTTCCAGCTCCGGCCAGTCATCGCCGCTGAACTCGATCAGATTGATGCCCAGGGTCGGGGTATTCGGACTTTCTGGAAAGTATTCAGCCACGCCGTGCCAGACGATGTCCTGCATGGCAAGCAGCAGCACCTTGGAGTCCACCGTCTCGATGGACAAGGGCTTCAGCTCCATCAGCGCCTTGGCATCGCGCAAGGCGCCCATGAAGCTCGAATAGCGGACGTTCACCAGCACCGAGTGCCTGGGAATCGGCAGCACGTTCAGCTTCGCCTCGACGATGAAGCCCAGCGTGCCCTCCGACCCGCACAGCACGCTGTTGATGTTGAAGCGACCATTGGCCTCGCGCAGGTGCGCCAGGTCGTAGCCGGTGAGGCAGCGGTTGAGTCTGGGGAATTTCGCCTCGATCAGCGCCGCCTGGGTGTCGGCGATCTCCCGAGCGCAGCGCAAGGCCTGCGCGCCCCGGCCCGGAAGGGCCATGCTCGCTTGCAGCTCCTGATCGTCCAGCGCCTTGCTGTGTAGGGTTTCTCCGCCCAGCAGGACGCTGTGCAGTTCCAGCACGTGGTCGCGGGTCTTGCCGTAGGTACAACTGCCCTGCCCGCTGGCATCGGTGTTGATCATGCCGCCGATGGTGGCGCGGTTGGAGGTCGACAGTTCCGGCGCGAAGAACAGGCCGTGAGGCTGTAGCGCTGCATTGAGCTGGTCCTTGACCACCCCGCCCTGCACTCTTACCCAGCGTTCCTCGACGTTGATTTCGAGAATCTTCGTCAGGTGCCGGGACAGGTCGACGACCAGGCCTTCGGTCAGCGACTGTCCGTTGGTACCAGTGCCGCCGCCGCGGGCAGTCAGCACGATGTTGCGGAATTCGGGCTGGCCGGCGAGGCTGGCCAGGCAGGTCACATCGGCGGAGTCCAGCGGGAATACCGCCGCCTGCGGCAGGCGCTGGTAGATGGAGTTGTCGGTCGCCAGCACCGTGCGCGTCGCATACTCCGGCGTGATCTGCCCACGGAAGCCGGTGCTGCGCAAACGCTGCAGAAAGTCGCGGTAATCGTGGGCAAGCTGATGTTTGGGCGAAAGACGGGCAATCATGCGGTATGTCCTGGGGGGCTGGGCGTGCTGTCAGCGTTGCGCCCAGGCCTGGATTTCGATCAGGTAGTCAGGGCTGGCGAGCTGGGCGCCCACACAGGCGCGGGCCGGCTGTAACTCACCGCCCACCCATTCGTCGTACACCTCATTCATCATCTGGAAGTCCTGCATGTCGGCGAGCCAGATCTGCACGCGCATCAGCCCTTCCCGACCGACGCCGGCCTTGCCTAGTAGTTCGTCGAGTTGCGCCAGTACGTCGCGAGTTTGTCCGGCGATGCCAGTCTCGCAGTCGTTGGCCACCAGGCCGGAGGTTTCCACCCGATCACCGGCGATGACGAGTTTGCTGGCCCGAGGCGATGCATCGATACGGGAAATCATGCCGAGCGCCCTCAGAAAATCACGTAGGTCTTGCGGAACTGCTCTCTGATGTCCCAGACGCCTTCGCAGTTGGCCGGAAAGAACACTGCGTCTCCCGCACGCAGCTCCACCGGCTCGCCACCATCCGGAGTGAAAACGCACCAGCCGGAGATGATGTGGCTGAACTCGCGGTTCATGATGTGCCGGCGAAACACACCGGGGCTGCAGTCCCAGACGCCCACCGAGGCGTCGGATGCCTCCAGCGTTACGTCCTGGCCCAGGCGGGACTGCGCCACCACATCGCCGACAGGCAGCTTGGCCGGGGTCGGTTCGCCCATGGGCGAGTGCTCGGCATTCTTGATCACGGTCGGTTTCACGGACATTTGCATCGATCCTCGGTCGGTGTTCGGACGTAGCCGAACGGCATGTTCATCATTGGTTTGCCCAGATACGGGACTCAACTTTCCCGGCCTGCACGGCATTGTCCCCAACGCAGATTGGCGTTGACGCCGAGCGACAGCAGAGGCTCCGGCGGGTTGCCGCTCGGGCCTTCGGCATTCAGCAGGAAATCGATCAGCTCGTGGTCCTTGCCCGCCAGCCACTCGGCCAGCAGGGTGCCGGTGCCAGTACCGCGGGTAATGCCCAGTCCATTGCACCCCAATGCGCCGTACACATTGGGCGCGAGCGTGCCGAAATGGCCGGCATGGTTGCGGGTAATGCACATCGCCCCGCCCCAGGTGTACTCGAATTCGACGCCGGGCAGCATCGGGAAGCGGCGCTCGAAGGAGCGGCGCTGTGCCTGCCCGGCCCTGGCCAGCAGGCCGCTGGTGGTCTTGCCGCCGGGGTGATAGGAGAAACTGTTGCGCACCAGCAGACGCTGATCTGGCGTGCGCCGCAAAGTGCTGCCGAAGGGATCGGCGGGAATGATCCCCCATTGCGCCTTGCCTCCCAGCCGGGCCTGTTCCGCATCGTTGAGCGGGCGGGTCATGCTGGCGTAGGTGAAGACCGGCAGCAGCCGTCCCTTGAGGAAGCCGAACTGCGTGGCGAAGGCGTTGTTGGTGAGCAACAGCTTGTCGGCAAGCACCGTGCCTTGTGCATGGCTCAGAACGATCGGGTTGCCGTACTCGACCTCGGTCACCGCGCAGTTCTCGAACAGCGAAACATTACCGGGCAGGCTATCGGCCAGACCTTTGACCAGGCTGGCCGGTTGCAGCAGCAAAGTGCCGGGTGTGTAGAGCGCCTTGCGGTAGAACGAGATGCCGAAGTGGGATGGCAGATCCTGTCCTTCGATGATCTCGAAAGTCTGCCCGAGTTTTTCCAGGCCGCTCATGTAGGCGTCCAGGACCCGCAATCCTTTTTCCTCCACTGCGGCCTGGTATTTGCCGACCGGGCTCAGCTGGCAGTCGATTCCGTGCTGAGCCACCAGCGTCTTGAGGCTGTGCTGCGCATACTGGTTCAGTTGGAGGTGCATCCGCGCGATGGCGGGATCGCCAATATAGTCGGGGGCACCGATATCGTGTGGCAGGTCGATGGCAAAACCCGAGTTCCTGCCTGAAGCGCCGAAACCGACTTGCTGGGCCTCCAGCAGCACGATCTCGTCCTCGGGGAAATTCAGCGCCAGCTGCCTGGCCGCGGCAAGCCCGGTGAAGCCCGCCCCGACCACGGCCCAGCGGGCACGTACTCGACCACTACGGGCAGGACGCGGCGTTCTCTCGTTGCTGAGGTGGAACCAGCCACAAGCATCGTTATCGGCAGGTAGTTCTTTTATTTTCACGATGTTGGAACCTCCAGACTGTGCGGCGATTCTGGCGGTGTCTCGGCTTTGGCGCCTATAACGATAATGACGATTGCCAGCAGGTTTTCTCCTGCCCACTCCCCTTCCCCTAGCCATCGTAAGCGCGCACACGGGAACCTCACATCAGCTGTCCCGCCTGTTATATGGCCGCGCCCGGGCCGGTGAGATAGTCGTTTGCCCAACTGGCGCGGCCCCGTCGCGCTATCCATTCGCGAAATACCGAGGTAACAAGCAAGATGGCCAAGGCCGCCGATGTGGTTGTGCAATGTCTGGAGAACGAAGGGGTCGAGTATGTATTCGGCATTCCCGGCGAAGAGAACCTCGACCTGCTGGAGTCGCTACGCAAGTCGAGCATCAGGCTGGTGCTGACCCGCCACGAGCAGTCCGCCGGTTTCATGGCCGCCACCTACGGGCGGCTGACCGGCAAGACCGGCGTCAGCCTGGCGACCCTCGGCCCGGGCGCCACCAACCTGGTCACCGCCGGCGCCTATGCTTATCTGGGCGGCATGCCGATGCTGATGATCACCGGGCAGAAGCCGATCAAGAAATCCAAGCAGGGGCGCTTTCAGATCCTCGACGTGGTGGGGATGATGCAGCCACTGACCAAGTACACCCACCAGCTGGCGTCCGCCGACAACATCCCCTCGCGGATACGCGAGGCGTTCCGCCTGGCGGAGGAAGAGAAACCGGGCGCCGTGCACTTGGAGCTGCCCGAGGACATCGCCGCCGAGCAGACCGACAGCCTGCCCATTCCGCCCAGCCTGCACCGTCGCCCGCTGGCCGAGCACAAGGCGATTCTCGCCGCAGTCGAACGGTTGCAGGCTGCGCGCAGCCCGATCCTGGTGATCGGCGCCGGTGCCAACCGCAAGATGACCGCCAAAGTGCTCAAGCAACTGATCGACCAGACCGGCATTCCCTTCGTCACCACCCAGATGGGCAAGGGCGTGGTCGATGAACGCCATCCGCGCTTCCTGGGCAACGCGGCGCTGTCGTCGGGGGATTTCGTGCACCGGGCGCTGGAAGCCGCCGATCTGATCGTCAATATCGGCCACGACGTAATCGAGAAGCCGCCGTTCTTCATGGTGCGCGGTGGTACCGAGGTTATCCATGTGAACTTCCGTTCCGCCGAGGTCGACCCGGTGTATTTCCCGCAGATCGAGGTCATCGGCGATATCGCCAACGCCGTCTGGCAGATCGGCGAGGCGCTCGGCGGCAGCACCCACTGGGACTTCGACCGCCTGCTGGCGATCCGCGAGGCGAACGAGGCCCAGTTGCTGGAGGGCGCCGACGACCCGCGGTTCCCGCTGTACCCGCAGCGCCTGGTGGCCGACGTGCGCCAGGCAATGCCCTCTCAGGGCATCGTCGCCCTGGACAACGGCATCTACAAGATCTGGTTCGCCCGCAACTACAAGGCGCACATGCCCAACACCGTGCTGCTGGACAACGCCCTGGCCACCATGGGCGCGGGCCTGCCGTCGGCCATGGCGGCGCATCTTGTCCATCCGGACAAACCGATCGTCGCGGTATGCGGTGACGGCGGGTTCATGATGAACAGCCAGGAGCTGGAAACCGCGGTGCGCCTGAAGATGAACCTGACGGTGATCATCCTTCGCGACGACGGCTACGGGATGATCCGCTGGAAGCAGTCGAACATGGGCTTCAGCGACTTCGGCCTGGACTACGGCAACCCCGATTTCGTCCAGTACGCCCAGTCCTACGGTGCCCGGGGGCACCGGCTGGAGAGCGCCGAAGGATTCCTGCCGCTGCTACAGGAATGCCTGGGTACACCGGGGGTACACGTCATCGACTGCCCGATCGACTATTCCGAGAACGACCGCATCCTCAATACCGAACTCAGGATGCGTAGCGCGCAGGTCTGATCAGTCGGCCCGCCGCCATACCTTTCCTTCAGGAGTCCCTTATGCAACTGCAAGACCCTTCTCTGTTCCGCCAACAGGCCCATGTCGACGGCGCCTGGCTGGATGCCGACAGCGGCCAGACCATCGCGGTGAACAATCCGGCCACCGGCGAGATCATCGGACACGTGCCGAAGATGGGCCGTGCCGAGACCCGTCGCGCCATCGAGGCTGCCGAGCGCGCCCTGCCGGCCTGGCGTGCGCTGACCGCCAAGGAACGCGCGCAAAAGCTGCGCCGCTGGTTCGAGCTGATGATCGAGCATCAGGACGACCTGGCCCGCCTGATGACCACCGAACAGGGCAAACCGCTGAGCGAGGCCAGGGGCGAGATCGTCTACGCCGCCAGCTTTCTCGAATGGTTCGCCGAGGAAGCCAAGCGCGTCTATGGCGACGTGATCCCCGGCCACCAGCCGGACAAGCGGCTGATGGTGATCAAGCAGCCGATCGGCGTCACCGCCGCCATCACCCCGTGGAACTTCCCCGCCGCGATGATCACCCGCAAGGCCGGCCCGGCGCTGGCCGCCGGCTGCACCATGGTGCTCAAGCCCGCCTCGCAGACGCCCTTCTCCGCTCTGGCCCTGGCCGAGCTGGCCGAGCGCGCCGGCATCCCCAAGGGCGTGTTCAGCGTGGTTACCGGCAGCGCCGGCGAAGTGGGTGGCGAGCTGACCGGCAACCCCGTTGTGCGCAAGTTGAGCTTTACCGGTTCCACCGAGATCGGTCGCCAGCTGATGGCCGAATGCGCCCAGGACATCAAGAAGGTGTCGCTCGAACTCGGGGGGAATGCACCCTTTATCGTGTTCGACGACGCTGACCTGGACGCCGCCGTGGAAGGCGCGCTGATCTCCAAATACCGCAACAACGGCCAGACCTGCGTCTGCGCCAACCGCCTGTACGTGCAGGACGGCGTCTACGACGCCTTCGTCGAGAAACTCAAGACCGCCGTGGCCAGACTGAAGATCGGCAACGGCCTGGACGACGACACCACCACAGGCCCGCTGATCGACGAGAAGGCGGTGGCCAAGGTGCAGGAGCACATCGCCGATGCCCTGGCCAAAGGCGCCAGGCTGGCCTTGGGCGGCAAACCACATGCCCTGGGCGGCAGCTTCTTCGAGCCGACCATCCTGATCAACGTGCCGAAGGAGGCGCTGGTGTCGAAGGACGAGACCTTCGGTCCGCTGGCGCCGCTGTTCCGCTTCAAGGACGAGGCCGAAGTGATCGCCATGGCCAACGACACCGAGTTCGGCCTTGCCTCCTACTTCTATGCCCGCGACCTGGGTCGGGTGTTCCGTGTGGCCGAGGCGCTGGAGTACGGCATGGTCGGCATCAACACCGGCCTGATCTCCAACGAAGTGGCGCCGTTTGGCGGCGTGAAAGCTTCGGGACTTGGTCGTGAAGGCTCGAAGTACGGCATCGAGGATTATCTCGAGATCAAGTACCTGTGCATGGGCCTCCAGTAGTGTAGCGGCCACGCGTCATGCACATACAGGACTGGCGGAGATGAAGCGGATTCACCTTCGTCGGTCTTTTACCGCAATCAATCATCCCCTTTCTCCTCTGCCTTTCACGGCGAGCACTCTGCTCATTCCGCGAAGCGCGCATTGCCTTGGAACTTCCCCAATCGCTTCGGTGTGAATGCCGCACCGCGTCTGCACGACCCGCATCTGCTTCCACATGCCACCGATGGTACGAACATCCTGCTATTCGCCCCATTCCTTATATGTGGCTCAAGGGCATGAAATTGATACTTCAAGCAGGCTCTGGCTTATCGGCTGACCCTGCCGAAATTCCCTGCCAGAAACAAAAAGAGAGAGAAACTCCATGACAAATAATAAAACGCCATCCCTTGAGGATATGCCTCTCAACCGCTTTCACAAGAAGCTGACGGTCTACTCGGCGGGAGGTCCGTTTCTTGATGGTTACGTTCTCAGCATCATCGGCATCGTGATGGTGCAGATTTCCTCGGGGCTGGGCCTGAGCAGTACTTGGGAAGGATTGATCGCAGCAGCGGCACTGATCGGTATTTTCTTCGGAGGCTTCCTGGGCGGATGGTTTACCGATCGCTTTGGGCGCAAGGTGCTTTATCTGCTGGATCTGATCGCGATCATCGGACTGTCCGTGGCGCAGTTCTGGGTGGAAACCGCCTGGGGGCTGTTTATTCTGCGCTTTCTGATCGGTATGGCCGTCGGGGCGGACTATCCCATCGCGACTGCGTTTCTCGCAGAGTTTCTACCGAAGAAGTACCGTGGACCATTGCTTGCCGGCATGCTGGTGATGTGGTTTGCCGGTGCGGCTTGCGCCTATATCGTGGGCGCCATCATCCTGCAGTTTGGCGGTGAAGATGCCTGGCGTTATGTCCTGGCCAGCACACTGGTGCCTGGCGTGCTGTTTCTGCTGGCGCGGGCCGGCACGCCGGAATCCCCCCGCTGGTTGCTCAGCAAGGGGCGCGTGAAGGAAGCCAACAGGATCATCAAGCAGGTTTATGGTCAGGGATATTCCGTCGCCAATATGTCCGAATCGTCACAGGAGCAGCAGGTGTCGGTATGGGCGCTGTTCCATTCGGGCTATGGCAAGCGGATGTTCTTCGTCACTGCATTCTGGACCTGCTCCGTTCTGCCATTGTTTGCAATCTATGCATTCTCACCCGTAGTGCTGGGTGCCCTGGGTCTGTCAGGTGATGACGGCATCCTGGGATCGATTGCCATTACCCTGTTGTTCGTGGTGGGTTGCCTGGCCGGCATGAAACTGATCAATCTGATGGGGCGCCGTCAGATGTTGATCCATGGCTTCCTGTGGTCGGGCATTCCATTGCTGGTGCTTGGCTTCTATCCCGGCGCGACACCCATGCTTGTACTGGCCCTGTTCGGCATTTATGCGCTCTTCAGCAGCCTGACCCAGGTCATGCAGTTCGTTTATCCCAATGAGCTTTTCCCTACCTCAATCCGCGCTTCTGCGGTGGGCCTGGGCACCTCGCTGTCACGCATCGGCACTGCGGCAGGCACCTATCTGGTTCCGGTTTCACTCTCGACCATCGGCATTGGCAACACCATGCTGATTGGTGGCGCCATTACCCTGCTCGGCGCCTGGATATCGTGGATGATGGCTCCGGAGACCCGACATCTGGAGCTGCATCAGGCAGCTTCGTTCGCGCATTGAAAAAGACTTGAACGTCATATTCGGTTCAGAAAAGGAAACATGATGACTCGCACTACGCTGGATTCTCTCTCCGGCTCCCCCTACGACGTTGTCGTCGTAGGGGCCGGCGCGGTCGGCTGCGCCTCTGCGCGCGAGCTGGCTGGGCGGGGCTATCGGACATTGCTGGTGGATCGCGCCGATATCGGCGCGGGCACCTCATCACGTTCAAGCCGGTTGCTGTACTCCGGTGTAGGCTACTTGGCCCCAAACTTTCCGCTGTGGCAGATTCCCTTCAGGCTGCGCGAAGTCTGGCGTTTGTTTCTCTATGCCCGAAACATCATGCATTGCCGGGCCGAGTTGGTCACCGACATGCCCCATCGTCTGAGCAGACGCCGCTTCCACTATCCGTTTCGTAAGGGCGACCAGTATCCACACTGGCTGGTCGATTTTGGATTCCGGCTGATGGAAACGATAGCCAGCCGTGGTGTCCCCCTGGCGTATCGCAAACTCTCACCGCAGCAAGCTGCCGAGGAGAGCGCCATCGTGAAAGGGTTGGCCGCTCCTCTGTCCGGCGTCGCCGTCTTCGATGAGTACATGTATGACTGGCCCGAGCGTATCTGTGTGGATACGGCGCTGGATGCTGAACGACGTGGTGCGATTCTGCGTACCTATACCCAGGTAAGCAGGATCGAGCGATGTGGCTCAGAGTGGGAACTCACACTGGATGAACGGGCTCCTGAAATGTCCGGCTAGGTCTGCATCAGGGCAAGGGCGATCGTCAATGCCGCTGGCCCATGGGTGGATCGAGTGCCTGGCGGTGGCAAGGGCAGCAAGAAGCGCGTGGTGGGAAAGAAAGGTGTCAACGTGATGGTGCGTCTGCCCGATGCCTGGCGTGGTCAGGGGTTGGAGGCTTTTTCCAGCAAGGGGGAGCCTTTTTACGTGTTCCCTTGGGGGGATTATCACTTCGTTGGGCCGACCGAGGCGGTCGTCAGCGAGAACCCGGACGACGTGAAGGTAGTCGACGCCGAGATCGACTACATCCTGGGCGAGACTAGGGCCTGTTAACGCTACTGGCTTGACGGCGAGTAATGCGGGATACTTCGCGCATGATGATCACACCCGAACAATTCTCCGCCATTGAACATTGCTTCCCGCGCCAGCGCGGCAATGTCAGCTTG
>NZ_JAAMQZ010000014.1 GCF_013522825.1 Stutzerimonas stutzeri
CGGACGGCAGCACTTGTGCTGGCTGAACTGGGGGACATTCAACGCTTCGGCAGCAGCCGAGCGGTCACCGCCTTTGCAGGGCTCAATCCCAAGCTACAGGACTCGGGGATACTCAAAGGGCATGTGCGGATTTCCCGCATGGGGTCGGCCAGCTTGCGCGCAGGGCTCTACATGCCAGCCATTACGTCCATGAGCCGTAACCCTGCCATTCGGGCAATGGTCGAGCGGATGAAAGCCAGAGGCAAAGCCGGCAAACAGATCGTCTGCGCGGCGATGCGTAAATTGCTCTGTATCGCCTATGGCGTGTTGAAATCCGGCGAACCGTTCAACCCCGAACTCGCTATTGCGAAGTGAGGGGCAAGACGGTATCTACGACAGCGCAGAGTCCGCCTTTGTAGGTCGGGTTAGCCGAAGGCGTAACCCGACACAAAAGCATCAATCGGTCTGGTACAGCCCCGGCAGCTCATAGCGCAAGCCGTAGCCGGCATAGATGCGTTCCAGGCTGCCGTCGCCGATCAGCCCTTCCAGCACGCCTTCGATGGCATAGGCCAGCTGGCGGTTGGATTCATGTACGGCCATGCCCAGGTCCCAGACCTGCCTGCCCATGTTCGGGTAAGCATTGTCGGCCAGCTGCAGATTGCTGTCGTTGGCCTGTTTCAGCAGCCAGTCGATCTCGCCGCGCATGCCCATGGTCGCATCCACTTCGCCATCCTGCATCGCCGCGAAGGCCGCCTGGGTGCTCGGGTAATGATGCAGCATCTTCCTGATGTTGCCGTTGAGCACCGAGGACAGGTAGAACGACGGTACGCTTTCCACTTCCACCCCGACCGGGTGGTACTG
This sequence comes from Stutzerimonas stutzeri, assembly GCF_013522825.1. Taxonomy (GTDB): domain Bacteria; phylum Pseudomonadota; class Gammaproteobacteria; order Pseudomonadales; family Pseudomonadaceae; genus Stutzerimonas; species Stutzerimonas stutzeri_AK. The sequence continues at coordinate 841 of NZ_JAAMQZ010000014.1, forward strand.
GAACACCGCGACGCTGGACACTTCCTCCAGGCGACGCTGGTCGAATGCCGACTGCCAGCGCTCACGCTGATAGGGGCCGAACATCACCACCAGTTCGTTGATCAGCTCGCCCAGCTCGTTCTGCTTGTAGGAGAATTCGCGGTCGTAGGGCACGCGCAACATGACGTCAGCCACTATGCCGGGGCGCAGGTAGTGCCCACGCCAGATGAAGTTGCGCAGGTCATCGTCCAGCGTTTCGTCCGGCGAGATCCACAACAGTTCGACCTTCAGTCCCAGGCCGCCCGCCAGTTGCTCTGCAAGCTCGACATCGACCCCGCGCGCCTCGCCATCGACCATGTAGCTGTACGGCGGAAAGTTCTGGTACAGCGCGACCTTGAGCACACCCGAGTCGATAATGTCGTCGAACTCGCGCACCTTCGCCACATGCGGCACCTGTGCCTGTACCAGGGCGCAAAACGCCAACAGACAAAGGCCCGCAAGCAACCGGCGCATGGTGATCACTGCTTGGCAGCCTCACTTTCGATATAGGTGCGGATCGCCCAGAGTGCTTCCTGGCTGAGGTAGTCAGCCATGCGCGGCATATAGACTGCACCGTCGCGTACCGCGCCATTGATCACGCGATCCTTGTACCACTCATCGCCATCGAAGTCGGCTTCCAGCTCGCGCAGATCCGGGGCGATGCCACCGGAAATCGCTTCCAGGCCATGGCAGCGGGCGCAGTTCTGGTTATAGGCCGAGGAGCCAATTTCAACAGCCCTGTCATGAAACTCGCTCGGTTCACGGTAAGGATTTTCATCCAGCCATTCCTCACCCAGCGGGGCCAACCCCTTGGTCTCGACTTTCTGTGGCGTTACGTCGCCGTGGGCCATCGCAAAACCGGCTGCACCAAGCAGGCTGACAGCAAAAAGAGCGCGCAATAGGGTTTTATTATTCATGACTACCACCGTTGAGTTCTGAAACCTGAGCAAGGCGGCTCCCTGACGGAGCGCATGGCCGCCATCTTGGCGGTGCCGCAGGGAAGGCAGAATCCTGCTTTGGTTGTCTGCATCTCCTTCCTTGGTAGTAGGGCATTGGGCCGCCCTGAGCGCCCCGCAGTAGCAAGGCGAAAACACAGGCCATTTGGGAAGTTTTCCCTGCATTGTCGGGAGCTTTTCCGTATCGGTCGGGGTTCGCGCTTCCAATAATCGACGTGCCTGGCCATTGGCTCGCAGCGGACAACGACGTTCATGCGGCAAGGCCTCGTTCGTATCGACCAAGGGAATCGCAACCATGACAACAAGATCGCACCCCGGCAGCAAACGCCCTCTTGCCCTCGCCGTACATTGCCTGGCGCTGGCCGGCGGCCTGGCGTTGGGCGGCCTCGCGCAGGCCAAGAACGTCACCTGGGAAGACATCGCCAATGACCACCTTTCCACCGAAAACGTCCTGCAATACGGGCTCGGCACCCATGCCCAGCGCTGGAGCCCACTGGCCCAGGTAAACGAAGACAACGTCTTCAAACTGACCCCGGCCTGGTCTTTCTCCTTCGGCGACGAGAAGCAGCGCGGCCAGGAATCCCAGGCCATCGTCCACGATGGCGTGATCTACGTGACGGGTTCCTATTCGCGCATATTCGCCTTGGATTCACGCACCGGCAAACGCCTGTGGAGTTACAGCCACCGCCTGCCCGACGACATCCGCCCCTGCTGCGACGTGGTCAACCGCGGCGCCGCCATCTACGGTGACAAGATCTACTTCGGCACCCTCGATGCCGCCGTGGTGGCGCTCAACAAGGACACCGGCAAGGTCGTCTGGCGCAAGAAGTTCGGCGACCATGGCGCGGGCTACACCATGACCGGCGCACCCACCCTGGTGAAGGACGGCAAGACCGGCAAGGTCCTGCTGATCCATGGCAGCTCCGGTGATGAGTTCGGCATCGTCGGCAAGCTCTTCGCCCGCGATCCGGACACCGGCGAGGAAGTCTGGATGCGCCCCTTCGTCGAAGGCCACATGGGCCGCCTGAACGGCAAGGAAAGTACGCCCACCGGCGACATCAAGGCACCCTCCTGGCCGGACGATCCCAACCACCCCACCGGCAAGAAGGAAGCCTGGAGCCAGGGCGGCGGCGCACCCTGGCAGAGCGCGAGTTTCGATGCGGAAACCAACACCATCATCGTCGGCGCCGGCAATCCGGCCCCCTGGAACGGCTGGGAACGCACCAGCGACGGCGGCGATCCGAAGGACTACGACAGCCTCTATACCTCCGGTCAGGTCGGTGTAGACCCGAGCACCGGCGAAGTGAAATGGTTCTACCAGCACACCCCCAACGATGCCTGGGACTTCTCCGGCAACAACGAGCTGGTGCTCTTCGATTACAAGAACAAGGACGGTAAGACGGTCAAAGCCACCGCCCACGCCGACCGCAACGGCTTCTTCTATGTGGTCGACCGCAAGGACGGCAAGCTGAAGAACGCCTTCCCCTTCGTCGACAACATCACCTGGGCAAGCCATATCGACCTCGAGACCGGTCGCCCGGTCGAGCGTGACGGCCAGCGCCCACCCAAGCCTGAGCCAGGCGAAACACGCGGTAAATCGGTCGAGGTCTCGCCACCGTTCCTCGGCGGCAAGAACTGGAACCCCATGGCCTACAGCCAGGACACCGGTCTGTTCTACGTGCCCGCCAACCACTGGAAAGAGGACTACTGGACCGAGGAAGTCAGCTACAAGAAAGGCAACGCCTATCTCGGCCAGGGCTTCCGCATCAAACGCATGTACGACGACCACGTCGGCATCCTGCGCGCCATGAACCCCACCACCGGCAAGGTCGCCTGGGAGCACAAGGAACCACTGCCGCTGTGGGCCGGCGTACTGGCGACCAAGGGCAACCTGGTGTTTACCGGCACCAGCGATGGCTACCTCAAGGCCTTCAACGCCAAGACCGGCGACGAGCTGTGGAAATTCCAGACCGGCAGCGGAGTCATTTCCCCGCCAATCACTTGGGAGCAGGATGGCCAGCAGTACATCGGCGTGACCGTCGGCTATGGCGGCGCGGTGCCGCTGTGGGGTGGCGACATGGCCACGCTGACCAAGCCGGTCGCCCAGGGCGGCTCGTTCTGGGTGTTCAAACTGCCTGAATGGGACAGCAAGACGGCACAGCGCTGACTTGTAGGGCCGAACTTGTTCGGCCTTTATGGCCCCGTGGCCGAATGAATTCGACCACGGGGCCATGGAGTTGACCGGGAATCGGCAGAGTTGGCGCTCTCGGTTCTCGGCCTTCAGCTTTCTGTGGGAGCGGACTTGTCCGCGATTCAGCGGCCAAAGCCGCTTCAGAACCTCCAACCGGAAACCCGACATGAAATCACCCAGCCTTCTGCTCCCCCTCGCACTGCTTGCCAGCATCACGGCACTCGCCGCGGACGACCAGCCGCTTACCATCAACGGCTGTGTGCTGCAACCTGAAAGCCAATGCCCGGACGCCGATTTACGCGGTGCCGACCTCAGCAATATGGATCTGAGCAAAATCAACCTTGCCGGCGCCGATCTGTCCGGTGCGAACCTGCGTCATGCCAGGCTCGACCTGGCGAATCTGGAGAAGGCGAACCTCACCGGCGCCACCCTCAACCGCGCCAGCCTGCAACAGGCCAGCCTGCGTCTGACGAACTTCACTGATGCCCGGATGATCGCGATCCAGGGCTGGGGGCTGTTCGGCCAGGCCGCCCAGTTCCAGGGAGCCGATCTGACCGCGGCCAATCTGGAGTTCGCCCGTATGAGCGGGGCCAAGTTGCACGGAGCAAAGCTGCGAGCGGCGAATCTGGAAATGACCTGGCTGAGCAAGGCCGACCTCAAAGGCGCCGACCTCACCGATGCGAACCTGCAGGAAGCCAAGCTGAACGACGCCAACCTGGCCGAAGCCACCCTCACCGGTGCCCGCCGGCACTACGCGACCTTTCAGGGCACCAATATGGAGCAGTGCAAGGATTGCCCGCAGGGTTGGGAAAAATAAGGCCAATCGCCGACGTATCACCCGGCTTTTATATCTTCCTGGACTCCACACGTCGGGTCGATGAAGCGTGACCCGACCTACGAACGAGGACTCCGCACGTCGCGCGCCCATTTGTAGGTCGAATTAGCCGAAGGCGTAATCCGACGATCCGTCTAGGCTCCGCACCTCGGATCGGTAAAGCGCAACCCGACCTACGAAGCCGCCCGCTCACCGACACGCAACACGCCCGTATCGATGGCCAGATGCACCAGCTCAGCCTGGGAGCTGACCTGCAGTTTGCTCTTGAGCAGGGTCAGGTAGTTGGAGACCGTCTTGCCGCTGATACATAGCCGCTCGGCAATCACCCGTGCCGGGGTGCCCTTGGCCAGCATCACGAAGATCTCGAACTCACGCTGGGTCATGCTCTGCAGGCGCGGATCCTGGGCGTTGGCTGCCGTGGGGTTGCGTGCCAGCTGGGTCGCCAGGGGCTGTTCGATGTAAGCGTAGCCGGCCAGCGTGCGTCGTACCGCATCCACCAGCACTTGCGGTGAAGAGCTCTTGGTAATGTAACCCGCAGCGCCGGCATCGAGTGCCTGGCGCACCAGGGGCAACTCATCATGCATGCTGAAAAACAGCACCCGCAGTTGCGGCAGCCGCTGGATCAGCCGGCGAGTGGTTTCCAGCCCGCTGATACCGGGTAGCCCGACATCCATGATCACCAGGCTCGGTATCTCTTCCTGCACTTTCGCCAATGCCTCTTCGCCATCGCAGGCCTCGACCACCTGGGCTTCAGGCAGCAGTGCGCGCAAGAGCGCCGCGTAGCCCTGGCGGACCACGGCATGATCGTCAACGAGAAGAATCTTCATGCGTCATGGCCTCTATAAGTGGAATATTCAGACAGATCACCCAACCACTGCCCGAACGGCTGGACAAGGCCAGGGTTCCGCCCAGACAGCGTGCCCTCTCTCGCATCGAGCGCAGGCCGATACCCAGCGGTCGCACCTCGCTCGCGCCACAGCCGTTGTCACGAACCAGCAGGCGCAATCGCTCGCCGCGCAGTCGCAAGCGGATACATACACGACTGGCGTGGGCATGCCGGGCAACGTTGGTCAGGGCTTCCTGCAGCAGCCGGTACAGATGCTCCTTGGTGGCCAGTGGCAACGCCGGCATACGTGCATCGATGTGCAGGCGCAGTTCGATACCCTGTGCGTCCTGCCATTGTTCGCCAAGCTGGCGGATCGCTTCTTGCAGTTCCAGGTGATCGAGCATCACCGGATACAGTTCGCGGGTCAGCCGGCGGAAACCGTTCTGCAATTGTTCGCAATTGTCATCCAGGCGCCGCGCCGTGCTGGCGACCAGCTTTGGCTGATCCTTGACGGCCTGCAACAGACAGGCCTGAGCACGGATACCGGCCAGGTACTGGCCAAGATCGTCGTGCAGCGCCTGAGCCAGTTGAGTGCGCTCGCGCTCCTGTAAGGCGAGCAGCGAGCGCGTCAACTCATCGTTTTCCCGCCGGGCACTCTGCAGGGAGGTCACCATCCGGTTGAAATGACCGGCGAGCTGACGCGCTTCGGCCAGCGAGTGACTGCCCAGACGGGTATCGAGCCGCCCCTGGGAAACCTGCTCAAGGGCCGTGAGCAGTTCATCCAGCACCGCCAGTGCCGGTCGAAGCGCCCAGCGAATCACCAGCAGGCTGAGCAGCAGCGCGAAACCGAACAGGGTCAGCAGTTGCAGCAGCGAATCCCGGACTTCATCGATCTCGTCGCCTGGATCGACGCTCAACTGCAGAATCCTGCCATCAGGCATCGGAAGGCTCACCGGCTCGGCGAGATCGCTCGGATAAAGCTGCGCGCTCAACCAGGAATGCGCGCCCTGCGGCTCCGGCACGTGCCCAGGCGCCAGCCAGCGCACACGCACATGGCGCAGGTTGTCGGTAAGTTCCGCCTGCAACGCGGCGGGGTCCCGCTCGGCGACTTCGCTCAGGTAAACCACCATCGCCTGCGCCGCACTCAGCTCGCGGCTCACGTCATGGCTGGCCTGACGCAGCAGTACCAACAGACAAACCGTGCCGATCAGGCCGAAGAACAGCGAGACCAACCAGTAGATGCGCCAGAGTGCGGACATGGGGTTCGTCCCGGCTGAAAGAACTACTTGACGATGAATTCGCCTTCCATGCCCTTGTTCTGCAGCCCCTTGCAATAGAAGGGATAGCTGCCGGGCTTGATCGGCAGGAAGAATATCTCGGCTTCACCGGCCTCCTCGAACTCCAGTTCGAGCAGCGTTACGGCCTTGATCTCGATACCGCCCGCCTCGACCTTGCGCAGGAAGATCGACTGAGCGAATTCTGGCGCCTGAAACGCACACTCTTTCTGGCCATCGGAGCTGATCTTGAGCTGATAGGCGACGCCGGTTTCAAGCTGGTACTGCTTCTGGGAAACCGCGTAATCGCTTTCCTCGGAGCCGAACGCAAGATCCGGCAGCGACTGCGTGCGCAGCGTCAGGTCACCCGCCGCCTGGCTCTGGTCGAAGCCGATCAGGCTGCCGATAAACAGGATATTGAGCAAAAAGGGCTTGGCAACGCGCATGGGGTTGATCTCTTTTGTTGTTATCGATGTGCCTATCCTAGGGGTAGTACCCCGCCCCCCCTTTACTACCTTGGTACACAGCGACTGGTACTTTCTGCATATTCCCCCGCTCCGACAGGGTTCCTATGCTGGCCGCAACGCCACAGGAGCCCCCCATGCGCCATTTCCTGCAACACGCCAGCTGGCTGATCGTCCTCGCATGCTGCGCCACAGTGGCCCATGCCGTGCCGGCCAAGGAATTGTCCGTGCGTATCGGTTATCTGGGTTACCGCCCCGATCCCGGTCCGCTGCTTTCCAATGTAATTCCCGAGCCGACCGATGCCGGGCAGCGCGGGGCCGAGCTGGCTATTGCCGACAGCAACACCACGGGGCGCTTTCTCAAGCACAGCTACCAGCTGCAGGCCTTGAACAGCGATACCCCCGAGCAGCTGCTGGAAGAAGCGCGCAGGTTGCACGACGACGGCCTGCGCCTGTTCGTGATCAATGCGCCAGCCGCGCCGCTGCGCCAGCTCGCCGAGGCCCTGCCCGACAGCCTGCTGATCAACGCCGGCAGCGCCGCCGACGAACTGCGCAGCAGCAGCTGCCTGGCCAACGTGCTGCACACCCTGCCCAGCCGCAGCATGCTCGCCGACGCGCTGGGCCAGTTCCTCTCCGTGCGGCGCTGGAACCGCTGGCTGCTGATCACCGGCCCGACCGCCGAGGACCAGGCCTATGCCGAGGCGCTGCGCCGCGCCGCCAAGCGCTTCGGCCACAAGATCGTCGAAGAAAAGGCCTGGAGCTTCGACAACGACCAGCGCCGTAGCGCCCAGGCGGAAATGCCGCTGTTCACCCAGTCCCGCGAATACGATGTGGTGGTGGTGGCCGACGAGCGCGGCGACTTTGGCGAGTACGTGCCCTACCACACCTGGCTGCCGCGTCCGGTCGTCGGCACCCAGGGCCTGACGCCCACCGGCTGGCACAAGACGGTGGAAACCTACGGCGCCGCACAACTGCAAAAACGCTTCGAAGCACATGCCGATCGCTGGATGAACGACCGCGACTTCGCCGCCTGGATGGGGGTGCGCAGCCTGGCCGCCGCCGTCACCCGGCTTGGCGAAGCCGATCCCCAGGCAATCCGCACACTGTCGCTCAGCGAAGAATTGCCGCTCGATGGCTTCAAGGGCCGCAAGCTGACCTTCCGCCCCTGGAACGGCCAGCTGCGCCAGCCCATCCCGCTGGTGCATCCGCGCGGACTGGTGTCCAACTCGCCGCAGGAGGGCTTCCTGCATCCCTCCAGCGAACTCGACACCCTGGGCTTCGATGCCCCGGAAAGCAGCTGTCGGCTGAGCGAGATCGAATCATGAAGCGCAAGACAATCACAGCCCTGCTGGGCCTGGCGATGCTGCTGTCCGGCACCCCGGCCAATGCCAGCGAGGAGATGAGTTACGAGGCCTACATCGACAGCCCCAAGCGAATCAAATGCATGTACGGCTACGTCACCGCCAAGACCGGCAATTTCGAGGCGGCCAAAGCCATCTTCGAGGACTGCGTGGCGCGCTGGAACGACGTCTATTCGCTGATCTGGCTGGCGCAGATGTACGAGAACGGCAACGGCGTCGAGCCTGACCTTTCCCGATCCGCCGCACTGCTCAGGCAGGGCGCGGAACAGCCCGACAACGTCAGCTACGTGAGCCTCGCGCGTTACCACTGGGGCGTGGCCCTGGCCGAAGGGCGCGGCGTGGAAGCTGATCGCGCGGCGGCGCGCGTGTGGCTGCTGCGCGCCGCGGCGGACGGCCAGACTGAAGCCAACGATTACCTGCTGCGCCTGGACGAAACCAGCAACACCGATTCGCTCCGCTAGCCCAAAGCCGGCCACACATAACGACAAAAGAGAGCCCGACCATGACCCGAACCCTCCTTGCCGCCGCCATTTCCTGCGCCCTGGCGTGCGCCAGTGCGTCCGCCCTGGCCGCCAGCGCATACGTTTCCAACGAGAAGGACAACACCATCAGCGTGATCGATCTTGTCACCATGGAAACGGTCGAGACACTGGAGGTCGGCATGCGCCCACGCGGCCTCACCCTGTCCCATGACAACAAGCTGCTCTATATCTGCGCCAGCGATTCGGACACCGTGCAGGTGATGGACCTGGCCACGCGGCAGATCATCAAGCAACTGCCTTCCGGCGCCGATCCCGAACAGTTCGCCCTGCACCCGAACAACAAGTGGCTGTATATCTCCAACGAGGACGATGCCCTGGTCACCGTGGTAGACGTGGACGACGGACAGGTGCTGGCGCAGATCGACGTCGGCGTCGAGCCCGAAGGCATGGCCGTCAGCCCCGACGGCAAATGGGCGGTGAACACCAGCGAAACCACCAACATGCTGCACTGGATCGATACCGCCAGCAACGAACTGGTGGACAACACCCTGGTCGATCAGCGCCCACGGCACGTCGAGTTCACCCAGGACAGCAAGCTCCTCTGGGCCTCGTCGGAAATCGGCGGCACGGTCAGCGTGGTCGATGTGGCACAGCGGCAGATCATCAAGACGCTGAATTTCGCCATCAAGGGCGTCCACCCGGACCGGGTTCAGCCGGTGGGCATCAAGCTCAGCTCGGACGGCAATTACGCCTTCGTCGCCCTCGGTCCGGCCAACCATATCGCCGTGGTCGATGCGCAGACCTACGAGGTGCTCGATTACCTGCTGGTGGGTCGGCGCGTCTGGCATATGGCGTTCAATACCGACGAAAGCCAGTTGCTGACCACCAACGGCGTCAGCGGCGATGTCTCGGTGATCGACGTGAAGAGCCTCAAAGTGATCAAGTCGATCAAGGTCGGGCGTTACCCCTGGGGCGTGGTGGTGACGCCATGAGTGCCCTGCGGGTCGAGCACCTCGGCTTTGCCTATGGGGATCGGCAGGCTCTGCGGGATGTCGGCTTCACTGCCGCAGCCGGGCGTTTCACCGCCCTGCTCGGCCCCAATGGCGCCGGCAAGTCCACCCTGATCGCCCTGCTCACCCGCCTCTATGATCTGCAGCAGGGCGAAATCCGCGTGGCCGGTTACAGCCTGCGCACGCACCCGCGCGAGGCGCTGCGACGCCTCGGCGTGGTATTCCAGCAAAGCACCCTGGATCTGGACCTCAGCGTCGAACAGAACCTGCGTTACCACGCCGCCCTGCATGGCATGCCGCGCGTGCTGGCCAACGAGCGCATCGAGCAGGAACTGCAACGCCAGCAGCTCATCGAGCGACGCAAGAGCCGGGTGCGCGAACTCAATGGCGGCCATCGCCGCCGGGTCGAAATCGCGCGCGCATTGCTGCACAAGCCGAGCCTGTTGCTGCTCGACGAAGCCAGCGTCGGCCTGGACCCCGCCAGCCGCCAGGCGCTCAACCTTCACGTACGTTCGCTGTGCCAGAGCGAAGGCATGAGCGTGCTGTGGACCACGCACCTGCTCGATGAAGTGCAGAGCGACGACGAACTGCTGATCCTCAATCGCGGCAGCCTGGTGGCTCAAGGCCGCGCCGATGAGCTTTCAGCCGCCGATGGCAGCCTGGAGAAAACCTTCGCCCGCCTGACCCGCGTTTGAAAAACATAAACCGTAGCCTGGATGAGATGCGCAGGCGCAACCTGATGCTTCGAAGGCATACCCTGACTCTGCCCGTCGGGTTGATAAAGCGTAACCCGACCTACGCAGCCACAGCCATTTGTAGGTCGGATTAGCCAAAGGCGTAATCCGACAATCCGAAGGCGTAATCCCTAACGCCAACCCTTGCATGAACCCCATGACGGAAGCGCCTGCGCGATTCCGTCCTACTGGAGACCTGTCCATGAATGCCCACTGGGAATGCCTGCGCGCCATCGTGTTCCGCGAGTGGCTGCGTTTCGTCCAGCAGCGCTCACGCTTTTTCAGCGCCCTGGTGCGGCCACTGTTGTGGCTGGTGGTGTTCGCCGCCGGTTTCCGTGCCGCCCTGGGCATCGCCATCATCGAGCCCTACGACACCTACATCACCTACGAGACCTACATCGTGCCGGGGCTGGCCTGCATGATCCTGCTGTTCAACGGCATGCAGGGCTCGCTGTCGATGGTCTACGACCGCGAGATGGGCAGCATGCGCGTGCTGCTGACCAGCCCCATGCCGCGCAGCTTTCTACTGGCCAGCAAACTCCTGGCCACCGCGCTGATTTCGCTGCTGCAGGTCTATGCCTTCCTGTTGATCGCCTGGTTCTACGGCGTGCAGCCGCCCATGGCGGGGCTGCTGGCCGCCCTGCCGGCGCTGCTGCTGGTCGCGCTGCTGCTCAGTGCGCTGGGCCTGCTGCTGTCCAACGGCATTCGCCAGCTGGAGAACTTTGCCGGGGTGATGAATTTCGTCATCTTTCCCATGTTCTTCCTGTCCTCGGCGCTCTATCCGCTGTGGAAGATGCGCGAAGCCAGCGACTGGCTGTACTGGATCTGCGCCCTCAACCCCTTCACCCACGCCGTGGAACTGGTGCGCTTTGCCCTGTATCAGCGTTTCAACCCAACGGCCCTGGCGATCTGCTGTGGGCTGACCCTGCTGTTCGTCGTACTCGCCATCGTCAGCTTCAATCCGCAGCACGCCACCCTGCGCCGCGGCACCGGCCAGTGATGGCTGTACTTTGGTAGCGCCCGCTCGATGCCAATGAAGGATTTTGCCCCGCAGCTCCCAGGAATCTAATTGGAGCGCCACCGCCGCCACGGCCGGTGGCCATCATTTGCAAAACCGACCCGGAGTCGTGGATGCGCAAGTCTCGGATACACCTGGGTGGCTTCCTGAAGCTCAGCCTCGCGGTGGAGCCACGGGTGTCGCCAAACACAGGCGCTACGCCGCTCGCCTCACAACTGCTGCGCAACGACACCTGGCAGCAGGCCGGCTGAGCCCATCAGCGCCCGCTCGCCGAGCGCGTACCCCTGCGGGAACGCCTCGCATTTCCCAACACAACAACAACATTGGTAGCCAACATGCCTACAGCCACCCCGTTCCGCCTGAGCACTCTGGCGTTGCTCATGGCCCCCGCTTGCGTGACGCCCCTGGCCGCAAAAGCCGCGGAAACAGAGCCGGTGCTCACCCTCGAACAGATGAATGTGGTCAGCACCCTGCTGCTACCCTCGCTGGGTGTACCGGAAGACAGCGTGGCCGCGCCGATACAGGGCTTCAGCGACGAGGACCTGCGTAACAGTCAGGCCCTGGGGTTGGCCGACTACCTCAAGCGACAGACTCCCGGTGTCTACGTCAACGAGATCCAGAACAATCCGCTGCAACCGGACATCAACTACCGCGGTTTCACCGCCTCCCCCCTTCTGGGCACACCCCAGGGGCTGTCGCTGTACGTCGATGGCGTGCGCATGAACCAGCCATTCGGCGACGTGGTGAGCTGGGACCTGATCCCCTCCAACGCCATTTCCAGCGTCTCGCTGGCTCCCGGCAGCAACCCCGTCTTCGGCCTCAACACCCTGGGCGGCGCCCTCTCGGTGCAGACCAAAAGCGGTCACGACAATCCCGGCGGCGCGCTGCAGAGCACCATCGGTTCCCACGGTCGGATGATCCAGGAAGCCGAATACGGCGACAGTGCCGGTCGCTGGGACTGGTTCCTGGCAGGCACCTACTTCGAGGAAGACGGCTGGCGCGAGCATTCCGAATCCGACGCCCAGAACCTGTTCGGCAAGCTCGGCTGGTACGGCGATGCCACCGATCTCAAACTGACCTACAGCTTCGCCGACACCGACCTCAACGGTAACGGCATGGTGCCCAAAAGTTTCCTGCGCCGGGACTACGACAGCGTCTACACCCACCCGGACAACACCCAGAACACCTCCAACTTCCTCAACCTGCAGTGGGACCACCGCTACAACGACAATCTGATGCTGTCCGGCAACGCCTACTACCGCCACATCAAGACCGACACCTTCAACGGAGACATCAACGACGAAGCCCTGCCCGAGGGCGTCGGCAATCCGGGGCAGAACATCCTGCTCAACCCCGGCGCCTATACACCGGTCGGCAACCTGGCCGCCTGTATCGACGAATTCGAACCAGGCGGCGAGCCGGGCGAGAAATGCACCGGCATGATCAACCGCACCCACACCGTGCAAAGCAACGCCGGCGTTTTCAGCCAGCTGTCCGTGCGCAACCGGCTATTCGGCAAGGACAATACCTTCGCCATCGGCGGTGGCTTCGATTACAGCCAGGTGCGCTTCGACCAGTCAGCCGAATACGGCGCCCTCACCGCCGACCGCGGCATCATCGGCACCGGCGTGTTCTCCGAGGCGGGCAATGCCTTCAACATGGACGGCGAACTGGACGACAGCGCGGTAAAGCTAAAGGGCGATACCCGCACCTGGAGCCTGTACGGCAGCGATACCCTGACCCTCGCCGAGGGGCTGAACCTGACCCTGTCCGGTCGCTACAACCATGTCTCGGTGCGCAACCACGACCAACTGACCCACTACGAACTCAATGCCGCCGGCGACGGCCTGAGCGACGACATCGACGAAAACGCCTCGCTCAGCGGCACGCACAGTTTCAGTCGCTTCAACCCCGCCATCGGCCTGACCTTCAGCCCGAGCAGAAGCCTGACCACCTATATCGGCTACAGCGAAGGCAGCCGTACCCCCACCACCATCGAACTGGGCTGCGCCAACCCCGAGTCCCCCTGTCGCCTGCCCAACTCCATGGCCGGCGACCCGCCGCTGGAGCAGGTGGTCACCAAGACCTGGGAAGCCGGCCTGCGTGGCCTGATCGGCGACAACGCGCAGTGGAATGCCGGGGTGTTCAGCTCGCGCAACCTCGACGACATCATGTTCGTCTCCTCCAGTACCAGCGGCAGCGGTTATTTCGACAACTTCGGTGAAACCCGCCGGCGTGGCGTCGAAGCCGGTATCGCCGGCACCTGGGGCGCGTGGATGCTGGGTGCCAACTACACCTTCATCGACGCCACCTACCAGTCGAACGAAACCTTCATGGGCGAGGCCAACAGCAGCGCGGATGACGGCAACATCAGCGTGAAATCCGGCGACCGCATTCCCATGATCCCGCGCAATATCCTCAAGCTCTCGGCCCGCTACGCAGTCACCGAGCAGTTCAGCATCGGCGCCGACGCCATCAGTGTTTCGGGCTCCTACGCCCGTGGCAACGAGAACAACGACCACCAGAGCGGCGGCCTGTACCTGGGCAGCGGCAAGGTCGGCGGCTACACCGTGTTCAACCTCAACGGCGCCTACCAGATCACCCCACAGTGGCGCGTGTTCGCCCAGGTCAACAACCTCTTCGACCGCGAATACGCCACCGCCGCCATGCTCGGCGTCAACCCCTTCGATGCCGGCGGCGTGATGCGCACCGATGGCGCGGCAGCCAATGGTACGGTCAATGGTCGGCGCAGCAACTCGGTGGGCGAGACCTTCGTCGCCCCCGGCGCGCCGCGCACCGCCTGGTTGGGGGTGCGCTGGCAGTTCGACTAGAGCCGATGACATGGCCCCGGCTGCCGGGGCCTGCACGGGATAGCGGCATTGACCCGCGCACGGGCCATCGCTGGTATTCTCCCGCCGCTCGGAGTGTGGGCTGGCTGGAGTTACGGCTGCAACGCTGCGCGACCGCTACCCGCAAAGGGTCACTACTACTTTGGTGCCGGTTCAAGTGTCGATTGTAGGATTTCAAAAAGACGCTCGGTGAACTGTAATGTGTCCGACCGAAGTACTGGGGCATTACAAGCCCTCGTACACACGATCTGCACACCATAATCAAAACAATGAGGTGACCGGTCTTGTACAAGATACTGATCGCAGACGACCATCCGCTCTTCCGCGAAGCCATTCACAATGTCATCAATGACGGCTTTCCGGGCAGCGAGATATTGGAAACGGCCGATCTCGACAGCGCTCTGGCGCTAACACTGGAAAACGACGACCTGGACCTGGTGCTGCTGGACCTGAACATGCCCGGCATGCACGGCCTCAATGGCCTGATCAACCTGCGCAACGAAGCGCCGACCATTCCGGTGGTGATCGTTTCCGCCGAACAGGACAAGCAGATCGTGCTGCAGGCCATCACCTACGGCGCCTGCGGTTTTATCACCAAGTCCTCACCACGGGCACAGATGACCGAAGCCATCGAGCAGATCCTCAACGGCAATGTCTACCTGCCCTCGGACATTATCCGCAGCCAGAAGGCGACCACCCGCCATTCCCATCACAATGAATCGAGCATCCCGCCCGAGCTTCTGCAGGCGCTGACCCGCAAGCAGTTGCTGGTGCTGGAGCGCATGACCAAGGGTGAGTCGAACAAGCAGATCGCCTACAACCTCGACATCGCCGAAACCACGGTCAAGGCCCACGTCTCGGCCATCCTGCGCAAGCTCAACGTGCACAACCGGGTGCAGGCGATTCTCTCGGCGGGCGATATCGATTTCGCGGCTTATCTGCGCCGCTGAACCGTAGGGCCGAATTCATTCGGCCATGGATTCGTGGGTCGGGTCACGCTTCACCGACCCGACGGGCGGAGTTCGGGGTTATCGCCTGGTTACGCTCCGCAACGTCGGATTACGCCTTCGGCTAATCCGACCTACAAAGCCAAAAGCAAGCTCTGTAGGTCGGGTCACGCTTCATCGACCCGACGAGCGGGGTCGGGGTTATTCGCCGGGTTACGCGCCGCCTCGTCGGATTACGCCTTCGGCTAATCCGACCTACAAAGCCCAAAGCGGGCTCTGCGTTGTTGTAGGTCGGGTCACAGCTCGCACCGCGAATGGCTTTCTCACCCCACCTGACCATGCTCGAGCATATGACACATGGCGGTTTTCAGCTTCATCGGGCGGATCGGTTTGTGCATCAGCATGTGCCCCAGCTCCCGAACCTGCAGTTTGAGGTCGTTGCTGTAGTTGGCGGTGATCAGCAGCACCGGTAGTGAGCTGGCGCGGCGCTCGTTGACCGTGGTGACCACGTCCAGGCCGTTGCAGCCGTTGTCCAGATGATAGTCGGCAATGATCAGGTCGGCATCGGCGTGGAAGTTGTCCACCTGCCGCGCCAGGTCTTCCTCCGAAAGCGCGGTGGTCACCACACAGCCCCAGCCTTCGAGCAGAGTGCGCATGCCAGCGCAGATGGCTGCGTCGTTGTCGAGCACCCAGACCCGCGCACCGTTCAACCGTTCCAGCACCAGCTCGGTGGTGGTTGGCTCCGCACGAACCTTTGACGCACGCCGGGCCAGCGGCACCTCGACAGCGAATACCGAACCGCGCCCCGGCTGCGAGCGCACCATGATCCGATGGCCAAGCATGCGCGCGATCTTTTCCACGATGGCCAGGCCCAGTCCGAGCCCGCGATCCTGGTTGGGCTGCACCGCATCCCCGCGTTTGAATTCCTGAAACACCTCCTCCAGCTTGTCCTCGGCGATGCCCACACCCGTGTCCCAGACTTCGATGGACAGGCTCTGACGCCGCCGCCGACAACCCAGCAGCACGCGCCCCGTGGGGGTGTAGCGAATGGCATTGGTCAGCAGGTTGCGCAGGATCCGCGCCAGCAACTGGATATCGCTGCGCACCAGGGCCGAGCTGGGAATGTAGTCCAGCCGCAACTGTTCACTGCCGGCAATCTGCCGGAATTCAACGGCCAGGTTTTCCAGCAACTCACTGACAGCGAACGAGGCGATATCAGGCTTGATCACGCCGGCATCGAGTTTGGAAATATCCACCAATGTGCCGAGCAGGTTTTCCACGTCCTCCAGCGAGTTGCTGATATTGCGAATCAGCCCCCCGTTCGGTGCCGCTGGTTGTTCCAGCAGCGCGCTGGTGAACAGCCGCGCCGCATTGAGCGGCTGCAGCAGGTCGTGACTGACCGCCGCGAGGAACTTGGTCTTGGACAGGTTGGCCAGCTCCGCTTCGCGCTTGGCTTCGCGCAGGCGGGCTTCGGCATGTGCGCGCTCGTCGATTTCGCACAGCAGCTGCTCGTTCAGGCTGGTGAGCTCGGCGGTTCGTTCCCGCACCCGCTGTTCGAGATTCTGGTAGGCCTGATGCAGCGCCTCAGCGGTGCGGCGACGGTCGGTGATGTCCTGGATCAGCACGAAGATGCCGGCCACCTCACCACTGGCCAGGCGATTGGGTACATAGGAGCGCAGCATGTAGCGCTGCTGGCCGGCATGGTTGGGCTCGGCCATCTCGAAGCTGATGTTTTCACCGGACAGCGCACGCTCGATATAGGGTTCAAGCTGCTGCCAATGCTCCCCGCTGTGGATCTCGCGCAGGCACTGCCCGAGCATGCCGTCCCTGGGCCAGCGATACCATTCCTCATAGACCTTGTTGGTGAAGGCGTAGGTCAGGTCCGCCGAGACATAGGCGATCAGCGCCGGCACATGGTCGGTGATCAGGCGTATCCAGCGCTCGCTCTCGCGCAGCGCCTCGGCATGCCGGTAGCGCTCGGTAATGTCGGTAAAGGTGTTGACGAAGCCGCCGGTGGGCAGCGGATGGGTGCGGATTTCCAGGGTACGGCCATCGAACAGGTGCTGTTCCAGTTCGCTCAGTGGCTGGCCGCTGGCACCCCTTGTGTTGGGCGTCAGCAGTTTGAGTTCGCTCTCGGCCATGACCTCCTCGAAGGGTCGGTGCGCCTCGATCGGCGCCAGCCCGCAGAGTTCCAGAAAGCGGCGATTCCACAACTCCAAGCTGCCATCGGCGCTGATCATCGCGACTCCCTGGGACAGGTTGTCCACGGCGCGCTGCAGCAGCCGCGACTTCTGCGCCAAGGCCTGTTCGCGGCGCATGGTTTCGCTGATCTTGACCTCGGTGATGTCGGTATAAAGCATCACCAGCCCGCCCTCGCGGGTCGGGCGCTCGCTGACCTGCACCCAGCGCCCGTTATGCAGGCGGTAGACTGTGGGCTCGTTGCCCTTGCCGCGGTGCTCCTCGGCGATCAGTCCACTGCTGTCGGCCAGGCGACGCATGTCCGACAGCCGGGTGCCGCCATTGATGCGGGCGCCGGTGCGGCTCCAGAGCGATTTGAAGCGTCGATTGAAGAGGACGATGCGCTGATCGTTGTCGAACAGCACGAAGGCATCGGAAATGCTCTCGATGGCGTCAACCAGATGCTGGTGCGCGGTTTCCGCACGCAACCGGGCATCGCTGAGCAGGCGGTTGCTGGCCTTCAGCTCGGCCATCGCCTGGTTCAGCGCATCGGTGCGCTCGCGCACCTGCTCGGCCAGCTCCACCGAATGCTGAAACGCCGCATAGGAGGCATCACGCCCGGAACTGCTGGATTCGATACGTTCGATCAGTGCCGCATTGATCCGGTGCAGCTTGGCGTTCTCACGTTCGAGCTCGGTCAGTCGGTTCGACAGCTCAGCGACCGCCTCGTCCTCCGGGACGGCCAATGGCGACCCCGGTGAAGGTCTGATTGATGTGCATGCCATTGAACTGTTCTCCGTAGGTGTTGAAGCCGATCACCTTCTGGCGTCGGAGAAAGGCGGACGTCTGCTCCGTGGTGCCGTTGCCCTCGATTTCCATCCGTCGCAGAAAGCAGTCGCAACCTATGGTCAGCAAGGTTTCGCCAAGCCGCTGTTCGAGGCGTTCGAACAACATCTCAAGGTTGGGCATCAAGGGACCGGGACGCATGGCGGTCAGCACGATGCCGTTCTCCACCGCGCAATAGAAGGTCAGGCTCAGGTCTTCGTTGACCTTCTGGATGGAGCGCACGTAGTACTGTTCATTGATGCGCACGGCCAGCGGGTGGGCAGCGAACAAGGCATGGTTGAGATCGCTGACGTTCACCCCGATCAGTCGGGCGTATTCCTCGGCGGCGGGCTCGGCGTTCAGCTCATAGACCCGCCGGGCATTGCTGTCGGCCATCGTCACCACCAGCTTTTCGCTGCGCGGCAGCATGTGATGAGTGGTGAATACTTCGAAATCCAGCCAGGTATTGATCAGCACCACGATGGCCGCGCCGCTGCGGAACTTGCCCTCGTAATAGACGTAGGTGTCGTTCAGGTGGTTGTCGTCACCGGCCGACCCGCCGAAATGCGGAATGCTGCCGAACGCGGCGCTGAGTGCCGAGAGAACGATTTCCTCGCGGCTGGACAGGCCATCGAGCAGGGTCAGGGCGAAACTGTGATCCTTGATCGGTGCCAGCGAGTTGCTGCGGCAATCGCTGCCAAGGCGTTCGACCAATTGCTGGGCATCGATCAGGCTGAAGCGGTCCATCTCGACGATCAGCTCGCTGGAAATGGAAAAGCTGCGGTGATCGAAGCCAACCGCCGTCACGCAGCTACGGTTGTAGCCCTGGGCGGTGATCTCCCCCGCCGAGGTGCAGCCCACCAGGCGCACACCGCCGAAATACTGTTGCAGCGCATCGCCCAGGGCCGGCAGGTCGTACTCGGCTGAACAGAAGAACAGCACGAAACCAAGATGGGGATGAATCAGCTGGCGGGCCAGATCCTGGGCCACGGTTTCAGCATCCCTTGCCTCCGACATCGCCGTGCGTATCACCTCGGCTCTTTGTTCGATCACGCACCGCACTCCCGTACCACCTGAATCGGATAGCAGGCCATTGAAAAACTACCTGACAGCTCTCATTTTTGGTCAGGGCACGGAGCAGGCAAATGCTACTTGAGTACCGGTGACAGCCTGCCAAGGTCGTAACGCGACGAAATCGCGCATGGCGCAGACGAAAAGGCCGGCATTCCGAGGAATACCGGCCTTCTGTGATGCGGCTCAGTGTTGACCACTGTGCCCAGGGCGTGGTGTGCGCTCAGCGCACGGGCCACTGCGATGCAACGGATGGAGCGACCTACGGTTCGGATTCCAGCCGTGCCCTGTTGCGCGCGGGTTAGAAGCTCAGCGCAGCACCTACGGCAAAGGTGCGGGTGTCTTCGTCCAGTGCGGCGGTATTACGCCCACGGACTTCCAGCTCGTTGAGCTCGGCCACCAGCGTCAGGTTGTCGTTGATGCTGTGGAACAGCGCGATACCACGGGTTTCGAAGTCGGCAGCCGTACCCAGGCCGTTGCCATCATCCTCTGTCTTGCCGTAGGACAGCGCCACGCGGTTCTTGCCAAAACGGTAGGAGCCTTGGAGCAGGTAACCGTCGCTATCTACTTCGCGCAGCAGCGCCTCGCCGAGGTTGTTGGTGAAGAAGGGGTTGATGCCTTCGGCCTGGAAGCCGGAAGCGGTCACCGACAGATCACCCATCTTCGCCTGCACGCCGTAGCTGATGCCCTTGGAGTCTACGTCACGCACGCTGCTGTCGGTGTTGTCCGAGCTCTGCTGCATGCCGCCGAGCCAGGTGTAGAACTGCGCACCGCCTGCCTCGAACTGATAGGTGATTTCGGTCTCGAAGCGCGGCGTGTCCTGATACGCCTTGTTCAGGGCTGCGCTCGTATCGCTGGTGGTATCCACCGGGTCCATGATGCCGACAGCAACACGCAGGCCGCTCATGACCGGCGAGCGATAAGTGACCTGTGCTGCCGGGAAGGGATAGGGGTAGCCGGTACCAATGTTGCCGAAGGAAACGCCGCCACCATCCACCAAGCCAAGGGTGTCGCTGACCTGGCCATAGCCGGTGAGCATCTCGTCGAGCAGGATGTTGGAGCGGGCGAACAGGCCGAAGTCCTTACCGAAGAGCACTTCACCCCACTCGTCATTGGCGACGGTGGCGTAGAACTGGCGGACGTCGATGCCGCTTTCGGTGCCATTGCTTTCACTGTCGTTGATGGTTACCCAGAACGAGGAACGGCCACCGAGCTTGAGATCGCCGACCTGCTTGCTGAAGTTGAAGCCGATGTAGTTGGGCAGGAAGCCCATCTTGACGCGCGACTGGTTGCGGTCGAACTGCTCACCGGCACGGTCCACCTTGCTGTGGACGTAGAAGGTGTTGAAGTAACCATCGGTGGAGAAGGTGGTGCCTTCCTGATCGTCGTACAGCACGATTGCGGCCATGGCTGACTGGCTCAGCCCCATGGCGATCGCGCTGGACAGAGCCAGGGGCAGAATTCGGGTAAAGGTTTTTTTCTTGTTGTGCATGGCGCTCTCCGCTTGATGTGACGACGGGCAGTCGTGTCGAGGCGGATTATCGAAAGCACCACGGATGAGCCATACGCTGCCATAGCGGCGTATGGCTAGTACTTTGGCTGTAGACGGGGGCTTGAGCTGCAAGCAGGCACGAGCAGAGCCGGAGGAAGCAGCGCTTAGGTAGTAAGCCGTAGCGCTTTAGCAGGTGATTCAACCTGTCAGGTTCAGGACCAGTGTGCATCCGGGGCGGCTGCATTGGCCAGAACCCGCCGGCCGCCAGCGCCATGGCGCACAGAGTCCAGCGCCGCCAGCACCTGCGCTGCGCTCAGGTTGGCCATGACTTGCGCCACCCGTGCCGGATGTTCATCTTCGTGACCCGCCAGCCAGGCTTGTCCGAGCTGCTCGGCACAGGCACGCAGGTCAGCCGTGCCGGCCACATGGCGCAGGGACAGTTCACGCGCGGTCTCTTCGATCTGCACAGCCTGACTCGCCAGTTGCGCGGCGAGATCCTCTAGAAAGACCTCGATATGTCCGAGAATCTCCACTGCCGAAGCCGTTGGCGACTGCACGGCGAAGAGCATCCCACCCTGGCCAGCGAATGAGGCGAAACGACTGAAAACGGCATAGCCCAGTTGCAATTCACTGCGCAGACGACGGAAAAAGGCGCGTTCAAGCAGGCGCCCCAGCACTCGCCAACTGGCCTCGACCTCGCAGTCAGCATTTGCTGGCAACGGACAGAACAGCAGCAGAGCTGTCTCGCCTCGGTTCTCTTGCGAACCGAGCCTGTGCCAGTGATGGGCATCCGGACTGGTCGTCAACTCAGGCTGTGCCGACATGGCTTGTCCGGGCAACGCAGCAATCGCCGCTTGTAGCGGGCCACTGAGATCTGCTGCGAAACCCAGAGCCAGCCCCTGCCATCGGGCGCCCTGCCAATGTTGCCTCAGCCCGGTCTGCTCCAGCGAAGCCTGCTCGGTTCTGGGTGTCGCCTCGGCGAGCAAGCGCGGCAGCAATGTCAGCAGCTGGCGAATCGGCAATTCATCGCCGCCCAGCCTGAAGGCACGCTCGGCCAGTTGCGGCCCTTGGGCGAGAGAAGTTTGCGGCGGCTTGGCCAGCAATGCGGCCAGGTCTTTCAGAATCAGCGGAATGGCTTCGGCAATGCCGTACAGACTCAGCAGCCAGCCATGTCCCAGATCCTCGAAACGCAGCTCGACGCCGGCTTGCCGCGCCGCCCAGACCCGCGATTGCAAGGCGTGCCGAAGCGCCTGCCAGTATCCCGCCGAAATCGTGCTGGGCATGAATCGCCAGCGCAGATACAGCGCTGCACGCCCGTGTGCATCCTCCGGGCCGAGCCAGTGCAGGGCCGGTTCGAGTGCGTCTGCTTTGCCTCGCAGGCCGGCTTGCAGCCAGGAATTGGCCTGCGGCTGCCGCCAATGCCAGGCGATGGAGGTTGCTCGCTCTGGCGTTTCGAATCTCAGGCGTAGCGGAAAACCAGCGGTTTCGATGGGTTCACGATGGCTCGTGTCTGTGGTCAGTACAACCGGTTGCGCAGCGAGCACCTGTTCGAGCACGCTCCCCAGCGCCTGGCGGACTGCCGCCTCGTCGCTGCCATCGCTCCAGGCCAGTGGCTCGACCCAGTGCCTCAGCCGCGCCAGGGGCTCGGCTACCTGCAAGCCGCGCCGAAGCACGCGCAGATATTCCTCGCGACAGGCCTGCCAGCGGGCTTCACTGGAAAAGAAGCGCAACCAATCGAACAATGCATCGACGACCTGCGCCCGCCGCGCAAGGCCCTGCTCAGTCAGCGTCGCCTCGATCACCATTACGCCCTGCCCCGCATACCAGTACGGCACACGCAGCTTCAGCAACTGGCATAACCCTTGGTCGCGCAGGCGCGACAGCAGGCTCTCCGGCGCTTCGGATGCGATCCAGCTGGACAGATGATCCAGCGCCGACAGGCCATGCGCGGACATCCCGTCGAGGGCGAACCCCAGCAGCAGGCGCGGCGCAGCCTTGTCCAGTTGCAGGCGCAGCCAGGCCTCGCGCGGATTTTGCAAGGGCGGCGCATCACGCCGAATGAAGGGGCCGGAGGCAAGCGAACCATCAGCCAGCCGCGCCAACCGCATCAGTTCGGCGTGCGCATGCGGGCCGGCCAACAGCAGTTCGATCTGCCCCGTGCGGTAAAAGCGCCGATGATAGCCAAGCAGCGCCTGCTGGAAGTGCTCATCCTCGACGGGCAGTGTTTCGCGGTTGCCAGCGTGAAAGGCACTGAACGGATGGCCACTGCCGAGTACCTGCCCCAGCGCCGCATCGCACAGGGTTTCGGCATCCTCGGCGCGCGCCCGGTATTCGGCATGCAGCACCTCGCGTTCACGCTGTTGCGCGGCAGGGTCGAGCAGCGGTCGGGCAAGCATGTCCAGCAGGCGCGACAGGCCTTCTTCGAGCCGGTCGGCGGGCACCTGGAAGAAATAGTCGGTGTGGCGCTCGCGGGTCGAGGCATTCAGTTGCCCGCCACAGGCCTGGACGAAAGGCATCAGGCTCTGTTCGACGGGATAGTGCCGGCTACCGAGAAACAGCAGGTGTTCAAGAAAATGCGCCAGCCCCGGATAGGCCGCAGGCGCATCGTGGGCGCCGGCATGCACGCGGACAAACGCGGCAGCCTGCGCCCCCTCGGGCAGGCACAGCAGGCGTACACGCAGGCCATTGGGCAGGCTGATCTGCGGTGGACGCTGGACAGAATCGGTTTGCAGAGGCATGGGCTGTGGCGGCTCCGGCAGAGGTCCGGGCAGGATCGCGCCAAGCCGTGTTCGACACAATGGTGCCAAAGTATTGGCTCAGCAGGCCGTTGCAAACCATCTGCGCTGACGGATGCCTCGGCATGGACCATCAGGTAAGCTCGTAGCACAAAGCCAGTCAGTCAATCCGAGGTGCCGTGATGACCCTGACGCTTCTGCAGAATGCTGCCCTTCTCCTTGCGCTGTGCTGGCTGCTCGGCTTTACCCTGCATCACAGGGCCAACAGACATCCCACGGCTACCAATACCCTAACTGGCCTCTGGTTCGGTGGCGTCTGCGTGGTCGGCATGATGGTGCCCTTCACGCTGCAGCCGGGCGTCATCTATGACAGCCGCGCGGCGGTGTTGAGCATGGCCAGTCTCTTTGGCGGGCCGCTGACGGCAGCGATCGCCGCCGTCATGGCCGGAGGCTACCGGCTGTGGCTGGGTGGAGCGGGAAGCTACATCGGCCTGTTCAATATCGCCATGCCGGTACTGTTGGGTCTTGGCTTTCGTCTTGGCCACAAGCGCGGCCTGTGGAAGATCGGCTTCTGGCCATTGCTGGGCCTGGGACTCATTCTGCATGCCTCCGCGCTGATCTCCATGCTCGCATTGCCTTCGGTGGCCTCCCTGAGCATCGGGGAGCTGGCCCTGCCAACGCTGCTGATCATGCCGCTGGCGACAGTGATGGTCGGCCTGCTGCTCGATGACCTCTCGCGCCACCACCGCGCCGAGCAGGCCCTGCTGGCCAGCGAAGCGCGCCTGAGTGCGATCACCCGTGCCATTCCGGACCTGCTGCTGGTCATCGATGAAGACGGTCAGTATATGGAAATCGTCTCGTCCGACAGCAGCCCGCCATTTGCCGGCTGCCAGGCGCTGACGGGCCAGAGCATGCATCAGGCGTTGCGCCAGGAGGATACGGAGCGCTTCATGAGCCTCATCGAGCAGGCGCTGACCAGCAATACGCCGCTGACACTGGAATTCCCCTACCAGACCGAGGAAGGCCTGAAATTCTACGATGTTCACGCACAACGCCTCGAAACACCGCCCGACGGCAAGCGCGCGGTGGTTGCCATCCTGCGCGACATCACCGAGCGCAAGACGGCAGAAGAACGCATTCATCACCTGGCCTTCTACGACCTGCTGACCGGCCTGCCCAACCGGCGCCTGCTGCTCGACCGCCTGCAGCAGGCGCTGACGAGCAGCGCGCGCAGAGGCTGCCACGGCGCCCTGATGTTCATCGATCTGGACAATTTCAAGAACATCAACGATGCCTACGGCCACCCGGTCGGCGACCTCTTTCTGCAACAGGCCGCCCAGCGCCTGCGCACCGGCGTGCGTGGTAGCGACACCGTGGCGCGCCTGGGCGGTGACGAGTTCGTGGTGATGCTCGAAGAACTCGACAGCCAGCCCGAAAGAGCCGCCGAACAGGCCCGGCAGATCGGCGACAAGCTGCTGGCGACCCTGGCCACGCCCTACCCCCTGGAGGGGGAAATGCTCCACAGCAGCGGCAGCATCGGCATTGCGCTGTTCTGCGGTGTGGGCGTCAGCCCCGACGAGCTGATGAAGCGCGCCGACCTGTCGATGTACGAAGCCAAGAACAACGGCAAGAATGCGCTGCGCTTCTATGACGCCTCCATGCAGGACAACATGCAGCAGCGGCTGGAACTGGAAGACGAGCAACAGCAATCAGAGGTCTGCTCGTAGGCCGGACGTTGTTCGGTCCTTGGATGGGCCTTGTTGAAGCCCGAGCATAAGGCCGAACTTGTTCGCCCTTGGCCGAATAAATTCGGCCCTACGGTAAGCGCGAACGTAGGGCCGAACTTGTTCGGCCTTGGATGAATGCATTCGACCCTACGGAATGAGCGGTCCGTAGCCTGGATTAGCCGAAGGCGTAATCCGGGGTTCCGCAGCAAGCCGACAATATAGGGTGGAGACACCCCTCGGCGAACGACCTTGCTCCCGCTCGCCAGGTCGGTGGAGCGTACCCCGACCTACAGCGCCCGCGGCGCCCGGCGGCACAGTGTCACCAGCGCCTGTACCCAGCTTTCATGAGTATTCAGGCAGGGAACCAGTTGCAGCTCCTCACCACCGGCAGCCACGAATTGCTCGCGGCCACGGTCGCCGATTTCCTCCAGTGTCTCGATGCAGTCGGCGACGAAGGCCGGGCACATCACCAGCAGCTTCTTCACACCCTGCGCCGCCAGCTCATCCAGACGGGCTTCGGTATAGGGCTCGATCCACTTGGCGCGCCCCAGACGGGACTGGAAGCTCACGGACCACTGGTCCGGGCGCAATCCGGCACGTTTCGCGAAGGCAGCACCACTCTGCAGGCACTGGGCACGGTAGCAACTGGCAAGCACCGCACCTTCGGCACGCTGGCAGCAATCATCGCTTTTCAGGCAATGCGCGCCGCTCGGATCGGTCTTGTGCAAATGACGCTCGGGCAGGCCGTGGAAGCTCAGCAGCAGGTGATCGAAATCCTGCTCCAGATAAGGTCTGATGCTATCGACCAGGGCGTCGAGGTATTCCGGCTGATCGTAGAAGGGCTGCAGGATCGAGAGTTCGATATCGAGCCCCCTGTCACGAATGACCCGCCGTGCCTCTTCGACAGCGGTTTTCGTGGTGCTGTCGGCAAACTGCGGATACAGCGGCGCAAAGGTCACCTGACGAATGCCCTGCCCCGCCAGTTTGACCAGCGCACGCTCGATGGACGGCTCGCCATAACGCATCGCCAACTCCACCGGGCCTTCCTTCCAGTACGGACGCACTGCTTCGCTCAGGCGCTGGCTGAGCACCACCAGCGGCGATCCCTCCGGCCACCAGATCGAGGCATAGGCGTGGGCCGACTGTTGCGGACGCCTGACGAGAATCAGCGACACCAGCAGACGACGCAGCGGCCACGGCAGATCGACGACATAGGGGTCCATCAGAAACTGGTTGAGATAACGCCGTACATCGGCCACCTCGGTGGACGCTGGCGAACCCAGATTGACCAGTAACAACGCCTGCTCTGTCATGCGTATTTCTCTGCCTTGTGTTGGGAGGATCGTGCCACGCCCACCGGAGTGGCCGGGCGGCGGCGCTATACTGCCCGAGCCGGGCGCCTGGATGCTACCCGACAGATCGAATCCGCAGGCGCTGGAATGGTTTGGACTGTCGCGGCTGTTTCAGGCAGGAGCAGGAGTGATACCAGGGGAGGATCGGAGCATTGCCAGCGGCCTTCCGTCGCCGCTGGCAAGAGCGCTACCCGCGCTTGTCAGAAGGGATCATCGCGTGGCGCCTGATCAGCGTATCGGCCACCAGCAACGCCAGCAGCGGCAGCACACCGACCTTCAGCGCCAACGGCCAGGACACGACAAAGCCAATCAACACTGCCCCCGCCACCACGATGGCGGCAAGGCAATGTGCACAAAAGCGCCACAGTTCCATTGCAACGACCCGAGTATTCCGGTTGTTGAGCATGGCGAGCCCCTCTTGTTGTTATCAGCCTCGTACAAGGTCAGCGTAGTCACCGTGTACATATGCGCAAACACATTTTCATTTCATTAATGTGTCTGGCACGGTGTTTACAGGCGATCCGAATGTTTCGCCCAAGAAGGTCTAAGCTCTGTCAGAGAACCACAGAGGGCAGCCGCCATGACCACCCCCACGCTCGGCATCAGGCTCGATGACGCGACCCGCGAGCGACTCGCCGCAGCCGCACACCGGCTCGATCGCACACCGCAGTGGCTGGTCCGGCAGGCCATCTTCGACTTCCTCGAACAACTCGATAGCACAGGCCAGATAGGCGAGAGCAGCCGCGCGGGCACTATCGAGCAGGAAGCGGACCTGAACATCGAGCCGGCCAGCCTGCCATTTCTCGAATTCGCCGAATCCATCCTGCCGCAGTCGGTGCTGCGTTCTGCCATCACCGCCGCCTACCGCCGCCCCGAATCTGAAGCCGTGCCGATACTGCTGGAGCAGGCGCGGCTTGCGCCGGACAAGGCCACCGCAGCGCACGAGCTTGCCATGCGCATCGCCGGCAAGCTGCGCAACCGAAAAAACGCCGGCGGTCGCCAGGGGCTGGTACAGGGGTTGCTGCAGGAATTTTCGCTGTCCTCTCAGGAAGGCGTGGCGCTGATGTGCCTGGCCGAAGCCCTGCTGCGGGTGCCGGACAAGGGCACGCGCGATGCACTGATCCGCGACAAGATCAGCACCGGCAACTGGCAGCCGCACCTGGGCAACAGCCAGTCGGTATTCGTCAATGCGGCGACCTGGGGGCTGATGCTGACCGGCCGGCTGGTGGCCACCCACAACGAGACGGGCCTCACCTCTTCGCTCAACCGGCTGATCGGCAAAGGCGGCGAGCCGCTGATCCGCAAGGGCGTGGATATGGCGATGCGGCTGATGGGCGAGCAGTTCGTCACCGGCGAGACCATCGGCGAGGCGCTGGCCAATGCCCAGACCATGGAAGCCAGGGGCTTTCGCTATTCCTACGACATGCTTGGCGAAGCCGCGCTGACCGCCGGGGATGCGCGCCGCTATCTCGCCGCCTACGAGCAGGCGATCCACGCCATCGGCAAGGCCTCGCACGGGCGCGGCATTTATGAAGGGCCGGGCATCTCGATCAAGCTCTCGGCCCTGCACCCGCGCTACAGCCGAGCGCAATACGAGCGGGTGATGGACGAGCTTTACCCGACATTGCTGTCACTGACGCAACTGGCCCGGCAGTACGACATCGGCATCAATATCGACGCCGAGGAAGCCGATCGCCTCGAACTGTCGCTGGACCTGCTCGAACGCCTGTGCTTCGAGCCTTCGCTAGCGGACTGGAACGGCATCGGTTTCGTCATCCAGGCCTACCAGAAGCGCTGCCCGCATGTGGTCGACTACCTGATCGACCTGGCCAGGCGCAGCCGGCACCGGCTGATGATCCGGCTGGTCAAGGGCGCCTACTGGGACAGCGAAATCAAGCTGGCGCAGGTCAACGGGCTGGAGGGGTATCCGGTCTACACCCGCAAGGCCTATACCGATGTGTCCTTTCTCGCCTGCGCACGCAAACTGCTGGCCGCGCCAGAGGCGATCTACCCGCAGTTCGCCACGCACAACGCCCACACCCTGGCGGCGGTCTACCAGCTCGCCGGGCCGAACTACTATGCCGGTCAGTATGAATTCCAGTGCCTGCACGGCATGGGCGAACCCCTCTACGAGCAGGTGGTGGGCAAGGGCGATGGCCGTCTCGATCGCCCTTGCCGCATCTACGCGCCGGTGGGCAGCCATGAAACCCTGCTGGCCTACCTGGTGCGCCGGTTGCTGGAAAACGGCGCCAACACCTCATTCGTCAACCGCATCGCCGACACGAGCATCGCGCTGGAGGAACTGGTGGCCGACCCGGTGCGCACGGTCGAACAGTTGCTGGCAGAAGAAGGCACGCTCGGCCTGCCGCATCCGCGCATTCCACTGCCGCGCAATCTCTACGGGGATGCACGGCTCAACTCCTGCGGCATCGACCTGTCCAGCGAACAGCGCCTGGCTTCACTGTCCTCCGCCCTGCTCGCCAGCGCGCATCGGCTTTACAGCGCAGCACCCCTGCTGGGTTGCGCGACCGCCACGACAGCGGTCGCCGAACCACTGCTCAACCCGGCCAACCACCGTGACCCGGTGGGCCTGGTGCAGGAAGCAACCGAGGAAGACGTGGACAACGCCCTGCGCTGCGCCCAGGAAACCGCGGCAAGCTGGCAGGCAACCCCGCCAACCGAACGCGCCGCCGCACTGGAACGGGCCGCTGAGCTGATGGAAAGCCGTATGCAGGAACTGCTCGGCGTGCTGGTTCGCGAAGCCGGGAAATCCTTCGTCAACGCCATCGCCGAAGTGCGCGAAGCGGTGGACTTCCTGCGCTTCTATGGCGCCGAGGTACGCAGCAATTTCGACAACGAAACGCACCTGCCGCTCGGGCCTGTGGTGTGCATCAGCCCCTGGAATTTCCCGCTGGCGATATTCACCGGCCAGGTCTGCGCCGCCCTTGGCGCGGGCAATACGGTATTGGCCAAGCCTGCCGAGCAGACCCCGCTGATCGCCACGCTGGGCGTGCAGATCCTCCATGAAGCCGGGATTCCCAGAGGGGCGCTGCAGCTGTTGCCAGGCCGTGGCGAAACCGTCGGCGCACGGCTGGTGGCGGATGAGCGGGTACGCGGCGTGATGTTCACCGGCTCCACCGCCGTCGCCTCGATCCTGCAACGCAGTATCGCCGGACGCCTGGACGCCCGTGGCCGGAGCATTCCGCTGATCGCCGAAACCGGCGGACAGAACGCGATGATCGTCGACTCCTCGGCGCTGGCCGAACAGGTGGTCATGGACGTCATGGCCTCGGCCTTCGACAGCGCCGGGCAGCGCTGCTCGGCGCTGCGCGTACTCTACCTGCAGGAAGAGGTGGCCGAGCGCATCATCGCCATGCTCAAGGGCGCCATGGCCGAAGCGCGCATGGGCAACCCGCAGCGGCTGTCGGTGGATGTCGGCCCGGTGATCGATAGCGAAGCCCGCGACGCTATCGAAAAGCATCTGCAGGCCATGCGCGACAAGGGCCGGACGGTTCAGCAGATGGCCCGTGTCGATGCAGACGAGTGTGCCCACGGCACCTTCGTGATGCCAACGCTGATCGAACTGGAACGCCTCGATGAGTTGCAGCAGGAAGTGTTCGGCCCGGTGCTGCACGTGCTGCGCTACCGGCGCGCCGAGCTGGATGCCCTGCTCGACCAGATCAATGCCGCCGGCTACGGCCTGACCTTGGGAGTGCATACCCGCATCGACGAGACGATTGCCAGGGTCGTCGAGCGCGCCAGGGTCGGCAATCTCTACGTCAACCGCAACATCGTCGGCGCGGTGGTCGGCGTACAGCCTTTCGGCGGCGAGGGCCTGTCCGGCACCGGACCCAAGGCGGGCGGTCCGCTGTATCTGTATCGGCTGCTCTCGGTCAGGCCCGATGACGCGCTGCGCCGGGCGTTGGACTTCGGCGGCACGCAGACGGCGCCGGAGATCCACCGAGACGAAGAACAGGAAAGCGCCGCCCGGCTGTTCAAACAGTGGGCGCAGGACAACGGTATGCATGAACTGGCCGAACTCTGCGAGGGCTATCGCGAACAATCCCAGAGCGGCAGCACCCGGCTGCTCAACGGCCCCACCGGCGAACGCAACAGCTACAGCCTGCTGCCGCGTGAATATGTGCTGTGCCTGGCCGAAACCGGGCAGGACCTGCTGACCCAACTGGCAGCCGTGCTGGCCATCGGCAGTCAGGCGGTGCTGCCGGACACTCCGCCCGTTCGCAGCCTGATCGAGCGACTGCCGCAGGAAGTCCAAGCGCGCATCCGGCTCGTCGCCGACTGGAGCCGCGATGAGGTGCGTTTCGATAGCGTGCTGCACCATGGCGATGCCGACCAGCTACGCGACCTCAGCCAACAGCTGTCAACGCGCAGCGGGCCTATCGTCGGCGTGCAGGGGCTGGCCCCTGGCGAAACCGATATCCCGCTGGAACGCCTGCTGATCGAGCGCGCCCTGAGCATCAACACCGCCGCAGCGGGCGGCAATGCCAGCCTGATGACACTGGGCTGATGTCACGTCGCATCTGTTCAACAGACAATTCACCACCAATGATAATGATTTGTATTTGATATAGCATTAGCAATCAATTAGGATGCTGCCCGCCTCTCTACCGAGCGTGCCGCCCTATGAACGTTGCTGAACAGTCAAGAATCGCTGTCCACTTGGCGATGCTGGTCAACATGCTGTCATTGGGGTCGCTGATGATGGTCATGCCGCTGGGACCGGACCTCGTTCGCCACCTCGGCATGGAAGCCAGCCATGTGGGTTACATCAGCGGCGGCGCGACCATCGCCGCCGCCTTGAGTGCGGTTGTAGCCGCACCCTGGCTGGATCGCTTCGACCGCAAGCGCGCGCTGGTTACCCTGCTGGCGCTTCGCTTCGTCCTTCTGCTCTGTTGCGCGCTGGCCACCCACGCCAATCAGCTCATCGCCCTGTTCATTCTGTCGGGCTTGCTGGCAGGCCCGATGGGCGCGGTGCTGATGGCCGCCATGCTGGACATGATTCCGCCTGCGCAGCGCGGCAGGCAGCTTGCCTACGTCGGCATGGGCTTTTCGCTGGCGGCCATCCTGATCATTCCCCTGTCGCTGGAAAGCGCGGCCCGCTGGGGCTGGACATCGCCATTCCTGATTCTGGGTGGCGCCGGACTGCTGCTGGCATTGCTGTGCCAGTTGCTTCTGCCCTCGCCGCCTGCTGCCAAGCGGCCACGCGGCTCGATCCTGCCGCTGCTTTCCTCGCGTTTGTGCCTGGCAGCCCTGGCCATCACCGCGCTGCAGATGTTCGGCCATTTCCTGCTGGTGCCGCATTTCGCCAACTACTTCCAGTTCAATCTGGACTTCCCGCGCAGCAGCCTGGGCCTGCTCTATTTCCTCGGCGGTCTTGCCAGCCTCGCGGCGATGCGCCTCGGTGGCGGCTGGATCGATCGCGGTGGCGCGGTGACGGTCGTGCTGGTCAGCAGCGGCGGCCTCGCCCTGGTCACCGCGCTGGGTTTCGCAATGTCGCCGGGCGTCTCGCTCTACATCATCTTCACGGCGTTCATGGCGCTGAGCGCCGTGCGCAGCAACAGCACCATGACCATCGCAGCCGGCATTCCGCAACCGCATCAGCGCGCGGCCTTCATGGCGTTCCAGGGCACGGTTTCGAATGTCGCCGCCGGGATCGGCAGCCTCTGCTCCGCGCTCTACCTGACGTCCGGCGCGCAGCATCAGTTGATCGGCTTCGAGCACCTGGCCGGCTTCTACGCGCTCGTCGGGCTGGTGGCTGGTCTGGGCGTCCTCTACCTGCTGCATGGCCTGCGCCAGCGCGATGCCAGCCACCAGGAGATGACAGAACAACAGGCGGGATGAACCTGCCGGGGATTCGTGATCAGTCCGTTTCAAACAACATCAAGCAGCAACGGAGCATGCTATGCCAATCGCAAGAAACCGAGGAATCAGCCGTCCTCGTCACCTATCCCTGACCATCCTGGCCAGTCTTCTGCCGTTCTGCGCACTCGCGGATGATCCGGTAGCACTGAAGAACGAAGTCATCACCGCCACCCAGACCGCCCACAGCGAACTCAGCGCACCGGCCAGTGTGTCGGTGGTGACGCGCGAAGAGCTGGAAAAGATGCCGGTCTACAACCTGGCCGACGCGGTGAAGTATCTGCCGGGCGTGCACATCAACCCGTCTTCATCCTATGGACGCAAGGAAATCAAGCTGCGCGGGATGGATTCGGACTACACCCTGCTGCTGGTCAATGGTCGCCGCGTGAATTCCCGCGAAGCCCTGACCTCCAACTACGCCAACGACTTCGACCTGTCGTCGATTCCCATGGCCGCCATCGAGCGCATCGAGGTGATCCGTGGCCCGATGTCCTCGCTGTATGGCGCCGATGCCCTGGGCGGCGTGGTCAACGTGATCCTGCGCCAGCCAACGGAAAGAACCGCCGCCGGCCTCGCCTATACCTACGAGCACCCGACCGAAGGGGATTCCGGCGACAGCCACAAGACCAGCGGCTACATCAGCGGTGCGCTGATCGAGGACAAGCTACGCGGCAACCTGATCGTTGAAACTACCGACCAGGCGGCCTGGGGTTCCGAGCAGACCGTCTTCGCCAACACCGATGCGGTCGAGAAACGCCAGAACGGCAGTGCCTTTGGCACCCTCAGCTGGCTGCTGGACGAGCGCCAGAGCATCGATCTGGACATGAGCTACCGCAGCGACGACCGCAAGGCGATCTGGAACAACTCCGGCGTGTCCTTTCCGACCAACGTCCAGGAAATGGATCGCTGGACCCTGGGCCTGGCGCACAACGGCAACTGGGACGGCTTCAACACTCGGCTGCGCTACTACTACGAAGACGTCGACCTGATGGACGACTCCGAGCTCATGACCAACATGCACCGTAGTAAGGGCGATGTGCAGCAGAAGAACCACACCGTCGATGGCCAGGTCAGCGCCTTCCTTGGCAACCACCTGCTCACCCTGGGTGGCGAGTTCCGCCGTATCGAACTGTCGCACAACCAGAACCTGGGCGCGGATACCGAAGTCGATCAGAAGGCCATCTACCTGCAGGACGAATTCTCCATCGGCAGGCTCGACATCACCCTGGGCGGTCGCTGGGACGATCACGACAGCTTCGGTGGCGAGTTCAGCCCGCGCGCCTACGGTGTCTACAACCTGACCGACCACTGGGTGATCAAGGGCGGCGCTGGCAAGTCCTTCAAGGCACCGAGCATCTATCAGTTCGACGAAACCTACGGCGTGCTGGCCTGCCGTGGCAGATGCACCCTGGTCGGCAACCCCGATCTGAAGCCGGAAACCGCCACCAGCTACGAGCTCGGCACGCTCTACCAGGACCAGCGTATCGAGGCTGGCATCATGTTCTTCGATAACGAGATCGAGGACATGATCTACACCGACAGCTGGCGTGCCGGTTACATGCCGAGCGTGATGACCTACACCAACGTCGACAAGGCGCGTGTCAGGGGCTACGAGCTGCAAGGCCGCTACGCTTTCAGCGATGCGATTGGCTTGCGCGCCAACTACACCTATGCGGACGCCGAGAACCGCGAGACCGACGAGCCCCTGCGCAACACGCCGCAGCACATGGCCAACATCGGTGTAGACTGGTCCGCCCTGCCGAACCTCGACCTGAACCTGGACTACCAGTACACGGGCAGCCAGTTCGTCTATGTCTCGGCCGCACAGCCCGAAGTCGAGTCCGGTGCCTTCCACACGCTCAGCGTCGGTGCCCGCTACAAGGCCACCAACGAGCTGACGCTCCGTGGCGGGCTCAACAACCTGACCAATGAGAAGCGCGACGAGGTTGCGCAGTCGATCGACAACATCCTCATGGGCCGCACGCTGTTCGTGGGCTTCAGCTACGACATCTGACCCACCAACCCCCGGTGGTTTCGACCGCCGGGTTTCATCGGAGTAGTAACAGATGAACAATGGCAACGATTAACAGGCCGTTGAAAAACGTAGGCGAGGCAGGCAAGACGAGGCGAAAACAGCCGAAGAAGCGCAGTTTAGGCGTTCTAAATGAGCATTCTGAGGCTGTTTTCAACGAAGTATTGCCAACGCAGGTAGTTTTTCAACAGCCTGTTGACCAGTCGCTTCCCGGCCATCAGAAGACCGTCATCCTGTGTGGCGGCGGCCTGCTGCTGGGGTTGCTGGTGCTCTCGATGAGTATCGGCGCGGGTGTCTACGGTGCGGGTGACGTGCTCGGCTATCTGCTGGGCGATCCGCTCGCCGTGGCGGACGAGAAACTGGCCATGGTGGTCGATACGCTGCGTCTGCCCCGCACCCTGGCAGCGCTGGTGGTCGGTGCGAGCCTGGCGATCGCCGCCTCGTTGCTGCAAAGCGCGACACGCAACCCGCTGGCCGAACCCGGCCTGCTCGGCGTCAATGCCGGTGCGGTGCTGGGGCTGGTGATCGGGCTGATCTTCTTCGACGTCGAGTCCACCCAGGGTTATCTGCTGTGGTCCGGCGCCGGCGCGCTGCTGGGCAACCTGGTAGTGCTGGTGATCGGGCTGATGCTCGGCCAGGCCAGCCCGCTGAAGCTGATCCTCGCCGGCGTTGCCCTGGGTGCGATCTTCAGCGGCCTGTCGAACTTCATGCTTCTGCGTACGCGCATTGCGCTGGAGCAGTTCCGGTTCTGGAACCTGGGATCGCTGTCCGCCTCCAGCCTGGATGCCCTGGCTACGGTGGCACCAGTCGCACTGTTCGGCCTGGTCCTGGCCGCCCTGCTCTGTCGGAAGCTGACGCTGATGCAGATGGGCGACAGCCAGGCGCGGGCGCTGGGCATTCATACCACCTGGGTACGCCTGGGCGTGCTGGCCGCCTCGACGCTGCTGATCGCCTGTGCGATTTCCCTCGCGGGTCCCATCGGTTTCGTCGGTTTTCTGGCCGCCTATTGCGCCCGCATGATCGAACCGGTGGCGTTGCTGCGGCAACTGCTGTTCTCCACCCTGTTCGGCATGGCGTTCCTGCTGGCCGCCGACGTGCTCGCACGCTGGTTGCTGCAACCCTACGAGTTGCCGGTCGGTACTCTGCTGGCCGCGCTGGGCGCGCCGGCGCTGATCGCCATCGTGCTGCGCGGCGGTTTCCGTTCACTACTGGCGGTGAGGTAGGCATGGCGACCGTTACCCCAACCGGCGTCTGGACCTTGCGTCTGGGCGCGATGAGCCTGTTGTTGCATCGCCGCAACTGGCTGATGTTCGCCCTCTTGTCTGTGGTGCTTGCGCTGCTGGTGGTGCTGGCGATCAGCCTGGGCTCGGGCAACATGGGCGTGCGCGACGTGCTCGCCACCCTCGCTGGCAACGGCAGCAAGCTGCACGAGATCATGGTGTTCAAGATCCGTATGCCGCGGGTCGCGGCGGCCATCGTGGCGGGCTTCGCCATGGGCATGGCCGGCTGCCTGATCCAGACCCTGGTGCGCAACCGCCTGGCCACCCCGGACATGATCGGCGTGAACGAGGGCGCGTCACTGGCGGTGGTCGGCTTCGCCCTGTACCTGACGCTGGGCAGCTGGCCCTGGTGGGCCTCCCCGCTGGGTGCGCTGCTGGCGGCAGCCGCGCTCTTCACGCTGTGCCGCCGGCCCGGCGAGCAAGGCTACCTGTTCATCATCATCGGCATTGCGCTCTCCGAGCTGCTCGGCGCCCTCGGCGATTTCGCCATGGCCACCCAGCCGTTGACCCACCTGGGCAACATCTACCTCTGGACCATGGGCCACTTCGCCGGAGTCAGCTACCAGACGGTCAATCCCATCGTGCTGGTGCTGCTGGTGCTCTGCCCCGTGATGGTGTTGCTCAACCGCCCGCTGGCACTGTTGCGCTTCGGCGATGCCACGGCGCGAAACCTTGGCGTACGGGTGCCGCTGGTACAGCTCGGTGTGCTCGGCCTGGCCATCGTGGTCGCCTCACTGGGTACGGCCATCGGCGGGCCGGTGGTGTTCATCGCCATGGCCGCACCGATCCTCGCGTCCTGGCTGGCGCGCGGCAATCTCGCACCCATCTGGCTGTCGGCGCTGTGCGGTGCGGTGCTGCTGCTGGGCAGCGACACCCTGGTGAGGGTGCTCGCCCAGCCCGAGGAAATTCCCACCGGCATCATGACCCGGCTGCTGGGCGGCATTCTGCTGCTCGGCCTGCTGGTCAAGGACAGACGAGGAGCTGACTGATGACTGCCTTGCACGCTCGGAATCTGCATTTTGCCTATCAGGACAAGGTCATCCTGCGGGATATCACCTTCTCGCTGCCCAAGGGCCGGCTGATCGGCATCGTCGGCCCCAACGGCAGCGGCAAGTCCACGCTGCTCAAGCTGCTGGCGCGCCAACTCCCGCTGCAAGGCGGAGAGGTGGACATCCAAGGGCAGTCGCTGTCGAGCTATTCGATGAAGAGCCTGGCCCGACAACTGGCCTTTCTGCCCCAGCGTCCAGTGATGGTCGAAGGCATTCGCGTCGAACAACTGGTGCAGTACGGGCGCCATCCGCACCAAGGCTGGTTCAACCAGTGGAGCGACGAAGACGCGCGGCAGGTGGCCCGCGCGCGGGTGGCCATGCAGCTCGATGCCATCTGGCGGCGCCAGGCCTCATCGCTCTCCGGCGGCCAGGCGCAGCGTGCGTGGCTGGGCATGATCCTGGCGCAGAACACCGACCTGATCCTGCTCGACGAGCCTACCAGCGCGCTGGATATCGGCCACCAGGCCGAGGTGATGGAGGCCGTGCACCGGATCACCCAGGAAGGCCGCACGGTGCTCATCGTCATCCATGACCTGGGTATCGCGGCGCGTTATTGCGACGAGCTGATCGCCCTCGCCGATGGCCAGATCCAGGCCATGGGGCCGGCACGCCAGGTCATGACCAAACATCTGGTGGATCGCCTCTACGACACCGACGTGGACATCCTGCCTGCGCCCGGTGACGGCGCGCCGGTGATCGTTCCAAGGCGCCGGTCGCTGGCGGCTGCCACGTCGGCCAATACCCGCACCGCACAGGTGCCCGAATTCGTTCAAGAGGATGCAACGCAATGATCGACAGGAACCTACGAAACCTCGCCGCGACACTGCTGAGCGGCCTGCTGGCACTGCCAGTACTCGCGGACACCCGGCAGGTGGAAGACGCCTTGGGCAACCCGGTGACCGTTCCGGCCGAACCGCAGCGAGTCATCACCCTCAGTGAAAGCGACCTCGACAGCGCGCTGGCCCTCGGTGTGGCGCCGGTCGGCACCGTCAATGGTCGTGGTCAGGCCGCGCCTCCCCGCTATCTCGAAGACAAGATGCCCGCCGGCATCAAGGTGGTCGGCGATCTCGACAACCCCAACCTGGAAACCCTGCTGGAACTGCAGCCCGACCTGATCCTCACCGGCCCGGTGAAACCGGAGCAGCTGGCGATCCTCAACGAGATCGCCCCTACCGTCGTCACCTACAACTGGGGAAGCCCTTGGCAGGAGAGTTTCCAGCGCACCGCCCACATCCTGAACCAGGATGCCCAGGCCAGGACCTTCATCGAAGGCTACGAAGCACGTACCGTCGAGGCGCGTGAGCGCCTGAAGGATCACCAGGGGGAGACCTTCAGCATCGCGCGCTGGAATCCCAAGGGGCCGTCCTACATGTTCAAGGAGTCCTTCGCCAGCACCATCGTCGAAGATGTCGGCCTGCGCCGCCCGGCCCACCAACAGGATGCCGGCCACACGCACTCCATGGCGCTGAGCCTGGAATCGCTGCAGCTGCTCGACGCCGACTGGCTGGTGATCGGCACCCTCGCGACCAGCGGCGAGGCCGTCGAGGCCATGCGTCAGGCCGAGGAAACCCCTGCTTTCCGGCAACTGACAGCCATCCAGGCCAAACGCTTCGGCCCCGTGGACGGCTCGCTCTGGACCTCCACCGGCGGACCGCTGGCCGCGATGCAGGTGATCGAAGATATCGAAGCCATCGTTGGCAAGGCGGATGCCGAGCCGGTGGCGAAGGACTGATCGATCCCGGCAACCCCAGACACCGGGTTGCCGACTCCGACTCAGATACTCTTGCCCTGAATTGGCTCCAGCCATCAACCCGTAGCGGTGCTCCAGTCGATCAGGCTGAATTGCCAGGTCGCCAGGATAAAGAGCCCAAAAGCGATTCGGTACCAGGCGAATGCCGCATAGCTGTGGTTACCGATGAATTTCAGCAAGGCGCGCACGGCCAGCATGGCGAAGATGAAGGAGACGACGAAGCCGATGGCGAATACCGGAAAATCACCTGGCTGGAACAGGTCCCGGTATTTGTAGCCCGAATACACTGCCGCACCGACCATGGTCGGCATGGCGAGAAAAAAGGAAAACTCGGTCGCCGCCTTGCGCGACAGGCCGAACAGCAGCCCGCCAATGATGGTCGCGCCGGAGCGCGAGGTTCCGGGAATCAGGGCCAGGCACTGGGCAAAGCCCACCTTCAGCGCATGGCTCCAGCGCATGTCATCGACGGTTTCGGCCTGGATGCGATGCGGGCGCTTCTCCGCCCAGAGCATGACCACGCCACCGATGACCAACGCAGTGGCAACGGTAATCGGATTGAACAGGTATTCGTGGATCAGATCGGCAAACGCCACACCCAGCACCACAGCCGGCATGAACGCGACCAGCAGATTGCCCGTGAATTTCTGTGCCTGCCTTTCCTTCGGCAATCCGGTTACCACATCAAAAATCTTGCGCCGGTACTCCCAGACAACGGCCAGGATTGCGCCCAGCTGAATGATGATATTGAAAGCCAGCGCCCGCTCACCACCGAAACCAATCAGATCGGCAACGATGATCTGGTGCCCGGTACTGGAAATTGGAAGAAACTCGGTAATGCCCTCTACCACCCCTAAAATCAATGCCTGAAAGGCAAGCCAAAGATCCATCCAATCCCCATCAGCAGTGCAGCCACCGCATTTGAATATGCAACAAAGGTATATGCCAGATAGCCAGCTCGGCGCTGTTCTGACTCACCGCGGACAAGTAAATTCACCGCCGCTGCGGTGTCATCCTCATTTTTTCAGGCGCGATGCCGAAACACTATT
Organism: Stutzerimonas stutzeri; assembly: GCF_013522825.1. Lineage (GTDB taxonomy): Bacteria > Pseudomonadota > Gammaproteobacteria > Pseudomonadales > Pseudomonadaceae > Stutzerimonas > Stutzerimonas stutzeri_AK. The sequence goes on from NZ_JAAMQZ010000014.1 coordinate 40,223, forward strand.
CACAAGCCTATGAAAATCAGGCATCGCCACCCGCTGACTGGGGCAGGATGCCACACGCCAAGGAATACCGGCGTACGGATAATAATGATCAAGCCTCGACAGGAGCTCACAAGCCAATGAATATGCTGCGAAATTTTCCGATCAGTAAACGTCTTTGGCTGATTCCGCTGGTATCTGTTGCCATGCTCTTCTTCCTCGGCCTGTTGATGATGCAGCAGGTACGCACCGACCTGTACAAGGGCAAACAGGTCATGACTCAGAATATCGTCGAAACGTCTCTGGGCATCCTCAGCCACTACCAGCAACTTGAAGCGAGCGGCGCCATGACTACAGCCGCCGCCCAGAAGGCGGCAATGGAGCAGGTAAAGGTGCTGCGCTATGGCCAGGATGACTACTTCTGGATCAACGATATGGGTCCAACGATGCTGATGCATCCCATGCGACCAGAGCTCGATGGCCAGGATCTGTCCAAAAGCAAGGACCCGAACGGCAAGGAGCTGTTCAACGAGATGGTCAAGGTGGCACGCTTGCAGGGCGCTGGACTGGTGGATTACGAATGGGCCAAACCCGGCGAGAAGAATCCCGTACCGAAAATTTCCTATGTTCAACTGTTCAAGCCCTGGGGCTGGATCATCGGCTCGGGCATTTATGTGGACGACGTGGAAAAGGAATTCCAGGGCTACCTGGTACGCTTCTCGCTGATCGGCTTGGCTATCGCAACGCTGTTGGCAGTCATGGTTGCCATTCTTATCCGCAGCATTACGCAGCCGCTGAGGCATTCGATGCAGGCCATGGCCAATATCGCCAGCGGCGAGGCTGACCTGACGCGCGAACTCGATGTCTCCGGCAACGATGAGCTGACCGCCCTGAGCCGCGATTTCAATGCCTTCAGCCGCAAGCTGCGCAAGCTGATCGGCCAGCTATCGGATACCGCCAGCTCGCTGGATCAGTCATCCGGCACACTGGAGAAACTTGCCGAGCAGACGCACCAGCAAAGCCAGCAGCAGCTTCAGCAAATGGAGCTGGTTGCCACTGCCGTCAACGAGGTGACCTACGCGGTGCAGGAAGTGGCGAAAAACGCCGAGCATGCCTCCAATGAGGTTGGTGAAGCGGATAAACAGGCGGGGCTTGGTCAGCAGAACATCGAAGCCAGCCTGCAACAGATCGACCAGCTTTCCAGCACCATCAGCCAGGCCGTCAACGTTATTCAATCATTGGCGGATGAAACCACCAAGATAGGCTCGGTTCTGGAAGTCATCGGCTCGATCGCGGACCAGACCAACCTGCTGGCACTCAATGCGGCCATCGAGGCGGCGCGCGCCGGTGAGCAGGGCCGTGGATTCGCTGTCGTGGCGGACGAAGTACGACTGCTGGCACAGCGCACTCAGCAATCGACGGCTGAGATCCATACGATGATCGAGCGGCTGCAAAAGAATTCCGGTGCTGCCGTCAACGTCATCATGGAAAGCAATCGCGCCACCCAGGCCACCGTCGAACAGGCCAGCCAGGCGGGCGAGAGCCTTGGTCAGATTGCCCAGGCGCTACGCAATCTTTCAGGGCTCAATGCCTCGATTGCCAGTGCCACACTGCAGCAGACTCATGTGGTCGAAGACATCAACCAGAACGTGACCCAGGCCGCCGGCCTTGCTCACGAAAGCACCAGCGCCGCGCAGCAATCGAGCATTGCCGGCAAGCAGCTGGGCGAGCTGGCAGAACAGCTGAACCGGCTGCTCAGGCAGTTCAAGGTCTAGTCATAGCGGCGCGCATAGCTCCCGCAACCCAGGAGCTATGCGCAACGCTGATGAAGGCTTACTTCCAAGACGCACCAAGCCCGGCACGCGTTGCCGGCAAGGAAGCGATAGCACATACGCACTCCAGAGAATGCTTCTAACGGCGACGGGCCTTTGGGTTGGAGGCCGGACCGCTGACCGTTTCTACCAACTGCATTTCAGACAGCACACGCCGGGCATTGGCGGCGCAATCCATGTCCTGCGGCTTGGCTTCGATCTGCTGCATAAGCTCAACCAGTTGGGCCTTGCTTTGCGTGAGCTGTGCCTGCAGCGCCTCGATGTCCTGTACCTTGCGACGCAACGTGTCGAGTAGGGTGCCATGTTCCCAGCTGACAAGATCACTGGGCAGCAGCGCCCGCAACTCGTCCAGACTGAAGCCCGCACGCTGTCCGGCTGCAATCAGCTTGAGCGCCAATACCGCATCGTCGTGGTAGCTGCGGTAACCGTTGGCCTGACGCTCGACCGCCTTGAGCAGGCCGATGCGTTCGTAGAAGCGAATGCGCGAAGGCGCCAGGCCGGTGCGTTCTGCAAGTTCTCCAATCTTCATGATCGAGGGGCTCCGAGAGACATAAAGCTTTACGTTAAATCTTGGTTCAAGGTTAGTCTTCCAACCATCACGCCACAAGTTGCGATTCAAAAGGTGGACGCCATGCAGACGATATTGGGGGCCAATGGCCAGATCGCCATGGAGCTGGCGCGAGAGCTACAGCGCAAATACACGAACGATGTGCGGCTCGTAAGCCGCAATCCGCGCAAGGTCAACGACACCGATAGCCTGACGCCCGCCAACCTGCTCGATGCGAAGCAGACCCTGGAGGCGGTCAAGGGCAGCAGCATCGTTTACTTCACGGCCGGCCTGCCGCCGGACACGGAATTGTGGGAAGCGCAGTTCCCCACGATGCTGAAGAACGCCCTGGCCGCCTGTCGTGCGGAGGGCGCGAGCTTCGCCTATTTCGACAATACCTACATGTATGCGCAGGATGCACGGTTGCTGACGGAGGAAACACCCTTTGCCCCGGTTGGCCGCAAGGGCAAGGTGCGAGCAGCCATGGCGTCCATGGTGCTTGAAGAGATGGCGCGGGGAGAGATCCCCGTCCTCATTGGCCGAGCACCTGAGTTCTACGGCCCGGGCAAGACGCAGAGCTTCACCAATGCGCTGGTCATCGAAAAACTCCAGGCCGGCAAGACGCCGCGCGTGCCGGTACGTGACGACACGCGCCGCACGCTCATCTGGACACCCGATGCGAGCCGGGCGCTGGCAGCCCTGGGCAATGCACCCGATACGTTCGGCCAGACCTGGCACCTGCCGTGCTGCGACGACCAGCCAACGTACAAGGAGTTCGTCGCGATGGCCAGCAAGGTCTTCGAACGGGAACCATCCTATACCATCATCAGCAAGTGGGCGCTGACCACAGTCGGGTTTTTCTCGAAGCCGGTGCGCGAGATCAGGGAACTGCTGCCCCGCTATGAACAGGACAACCTCTTCGATTCCACGAAATTCAAGCGTCGCTTCCCCGAGTTTCAGGTGACTACCTATCGGGAGGGGCTGGAGCTGATCCGCCGGACTGACGGGGGCAGATCATCGTGATGCTGCCCCGCGGAAACCTAAACAATCTGCAGCGGCCCTGAGCCAGGCAACCGCCCTATCAGATCAGCGCCTACCAGCCTGGCCGGCGTGTACGCGCCGCCAGCGGGTTGGGTGGTCATCAGGTGTTCCACCACGGCCAGTGAGCCGTTTACAGTCAGGCTATAGCCATTATCGGTACGGATGCGTGCGGTCTTCTTCTGCCCACGTGCATTGATGGCCTCGCCCCAGACGAAAGTGGGCATCTGCGCGCGCTGCTCTTCGCTGGGCCCCCTCACCGTCCTGGCTATGCGCGCCTTGATCATCTTCTGTACCCACGACAGGCCGAGGATCGGCCGGACATAGTTGGCACGTCGGGCGCTGGCGATCATGCGCGGCGACCCTGGAATGAACACCTGAACGTTCGGAATACCCGTGGTGTGGTAAGCGGTGGATACGTCCCCCCAGGGGATCGTCATCGCCTCCTTCTCACCGTCACCAAAGTCGAGGGAGCGAACCTCGTAGGCCAGCGGTACGGTGATGATCTTGCCGTCACGACGAACCTTGCCTCCTTGCGCCAGGCCCTCGACAGAGGTCTTGGCGGTGCCGGGCGAGAAACCCGAGCGCGAATCGAAACCCAGCGCGAGGTGCGTCGCATCCGGCAGCGCCTGTTTCAGCGCAGCGGCAACGCAGTCGGTGGGAATGACATCGAAGCCCACGCCAGGACAGAGTACGACACCCGCGTCCTGCGCGCGGGCATTGAGCGACTGCGCCAACTCGAACACAGCGATCTCGCCGGTGATGTCCAGATAATGCGCGCGGCCCCGAAGACAAGCCTCCATCATCGGCGCAGCCGTCGCCGAGAACGGACCGGCGCAATTCAGCACCAGCGCCTGGCCTTCAATCTGCCCGGTCAGTGCTACCACGTCATCGAGATCGAAAGCACGTGCTTCCAGTCCCAGGGCGCACGCCAGCACCTCGACACTGTCGCGCCTGCGGCCCGCCAGCACTGGCTTGAGCCCGCGCCGTGCCGCTTCACGGGCGATCAGCTCCCCGGTATAGCCGTTGGCGCCATAGATCATCCACTGCCTAGCATTGTGCTCACTCATTGCATCGTTCCTGTTCGGGTGGTGGTTTTCCGATCTCCCTGATGGTGCTTCCCCGGTTTCCCCAGCGTGAGCGAGACCGCCATATCGGCGAGTTTGCCGAAAGGCGCATGCAGCAGGCTGGTCAGGTTCCAGCGGCCCTGCACGAAGACGCCCTTGGCATGGCTCATCGCACGGAAGCCCTCGATACCATGGTAGGCCCCCATGCCGCTCGGCCCGACGCCGCCGAAAGGCAAGTCATCCTGCGCCACATGCATCAAGGTGTTGTTGATGCCCACATTGCCGGAGGTGGTGCGCGCCAGCAGCCGAGCACAATCGCGGCCTTCGGCGCCGAAGTAGTAGAGCGCGAGCGGGCGCGGTCGTGCGTTCACATAGGCGATGACTTCATCGAGGGCGCGGTAGGTACGCACCGGCAAGACGGGGCCGAAGATTTCCTCCTGCATGAGGGGCGCTTCGTCGCCTGGATTGACCACGAGCGTTGGCACCAGGGCGCGCTCGCGTCCTGGTATGTGCGAGGGAAGCTCTCCCACTTCGATCACGCGGACGCCGTTGCGGCGCGCATCATCGACGAGCCCACGCAGCCGATCGTAGTGATGATCGCTGACGATGGTCGTGTAGTCGCGGCTGGCGGGACCCTCCGGGTAGAAGCGCTGCACCGTGGCGGTATATCGGGCAATGAAGGCATCCAGCTCGTCCTTATGCACCATGGCATAATCCGGCGCCACGCAGGTCTGACCGGCGTTGGACAGCTTACCGTACACCAGGCTCTGCACCGTGCGCTCGTTGACGTGGCCGCGCGCCACGATGGCGGGACTCTTGCCGCCCAGTTCCAGGGTCACGGGCACCAGGTTGTCGCTCGCTGCCCGCATCACCTTGCGGCCCACCTGCGTGCTGCCCGTGAACAGCAGGTGATCGAACGGCAATGCGCTGAACGCGGCCCCCACTTCCGGGCCGCCCAGCACCATGGCCACCTCCTCCTCCGCGAACGCCTCGGCCAGCATGCCCCGCAGCGCCTCGCTGGTACGTGGAGTCAGCTCCGAAGGCTTGAGCAGCGCACGGTTGCCTGCGGCCAACGCGGTGGCCAACGGCACCAGCGTGAGGGAGATGGGGTAGTTCCACGGCGACATCACCCCCACCACACCCAGCGGTTGGTATTCGACGTAGGCACGCGCGGAGCAGTAGAAGACATGCACATGGCGGCGCTCGCGCGTCATGAAGCGACGCAAATGGCTGGAAAGATAATCGATGGCCTGGATGACGCAGCCCAGCTCCATGATGTCGGTCTCATGCAGCGAGCGATTGCCGAAGTCGGCACTGACTGCATCCTTGAGCGCTTCGCGGTGTGCGAGTACGGCGGCCCGCAACCGCGCGAGCCGCGCCTTGCGCGCGGCCAGGTTCGGCGGACCTTCGTGGAGAAATGCTCGGCGCTGCCGGTCCAGCAGGCCGGCCATGCGGGTGCTGTCTTCAATCATGCGGTCTCCCGATTCCTGGACGGCTGTCACTGCTGGGCGGTCTTGAGCGGCTTGGGCGCGTACAGTGCCGCCTGGAAGTCGGGTACGTACTCGTACTTGACCATTTTCCCCAGCTTCAGCGATTCGACGAAGCGCGAGAGGCTGCCCTCCGTCAGCGTCAGCTTCACGGCGTCCTTGCTGGACGTGCTGGCATGGCGTAACTGACGGGAGGTGCTGTAGCCGGTGGTCAGTCGCCCTTGCTGGTCGATGTTCGTGAAGCGGGTCGTCACCAGGTTTTCCTTGCTGGAGGAAACGTCGAGCCGTTTCGTCTCCAGCGTCACGTCCAACTGCTGGGTTTCGCTGTCATAGATTTCTACGACGACGTTGCGCTCGTCCTCGCGATAGTCGATGCGCGTCAGCCACTTGGGCAGGTTGTAGCCGACCACGCCGCGTACCTCGGCCAGTTCGGTATCGACAGGCAGCTTCAGCACGTAGCCCCAGAAGTCGTCGGAAAATGACTGGCCCATCAACGAGAGCGGCCCCCAGTTCGTGGAACCCGGCTTGCTGGTGACGACGGACAGGCCGATTTCGTTGTAACTGTCGTTGTCGCAGTAGTGGTAGGCGTAGGCCGTCAGCGCGACCACACCTCGACCCGGCCAGATCTGCAGCGGCTGCACCTGCTCCAGAACTTCGGGTGGCATCAGTTCCCGCAGCCGTGCCAGGTCGGCGGTGAAGATGGCCGTCACCCGGCTGTTTTCGTAATAGAAGTTCGGCGAATAGCTTTCAAAGCCGATATCGACCTTTTCCTTGGCGATTCCCTTGAACCAGCTCAGGTCAGTACCCGGCGCCTCGGCGGCAATGGTGGACAGCGGCGGGTTGGAACGGAAGCGGTCATACAGGCCGCCTTTCACCACAGGTACATCATACTCAGCGATCTTGATGACGGTGGTTTCAGACGCCTGCGCGAATGTGGCAGCGGCCAGCAGGCATGCGCTGAAGAGGGGGGCAAGAGAAGTGCTTTTCATGGCGTTGCCTCAACGTTGGAGAGGAGATCGCCGCAGAGCATAAGTTTTAAGTTAACTTCAATGTCAACCACCTTGACCGCTCCTGCCCGGCGGCGCATCGCACCTCGATGCATCGCATCAAGGAGAGCGCCTCAGCAGGCAGTGGCATTTTTCATTGCATGCTGATTTCCAGCGAAGCAGCGTGCTGAGGAAGCATTGAGTTCTTTCAGATCAATGGGTTACAAATCTTTCAAAGCTCCTGCCTCGGCCTCCAAAAATCTCATACCTTTGGCTAATTGAAAAAATATTCTCCATTTCTAAATTTCGATGTGACTTAGTGGTCCTCTGATTACATCAATGCTATGTAAGTCCAGCGACGGCAGCCCGACGCCTGGACAACTTCGTTTTCCGGGTATCACACAGAGAGACATTTGCCCCATGAACAACCCCCTTCGCTTCAATGACGCTCTTTTGATCACTGACCGCGCCTTCAAGCCATTCCATTGCGTAGCCTGGACGCTGCTCGAAGGCAACGGCGAGCTCAGCATCACCGTCGTCGATGACAGCGAGTCCCGCACCCTGGGCCACTGCAAGCTGTCCAGCAGCGTCTATTCCGATCCGGTCAAGCTCGGGCAGACCCTGGAGCAGGCGCGCGCCGACCTGAGCCGTCAGGGCGCCCACCTCGCCCCATGGCAGATGCCTGAATAAGCTCACGAATACACCCAAGGCCCGGCTGCGCAAGCGCCGGGCTTTTTTGTTTCGATCGCACCTCCCCCCTGCAACTGATCCATTCTTGCGTTTCATGGTCCCACCTGTAACAGGACAAACAGGAGCGATCTATGAAAGGCGCCGAGGCCTACGTCAACGACCAGTGGCAGAGCAGCGGTCTGGCAGACCTGCCGGAAGGTCCCGACAAGCATTGCATTACCCTGAAATTCATCATTCCTCGGGACGCCCAGTTCACGGGGCTGCTCACGCACGTCTGCGAAGTCGCTCGAAAAAAACTGAGCGAGCACTATCCGGGCCGCCGGGTGACACACAAACCCGTGATTGGCTCGGTGGTCGGGGATGGCAGTGGCGATGGCATCGACCTGATCTTCGAGGTGGCCCCTAAGCAGTAGTTGATCCTCTGCTCCGAGCCGTCGCTATTTCCGCTCAAGCAAAAGATCTTTCACGGAAGTGACCGACATGATCCCCTTCGACTGGCAACGCATGTGGCTGAACGATTTCCCGCTGCTGTTCGTCGCCGAGGTCGCGTTGCGCGCGCTCTTCGCCTACGTGGCGGTATTCATCTTCCTGAAAGTCAGTGGACGCCGTGGCATCCGGCAGCTGTCGCTGTTCGAACTGGTGGTGATTCTCACCCTGGGCTCGGCGGCAGGTGACGTCTCCTTCAATGAGGATGAGCCGCTGCTGCCCATCGTCACGGTGTTCGTCACGCTATTGCTGCTCTATCGTCTGACAATGCTGGCGATGGAGCATAACTCCCGGTTTGAGAACTGGATGGAGGGCAAGCCGATCACCATCATCAAGGACGGCCTGTACGAGCTCAATAGCCTGAACCAATTGAACATTTCATCCGAGGAATTTTTCATGGAGCTGCGCCAGCAAGGCGTCGAGCATCTGGGGCAGGTACGCCTGGGTATCGTGGAGACCGACGGCGATATCAGCCTCTTTTTCACTGAATCCGAAGCGGTACGGCCAGGACTCTCGGTGCTGCCGGACGAGCACCGCCCGGTTTACCGGGAAGTCCCGGCCAGCGCCATCTATGCCTGTACCAGCTGCGGCTTTACCCACAGCCTCGACAACCAGCAGCACGCTACCTGCCCACGCTGCCGAAACGAGAAATGGAGCCTGGCGCTGAGCACACAGCGCACGCACTGATAGGCGGGACGAACCGACGCCGCTCGTACCTGTCCTTACAACAGACAAGGCTTCCTCAGCGAACTGGAGATTGCACCCATGATAGGCGATTACGCATCGATAAATGACCATCTGGAAACCGCGCGCAAACATGCCGACCATGCCGAAACCAGCGCAGACCCTGCCCTTTATCGCGAAGCCATCGATGAGCTGGTCGCCGCGATCAGGCTGCTGATGCGCAACAGTGAGGAGCAGGAGAGCTGAGCCAAACACGGCATGCGCTCACTACTGACGCGCTGAATACCGAAGGCGTGGAGGCGTAAGCATGCTTCTCTTACAGGACGACCTACGCGCTGCGCCTCCCAGCCAGATTCTTTCTTCCGAGTCTGGAGATGCCGCAAGTTCAGCGTCATGTCCGACCCTTCCTTCCGACCTCAGCTACGTTGATGATGGCGAGGCCGGTATCAGCCGCAAGCTTCTGCGCGGCAAATTCGCTTACTTTCTGCCGAGCGGAAAACGTATCCGCAACCCTGACGAAATTCAGCGAATCAACAAGCTGGCGATCCCTCCGGCTTATAAGGACGTGTGGATCTGCCCGGACCCGCAAGGCCATCTGCAGGCCACCGGACGCGATGCTCGCGGACGCAAACAATATCGTTACCACCCCCGCTGGCGTGAAATCCGCGACAGCAACAAGTACGAGCGCATGCTCGAATTCGGCCAGGCACTGCCACGCCTGCGCAGCCGCCTCGAAAAGCATTTGGTGCTTCCCGGCCTGCCGCGCGAGAAGGTCATGGCGTTGGTGGTGATGCTGCTCGAATCGACGCTGATTCGCATCGGCAATCCACGGTATGCGCGCACCAACCACTCCTACGGCCTGACCACCCTGCGCACCCGGCATGTGGACATTCAGGGCACCTCGATCCGCTTCCAGTTTCGTGGCAAAAGCGGTGTGGAGCACAAAGTCACTCTGCGTGATCGACGCCTGGCCAGGCTCATGCGCCGCTGCATGGAGCTGCCGGGCCAGCAGCTGTTCCAGTATCTGGACGAAGATGGCCAGCGGCGGACCGTCAGTTCCAATGACGTAAATCTGTACCTGCGTGAAATGACCGGACGCGATTTCACCGCCAAGGATTACCGCACCTGGGCCGGCAGCGCGCTGGCATTGGAACGGTTACGCCAGCTGGAGTGCTTACCCGAAACGATAGCGAAGAAGAATCTGGTCGAAACGATCAAGCAGGTCGCCCGCCAGTTGGGCAATACCCCCGCCGTTTGCCGCCAGTGCTACATCCATCCCGCGATTCTGCATGCCTTCAGCGAAGGCGCATTGAGCAATCTGCGCGCCGCACGCAAGCGTAAATGGCTGAGCGCAGAGGAAGCTGCATTGCTGAAATTTCTCCAGAAAAGCGTAGCCCCCGCTCAACAGGCCGTGTGAAAACTACTGCGCTCGGTCATGCTGCGTTTTCACACGGCCTGTCAAGCCTGAGTTTGATGCAGCGTCACGCGATTGCGTCCGGCGGTTTTGGATGCGTACAGCGCCGAGTCGGCCCACTTGATGAGTTGTGCATGGTCACTGGAAGGCTGGCCGAGGTCGGCGATGCCCAGGCTGATGGTGAAACGAATGCTGTGGCTCTCATGCCGCACTTCGTAGCCTTCGATGGACTGGCGCAGCCGCTCGGCGAACACAAGCGCGCCCTGACTGTCGGTATCGGGCAGCAACACCACGAACTCTTCGCCACCGTAGCGCCCCGCCACATCGGAGTCCCGAATGTTCTGCCGGATCAGGTTGGCGGTGTGCTGAATCACCCTGTCGCCAATCTGGTGACCGTAGGTATCGTTGATTTGCTTGAAGTGATCGATATCGCACATCACCAGCGCCGAGTTGATGGCGTAACGACGATGCCGGGCATAGTCCTGGCGCAGCATTTCCTCCCAGTGACCGCGATTGAACAGACCGGTCAGGCGATCCGTACTGGATAGCCGCTGCAACTCCTCGTTCGCGGCCTGCAACTGATGCCGGTTGGTCGCTACATCGGTCACATCGTAGATGATCAGGCAAACCTGCCCGATCGCGCCGCTGATGCTCTTCAAGGGCAGCAGCGTGGTGTTCTGGTACATGAACTCCTCCAGCCCGGTGATAGGCTGGTAGTTCTTAAAGCGCAGCAGATAGGGGCGCTGCTCCCAGACGGTAAAGGATGGCGTTCCCAGGGCCACGACATTCTCGACCTTGCGCCGGAACCACTGTTCGTCGACCTCGGGAAACAGCTCGAAGAAGGATTTTTGTCGAGCTTCGTCCGGAAGGTAACCGGAACGGTTCTCCATGAAGGTGTTCCAGACATCCACCCGGTAGTCACGGTCCAGTACCACGACGCCAACATCGATATTCTGGACAATTGCCAGTAACCAATGGAGTTCGCTCAATTCGATCGAGTCGGTCATGCTCAGCTCATCAGGTAGGCGAGTTTACGGGACAGTAGCTCAACCGAATCTTCGGTGAACAGCAGCAACAGATCGAAGTGAATATCGTGCCCCTCGACGCTGTAGCTGATTTCCACCGCCAGCGTACTCTTCCAGCGCTGCCGGTTGAGACGAATCAGCTCGGTGATGGAGGCGTGCTGGCCCAGCACCTGTGGATGGCCCTGGGAAAACACCACGTCGATCTGTTCGGCAATGCCACTGAGACAGGCACTGATCAGCAGGCTCGACAGGTCGAGCAGCATTTCCAGTTCACGATATTCGGCGGTGCGCATCAGGCGGGCCATCTCGGATACTTCCGAATCGTGGAAGATCAACAGCGCCTCGCCGGCAATGCCGCCACCAATATACCCCTGGCAAACTGCCGTGAGTCTGTCGCTCTGGGCCGCATCGGCAAGGGCCATGTGCAGCTCGCCAACTTCGAGGATGTTCACGTTCGGCACGGGCAGTTGCACGAACACACCGAGCACTTTGGCCAATAGCGCCGCAGCCCGCCCCATCGCGATATTCACGACTTCACGAAAGGCATCGCGAAACCCCACCTCGCCTGCTTCTCGCATACCGAGCATCGACAGGTCGCCGCCCATCAACCCCAGACCTGCCAGAGTTTGCTGCAAATGCACGGGATCGGCGGGTTTGCGGATAAAGGCCAGCGCACCGAGATCCAGCACACGGCGTACCGCTTCTTCCTGGATATCCGCCGACACCACGATGACCTTGCAACCAATCGAGTCCGCACGCAGCTCGGCCAGCACCTGGTAGCCGTCTATGTCGGGCATGGTGAGATCGAGCAGAACGACATCGATGCCGCCCTGCCGAATCCGAGCCAGGGCCTCTCGCCCACCAGCCGCCTGATGAATCTCCAGTGGCCAGGCAGCCGGTAGCGCACGCAGTAATTGCTTGCGCGCCAGGTTCGAATCATCGCAAATCAACAGGGAAACGGAAGACATGCAGCACTCGCTTTTCGCTTTCCAGATTGCCGAATCCGGACAGCTTATCTCAGCAAACGAGCGCTGTGGTGGTGACGTCACGAAATAGTGGCATTTTGCCAAGAAACTATCGAAATGGGCCGCAATGGCGGCCCCTCTTCATCAATAGTAGGCATTTTCCCGATTGGTATGGTCTGTCACGTCACGAACGCCCTTGAGCTCGGGAATTCGTGCCAGCAGGGTCTTCTCGATCCCTTCCTTGAGCGTCACATCCGCCTGGCCGCAGCCTTGGCAACCGCCACCGAACTGCAATACCGCAATTCCCTCGTCGACCACATCGATCAGCGTCACCTGTCCGCCATGACTGGCCAGGCCGGGGTTGATTTCAGTCTGCAGGTAATAGTTGATGCGTTCGTTCATCGGGCTGTCTTCATTGACCATGGGCACCTTGGCGTTGGGCGCCTTGATGGTCAGCTGCCCGCCCATGCGATCAGTGGCGTAATCGACCAGCGCATCTTCCAGAAATGGCTCGCTGGTGCCATCGATCCAGGCGGTAAAGCTTTTCAGGCCAAGGGCAATGTCATCGGGCTTTTCCTCTCCCGGCTTGCAATAGGCAATGCAGGTTTCCGCATAGGGCGTGCCCGGCTGAGTGATAAAAACCCGAATGCCGATGCCCTTGGTGTTCTGCTTTTCCAGCAGATCGGCCAGATAATCGTGTGCAGCGTCGGTAATGGTAATGGCGCTCATGGGAACTCCTCTCAGACATGGGCGCAGTGTACGCCAACCACTGCGCCGGATAAAGTCCTAGTGTTTTGGTCGGATAAACCCACAAGCCATCTTAGAGCATCCGCCGCAGCACATCGTCACCCTTGAAATGATGCAGGAAGGCCATGCCCGTATGGCCGATTACCAGCAGCAGCGTGATCCAGGCCACTGGCGAATGCAGGCTGCCCAGGCTCGCCGCCCATCCGATTTCCGGTCCTTTGGCTGCCAGCTGCACGCCGAATACGGTCAGGCCATAGCCATTGCCGAGCATGGTCAACACGCCGGTGATCGGCATCAACGCCATGCCTAGATACAACGCCAAGTGCCCCGCCTTGACCAAGAAGGCCGTCGCCGGATCATGCTTCGGGCGTTGCTTGAGCTGGCTCGATGCCCAGACGATCCGCACGACCACCAGCACCAACAACAGCGCACCGATGGATACATGCCAGGGCACCAGGGTCTGACCGACCCAGTGTTCGCCGTCACTGATGCGATCAAAGAACTTCAGGAACTGCCAGAGAATCAGTCCGCCCATGAGCCAGTGCAGCCATTTACTGACGCTTCCGTAGCGCTCTTTCGAGTCATTGATCATTTTATGTGCTCCTTTCGTTCATTCGGAATTCATCAGTGCCAATCGAAGCTGAGGGTTTCCCCGGTGGCCATACGCTGCAGATGATCGGTGACCACCTGTTGCAATTGCTGCAGCTGCTCGGGGTCTTCAGCCTGCAGGGAGACGTTCAGCCCCGTTTCGACCACACGAAGCCGGCAATCGCCGATGCTCAGCTGGATCTCACCCTCGCGCTCGTCATGGCGCACCGGAAACTTGTGGCCCCAGTGCTTGCAGAGCCGGTTGATCAGCCGCGAGGGGTTTTCGGTTGCAACCGTGGCGACGGCCTTCTTGCCGGATAGATTAATGTGCATTTTTCAAACTCCTCGGTTGCTGCCGAACCCGAAGGCCGACAATGTGGTTTCCATGACGCGGTCGCTGAACAGCCTGCGCCCGCTCGAATCGTTGGCCGCCCCGACTACCAGCATCAACGGCAGCAGGTGCTCCTCGCCACCCTCGGGGTGACATAACCTTGCCGAAGGCGCTTGTTCCCAGTCCGCCAGCGCCGCTTCGCGCTGCTGCGCCGGGGCCTCGATCACGCTGCCCAGCCAGGCATCGAACTCGTCCGAAATCGGCCCGAAGCGGGCGTCGCCATAGCCGCGCATATTGTGAAAGCTCATGCCGCTGCCGACGATCAGCACGCCTTCATCCCGCAGCCCGGCCAGCGCCCGGCCCGCTTCGAGCAGTACACGGGGATCGAGATCCTTGCGCAGCGATAACTGAACGACCGGGATTTGCGCATCGGGAAACATCAGCTTCAGTGGAATGAACATGCCGTGGTCGTAACCACGCGCCTCGTCCCGGCACGCATCGAGCCCGGCTGCACTCAGTAGCTCGACGATGCGCGAGGCCAGTTCGGGATGGCCCGGCGCCGGATAGCGCAGTTCATAGGTATGCGCCGGGAACCCGTAGTAATCGTAGATCAGCCCCGGCTGCGCGGCGCCGGTGACACGGAATTCGGATTCCAGCCAGTGCGCCGAAACCAGCAGGATCGCCTTCGGCTTTTCCGGCAGGCTCGCAGCCACACCCTTGAGGAAGCGGGCGGTGGCGTCCCAGGCATGGGATGGATGCCAGTCCATGAAGAAACATGGCCCGGCGCCATGGGGTACGAACAGTGTCGGCATACGGTTACCGTTCGCTAAAAGGTTGGGCGTTCGCATGGAGAAGGCCTCCTGAAAGAATATGGGGCCAGCATGAATTAACATGCATGACATTAGAACCGACCAAAAACCACTAACAGTTATCATCAAGAGTAGGAACTGATGCTCGACCGCATCACCAGCATGCGTGTGTTCGTGCGTGCGACCAGCGCCGGCAGCCTCTCCGCCGCGGCTCGCCATCAGGGCATGTCGCCGGCCATGGCGACCAAGCACGTCGATGCCCTGGAGGCGCGCCTGGGTGTCAAGCTGTTTCACCGCAGCACACGCCGATTGACGCTGACCGAAGCCGGCAACCGCTATCTGGAAGCCTGCCAGCGGATTCTGTCCGACATCGACGAAACCGAAGCCGGCATCGCTTCGCAACGCATCGAGGCCAGCGGCCTGCTGCGCCTCAACGTGCCACTGACCTTCGGCATTCATTACATCGCGCCGCTGCTGTTCGAGTTCAGCCACCGGCATCCGGCGGTAAAGGTGGAGCTGGGCCTGACCGACAGCCAGGTCGACCTGATCGACGGCGGCTGGGACATGGCGGTGCGCATCGGGCGCATCGGTGACAGTTCGCTGCAAGCGCGCAAGCTCGGCGACGTTCCTCTGGTGCTGTGTGCCGCCCCCGCCTATCTCGATGCCCGAGGGGTACCACGCCGGGTCGCCGATCTGGCGCAGCACAATTGCCTGACCTACAGCCTGTCCACGAGCACCAACGCTCACGAATGGGTATTCGGTCGCAACGGGGATATTCGCATCAAGGTCGATGGCGACCTGGTGGCCAATAACGGCGAAGCGCTGCTTGCTGCCGCGGTGCAGGGCCAGGGCCTGATCTACCAGCCGCTGTTCATCGCCGTGGAGGCGGTGCGCCGTGGCGAGCTGGTGGTCCTGGAGCTGGACCATCCGACGCTGACCATCGACGGCATCTACATCCTCTACCCACCGGACCGACGCCCGCCGGCAAAGGTGCGTGTGATGATCGACTTTCTTGCCCAAGCGTTTGGCAGCACTCAGCCCTGGGGTCTATAGCGACGAAAAGCTGAACTGCCGCAGGCCCGGTCAGTCGGAATAACAGACCTGCCGTGAACGGCATGACCGTTTTATCCGACGCTGCGCCGACCGAGGTTCCTAAGCCCGTGCCGGCCAGCCTGAAGGAGCCGCTGCGTGACTCTGGACAAAAATCAGCATCTGCACAGCGCCGACCTGGACAGCCACCTGGCCACTGCGGTGGAGTCGGTCCGCATCCTCACCGTCAACACCCACAAGGGCTTCACCGCGCTGAACCGGCGCTTCATCCTGCCGGAGCTGCGTGAAGCGGTGCGCTCCGTATCAGCCGACATCGTGTTTCTCCAGGAAGTGCTGGGCACCCATGAAAAGCACGCCCTGCGCTTTCAGGACTGGCCGAAGATGTCGCAGTACGAATTCCTTGCCGACAGCATCTGGACCGACTTCGCCTACGGTCGCAACGCGGTCTATCCGGATGGCGATCACGGCAACGCGCTGCTGTCCAAATTCCCCATCACACGCTACGAAAACCTCGACGTGTCCATCGGCGGCCCGGAGCGGCGCGGCCTGCTGCACAGCATTCTGCAGGTGCCGGGGCACAATGACTTTCATGCGATCTGCGTGCACCTGGGCCTGCGCGAGTCGCATCGCCAGAAGCAGCTCGAACTACTCTGCCAACTGCTCGATTCGCTACCCGAAAACGCACCTGTGGTGGTTGCCGGCGACTTCAACGACTGGCGCCTGAAAGCCGCCCGGACCCTCAATCGTTGCGCCGGCATGCACGAGGTGTTCGCCCTCTCTCACGGTCAGGTGGCCAAGACCTTTCCCGCACGCTGGCCCATGCTGCGCCTGGACCGCATCTACGTGCGCAACGCCACCAGCCATGAGCCGCAAATCCTGGGCAACAAACCCTGGACGCACTTGTCCGATCATCTGCCCCTGGCGGTGGAGATAAGGCTATGAACTTTCACTGGAGAGACGGCAATCGTCTTCAGTTGCTGGAAAACGGCGAGGAATTCTTCCCGACGGTCTTCGAGGCCATTGCCGCGGCGAAAAAGGAAGTTCTGCTGGAAACCTTCATTTTCTACAAGGACAAGGTCGGCGCCCAGTTGCAGGAGGTCCTGATCGGTGCGGCTGAGCGTGGCGTCAGCGTCGAGGTGACCGTCGATGGCTACGGCTCGGCCGACCTCAACGGCGATTTTGCCTGCGCCATGGTCCAGGCCGGCGTGCGCATCCATATGTTCGATCCGGGCAAGCGCCTGCTTGGCAAGCGCATCAACGTGTTCCGCCGGATGCACCGCAAGCTCGTGATAGTGGATGGCGAACTGGCCTTTATCGGCGGGATCAACTTCTCGGCGGATCATCTGGCGGAATTCGGCCCGGAAGCCAAACAGGATTACGCCCTGCAGGTCGAAGGGCCGGTGGTCCACGACATCCATCGCTTTGCCCTGGCCAATATCGCGCCCCCTCAGGCCGGACGGCGCTGGTGGCAGCGCCGGGTCCGCGTCCAGAGCAACGGCTTCGTCGGGATCAATCGTGGCGAGGCGCGGACGCTTTTCGTCACCCGCGACAACGACGACCATCGCAACGACATCGAACAGCACTATCTGCAGGCCATACGCGACGCGCGCTCGCGCCTGCTGATCGCCAATGCCTACTTCTTTCCCGGCTACCGGGTGCTGCGCGAGATCCGCAACGCGGCGCGGCGCGGCGTGCGGGTGCGTCTGATCCTGCAGGGCCAACCCGACATGCCCATCGCCAAGTTCGGCGCGCGCATGCTCTACAACTACCTGATGAACGCCGGCGTGGAGATCCACGAATACTGCCGGCGCCCGCTGCATGGCAAGGTCGCACTGGCCGACTACGAATGGTCGACCGTGGGTTCGAGCAATCTCGACCCCCTCAGCCTGTCATTGAATCTGGAAGCGAACCTGATCATTCGTGATCACAGCTTCAACCGCAGACTGCACGAAAGCCTCGACAGGCTGCTGCAGGAGGATTGCCGCCGAATCCCGCTCGAACGGATCGTTCGCGGCTTCTGGTGGCGCGCGCCACTGGCCTTCTTGATCTTCCACTTCCTTCGCCACTTTCCGCAGATGGTGGGCTTTTTCCCGGCACACAAACCCAGGATGCAGCTGCTCGCCCCCGAGCCGCTGGAACCCGCTCCCACGCCCTTGCAGCGAGACCATCGATGAACCGACATGCCATGAGTGATGAGCCTCGCAGTGTCTGGAAACGGCGCTGGCCGACAATAAAAAAAGTGCTCACCTATGCCTTCTTCCTCCTGGTCGCCGGCCTGCTGATCGGCCTGGCGCGGAGCCTGGACTGGGCCGAAGTCAGCGAAACCCTGCGCAGCTACAGCGCGCAAACCCTGCTGTTGGCCGGTGGCGCGGCGCTGGTCAGCTATGCCGTGTATTGCTGCTACGACGTTCTCGGCAAGGCCTATGTCGGTCATCATCTGCCGGTCAGGCAGGTCATCCCCATCACCTTCGTCTGCTACGCCTTCAACCTCAATCTGAGTGCCTGGGTCGGCGGCATCGCCTTGCGCTACCGGCTCTATTCACGTCTGGGTCTGGGCACCGCACAGATCACGCGCATCTTCACCATGAGCGTGCTGACCAACTGGGTCGGCTACCTCTGGCTGGCCGGTGCGATCTTCGTCATGGGCTGGATCAAGCCACCGGCGGACTGGCAGATCGGCGCGAGCGCGCTGCGCCTGCTGGGCGTGCTCCTGATCGCGACAAGCCTGCTTTACCTGGGGCTGTGCCGCTTTTCCAAACGCCGGCAGTGGTCCATTCGCGGGCACGAGATCGAACTGCCCTCCTGGCGGCTGGCATTGATCCAGATGCTGCTGGGCGCCGCCAACTGGTCGTTGATGGCCCTGGTGGTGTACTTCATGCTCTCGCGCAATGTCGAGTACCCGCTGGTACTGGGTATCCTGCTGATCAGCAGCATCGCCGGGGTGATCACTCATATCCCCGCCGGCCTGGGCGTCATCGAAGCCGTCTTCGTCGCCCTGCTCGCCGGCAGCATGAGCAAGGGCAGCATCGTTGCCGGACTTATCGGCTACCGCGTGATCTACTTCCTCATCCCGCTGCTCTTCGCGACGCTGGTCTATATCCTGCTCGAAGCCCGCGCCAAGAAACTACGCAGTTCTTCAGCCCCCACGCATCCTTGAGTGAAGGAAGAAGCACAGCGCAAGCGGCGAAGCCAAGGCGATGACCGTACCGCCGAACAGGGTGATCGCCGTGGGCAGGCCATAATGGTCGGCGATCCAGCCGACACCGAACAGCGGCGCGATGCTGCCGACGTAGCCACATACAAGGTAGGTGGAAATCAGGCCGGAACGCTGGGCCGGGCTGGCGATGCGGTTGACCATGCTGATCCCGCCCAGCAGACACAAGCCATGACCGAGCGCCGTGGAGCAGACGCCGATGATGAACATCAGGCTGGAACCGGCGTTGAAATTGAGGATCAGCAAGGCATTGCTGAGAACGATCGCCAGCAGGCCAAGCAGGCCGCACCAGCGCACCGGAAGCCGGGCACACAGCAACTGGGTTCCCGCCGAAGCCAGCAGGATCACGCCGATGGCGGTCCCGCTCACCACCGGCCCGTGCCAGGGCAGCATCTTTTCCAGGAACAACGGTGCCATGGACGCATAGAGGCCGAACACCCCGAAGGCGAAAAACGGACAGGCACAGGTCAGGATAAAAGGCCAGGTATCACTCCGAGCCGTCCAGGTCAGACGCGGAATAAAAGCCCGCCAACCAAGCCCTGTACCCGTCGTAGCTAGCGCATGGGGTTTGAGCTCGATGCGCAGCAACGCATAGCCCGCCAGCACGCAAAGCACCAAGGTCGGGATATAGGTCACGACCAGCGGATGCGGCAGCCATTGGCCGATGACCCCGCCGGTAAGCGGCCCCAGCCCGAAGCCGAAAGCCAGCAGGAAGCTGGTCATCATCGATACCCACTGCGAATTGTCGCCTTTGGATATCTGCATCAACCCTACCGTGGAGCTGGTGACGATCAGGCTGGAAGAAAGCCCTACGGCAAAGCGCCCGACATTCAGGCTCGACAGGTCCCAGGCGAGCATCGTCAGCAACGTCCCGCACCAGCCCAGCAGCAGCCCGAGCAGCATCACCGCACGGAAGCCCAAGGTGTCCGACAGACGCCCCATGAACAGCAGGCCACACAAGGCACCCAGCATGTACAGCACATAGATCAGCGAAATCTCGCTGGTGCGCAACTGCCAGGCTTCCTGATACAGAGGATAGAGAGGGGAAATGAGCGCCGTTCCCATGACGCCTACGCACATGGCGAAACAGACCCAGGGAAAGGCTGACCAGTTGTTTTTCATTGAATGCCTGCAGAGCTTGAGGCCGGACAAGCATTATGAACGATTCGTCCAGACGGCCTCGACGAATACCGTAGAGGCCTTACATTACTTGCATTAGAAGGCCCGGACGAAGGGCCTTCCAAATGATGAAGATCCGCTATCTAATCAGGAGGTCACTACCTTGGGAGACATGCTCCGCTTTACGGCGCTGGCCATGTAGTAGTAAGTGACGACTCCGCGACGTGCGTGCTGCAGAGCAAACTCGGCGAGGTAGACCTGATGCGGGAAATTCACAATTGCCTCCATTGGCATAACACACTGGTTGCCCCGAGGGTGATGGGGCTGATTGAAAGTCTGCCTTGCCCTGGTTTCTTGTGGAAACAGACAAAGGTCATGGGGAAGATTGAACGAATCTATCCATGCACCCCGCCTTTGGGCCTGGCCTGTAACACCATACAGGGCAGGCGAAGCGGCTTTCCCAAGCCTGGCGTGCCCTGTATGTCTGGTGAGACTGCGCAAAACCGCAGGAGTCACATCTTCCGCCCGCTGAAAGCAGATATTTTTTGCTCTCTGGGCACATGGAGGTAAAAAGCCAGGATTGGCTGATGAATATATTCGCAACAAGACCGAACACGTTCGGCCCTGCGAGCAGCGCAGGCGGTGCATGGCCGAATACCTACAGCCCTCGACACAGCAGCAAACGCAGGGCCGAATTCATTCGGCCAGCGCTTCCTCGGCCAACTGCTCGCTATGCCAGCCACCGCCCAGCGCCGTCACCAACTGGACGCTGGAGGTCAGGCGGCTGCCCAGCAAGCTCAGGCTGGTACGTTCGTTGTTCAGCGCGGTGGTCTGCACGGTGACCACGCTGAGGAAATCCACGGTGCCGGCGCGATACTGGTTTTCGATCAGGCGCAGCGACTCCTGTGCGGCCTCCAGCGCTTCGCGCTGCACTTGCGCTTCCTCGGCCATCACCCGCAACTGCACCAGGCTGTCTTCGACTTCACGGAAACTGTCCAGCACCGTCTGCCGATAGCTGGCCACGGTCTGGTCGTAACTGGCTTCGGCCTGTTCGATCCGCGAGCGGATCAGCCCGCCATCGAACAGGGTCATGGCGAATTCCGGGCCGATGGACCAGAAGCGATTGGGCGTCTGGATCCAGTCATCCAGGGTGCCGCTGCGATAACCGCCCGCCGCGCTCAGGCTGAGATTGGGAAACCAGGCGGTCTTGGCCACACCGATTTCGGCATTGGCGGCCATGACAGAACGTTCGGCAGCCGCCACATCAGGGCGCCGCTCCAGCAGTTGCGACGGCAGCAGACCGGGAATCTGCGGCAGGCGCGGAATATCCTCCGCCTCGGCCACTGACAGCTCCGAAGGCGGCACACCGATCAGGACCGCGATGGCATGCTCCAGCTGGGCACGCTGGTATTGGAGATCGATGGCCTGGGCCTGGGTGCTTTTCAGCTGGGTCGTCGCCTGGCTGACATCGGATCTGGGCACGATTCCGGCACGGTACTGATTCTCGCTGATGCGCAGCGAACGCGCGTAGGCCTGCACCGTGGCGTCGAGCAGGCGCTTCTGGGCATCGAGCACCCGCAACTGCAGGTAGTTCTGCACCAGTTCCGACTGCAGGCTCAGCCGCACCGCCGCAAGGTCGGCGGAACTGGCCTGCATGCTTGCGCGACTGGACTCCAGCCCCCTGCGCAGGCGCCCCCAGAGATCCAGCTCCCAGCTGGCGGCGAAATTCAGATCGTAGCTCTGGGAAACCCCGCCGCCGCCAGCACTGGTGACCGTGGAGCCATCCGGCAGCGTTGTGGTACTGCTGCCTGTGCCCCGACCGGAACGTGTTTTGCCGACATTGCCGGACAGCGACGGGAAGAAGCCGGCCCTGGCGCCGCGCACCAGCGCCCTGGCCTGGCGATATTGCGCCTCGGCTGCGGCGAGATTCTGGTTGGAAACATTCAGGCGCTCCACCAGGGCATCCAGTTCGGCATCCTCATACAGCTGCCACCATGGCCCGCCAAGAAACTGGTCGGCGGGCGTGGCCGGCTTCCAGCCTTCGGCCTGTTTGAACTCGCCAGCCGTCGGCAGATCCGGGCGCTGGTAGTCGGGGCCGAGGGTACAGGCTCCCAGGGACAGGCACATGACCAGCACGGCCAGGGGGCGCAGGGGGAATAGCGAACTCATAGCGGATTATCCATTGCGGCATCGGTGCGAACACCACGCCAGCCGTTGAAACGATGGCGCAGGCGGTCCAGGTACAGGTAGACCACAGGCGTGGTGTAGAGCGTCAGAATCTGGCTCAGGATCAGTCCACCGATGATGGTCAGGCCCAGCGGCTGGCGCATCTCGGCGCCTTCCGCACCGCCCAACAGCAGAGGCAGCGCGCCGAGGATCGCCGCCAGGGTGGTCATCAGGATCGGGCGGAAGCGCAGCAGGCAGGCACGGCGAATCGACTCTGCCGGCGGCAGCTTGTCGTTGCGCTCGAACTGCAGCGCCAGGTCGATCATCAGGATGGCGTTCTTCTTCACCACACCGATCAGCAGGAACAGTCCGAGCAGCGAGATCAGGCTGAACTGTTCGCGCATCAGGATGATCGCCAGCAGCGCCCCGACCCCCGCCGAAGGCAAGGTGGAGAGAATCGTCAGCGGGTGAATGTAGCTCTCGTAGAGAATGCCCAGCACGATATAGACCAGCACCAGGGCGCCGAGAATCATCAGCGGCTGCCCCTGTTGAGTGCTTTCAAAGGCGCTACCGGAACCACCCAAACGCCCCTGCACTTCGCTGGGCATGCCGATGGCGGCTACCGCGCGCTCGATCGCCCGCGTGGCCTGATCGAGGCTGACGCCGGGCGCCAGGTCGAAGTCGATGTTCTCCGCGGCGAACTGGCCCTCGTGAGTGACACGGTCCTCTTCGAGGCTGCGTTCGTAGTGGGCGAAGGCCGACAGCGGCACGCGCCGGCCATCGCTGGTGATGACGTTGATCTGCTCCAGCACCTCGGGATGCTGGGCATAGGCCGGGTCGATCTCCATCACCACCCGGTACTGGTTGAGCGATTCATAGATGGTGGAAATCTGCCTCTGACTGAAGGCGTTGTTGAGCAGCGTGGTCACCGTGCTCATGTCGATGCCCAGGCGCTTGGCCTCGTCGCGGTCGATCTTCAGGCTGATCTGCTGCGCACCCTCGCCGTCATTGGCGTCGATGCTGGTCAGCTCCGGCAAGGCCATCAGCGCCCGCGTCACCAGCGGCGTCCAGGTACGCAAGTCGGCCAGGTCGCTGGCCAGCAGGTTGTAGGAATACTGCGAACTGCTCTGGCGGCCACCGCCGAACTGCAAATCCTGGTCGGCCATGAGGAACATGCGCCCGCCCGGCACTTTCGGCTGGTTGGCACGAATCCGTTCGATGACTTTCTGCGCGGAAATCTTGCGCTCTTCCAACGGCTTGAGCCGGACGATCATGAAGGCATTGTTGATGCCGCCGCTGCCACCGATGAAGCCGGCGACGCTCTCCACCGCCGGATCGGTCAGCACCGCCTGCCGGTAGATTTCCATCTTCGGTTGCATGACCTGGAACGACAGGCCATCGTCGCCACGGATGAAGCCCGTCAGCTGGCCGGTATCCTGCTGCGGCAACAGGATTTTCGGCACCTCGATATAGAGGAAGACGTTCAGGCCGATGGTCGCCAGCAGGCTGATCAGGGTGATGCGTCGATGCCGCAGCGCCCAGCCCAGGGAGCGGTCGTAATGGCGCAGCAGCCATTGATGAGCATCATGACTCCAGCGATGCAGACGACCGTCATGCTCGGGGTCGTGCGGTTTCAGCCAGCGCGCGCAGAGCATCGGCGTCAGCGTCAGCGACACCAGCAGCGACACCAGAATGGCCGCCGCCAGGGTGATGGAAAATTCGCGGAACAGGCGCTCGACGATACCGCCCATGAACAGGATGGAAATGAACACCACCACCAGCGAGAGGTTCATCGACAGCAGCGTGAAGCCCACCTCGCGGGTGCCGATATAGGCGGCGCGCATGGGCGGCACACCCTCGTCGATATGCCGGGCGATGTTCTCCAGCACCACGATGGCATCGTCCACCACCAGGCCGGCGGCGAGAATCAGCGCCATCAGCGACAGCACGTTGAGCGAGAAACCGAACAGGTACATCACCGCGAAAGTGCCGACCAGCGACACCGGCACCGCCAGCGCCGGGATCAGCGCGGTACGCAGCTTGCCGAGGAAGAGGAACACCAGCACGATGACCAGCCCCACGGCGATCAGCAGGGTGCGCTCGGCCTCGTGCAGGGTGGCGCGGATCACCGGCGAGCGATCCATCGCCACCGCCAGGTTGACGCTGGCCGGCACGATGGCCTGCAGCGCGGGCAGTTCGGCGCGGATGCCTTCGATGGTCTCGATGATATTGGCGCCGGCCTGGCGGTTGATGATCAGCAGCACGGCGCGGTCATTGTTGAAGAAGCCGTCGTTGTAGCGGTCTTCCACCGCATCGCGCACCCTGGCCACATCGCTCAGGCGCAGCGCGGCGCCCTCCTGATGGCGAATGATCAGCGGCAGGTAGTCCTCGGCCCGATGCAACTGGTCGTTGGCCTGCACCTGCCAGTGGCGATTATCGTCCTCGACCATGCCTGTGGGCCGACGCACGTTGGCGTTGGCGATGGTCTGGCGCACCTCGTCGAGGGAAACCCCGTACTGTTCCAGTTGCTGCGGCTGCAGTTCGACCCGCACCGCCGGCAGCGAACTGCCGCCCACCTGCACTTCGCCGACGCCGGGCACCTGCGAGAGCTTCTGCGCCAGGATGGTCGAGCCGATGTCGTAGAGCTGGCCCTTGTCCAGCACCGCGGAGGTCAGCGACAGCACCATGATCGGCGCCTGCGCCGGATTGACCTTGCGGTAGCTGGGCATGCTGCGCATCCCGCTGGGCAGCAGGTTGCGCGAAGCATTGATCGCCGCCTGCACATCCCGCGCGGCGCCGTTGATGTCACGCTCAAGGTCGAACTGGATGATGATCCGCGTCGAGCCCTGGCTGCTGCGGCTGCTCATCTGGCTGACCCCGGCGATACTGCCGAGCGAACGCTCCAGCGGCGTCGCCACGCTGGAGGCCATGATCTCCGGGCTGGCCCCCGGCAGGCTGGCCTGCACGGTGATCACCGGAAAATCCATGTTCGGCAGCGGCGACACCGGCAGCAGGCCGAAACTCACCCCGCCCAGCAGCAGGATCGCCAGACTCATCAGCATGGTCGCCACGGGGCGGGCGATAAAGGGGGCGGAGAGATTCATAGCGGGAAAGCCGCTGGAGGCTGAAGGCTGAAGGCTGGACGAATGGAGAGCCGGCCTCTTCGTTCAGCCTCCAGCCTCCAGCGCTTTTTCGAAGCGGTCATGCTTCGGCCTCCCGCCCCACCCCATCCCCCCGGGCCAATCGATTGCCGAGCCGGTCGAAGAACAGGTAGATCACCGGCGTGGTGAACAGGGTCAGCAACTGGCTGAGCAGCAGGCCACCGACCAGCACCAGGCCCAGCGGCTGGCGCAGTTCCGCGCCGGAACCGGAGGCGAGCATCAGCGGCACCGCGCCGAACAGCGCGGCCAGGGTGGTCATCAGGATCGGGCGGAAACGCAGCAGCGCGGCACGGTAGATGGCGTCCTGCGGGCTCATGCCCTGATGACGTTCGGCCTCCAGGGCGAAGTCGATCATCATGATGGCGTTCTTCTTGACGATGCCGATCAGCAGGATGATGCCGATGATGGCGATCAGGCCCAGGTCGTTGCCGGTCAGCAGCAGCGCCAGCAGTGCGCCGACCGCCGCCGAGGGCAGTGTCGAGAGGATGGTGATGGGGTGGATATAGCTCTCGTAGAGCACGCCCAGCACGATATACATGGTCACCACCGCCGCCAGGATCAGCAGCAACGTGCTCGACAGCGACGCCTGGAAGGCCGCAGCCGCGCCCTGGAAGCGCGTCTGGATGCCGGCTGGCAGACCGATCTCGGCCTCGACTGCTTCGATGATTTCCACCGCATGGCCCAGCGACACGCCATCGGCCAGGTTGAACGACAGCATCACCGCCGGGAACTGGCCGATATGGTTGATCAGCAGAGGCGCGTTGCGCTGCTCCAGGCGCGCCAGGCTCGACAGCCGCACCGGCGTGCCGCCCTCGCTCTGCACGAACAGTTGCTCCAGCGCCTGCGGCCCGATCCGATTGCCCGCCTCGGCTTCCAGCACCACGCGATACTGGCTGGCCTGGGTGAAGATGGTAGAAATCTGCCGCTGGCCGAAGGCATCGTAGAGCGCATCGGTTATCGCCGAAATCCCGATGCCGAGCCGCGCGGCGGCGTCGCGGTCGATGTCGAGGAAGATCTGCAGGCCGTCGCTCTGCAGGTCGCTGGCGACATCGGTCAGTTCGGGACGCTCACGCAGCGCCGCCACCAGGCGCGGCGACCACTCCTGCAGCAGCGCGGTATCCGGTGATTCCAGGCTGAACTGGAACTGGGTGCGGCTGACCCGATCCTCGATGGACAGGTCCTGCACCGGCTGCATGTACAGTTCGATGCCCGGCAGCTTCGCCAGCTCCGGTCGCAGCCGGTCGATGACCTGGCTGGCGGTCACGTCGCGCTCGCCGTGGGGCTTGAGGTTGATCAGCAGCCGGCCACTGTTGAGGGTGACGTTGTCGCCGTCCACACCGATATAGGACGACAGGCTGACCACCGCCGGATCGGCCAGGATCACCCGCGCCAGCGACTGCTGACGCTCGCTCATCTCGCGGAATGAAATCGACTGCGGCGCCTCGCTGATACCCTGGATGACGCCGGTGTCCTGCACCGGGAAGAAGCCCTTGGGCACCATCAGGTAGAGCGCCACGGTCAGCGCCAGGGTCCCGACCGCCACCAGCAGGGTCAGCGTCTGGTGCTTCAGCACCCAGGTCAGCCAGCGGGCGTAGCCGCCGATCAGACGCTCGACCCAGTCCGGCTTGGCCTCGTCCACAGTGGCGGGCTTGAGCAGTTTGGCGCACATCATCGGCGTCAGGGTCAGCGACACCACCAGGGAAATCAGGATGGCCACCGCCAGGGTGATGGCGAATTCGCGGAACAGCCGCCCTACTACGTCCTGCATGAACAGCAGCGGGATCAGTACGGCGATCAGCGACAGGGTCAGCGAAATCAGGGTGAAACCGATCTGCCGTGCGCCTTTCAACGCGGCCTGCAACGGCGTTTCGCCGTCTTCGACGTGACGGGCGATGTTTTCCAGCATGACGATGGCATCGTCCACCACGAAGCCGGTGGCGATGGTCAGGGCCATCAGCGTCAGGTTGTTCAGCGAGAAGCCGGCCAGGTGCATCACGGCGAAGGTGCCGATCAAAGACAGCGGCACGGCGATAGAAGGAATGATGGTGGCCGAGAGGCGCTTGAGAAAGACGAAGGTGACCATCACCACCAGGAAGGTCGCCAGCAGCAGCTCATGCTGCACATCGGTGATGGCGGCGCGGATGGTCTGGGTACGGTCGGTCAGCACCACCACGTCGAGGCCCGCCGGCATGCTGGCGCTGACCTCGGGCAACAACGCCTGGATGCGCTCGACCACCTCGATGACGTTGGCGCCCGGCTGGCGCTGAATATTCAGCAGCACGGCCTGGCTTTCGTTGGCCCAGGCGGCGAGGCGCTCGTTTTCAGCGCCGTCGATGATATCGGCGATGTCCTTCAGACGCAGCGTGGCCCCGTTCTCGTAGGACAGGATCAGCTCGGCGTACTCCTCGGGCGTCTTCAGCTGATCGTTGGCGTCGAGCATCGACACCCGCGTCGGGCCGTCGAAATTGCCCTTGGGCTGATTGACGTTGGAACTGGTGACCAGCGAACGAGCGTCAGCCAGCGATAAGCCATAGGCCGCCAATGCCTCGGGGTTGACCCGGATACGCACCGCCGGACGCTGACCACCGGCGATGCTGACCATGCCCACGCCGCTGATCTGCGCCAGCTTCTGCGCCATGCGCGTGTCGACCAGATCGTGCAATTTCGGCAGCGCCAGGCTCTCGGAAGTGATCGCCAGGGTCATCACCGGGGTATCCGCCGGGTTGACCTTGTTGTACACCGGCGGCGCCGGCAGATCGTTGGGCAGCAGGTTGTCGGCGGCGTTGATGGCGGCCTGCACTTCCTGTTCGGCCACATCCAGCGCCACGTCCAGGGAGAAGCGCAGGGTGATCACCGAGGCGCCACCGGAGCTGGTGGATGACATCTGGGTCAAGCCCGGCATCTGCCCGAACTGACGTTCCAGCGGCGCGGTAACGGCACTGGTCATCACGTCCGGACTGGCGCCGGGATACAGCGTCATGACGCGGATGGTCGGGTAGTCCACCTGCGGCAGCGCCGACACCGGCAGCATGCGGTAGGCGATCAGACCGACCAGCAGGATGGCGACCATGCTCAGGGTGGTCGCCACAGGCCGCAGGATGAACAGCCGCGAGATATTCATCGCGCCGGACGCCCGCTGCCACCCTGGGTTTCGATCACGGAGGCTTCAATCATGGAGGGGGCCGCTGCCTCTTCGGCGAGCTTCCGGCGATCGACCACCTCCACTTCAGTACCGTCACGCAGACGGTCGGTGCCTTCCAGCACCACCCGCTCGCCCTCGACCAAGCCTTCGTTGATCACGGTCTGTTCGCCGTTGCTGGGACCCACATCGAGAATGCGCAGTTGGACCTTGGCATCGTCCCCGACGACATAAGCGAAGTGGCCGCGCGAACCGAACTGCAGAGCCTCGGAAGGGATCAGGGTGGCATCGTCGAGAGTTTCCACACGCAGCCGTACATTGACGAACTGGTTCGGGATCAGCAGCTCCGCCTCGTTGTCGAAGCGCGCCTTGAGCTTCAGGGTGCCGGTGGTCACGTCGATCTGGTTGTCGAGGCTCTCCAGCACACCCGCGCCGAAGAGCATCCGCTCGCCACGGTCCCAGGCCTGCACCTGGAGCTCATCGCCCCGCCGAAAACGGCTGATGACCGGCGGCAGCTCGCCTTCGGGCAGGGTAAAGCTGATCGCCATCGGCTGAGTCTGGGTGATGACCACCAGCGGCGTGGCGTCGTTGGCCGCGACCAGGTTGCCCAGGTCCAGCTGGCGCAGGCCCACGCGACCGTCGATGGGCGCCCGGATTTCGGTAAATTTGAGGTTCAGGCGGGCTTCGTTGACCGCCGCCTGGTTGGACGCCAGGGTGCCCTGATACTGGCTGACCAGCGCCTGCTGGGTATCCAGAGTCTGCTTGGCGATGCTGTCGTCAGCGAACAGGCCCTGATAACGCTTCAGGTCGACTTCGGCATTCTGCAACAGGGCGCGGTTCTGCTGGAGGGTGCCCTCGGCCTGCTGCAGCGCGATCTGGTAGGGCCTTTGATCGATCACCGCCAGCAGATCGCCAGCCTCGACCCGCTGACCTTCATCGAAACGCACCTCCACCAGTTCACCCGCTACCCGGCTGCGCACGTTGATCGTATTCAGCGGTGTGACAGTGCCGAGCGCTTTGACGTAGACCTCGAATCGCCCTTTCTCTACAGGCGCGACACGCACCGGCGTCGGACCGCCGAGCATGCCGCGTGGCCCTCTGGGCTGCTGGGGTTTTTCGTCGGCGCCGGGCCATAGCCACCAGACCAGCAGCACGGCGGCTGCCAACACGAAAAGGATGACCAGCCCGCGCCGCAGGGAGCCGCTGGAAGAAGTGTTTGCCTCGGACATGAACGCTGTTCGCCTGGTAAAGAGCGTGAACCATAAGCAGTCGCGCTCCGCTCGCAAAGGGGATTTACGGCATTTTTACGTATCGGTGCATGTTCGCACCATTCCGCGCCCGGCACAGCAGGCCCAAGTCGCTGGAACCATACCCTGGCTATCCAGTCTATGTAGCGTTCGCATCCCCCCTTTCACCGATGCGATACATCAATCCAGGCCAATCGACCATGGCCTGTACGGGATCAAGGAATGAACGCATCACTGATCATCCTGGCGTTGACCGTCGCCAGTTTTCTGCTCGGTTTCCTGCGCGACCTGTTCATCGCCCGGGCCTTTGGCCTGAGCTGGGAAGCGGACCTGATCTTCGTGGCGCTGATCCTGCCGGTCTTCTTCGAGAACTTCCTCGGCCTCGCCCTGCGCGATGCGATGATTCCCTATCTGCAGAAGCTGCGCAGCCAGTCCGAGGCGCTGTTCGCGTCCGTGGCCCGCTGGCTCTACTGGCGCGTGATGCTCATGGGCATCCTGGTCAGTGTCATCGCCATCGTCGCCAGCTACTGGCTGCTCGGGCTGCTGGCCCCCGGCTGGAGCACCGTGCAGCTCGAGGCCGGGCAACTGGTGTTCTGCGTCGGGGCGCTGCTGGTCGCGGTACAGGCCGTGCTCTACTGCCAGGGCGCGCTGCTCAATATGGATGACATCTTCGTCCTCCCGATGACCCGCACGGTGCTGCTCAACGCCGGCGCAATAATCGCCATCGTGCTGTTCCAGCCCAGCGGCATGGTGATTTTCATCGGCATGCTGCTACCGCAACTGGGATTGATCCTGGTCCAGCATCGGCGCATCACCTGTTTGCGTGTTCCGCGCAAGCTCAGCCCCCCGACAGAGAACCATGGACGCGGTTTCGGACTGGCCTTCGCGCCGGTGCTGCTGGCGGCCGGCGCGCAGCAGGGCTGCATCCTGGCCGAACGCGTCTTCGCTTCCTATCTCGAAGAAGGCAGCATCACCATGCTCTCGTTCGCCTTCCGCATCGTCAGCATTCCACTCACGCTCTATGCCCTGGCGGTGCTGGCAGTGCTCTTTCCACGCTTCGTATCGAGCTGGAACGACGAAGACTACAATGGCCACGCCAGCGTGGTGCGCAAAGGCCTGCTGGCCACGCTGCTGTTTCTGTTCCCGGCCACGGTAGTGCTCTGCTCCTTTCCCGATACGGTGGTGTCGGTGCTGCTGGAGCGGGGTCAGTTCGGCGCCGCGCAAACCGAATCCACCGCCTCGCTGGTAGTGCTATACGCGCTGGGCCTGCCGGCGATGGGGCTGGCATTGCTGTGGGGTCGCGCCCTGCTGGCCCAGCATCAGGCACGACTGTTCCTGGTCATCACGCTGATCAGCTCGGCGATGACCATCGGCCTCGACGCCCTGCTCTATCGCTCCTATGGCGCCGAAGGGCTGGCCATTGCCTTCGCCAGCGGCGCGATCCTGCAGGCGGTCTTCATGGGGCTGTACGTCTACCGCGCCACACCCCACGGCCTGGGAATCGCCGTGCTGCTGCGCTGGCTGGTCATAGGCGCGACCATTGCCGCCGCACTGCACTGGCTGCCGGCACCACACGGGCTGCTCCAGCTGTGCCTGTATATCGCGCTGGTGCTGGCCGCCTATGCCGCCGGGGTGGTTGCGCTGGGCGAGCGTGATCTGTTCAGGCCGAGTTACTGGTCGCTGAAGAAGACCTGACAAGCGGAACGTCAGGTAACGAATCATCGGATCACGCCTTTTGAAACCCGGATTACGCCTTCGGCTAATCCAGGCTACGGTCTGACGCTGTCGTAGGTTCGAACTTGTTCGACCGTTGTGCACGCAGGTGGCCGAATGAATTCGGCCCTACAGTCGAGCCAGCGAGCGGAGACAGGGGGATGAGCGTGGCGCCCGTTGGAAGCTCGCGGACACAAAAGCAGCCATTTTCCGACACTAGGCCATGCTTCGCACGACAGGCCCCTTTTCCATCAGAAGTTGCGCCGGTAGAAGATATCCAGCGAACTGGCCAGGCCGCTGGCGGCTTCGAGGAAGATGCGCCGGGTCAGTTGGTAACGCAGTGCGACGGTGTTGGCCGGCTCGAACACGCCGACGCCGTAGCGCAGCGTCAGGCGATCCGTCAGACGTCCACTGGCGACAACGCTGGTAGCGTCGCCACTGCCTTCGGTGTCGAGCTGGAAATCCTGGATGCCGAGACGCTGTGCGACGTTGCCGGTGATCGAGGCGCTGCCCGCCAGCCCCAGCCCCAGCGCCGCCTGCGCCAGCATGTTGTTGTCCCCGGTATCGGCGCCCAGCGGACGTCCCAGCACCAGATAGGCCAGCGCCTGCTCCTGGCTCATGGCCGGCTCGGCGAAGACATCCACCCGTGGCTGTTCGGCACTGCCGGTGATGCGCAGGCCGGCGGTGACGTTGTCGGCCTCGATGCGGCGGATGGCTTCGATATTCAGGAACGGCTGGGTCAGCACGCCGGTGAACAGCAGCTGCGCCCGGCGGATGGTCAGGCGCTGGCCATAGGCCCGGTAGCGGCCATTGTTGAGATTGAGTTCACCACGGGCGTCGAGGTCGTCACCAATGTGCAGATAGCCGGCCAGGTCGGCGGTGAGGCCGAAACCGGAAAAGCGCAGGCGCTCCTGGCCAACCTCGACGTCGATGTCCATGTGGATCGCCAGCGGCGTCTGCGCCTCTTCGGCCTCCTCACCGACGATCTGCGCATCGCTGCTCACCGTGACCGTGGACGGCGGCAGTTCGCGCACGACGATTTCACCACGGGGCACACTCAGCTTTCCGCTCACGGCGAGCTTTTCACCGGCCAGGTGCAAACGCAGATCAGGTTCGATTTCCAGTTCCGCATAGGGCTCGACGATTACCGGCAGATGGCTGCCACGCACGGCGATGTCCAGGTCCGGTGCATCGCGCCAGTCCAGGGTGCCGGCAATTTCGCCGCGCCCCTGCTCGCCGCTGCGCCAGTCGCCATCGATCCGTAGCTGTTCGCCATCGATCAGCGCGCGAATCTGCAACTGCTCGAAGCTGACCGGCAATTCGCTGCCTGCGATTTCACCGCCATCGAGGCGCAGCTCGCCGCGAACCCAGGGCTGCTGCAGGGAGCCGGACAGCTGGCCACTGCCGTTGAGTTGACCTTCGAGCCTATCGACCACGGTAACGAAGGGTCGCGCCACCGACAGGTCGAGAGCGCTCAGGCGGAAATCACCTTCTATATCCTTGGCTTCGCTGGCAGGGTCGATGGCCAGGCGCAGTTCCAGCGCGCCGAGTTCGCCGCCCTCGAAACGCAGGTGGCTGTCGATGCTCCGGGGCGACAGCTCGCTGGTCAGGGCCAGGGTGGCATAGGGGAACTCCAGCCACTGCTCGCCATCGCGCAGTTCCAGCGTACCGGGGCCGGCATCCACGCGAATATTGCCACTCGGGCCGGCAGCCGGCAGATCCAGCGAGATATCGGCATTGACCTCGCCCAGCCAGCGCAGGTTGTCGGGCAGATAGCTGGCCAGGGACCGTAACGGGAAATCACGCAGGCGATAACGCAGCTGCGGATCGGGCAGCAGGCGCTGGTTGTCCGCACACAGGGTCGCCGGCCCGCTCATCCAGCAGTGCGCACCGAGGGTGAAAGTGCCACTGGCCAATCGTTCCAGCGACGCCGGCTGGCGCAGCGCCCATTGCTGCCCCTCGGCCTGCAGCTCGGCGCTGCGCAGACGCCCGCGCCAGTCATCGCCACGCAGTCCGCCATCGACAGCCAGTGACAGATCGAGCAGCCCGCCCTTGAGTTGCACTGTGGCCTGATGCGCCTGCTGTGTGCCCTCGGCAGCCAGTTGCAGATCACCCAGCTCGGTATCTCCTGCCTGCAGGTTCCCGGCGCTCAGCCGGAGCTGGCCGCGCTGCCCTTCCCCCACTGCCGCGCTCAGCTCCAGGTGCTCGACCCGGTTGTCCTGCAAGGCGATCGAGCTGCCGCCGAGCTTCAGCTCGCCCTGCGGCGCCTGCGGGGTGCCCGCCAGTGTGAGATTACCCGCCAGTCGCCCTTGCAGCCCCGGCCAGAGCTGCGCCAGACGCGGCAGAGCGAGTTGCAGGTCGGCCCGCAGCGTCTCGGCCCAGCGACCACTGCCCTGAATATGGTTGTCGCCCAGGCGCAGCTCCAGCCGGGGTACATCCCAGGCGGCATCCTTGCCGTTGGCGTCCAGTTGCAGTTGCAACGGCTGCCGGCGCAAAGTGCCCGCCAGATCCAGCCGCGCCTCCGCCTGCAAGGCTTCATCGCGCAGTGCGCCTCGGCTGGCAAGGGTACCGCCGAGCTGTCCGGGCAATTCGGCCACCCAGTAGGAAGGATCGAACGCGCTCAGCGTCAGGGTCGTGTTCCAGTCGATGCCATCGGCGAAGCCCAGGCTGAGATTGCCGCTGGCCCGGCCCTGGCCGGCAATCAGTTGCAATTGCGGCAGATGGACGATGCCCAGATCGCCGCTGACGGGGCTTTGCAGGCTGAAGTCCCCGGCGGGACCGGTCAGCGCCGCGTCGAAGTTGCCCAGGTAGTTGCCATCGTCGTATTGCAGTTGCGCATCCAGCCGACGCAGCGCCACGGGCGGCTCGTCCACCTCGGGATAGAGCCGGCGCCAGGGGAAGTCACGCCAGGCCAGATCCGCTTGGCCGCGAATGCCCTCGGTCCAGCCCAGCTGCCCGCTCAGATCGATCCGTTGTTTCTCGCCGGCGTCCAGCCGAAGTGTATCGACACGCACCTGGGCGGCATCGAGCAAGGCCTCCAGCACGATGGCGACCGCGCCGCCCTCGCCTTGCAGGCTGCCGTCGCCGGCAAGGCGGTAGCCATCATCCAGATTGCCCTGGGCGCTGAGTTCGAGCCGTTCCAGGCGCAAGGCATCGGGCAGTTCCGGGCTGGCCTTGAAGCCGTCCACGGTCAGTTGCAGGTTCGCCGGCAGATCGGTCTCCAGCGGACTTATCCGGCCCCTGAGCGCAGCATCCAGATAGCCCTGGCTCTGCACGGCCAGCGCCAGGTGTTCACGCAACTCGCCGTCCACGACGATCTTCAGCGTCCAGGCCGGCATTTCGGGCGGGTGAATGGCCGCATCGCCATGCAGCTCCAGCGGCCAATCGCCGTCGGGTCGCAAGCGCCCGGCAAGAGCCAGGGTGAGGTCTTCGCGGCGCAGCTGCAGGGTTCTGATATCCAGGCCGTCACGGCGCCAATCTGCGCGCAATTGCAGGCTCTGCAGCTGCTCGACCGCATTCAGCCGCACCCGCCCCACTTCGATTCGCTCGATACGCAGCTCCAGCGGCAGCTGGATGTCCGGCAGGCTGAAAGGCTCGCTGGCCACTTCATCGCTGCCTGGCGGGAAAACCAGGTCGATATCACTGGCCTGCAGCACTTCGATACAGAGCGCCATGCGCAGCAGGCAGCGCGGTGACCAGTCCAACCGGGGCGCAGTTACCTCAACCCGGTTGCCGTCCTGTTCCCAGACCAGCCGCTCGGCCTGCCAGCGACTGCCCAGCTGTCCCTGGAACTGTTCGACCTGCACACCGGGGACCTGCCCCAAGGCCCAGCGTCCGCCCGCTGTGGTGCCCAGCAACACACCCAGCGCCAGGACCACCAGCAGCACCAGCGCAAGCGGCAGCACCAGCGTCCATGAAAGAATTCGCAGCCCTCGCCTCACAGTTCAGGCCCCATGGAAAAATGCAGGCGCACACCACCGTCGCCATCCAGCGGATGGGCCAGGTCGACCCGAATCGGCCCCACCGGCGACACCCAGCGCACGCCCAGGCCGACGCTGCTCTTGAGCGTCGGAAAATCCAGCGAATTGAAGGCGTTGCCCTGGTCGTAGAAGGTCGCCACGCGCCATTTTTCGACCACCTCGTACTGGTATTCGGCGCTGAGGGCGAGCTGGTAGCGGCCACCGATACGGTCGCCATCGGAGTTGGTCGGCGACAGGCTCTGGTAGTCATAGCCGCGCACGCTCTGGTCGCCACCGGCGAAGTAGCGCAACGACGGCGGCACGTTGGTGTATTCGTTGGTCCAGTTGCCGCCGATCTGCGCGCGCCCGAGGAAGCGGTGCCGGTCGAACAGGGTCGTCAGGCCCTTGATCGTTGCGTTGGCATGGATCAGGTCGGCATCGGAAAAGACCCCATCCTTGGCCGCGCCCAGCTCGAATTCCAACCGGTAGCCCTGGCTGGGATCGATGCGGTTGTCGCTGCGCAAAAAGCTGTAAGCGATGCCCGGCATCAGCAGCGTACTGACGCCCGAATCGTCACCCAGCTCATATTGTTCGTGACGCCATTTCAGCGACCAGACACGCTGCCAGCCGCTGGGCAGTTTGCGATGCCATTCGGGACCGACCGTAAGCAGGCGGCTGAGGCTGTCGTTGTCGCCCAGCTCTTCATATTGGTAGCCACCGGCGTAGCGCAGCTTGTCGGTGAGGGGCGGGTCCAGCGGCACGTCGTACCAGAGCCCGACGTTCTGCCGTGGCGCCGACAGCTCGCTCTCCAGGCCGTAGCTGTGGCCTTGCGGGTTGACCCAGTGGCGACGGAAATCAAAGCGCATGCGCGGCCCGACGTCGGTGGAAAAGCCCAGCCCCAGGCCCAGGGTGCGGGGATCGCGGGTGGCCAGCTGGACCACCACCGGGATGCGCTGCTGCACGGCATTGGCCGGGTTGGCATCGACCCGTACGCCTTCGAAATAGCCGCTGGACTGCATCGTCTGATTAAGCTCGGCGACCCGTTCCGAATCGTAGGGCGTGCCGGCCTCGAACGGCACCATGCGCGCCAGCAGGTCGGGATCGAACGGCGAATCGCCCTCGAAGCTCACCGCGCCCAACAGGTAACGCGGTCCACTGTCGAATACCAGTTCGACATCGGCGGCATTCTCCACCGGGTCGATGGCCAGGCGCTGGTAGGCGAAACGGCCATCGAAGAAGCCGTAGCGCGAGGCCTGGTTGAGAATGCGCTGCTTGACCTCTTCATAACGGCCATGATTGAGCACGGCCCCACTCTTGAGCGTATCGCGCGGGACCTCGAAGGCACTCAGCTGCGCCGCCGGCCCGTCCACCCGCAGGTTGATGGTGCGCAGACGCACCGGCTCGCCACGCGCGATGCGTAAGATCAGGCGCGGCTCATCGCCGCCCTGCACTTCGGTTTCGATCGTGGCGTTGTAATAACCCAGGGCCTGCAAGGCCTTTTCCGCCTGCTGTCGGGCGATGCGACTGTAACGCAGCAATTCGCGCTCGTCGCGCTCCCCCAGATCGCCGATATGGTTTTCCACGTTCTCGCGCAACGCGCGGCTGGAAGGTTCGATATTCACCTCCAGCCGCGCCGCGAAAACGGATGATGCAGAAAACAGGGCAAGGCCGACCGTCACAAAACGGCCCATTAAAGAAATACGCATGGCGCGGAATGCTAGCACGGCATAAACCCAATCCCGGTAAGACAACAACGGCGCAAGCAGGCATCAGAAGGATTCATCGCTGCCATTCACCGGTTGGACTGCCTGCGGCTGAGAGAATTCTCGACCATGAGGACTGCTAGAATCACGCTTTTTTCGGGGAGCACCACTGATGAAACTTGTTTCTTTCAATATCAATGGATTGCGGGCAAGGCCTCATCAACTGGCGGCGATCATCGAAAAGCACCAGCCGGACGTCATCGGCCTGCAGGAAACCAAGGTCGACGACGAGCAGTTTCCCCTGGCCTCCATTGAGGCTCTGGGCTACCACGTGCACTATCACGGCCAGAAAGGCCACTATGGCGTTGCCCTGCTGTCGCGCCAGGCGCCGCTGGAAATCCACAAGGGTTTTCCCGGTGATGGCGAGGAGTCGCAGAAGCGCTTTATCTGGGGCCGCTTCGCCGATGCCCAGGGTCGGGCGGTGACGGTCATGAACGGCTATTTCCCCCAGGGCGAAAGCCGCGACCATCCGGTCAAGTTTCCCGCCAAGACCAGGTTCTATGCCGACCTGCAGGCCCTGCTGGAGGAGCGCTTCACGCCGGATCAGCCGGTGGCGATCATGGGCGACTTCAATATCTCGCCCCAGGACTGCGATATCGGCATTGGCGAAGCGAACGCCAAACGCTGGCTACGCACCGGCAAGTGCAGCTTCCTGCCCGAAGAGCGCGAATGGCTGGAGCGCCTCAAAGGCTGGGGTCTGCAGGACAGCTTCCGCACGCTCAACCCGGAGGTCACTGACCGCTTCAGCTGGTTCGACTACCGCAGCCGTGGTTTCGAGGATGACCCACGTCGCGGCCTGCGCATCGACTACATCCTGACCACCGACAGCCTGCACCAGCGGGTAGTCGATGCCGGCGTGGATTACGACATCCGCGCGATGGAAAAACCCTCGGATCACTGCCCGGTGTGGATCGAACTGCGCTGATTCGAGCAGCTGTCACATAACGGTAAGCCAAACCACCTAACCTCCCCGAAATTTTATCGGGAAGTGTCTGGATGGGGCTTTCAACGTTCTTGCGCAGCATCGGTATGCGGTCGCTGTGCCTGGGATTTCTTGGAGCGTGGAGTGCCGGTTCGCTCGCGGCAAACTCAAGCGAGCCGGCACTAAGCAAAGGCAACGAGGTGTTGCGCATCCAGGGCTCGAACACGGTCGGCGCGTAACTGGCGCCGATGCTGATCGCCGGGCTGTTCGAGGCCCGTGGCTTGCAGTCGGTGCGCATCGTGGCGACCGAGCGCGAGAACGAGCAGCGCGTGCTCGGCACCAACGCCGCCGGGCGCACCTTCCATGCGCTGGTCGCTGCCCACGGCACCGGCACCGGCTTTGCCGGACTCAAGGACGGCTCCGCCGATCTGGCTGCGGCCTCACGCCCCATCAAGCAGAGCGAGTATGAAAGCCTCGCCGCATTCGGCGATCTGCGCGACGCCAATGCCGAACAGGTCATTGCCATCGATGGCCTGGCGATCATCGTCCACCCCGACAACCCCGTCGAGGCGATCAGCGTCGAACAGGTCGCCCGGCTGTTCTCCGGCGAGATCGGCAACTGGCGGGAGCTGGGTGGCAACGACCTGCGCGTGGAGGTGCATGCCCGCGACGACCAGTCCGGCACCTATGACACCTTCAAGGAACTGGTGCTCGGCACCCAGGGCAGAACGCTGTCCACGGCGGCAGCCCGTTACGAATCCAACGATCAGCTTTCCGGCACCGTAAGCAGGCGCCCCGGCGCCATCGGCTTCGTCGGCCTCGCCTCGATTGGCAATGCCCGGGCGCTGGCGATTGCCGATGGCGACTCGCTGCCGATGCTGCCCACTAACGCCTCGGTGGCTACCGAGGACTATCCGCTGTCGCGGCGCCTGTTCTTCTATGCCAGCCCCCGCCTGCAATCGCAGTGGACCCGCGACTACCTCGCCTTCGTCCACGGCCCTGCCGGCCAGGCCATCGTCGAAACCTCCGGCTACATCGCGCAGACCATCGTGCCGATCAGCCAGCCCGCGCAGCCCGACATGCCGCCCGCCTATCGACAACTGGCCAGCGAGGCGCAGCGCCTGACCGTCAACTTCCGTTTCGCCGAAGGCAACGCGCAGCTGGACAACAAGGCCCTGCGCGATATCGGGCGACTGGTGAACTACCTGAAAGCCAACGACAAAACCATGAGTTCGGCAGTGCTGGTGGGATTCGGCGATGTCCGCGAAGACTTGGCACGGGCCGAACTGCTGTCCAAACTGCGCGCCATGGCGGTACGCCGCGAACTGGTGCGCGGCGGCATTCTGGTCAGGGAAATCGATGGCCTGGGCGCGCAATTGCCCGTGGCCGCCAACACCGAGATGGGCCGTATCAAGAACCGGCGCGTGGAAGTCTGGGTGTACTGACGCTTCCACCTGCAAAAGAAAGCAGCCCATAATCCATTAAAGCTATTTTCATAGTGCAGGCTCATTCACAAGCGATATATGATCGGCGCGAATATCCCAGCCGGAGCGCCTGTGGCCATGAACCTGCACAAGGTCGACCTCAACCTGTTCATCGTCTTCGACGCCATCTACACCGAAGCCAACCTGACCCGCGCCGGGCAGATCGTCGGCATCACCCAGCCCGCCGTTTCCAACGCCCTGGCGCGCCTGCGCGATACCTTCAACGATCCCCTGTTCGTGCGCACCGCGCAGGGCATGGTGCCGACGCCGATGGCGCAGAACATCATCGGGCCGGTGCGCAATGCGCTGCAGCTGTTGCGCGTGTCGGTTCAGGAAAGCCGCACCTTCAACCCGCTGCAGGCGAACAAGACCTACCGCATCAGCATGACCGACCTCACCGAAGCGGTGGTCTTCCCGCCCCTGTTCCAGCGTCTGCGCCGCCTGGCGCCGAACGTGAAGATCGAAAGCATGCTGGCCAGGCGCCGGGAAACCACCAAGGAGCTGGCCGCTGGCCGCCTCGACTTCGCCATGGACGCCCCGCTCAACACCGACCCGCAGGTGCGTCACGTCAAGTTGTTGGAAGACCGCTATGTCTGCGCCATGCGCCGTGGTCATCCCCTGGCCAAGGACAGGCTGAGCGTCGAGGACTACCTGTCGCTGTCGCACATTCACATATCCAGTCGCCGCAGCGGCCTGGGCATGGTCGACCTGGCGCTGGGTAAGATGGGCCTGCAACGCAAGATCGCCCTGCGCTCACAGCACTACATGATGGCCACCCAGGTGATCCAGCACACAGACATGGCGGTGACGGTGCCCGAGCGCTTCGCCTGCCGCCACGACCTGCATCAGGCCATTCTGCCGGTGGACATCCCGCCGCTGGAAACCCACCTCTACTGGCACGAAAGCACCGACCAGGACCCAGCCAACCGCTGGATGCGCGAGCAGATGATCGAGATCGCCCAGCAAGTCACCGCCCAGGCGCAGCCGGAGGATTAAGGCCCGGCCCGAATGGCGCGCCATTGTTTACAATGGCGGCGTACCCGAGGAGACCTGCAATGCCCAAAGCCATGGCCCGCCACATTCTGGTAAAGACCGAAGCCGAAGCCGCGCAACTGAAGAAGCGCATCACCAATGGCGAGGCCTTCGATGTGCTGGCGAAGAAATACTCGACCTGCCCTTCCGGCAAGAAAGGCGGCGACCTGGGTGAGGTACGCCCCGGCCAGATGGTGCGCAGCATCGACCAGGTCATTTTCAAGAAGCCGCTGCGTGAAGTGCACGGGCCGGTGAAAAGCCAGTTCGGCTATCACCTGGTGCAGGTCTTCTATCGCGACTGATAGCGCTCCAGCTGCATCTCTCGCAGGCGGCTCAGGGTGCGGCGAAACGGAAAGGCCAGGTAGCCGTCCGTATAGAGTTCTTCCATGGCCACCTCGGCTTCTATATAGAGCGGCACCTGCCGGTCGTAGCACTCGTCCACCAGGGCGATGAAACGGCGGACGGCATCGTCGCGCCTGGCGAGTTGCGGCAGCTGGCGGTCACCGGCCTTCACCTGCTGCGCCGCATCTTCGGTTCCGCGGGCGATACGCCCTTCCCTCTGCTCGCCGCCCAGCGCCGGCACTTCGCTGAGCAGAATCAGCGGGAAGCGGTCACACAGCTCGATGAAATCCAGCGCCGCAAACGGTTGCTCGCACAGCTCGGCAAAGCGGCACCAGATCACCGTTTCACTGCATCGCACCACCGATAACGGGCGCCTGCCGAGGGTGACCGGCGCGGTACTGAAAACGCCGTTCGCCCGTTCATCGAATACAGCCTGCAAGGCAGAGTTGCCGCTGTCCGTATCAGCCACCCAGTAGCGTTGCAGCGCAGCACCGGGACGCAGGCGATGGTCCGCGCCGCCATCCACGTTCACCACCTGCATATGGCGCACAATGGCTTCGATGGCGGGCAGAAAACGTTCGCGATTGAAGCCGTCGGCATACAGCTGCTCTGGCGGCTGGTTGGAAGTCGCCACGATCACC
Organism: Stutzerimonas stutzeri; assembly: GCF_013522825.1. Classification (GTDB taxonomy): domain Bacteria; phylum Pseudomonadota; class Gammaproteobacteria; order Pseudomonadales; family Pseudomonadaceae; genus Stutzerimonas; species Stutzerimonas stutzeri_AK. The sequence goes on from NZ_JAAMQZ010000014.1 coordinate 81,847, forward strand.
ACGCCCTGCTCGAACATCACCTGGAACAGCCGCCCGAGAATGATGGCATCGCCGATATCACCGACGAACAGCTCGTCGAAGCACAGCACACGCACCTCTTCGGCCAGTTCACGGGCCAGCGCCTGCAACGGATCAGCCGTACCGCCAAGCTGAAACAGACGCATGTGCACCCAGCGCATGAAGTGATGAAAATGCTGCCGTCGTGCCGGCACTCGCAGACTGGCGTGGAACTGATCCATCAGCCAGGTCTTGCCGCGCCCGACCGGCCCCCAGAGGTACACCCCAGGCACAGAGTCGTCGCTTTCGGTCCGGTGCAAGGCTTCATGACAGCGCTGCAGCGACTCGACGGCGCACAACTGCGCCGCATCACTGACGAAGCCCTCGCGGGCGATGGCTTGCTGGTAACGCGCAAGTGGAGAGGGGTATTGCATGGCACCGGCCATCCGAAAAGACAGCCGCGATGGTAGCGCGAACGGCAGCCACTTGCCCCTCGGCCCTGTCAGTCGGCACGCAAGCGCACTACACTAGCCGCCCTTTTTCGCCCGTGTGCCTGTTCGAACGCTCCAGGCCACGCCAACGGGCCGTTTCATTCTTTTCCTGGGAAAATGCCTTGATCTCTACCGCTAACATCACCCAACAGTTTGGCGCCAAGCCGCTGTTCGAGAACGTTTCCGTCAAGTTCGGCAACGGCAATCGCTATGGCCTGATCGGCGCCAACGGCTGCGGCAAGTCGACTTTCATGAAAATCCTCGGCGGGGATCTCGAGCCTTCCGCCGGTCAGGTGATGCTCGAACCCAACGTGCGCCTGGGCAAGCTGCGCCAGGACCAGTTCGCCTACGAAGACTTCAACGTCATCGATACCGTGATCATGGGTCACGAGGAGCTGTGGAAGGTCAAGGCCGAGCGCGAGCGCATCTATTCGCTGCCGGAAATGAGCGAAGAAGACGGCATGGCGGTGGCCGAACTGGAGACCGAATTCGCCGAGCTGGACGGCTACACCGCCGAATCCCGCGCCGGCGAGCTGCTGCTGGGGCTGGGCATTCCGCTGGAGCAGCACTTCGGCCCGATGAGCGAAGTCGCGCCCGGCTGGAAGCTGCGCGTATTGCTGGCGCAGGCACTGTTCTCCGACCCGGAAGTGCTGCTGCTGGACGAGCCGACCAACCACCTGGACATCAACACCATCCGCTGGCTGGAAAGCATTCTCACGGTGCGCAACAGCACCATGATCATCATTTCCCACGACCGCCACTTCCTCAACAGCGTGTGCACGCACATGGCCGACCTGGATTACGGCGAGCTGCGCCTGTTCCCCGGCAACTACGACGAGTACATGACCGCCGCCACCCAGAGCCGCGAGCGCCTGCTCTCGGACAACGCCAAGAAGAAGGCGCAGATCGCTGAGTTGCAGACTTTCGTCAGCCGCTTCTCCGCCAACGCCTCCAAGGCCAAGCAGGCCACTTCGCGCGCCAAGCTGATCGACAAGATCCAGCTCGACGAGGTCAAGCCATCCAGCCGCGTCAGCCCCTTCATCCGCTTCGAGCAGACCAAGAAGCTGCATCGCCAGGCCGTGACAGTCGATAGCCTGGCCAAGGGTTTCGATGGCAAGCCATTGTTCAAGAACTTCAGCTTCACCGTCGAAGCCGGCGAGCGCGTGGCCATCATCGGCCCCAACGGCATCGGCAAGACCACCCTGCTGCGCACACTGGTCGGCGAGCTGAAGCCTGACGCCGGCTCGGTGAAATGGACCGAAAGCGCCGAAACCGGCTATTACGCGCAGGATCATGCGGACGACTTCGAATACGACATGACCCTGTTCGACTGGATGGGCCAGTGGACCCAGGGCGGCGAGCAGCTGGTGCGCGGCACCCTGGGCCGCATGCTGTTCTCCAACGACGAAATCCTCAAATCGGTGCGGGTGATTTCCGGTGGCGAACAAGGCCGCATGCTGTTCGGCAAGCTGATCCTGCAAAAGCCCAACGTGCTAGTGATGGACGAACCCACCAACCACCTGGACATGGAATCCATCGAGGCGCTGAACCTGGCGCTGGAGAACTATCCGGGCACGCTGATCTTCGTCAGCCATGACCGCGAATTCGTCAGCTCACTGGCCACGCGCATCATCGAATTGTCCGAGTCTGGCGTGACCGACTTCAGCGGCACCTACGATGATTACCTGCGCAGCCAGGGCGTACTGGTTTAAACCCCCTCCTCCGCGCGTTCCGGTCTATTTGACCAGCGCGCGGGCACCTTCCAGATAAGCCTTGCCGCGCGCCTTGACGACATCAGGCTTGTCCGTCTCGGATGCGATGTGCACCTCTTCCAGTAGTGCTGCGGTGGTTTCCAGATCGGCCTGGATTCTCTGCAGCGCGTTTTCCAGGGTATAGGTCAGTTGGTGGACCTCATGCATGTCCATCGCCGTCAACTCGTCCTTGGCCAGGATCGCATCGAGCTTGGGGTTGTATTCGTTCAGGTTGGCAACCGCCTGCTGCGTGGTATCTGCAGGCTCGCCCTTGTAATGAGCAGGACGGGGGCTCTCGGCCCAGCTGGCGGCACTCAGGACAAGAACAATGGCCCCGCTGAACAGGCGAAATGAAGTCTGCATGGTCGCTCTCTTGGTCATGGATAGAATGCAGAAAACATAGCGTCAATGAAAATTATTCGCAATAAAGCCTGCCAATACAAAGCGCGGCCCAATGTCGCAACATCCTGCGACCCGCCCACCACGGCGTCACAGCCTCTTGCAGGGTACAGTGGCGCGGCCATCCGACGAATGAAGAAGGAACAAGACCGATGCTCACCCTGAATATTGGCCCACTGGTGCTTGGCATTCCGCAGCTGTTGCTGATGGTCAGCCTGCTACTGGCAGTGCTGACCGGCTGGTGGGTGGGCCGGCGACACCGGCGAAACCCCGAGCGCCAGGTGTTTCGTCTTCTGTTGCTGGCCCTTGTGGTGGCGCGGCTGGCCTTCGTGGTGGTGTATTTCGAGGCATTCAGCGACAACTGGTGGGGCATGCTGGATATCCGCGACGGCGGTTTTATCCCCTGGCCCGGCATTCTCGCCGCATTGCTGGCCGGCGGCTGGCTGCTCTGGCGCAACGCCGAGCTGCGCAAACCACTGGGCGCCGCGCTGGCCGTGGGCGTGCTGAGCTGGGGCTTCAGCAACCTTGGCTGGCACGCTTTCGAGCAAGGCACGCGCCTGCCCGAGATGGCCTTGCGTGACATTTCAGGTGCGCCGGTCAAGCTGGAGGATTACACCGGCAAGCCGCTGGTGATCAATCTCTGGGCTACCTGGTGCCCGCCCTGTCGCCGGGAAATGCCGGTGCTGGCCGAAGCCCAGGAAAACCACGATGAAGTCGTCTTCCTGTTCGTCAACCAGGGCGAAGGTGAAGGCGAAATCACCCGTTTCCTGCAAGGCAGCGGCCTCGATCTGCGCAATCTGCTGATCGACAGCGGTGGCCGGCTCGGTCAGCACGTCGGCTCGCAGGCCCTGCCGACGACCCTGTTCTATGATGCCCAGGGTCGGCAAGTGGGCAGTCATCTGGGCGAGCTGTCCCGCGCCAGCCTGTCTCATGCCCTCAAGGCCCTGCAACCTGACTCATACGCTCAGGATCAGGCGCTGCAGGCCAATAAATAACCATAGAACCGAAATAACAACACACAGGTAGTCTTCATCGACCTGCTGGGCTAGCATTGACCAATACCCTACGGGGTATTAAAAATACAGGAGCCTAGTCAGTTGACAGCCAGCATCGAAGCCTTTTTCGACTCCGATACCTCGACCTACAGCTATGTGGTGAGCGATCCGGCAACCCGTCAGTGTGCCCTGATCGACCCGGTGCTGGACTATGATCCGGCATCCGGTCGGACTTCACTGCAAAGCGCCGAGCGTCTGCTGGCTCATGTCCACCGGCACGACCTCAAGGTGCAGTGGATTCTCGAAACCCACGTACATGCCGATCACCTCAGCGCTGCGCCCTGGCTCAAGGCACGGCTCGGCGGCACGCTGGCCATCGGCGACCACATCACCCAGGTGCAGAAGGTCTTCGGTCCACTGTTCAATGCAGGGGACGGCTTCGTCACCGACGGCAGCCAGTTCGATCAACTGTTCAGCGATGGCGAAGGCTTCCAGGTCGGCACGCTCCCGGCGCAGGCCATCCATACGCCCGGCCATACCCCGGCCTGCATGAGCTATCTGATCGGCGACGCACTATTCGTCGGCGATACCCTGTTCATGCCCGACTACGGCACTGCCCGCTGCGACTTTCCCGGCGGCGATGCGCGCACGCTCTATCGGTCGATCCACAAGCTCTTCCAGTTGCCCAGCGCAACACGCCTGTTCGTGTGCCACGATTACCTGCCACCCGGACGCGAGCAGCATCTGTACGAAACCACCGTGGGCGCCTCGCGCCGGGATAACATTCATGTCCATGACGGCATCGGTGAAGAGGCATTCGTCGCCATGCGTACCGCGCGCGATGCCACCCTGGACATGCCGACGCTGATTCTGCCCGCCGTGCAGGTCAATATGCGCGCCGGTGAACTGCCGCCAGCCGAAGCCAACGGCGTCCAATACCTGAAGATTCCACTGAACCAGCTGTAAACATGACAGCAAACGAAATCCTTCGATGAAATCCCGACTGGCACGCTACCTGCCCTGCCTGCAATGGGCCGCGACCTATGACCGCAACGCGGCGGGCCGCGACAGCCTGGCGGCGGTGATCGTCACCCTGATGCTGATTCCGCAGAGCCTCGCCTACGCCATGCTGGCCGGGCTGCCGGCGATCAGCGGGCTGTATGCCAGCATCCTGCCGCTGATCGCCTACACCCTGTTCGGCACCAGCCGCACGCTGTCGGTTGGCCCGGTGGCGGTGATCTCGCTGATGACCGCGGCAGCGCTGGGGCCGCTGTTCATTGCCGGCAGCGCCGAATATGCCGGTGCCGCGCTGGTGCTGGCCTTGCTCTCCGGGGTCCTGCTGCTGGGCATGGCGCTGCTGCGCCTGGGATTTCTGGCGAATTTTCTCAGCCATCCGGTGATTTCCGGCTTTATCAGCGCTTCGGCCATTCTCATCGCCCTGAGCCAGTTCAAGCATATCCTCGGCATCCATGTGGAAGGCGATAACGCGGTGATGCTGTTGATCAGGCTGCTGCAGGGGTTACCGCAGACACAGCTGCCCACCCTCGCCATCGGCGGCGCCAGCCTGCTGTTTCTCTATCTGTCGCGACGCCATCTGGGCAACTGGCTGGGCGCGCTGGGCCTGGCGCCACGGCTCGCCGACAGTCTTGGCAAGATCGGCCCGATCATGGCCCTGCTGGCCTCGATTCTGCTCGTCAGAGCACTGGACCTGACCACTGTCGGCGTGCAGGTCGTGGGCGTCGTTCCCCAGGGCCTGCCGACGATCAGCCTGCCAGAACTGGATCTCGCGCTACTGCGGCAACTGCTGCCCGCCGCCCTGCTGATCAGCTTGGTGGGCTTCGTCGAATCGGTATCGGTCGGCCAGACCCTGGCCGCCAGGCGCCGCGAACGCATCGAGCCCAACCAGGAGCTGGTCGCGCTGGGCAGCGCCAATATCGCCGCGGCGTTCAGCGGCGGCCTGCCGGTCAGCGGGGGCTTCTCCCGCTCCGTGGTGAACTTCGATGCCGGCGCCCGAACCCCCATGGCCGGCGTCCTGGCGGCGGTCGGCATCGCCATCACCGCGCTGTTCTTCACGCCGTTGCTGCATGATCTGCCACATGCGGTGCTGGCCGCGACCATCATCGTCGCAGTGCTGAGCCTGGTGGATCTGGGCGCGCTCGGACGCATCTGGCGTTATTCCCGCCAGGACGGCGCGGCCATGGCGGCGAGCATGCTCGGCGTACTGCTGATCGGGGTCGAAGCGGGCATTCTGCTCGGTGCCGGGCTGTCGCTGTTGCTGTTTCTCTGGCGTACCAGCCAGCCCCATGTGGCAGTGGTCGGACAGGTGCCGGGCAGCGAGCATTTCCGCAACGTCGAGCGCTACGCCGTGATCGAGAGCAGCAAGGTACTGTCCGTGCGGGTGGATGAAAGCCTTTACTTCCCCAACGCACGTTTTCTCGAAGACCGAATCGCCAAACTCATCGGCCAGTATCCGGATGCCGAGCATCTGGTACTGATGTGTCCCGGCATCAACCTGATCGACGCCAGTGCTCTGGAAAGCCTGGAAACCATCAGTGAGCGGCTACGGGCCGCCGGTGTCCAGCTGCATTTATCGGAGGTCAAGAGTCCGGTGATGGACAGGCTGCGCAAGTCGGATTTTCTCCAGCATTTCGGCGGCCAGGTGTTTCTCAGCCAGTTCGAAGCTCTGAAAACCCTCGCCCCCGACACCACGCGCCAGGCGCTCGATGGCGCACATTCACCCTCACTTTCAGAGAGGCAAGCGGAACCATGAAAAGCGCACACGACCTTGTCGAGCAGGCACGCTCGAAGATCACTGAAGTCCCTTCGACAAACGCATCAGCAGCCATCAGCGAGGCCGATGTAGTGATCGATGTACGTGAAGCCGACGAATATCACGCCGGCCATATCAATGGCGCCCTGAACATTCCACGCGGCCTGCTGGAATTCAAGCTCGCCGCCATGCCGGAACTCAGCCCTCGCGATACGCGCATCGTCCTTTACTGCAAGACCAGTGGCCGCGCCGCGCTGGCCGCCGTTTCACTGCAGGAAATGGGCTACTTCGCGGTCCGTTCCATTGCCGGGGGCTTCGATGCCTGGACCGAAGCCGGTCTGCCGGTCATTCACCCGGAGATGCCCAGCTTCGACTGAGCCCGCCGGCAGCCGAGTCCGAGCCCGGCTGCCGAAGCGCCCTTGCTAGCCGCGCAGCTTGCACGTATTGATGCCCAACAGGCGATAGGCCGGACAGAAACGGAAAATGCCGGTGGCGACGGGCAGCAGGCCGATCCAGCCCCAGAGGCCGATGACACCCGCCAGCGTCAGCCCGATCAGGACCAGGCCAACGATTATCCGAAGGGCGCGATCAAGGGTTCCGATATTGCTTTTCATCTGACTGACCTCCAGGTCATGGTGTGCGCCGGGATTCCAGCGCAGAGAACAGAAACATGCCGGCGAGCATGGCGAGCACGAACAGCGGAACCTGCCAATACCCACTGAGCAGCATCGCCACGGCAGGACCGGGGCAGATGCCGGCGATACCCCAGCCGATGCCGAACAGCAATCCGCCGCCAATCAGCCGTCGATCGATATCGCGCTTTTGTGGAAGCCGCATGGGCACATCCAGCAGCGAGCGTGACTGACGCTTCGCCCAGTTCAACGGCAGGATGGCCGCTCCTATGGCGCCGACCATCACCAGCGCCAGCGAGGGGTCCCAGGCACCGGCCAGATCGAGAAAACCCAGCACCTCGGCCGGGTTGGCCATGCCGGACAGCAGCAGGCCGATACCAAACACCAGGCCGGCCATCAACGCAGTCAGTTGACGCATCCGTTCAACCTCCCATGACGTGACGCAGGACGAACACCGTGGCAAACCCCGCCGCCATGAACGTCAAGGTGGCCACCAGCGAACGCGGCGACAGCCGCGAAAGGCCGCAAACCCCATGCCCACTGGTACAACCCGCGCCATAGCGCGTGCCGACACCGACCAGCAAGCCGGCCAGCAGCAGCGCCGGCCAGCCGCTTTCGAAAGTGACCGAAGGCAGCTCGGTAAAAACCGACCAGAGCAGCGGCGTCAGCAATATGCCCAGGATGAACAGCCCTTTTTCCAGTCGCCCTTCGGCGCCCTCTTCCACCAGACTGGCCAGCAGACCACTGATGCCGGCGATGCGGCCATTGCACGCGGCAAAGAAGCCGGCGGACAGGCCGATCAGGGCACCACCAGCCAACGCACTCCAGGGGCTGACATTCAGCCAGTCAATCGTCATCAGCGCGCTTCCCTCTCGCAAAACAGTCTGTACAGAGTGGAAATGACTGCCAAAGCCTCCGGACTGCTGATCCGGTAATGAATCTGCTTGCCGTCACGGCGGGTCGCCACCAAGCCTTCACGGCGCAGCACGGCCAGCTGCTGCGACAGGGTCGGCTGCTGAATCCCAAGCAGGGTTTCCAGCTCGCTGACATTGCGCTCGCCCTGGGACAGCTGGCAGAGCAACAACAGGCGATCGGCATTGCCCAGCGCCTTGAGCAACTGGCTCGCCTCGGCAGCATTGACCTTGAGCTGCTGAATATTCAGCGTGTGAGATTCGCTATTCATACGGCCATTCACTTAATTAAAAAACAATATATTTATTTATAGATTGTAATACAAGTATACCCCAGCCTGTATTTGATACCGCCGAAAATGGCAGGGGCAGGCTTGCCGGGATAGCTGAACCCTTGCCTACGGTGAAGGTCCAGAGCTCAAGCGCATCCGCTCTACCACGCTTCCAGCACCGTATGCGCCACCGGTATCAGGCGCCGGAGTCGTTATTTTTTGAAAAAGAGGGAATTTGCCGCAGGCGACGAAGCACGACGCTGCCTATACTGACCACCCCATCCAATCTGGAGCCATACCTGTGAACAAAGCCGAGTTGATTGAAGCGATCGCCGCCTCTGCGGACATTCCAAAATCCACCGCAACCCGCGTACTCGATGCCTTTACCGAAAGCGTCACCAACACCCTGCAGAACGGTGACAGCGTTACCCTGGTCGGCTTCGGCACCTTTGCCGTCAAGGAGCGCGCCGCCCGCGACGGTCGTAACCCGCAGACTGGCGCCACCATCAAGATTTCTGCCGCAAAGCTGCCAGGCTTCAAGCCAGGCAAGACACTCAAGGATGCAGTGAACTGATTCCGCTGGTCAGGCGCTGGCGCTCAGCTGAACACAGCGCCTGACACACCCCTCCTTTCGCAGCCGCGTCACACCTTGTCGCGATCAATCGCAAAACCCGCCCAGGCCTGCCGCGACGGCATGATTTCCAGCCGATTGATATTGATATGCGCCGGCAATGTGGCGACGTAGAAAATCTGCTCGGCGATATCTTCCGCAGTCAGCGGTGTAGTCGTGCTGTACAGCGCATCGGATGCCGCCTGGTCGCCCTTGTTACGCACCAGGGTGAACTCCGTCTCGGCCAGGCCCGGCGCGATATCCGTGACCCGCACACCGGTAGCCACCAGATCGCAACGCAGGTTGTAGCTGAACTGCTGCACGAAGGCCTTGCTGGCGCCATAGACATGGCTGCCCGGATAGGGCCAGGAGCCTGCAACCGAGCCGATATTGATAATGCTGGCGCCCTTGCCCGTCTCGATCAGCGTCGGCAGCAGCGTGTGGGTGACATTGACCAGCCCGGTGATATTGGTATCGATCATCGTGTGCCAGTCATTCAGATCGGTCTGCTGCGCCAACTCGGGGGCCAGTGCCAGGCCGGCGTTATTGACCAGGCAAGTGACCTGACGAAACCCCTCGGGCAGTTGCGCGATCACCTCTTTCACCGCTTCGATACTGCGCACATCAAGGCTGGCGATATGCACCGGCACTTTGGCTTCCAGCTCTTCTTTCAGCATCTCCAGCCGTTCGAAACGGCGCCCCGTCAGCACCAGCGACCAGCCATCTTCGGCGAAACGGCGTGCAGTGGCACGACCGAACCCGGACGTGGCGCCGGTGATGAAAACGACCTTGCTGTTCATGCGTATCCTCTCGAATGGCGACGCCCGTAGAGACATCGCGGTTGTCTGTAGGCAGGCTATGGTCCGTCCTCGGGACGAAAATTTCGAGCGCTTTTCGCCGCCGTCGCAAATAAAGGCGCCCGCTTCGTGACGGCCCACCGCTCCAGGCCTGCTAGGCTCAAAACAACGGCACCGCCTACAAAAACAGGAAACATCCATGCATATCGGTTTTCTCGGACTCGGCAACATGGGTGGGCCCATGGCCCGCAACCTGCTCAAGGCCGGACATCGACTCAGCGTCTTCGATCCTTCCACCACGGCGCTCGCCGGCCTGATGGAAGCCGGCGCTCAGGCAGCCGCCTCGCCGATCGCCATCGCTCAGGCGGGCGTCGAGGTCATCATCAGCATGCTGCCGGCGGCGGCGCATGTGCGGCAGGTCTATCTCGGCGATGACGGGTTGCTGGGTCATGTCCCGGCAAGCGTGCTGCTGATCGACTGCTCCACCATCGACCCCATGACTGCCCGCGAAGTCGCCGCGACGGCGGCCAGCCAGGGCAACCCGATGCTCGACGCGCCCGTATCCGGCGGCACGGTGGGCGCGGCAGCCGGCACCCTGACCTTCATGGTCGGCGGCAACGAGGCGGACTTTCAGAAGGCCGAGCCGATTCTCGCGACGATGGGCAAGAACATCGTCCACTGCGGCGACAGCGGCAACGGCCAGGTGGCCAAAGTCGCCAACAACCTGCTGTTGGGCATTTCCATGATCGGCGTGGCCGAAGCCATGTCCCTGGGCGTCGCCCTCGGCATGGACGCCAAGGTGCTGGCCGGCGTGATCAATGCCTCCAGTGGCCGCTGCTGGAGTTCGGAAATCTACAATCCTTTTCCCGGCGTCGTGGAAAACAGCCCCGCCTCACGCGGCTACAGCGGCGGTTTCGGCAGCGACCTGATGCTCAAGGACCTGGGCTTGGCCAGCGAGGCGGCCAGACAGGTGCGTCAGCCGGTTATCCTCGGAGCACTCGCCCAGCAGCTCTACCAGGCCTTCAGCCTGGAGGGCGACGGCGCGCTGGATTTCTCTGCGATCATCAAACTCTACCGTCAGGAACACTGAGCATGTCCCCAACCGAAGCACCCGTACTGGTCGAAGTTCGCAACCGCATCGGCTACCTCACCCTCAATCGTCCGACCGGCCTGAACGCCGTGACCCTGCCGATGGTGCGTATCCTGCACCGCCAGTTGCAGCAATGGGCAGATGATCAGGAGATCCTGGCCGTGGTCCTGCGCGCCGCCGGGGAAAAGGCCTTCTGCGCCGGCGGCGATATCCGCATGCTCTACGACAGCCACAAGAATGGCGACAACCTGCGCTGGGACTTCTTCGAAGAAGAGTACGCGCTGGACCAGTACATTCACGCCTATAGCAAGCCGCTGTTGGCGCTGATGAATGGCTACGTGCTCGGCGGCGGCATGGGCCTGGTTCAGGGCGCCTCGCTGCGGGTAATTTCCGAACGCACGCGCATGGGCATGCCGGAAGTCGGCATCGGCTATTTCCCGGATGTCGGCGGCAGCTACTTTCTGCCGCGCGTGCCTGGCAACCTCGGTATCTACATGGGCGTGACCGGCAACCATGTGGACGCCGCCGATGCCCTGTACACCGGGCTCGCCGACCATTGTGTGCCCCACGAACGCTTCGCCGAGCTCCAGCAGCGCCTCGACCAGCAGGACTGGAGTGCTCCGGCCAGCGAAATCCTCGATAACCTGCTCGCCTCGATGGCCGCCAGCGAACTGCCAGAGGCGTCGTTCAAGTCCCTGGCGCCGGCCATCGAACAGCACTTCGGCCACGACAGCATCCCGGCGATCCTCGACTCCCTGGCAGCCGAACAACGCCCCGAGTACCGCGACTGGGCTGTCGAAACCCTGAAGACCCTCGACAGCCGTTCGCCACTGGCGGTCAGCGCTACCCTGGAAATGCTCCGGCGCGGACGCACATTATCCCTTGCCGAATGCTTTGCCATGGAACTGCATCTGGATCGCCAGTGGTTCGACCGTGGCGACCTCATCGAAGGCGTGCGCGCGCTGATCGTGGACAAGGACAGGAATCCGCGCTGGAACCCACCTACGCTGGCTGAAGTCACCCCACAGCGTATCGCCGATTTTTTTAAACGTTCGTAGGAGCGGGCCATCCTCAACAGCCAGCTCAAACACCCTCTGAACGGAAGGATCGCCGCCATGCACGACATCGAACTCACCGAAGAGCAGCGCATGATCCGCGACATGGCACGCGATTTCGTCCGCGCCGAGGTCGCACCCAAGGCCCTGGCCTGGGCCAAAGCCGGCTGGATCGACGATCAGGTCGTGACGCACATGGGCGAACTCGGCCTGCTCGGCATGATCGTGCCCGAGCCCTGGGGCGGCAGTTATGTCGATTACGTCGCCTATGCGCTGGCCGTCGAGGAAATCTCCGCCGGCGATGGTGCCCTCGGCGCATTGATGAGCGTGCACAGTTCGGTCGGCTGCGGGCCGATCCTCAAGTACGGCACCGCCGAGCAGCAGAACCTGTGGCTGCCCGATCTTGCCGCTGGCCGCGCCATCGGCTGCTTCGCCCTGACCGAACCGCAGGCCGGCTCCGAGGCACACAACCTGCGTACCCGCGCTGTACTGGAAAATGGCGAATGGGTCATCAACGGCGCCAAGCAGTTCGTCAGCAACGGCAGGCGCGCGAAGATCGCCATCGTTTTCGCCGTCACCGACCCCGAACTGGGCAAGAAGGGACTGTCGGCATTTCTGGTACCTACCGACAATCCCGGTTTCGTCGTCGACCGCCTGGAAAAAAAGATGGGGCTGCGCGCCTCGGACACCTGCGGCGTGAGCCTGCGCGACTGCCGTATCCCCGAGGCCAACCTGCTCGGCCCGCGCGGCAAGGGCCTGGCCATCGCCCTGTCGAATCTGGAAGGCGGTCGCATCGGCATCGCCGCCCAGGCGCTGGGCATCGCCCGTGCGGCATTCGAGGCGGCGCTGGCCTATGCGCGTGAGCGCGTGCAGTTCGACAAGCCCATCATCGAGCACCAGAGCGTGTCCAACATGCTCGCCGACATGCACACCCGGCTCAATGCGGCGCGCCTGCTGATCCTGCATGCCGCACGCCTGCGCAGCGCCGAGCTGCCGTGCCTGTCGGAGGCTTCCCAGGCCAAGCTGTTCGCCTCCGAGGCCGCCGAGTACGTCTGCTCCAAGGCCATGCAGATCCACGGCGGCTATGGCTATCTGGAGGACTATCCGGTGGAGCGCTACTACCGCGACGCACGCATCACCCAGATCTACGAAGGCACCAGCGAGATCCAGCGCCTGCTGATCGCCCGGGAGCTGAGCAATTACGATCTTTGATCCTGCAGACGCAAAAAAGGGCGGACTTTTCAGTCCACCCTTCGCTTTGACACCCTTAAAGCCTAGCCGAAACGGCTGGTTTTAATCTTCGCGATAACGACGCAGCTTGAGCTGCTTGCCACCTACGCGCGTATCCTTGAGCTTGCCGAGCAGGCCCTCAAGGCCCTCTTCCGGCAGCTCGACCAGGCTGAAGCTGTCACGCACCTGAATGCGACCGATGGCTTCGCGGGCCAGCCCACCCTCGTTGAGGATGGCGCCCAGCAGGTTACGCGCGGCGATGCCGTCACGGGCACCCAGCGGCGTGCGGCAACGAGCGCGGCCTTCACCCAGCGGGATCGGCGCACGACGCTCGCGGTCACCGCTGCGTTCCGGGCGCTCGGAACGCTCGCGCGGGCCGCTGTTCGGCACCAGCGGTTGCTCTTTCTCGACTTCAGCCAGGGTCAGCGCCTGACCATTGGTCGCCTTGCGCAGCAGTGCGGCAGCCAGTGCACGCGGGCTGCAACCGATATCGGCAACCAGCTTGTCGAGCAGCTCGCCATGACTGGCTTCGGCGTCCGCGACCAGCGGCGCGAGGCCGTTGGTGAGCTTCTTGATGCGGGCATCGAGCACCTGCTGCGCATTGGGCAGGCGAACTTCGGCCACCTTCTGATTGGTGACACGCTCGATGACCTGCAGCATGCGGCGCTCGCGCGGCGTCACCAGCAGCAGCGCACGGCCATCGCGACCGGCGCGACCGGTACGACCGATACGATGCACGTAGGATTCGGGATCGTAGGGCATGTCCACGTTGAATACGTGGGTGATGCGCGCCACATCCAGACCGCGTGCGGCGACGTCAGTGGCGACCACGATGTCCAGGCGGCCATCCTTGAGCGATTCGATGACGCGCTCACGCTGGTTCTGGGCGATATCGCCGTTCAGCGCGGCGGCCTTGTAGCCCCTGGCTTCCAGCGCGGCGGCCAGATCCAGGGTGGCCTGCTTGGTCCGCACGAAGGCGATCAGGGCGTCGAAGTCCTCGACCTCCAGCAGACGCAGCACCGCTGAAATCTTCTGATCGGCATGGACCATCAGATGCGCCTGCTCGATACGGGCGACGGTCTGGGTCTTGGCGGCGATCTTGATGTGCTGCGGCTCGCGCAGGTGCTTCTCGGCGATGGCACGGATCGAATGCGGCAGCGTGGCGGAGAACAGCACGCTCTGGCGGCTTTCCGGCATGGCTTCGAAGATGACTTCCAGGTCATCCATGAAGCCCAGCTTGAGCATTTCGTCGGCTTCGTCGAGCACCAGGAACTGCACGGTCGACAGCAGCGCGCCGTTGCGGCTGAGGTGATCGACCAGACGGCCCGGCGTCGCCACGACGATCTGCGCGCCCTGGCGAATGGCCTTGAGCTGCGGCCCCATGGGCGCGCCACCGTAGATGGCGACGACGCCAACGCCGGGCATCTGCTTGGAATAGGTTTCGAACGCGGTGGCAACCTGCAGCGCCAGCTCACGGGTCGGCGCGAGGATCAGCGCCTGCACTTCGCGACGCGCCGGGTCGATCTTCGACAGCAATGGCAGCGCGAAGGCTGCGGTCTTGCCGGTACCGGTCTGGGCCTGGCCGATCATGTCGTGGCCGCCGAGAATGACCGGAATGGCCTGAGTCTGGATTGCCGAAGGCTCTTCGTAGCCCACTGCGGCAACGGCAGCGAGTACAGCGGGATGAATACCGAGTGCGGCAAAGCCGCCGATTTCCTGGGTCATGGGTCTTTTCCTGATGCTCCGCAAAGACCCATGTTCCGAAGCTGCGCATGCCATGTAAAACCCGGAGACGGGTCACCCTGGCAGCCTTGGTCGGCGGGGTTTGCGAAAACGAATGAATGATGAATCGTCAAGGATAGCCGCGAAAGCGGATAGCAGCCGAAGCAGCGCTTCGTGTGTTGCAGTACCTGAACGCAGGCTGGGTTTCAGCCGGCGCGTACTATACCGGAATTTGTGCGCCTGTGCGCGTATTTTGCGTAGAGCCTGCGCAGCCGGTCATTACCCCAAGGGCACGCCTGACAGGTTCGGCGTGCCCTGCCAGACTCCCGACTCAGGCGGCCTCGCTGTTGGCGGCGCTGACGCGGAAACGCCCGACCAGTTGCTGCAGCTTGCCAGCGGTATGGCGCACGCGCTCGGCGCTGTCCTGCAGCACGCCGAGGGTCTGGCCCATTTCGCTGGAGGCCTGATCGACACCCCGGATGGTCTGGCCGTAATGCAGGCTGCGCTCGTTGAGCTGTTTGATGATGTCGAACATGCGCTCGACGGTCTGGTGCAAATGCACGTTCTCCGATGAGGCCTCCTGGGTCAGACGCAGGCTGCTATCGACATTGGTCACCCCGCTTTCCATGAACGACACCGCCTGACGGGTTTCCTGCTGCAGGCTTTCCATCTTGCTGCGAATGTCCTCCGCGGCCTTGGCGGTGCGCTGGGCCAGCGAGCGCACTTCGCCGGCCACCACCGCGAAACCGCGCCCATGATCGCCGGCACGCGCCGCCTCGATCGCGGCGTTCAGGGCCAGCAGGTTGGTCTGGGTGGTGATGTCGCTGATCAGCCCGACGATTTCGTCGATCTCGCCCATGCGGCTGTCGAGCAGTTGCACACTCCGGGCCGAGCGCTGCACCACGTCGCGAATGGATTCGGTGCCCTCACGGACGATATCGAAGCGTTCGCGGGCACGCGTGACGACGTCATCCATGGCGGCCTTCATGTCCTCGGCGGTCATCGAGGCCTGCTGGATTTCGCCAAGCTGCTCTTCCACCAGCAACAGCAACTGATGAATCGATTCGGCGACCTCGCTGGTGGTCTGGCCCGCCTCGCCGCTGCGCTCCAGCATCAGCTCGTTGTCCTGGCGAACGTGCCTGGACACATGAATGACCTGCCCGACCACGGTGTCCAGGCTGTCGATGAAGCTGTTGATCCAGCGACCCATGTCGCCGCTCTCGTCGCGCGGCATGCTCGCGCTGTCGATGCGCTGGCGCAGGTTGCCCTCGCCCTCCGCCAGGGTACGGATCACGTCGGTCATGGCCTGCATCCGCGCCGCCAGCCGTCGCGGACCGAACGCGGCGAAGACCCAGGCGCCCAGCAGCAGCAACAAGGCGTTGAGCGCGTGGAGCAGCGGCTGCGACAGTCCGCTGAATGCCTGCAGCAGGCCGCCGGCGAAGAACAATGTGGTCACGGTGAGCAGGTAGGTCTTCATCAGCCCGACGCTCAGCGAACGGCGGCGATAGACCTCCTCCAGATCGGCTTCGCACATCATGCCCCAGCGATCCGGCGAGCCCTGCATCTGAAAGGTCATGCCCTTGCCGACCACCGGGATATGCCGATAGTCGGAATACCCCGGATAGGTAACGAACAGGTTGGCGCCCCTGGCGATGGTTTCGCGAACCCCCGGATGCAGCTGTCCGGTGGCCGGATCAGTGAAGCGCAGCTCCAGTTCGGTATGCTGCTGCACCCGCACCGTGCCCCAGGCCGTGCGAATGCCACTCTTGAGATTGTCGCCGTGACTGAAGGTCGAGTCCTCGAAGCGTGAGCGCGACAGCGCCGTGCCAGGCTGGATGCTGCTGTCGAAACGCGATTCGACCATGAACAGATAGTTGTCGCCCGACTCGGGATAGATATGCCCGGCCTCGCGCTGGATCAGGTCGCCCAGCACATCGTTGGGCACGCGGGCACAGATGCAGCCGATGGCTTTCCCGGCAATCTCTACCGGCTGGTAGAACATCAGCGTCACGGCATCATGGAAACGCGAAGTCGTGGGGCCGAGCCGTTGCGTCAGCGCATCAGGATACGGCCCGTGCAGAAACGGCCTGCGCAGGCCCTCGGCCACGGCGCGGCTATCGAGATCCTGTTGGCCAACATGGGCGGCGCAGGTCGAGGCGATCACCCGCCCCTGGAGATCGAGCACGAACAGCTCGGAAGGATCGGCCATCTGCGCACGCTTCGCCTCAAGCTCCGCAACGCTCACATGCAGAACGTCCGCCCCCAGGCTGGTGGCCAAATCGCCCAACTGCTCCCAGTGCGCCGCCGCCCAGTGCTGCAGGATACGCGCCCGCGACTGGGCGATCCCCTCGAATATATCCTCCACAACCGGAACGCTGTGGCGATTCAGCCAGCACGACCAGCGCATGGCCAGCTTGCCCGTCCCACCCAGCCAGGGCAGCCAGTGACGTTCGCGGGAAGACAGTTGCATCAGATGACTTTGAAGGCTGCTCACGGCGGCTCCTTGCGTACAGGAATACCATGGCAAATTGCAATTAACAGACCAGCTTCCAGGCCGGTTTCATCCCCGGACGGCGGCTCATTACGCCTCGCTAAAAGGCAGGCGCAGAGAATTCCGCCGCAACACGCACCAGAACAGGGCAATCAGCTCGCCGGTCGCAGCGCCCCGATCAATGAGTCGAGCGAATAGCCCAGGCGCGGCGCCAGCTCGGCGGCGCGCTGGCGCAACCCGTCCAGATCCAGCGATTGCTCCAGGACCGCCGGTACGAACAGCACCACGTTGCCTTCCTTCACCGGGCATTCCCAGTAATGTCGGTGATACAAACCCCGCAGCAGCGCCGCACCCAGCGGTTTGTCATCCTCGGTGCCCCACTGATTGATGATCAGCCAGCCGCCGGGGTTGAGCTTTTCCTGGCAGCGCTTGAGAAAGACCCAGGCCAGATGAGCCGCCGCCGGCCCGACATCGGTATACAGATCGACGAAAATCAGGTCAGCCGATTCCGCCGTTTCCAGCAGTTCCACCGCATCGCCAATACGAATGTACAGGCGCGCATCGTTCTGCAGGCCCAGATAACGCATCGCCAGCTCCGGCACCGCCGGGCGCAACTCGATGGCCTCGACGTCGTCCAGCGGCAGGAATTCGAGACACGCCTGGGTCAGCGTCCCCGCACCCAGCCCGAGAAACAGCGCAGTCTCCGGCGCTGGGTGCAACAACCCACCCATCAGCATGGCGCGCGTGTAGTCGTATTCCAGCCAGCTCGGCGCCGCCGTGAATACGCAGCTCTGCTCCACCGCCGCACCAAATTCGAGAAAACGATAATCCCCGACCTCCAGCACGCGCACCAGACCGAACTCATCGCGCACTTCAGCCAGTATTACTTCCTGCCTGCCCACTATCATTTGCTCCTGATGAGGGATGAAACCATCTTCGACGCCCCGCCCGAACGCAGTAGGAGCGGCCATGCCCGCGAACTGTCAACCCGGTGGGAACCAGCAGAAAGATGCCTGTTTGTGCAGGTGCTTCAGCTGTTTTCCAGCATATACAAACGCAACTGCCTCAGGAGTGATAAAGAATAATGGCCACTGGCCGAAACAAAGGTCACGAACAGAGAGACTGCAATCACGCCATGCGCCTGATACCCCAAGTGGCCAACATATCCGGCCTGCCAGCCAGGACAACAAGCCTGGCCAACCCTGCCCTACCGGAAAACAATCGCTCACCATCCAGCCAGGCCGATAGCGTAGATATTTCTTCCTTGGGCCGGGCGCTCTCCGCCCTGGGCCAAACCAGCCAACCCGGCGGCAGCCAAGGTGAAAGCAGCCCTTATGAACTGCCCGAAGAAATCCAGCGTCTGCTGGAGTACATCCGCGACCTTCAGCGGCAGTTGCATGAACAGCAACAACAGCTGGCCAGAGCCACGGCAGACACCAGCCTGAGCCAGGAAACCAAACAACTCGAACTGGCCGGGCTTCAAGCCAGCATCAGCGCCCTGACAAGCAGCCTGATGAGCGCCATGACACAGCTTTTCCAGGAGCTCAGCAATACCTGACTCTGCCGGCCAACACACAGCAGAAGGAGCGCCTCGCCGCCCACGCTCCGCGTGGGAATCCACCCTCGACATATGCACTCTTTTTGGTTTTGAGTGTGTACACCTTCGTCCGGCCCATAACCCGCAACTATCAGCATCCTCTCATCGCGTCAGGTAAAATCCCCGCACTTTTTGCCATGGAAATAATCCGATGAACCCGACCTGGAGCCCCGCCAGCTGGAGGAGCAAGCCCATTCAGCAGCAGCCCGTGTACCCTGATATCGCGCATTTGCAGCGTGTCGAGCAAACCCTGACGGGACTGCCCCCGCTGGTATTCGCCGGTGAGGCGCGTGAGCTGCGGCGGCAGTTTGCCGAAGTAACCCAGGGCCGTGCCTTTCTGCTGCAGGGCGGCGATTGCGCCGAGAGTTTTGCCGAGTTCTCCGCGACGAAGATCCGCGACACCTTCAAGGTGTTGCTGCAGATGGCCATCGTCATGACCTTCGCCGCCAGTTGCCCTGTGGTGAAGGTCGGGCGCATGGCCGGTCAGTTCGCCAAGCCGCGTTCAGCGGGTGAGGAAACCATCGGTAACGTCACCCTGCCCGCCTATCGGGGCGATATCGTCAATGGCATCGACTTCAACGAGAAAAGCCGCGTACCGGACCCCGAGCGTCTGTTGCAGGCCTACCATCAGTCCACCGCCAGCCTGAACCTGCTGCGCGCCTTCGCCCAGGGCGGTTTTGCCGATCTGCATCAGGTCCACCAGTGGAATCTGGACTTCATCGCCAATTCGCAGATGGCCGAGAAGTACCATCAGCTGGGTGCGCGAATCGACCAGGCGCTGAAGTTCATGCGCGCCTGCGGCATGGACAACATGCCGCAACTGCGGGAAACCAGTTTCTTCACCGCCCATGAAGCCCTGCTGCTCAATTACGAGCAGGCATTCGTGCGTGAGGACAGCCTCAGCGGCGACTGGTACGACTGTTCGGCGCACATGCTCTGGATCGGCGACCGCACCCGCCAGTTGGACGGCGCCCATGTGGAATTCCTGCGTGGCGTGGGCAACCCCATCGGCGTGAAGGTCGGCCCGAGCATGGACAGCGAAGAGCTGATCCGCCTGATCGACATTCTCAATCCGGAAAACGATCCGGGCCGTCTGAACCTCATCGTGCGCATGGGCGCGGACCAGGTGGAAGCCGGCTTGCCCCGGCTGATCCGTGCCGTGCAGGCCGAAGGCCGCCAGGTGCTATGGAGTTCCGACCCCATGCACGGCAATACAATGAAGGCCTCCAGCGGCTACAAGACCCGCCCATTCGAGCGAGTGCTGGCCGAGGTGCGGCAGTTCTTCGATGTGCATCGCGCCGAAGGCAGCTATCCGGGCGGCATTCATATCGAGATGACCGGGCAGAACGTCACCGAGTGCATCGGCGGCTCGCGGCCCGTCACCGAAGACGGCCTGGGTGATCGCTACCACACCCATTGTGATCCACGGCTGAATGCCGATCAGTCGCTGGAGCTGGCGTTCATGATCGCAGAAACCCTGAAGCAACTGCGCCCGAACGCATAGGTCGCAGCGGCCTATTGGCTGCGCAGTCGTTCGGCGGCGCCGCGCAGCAATTTCTCGGTGGCATCCCAGCCCAAGCAACCATCGGTGATGGAGACGCCATAACGCAACGCATCACCCAGCGGCTGACAGCCATCGAACAGGTGGCTTTCCAGCATCACGCCACGCAGGCTGGGGTCGCCCGCCAGCCGCTGAGCGATGACTTCTTGCAATACCGCCGGCTGGCGCAGCGGGTTCTTGCCGCTGTTGGCGTGGCTGCAATCGACCATGATCCGTGCGGCGATGCCCTGCTTCCCCAGCGCAGCGCGAGCGGCTGCGACGCTTTCGGCATCGTGATTCGGCCCGGCGTGCCCACCGCGCAGCACCAGATGCGTATCGGGATTGCCCACCGTTTCCAGTAGCGCCGGATGCCCCAGATCATCGATGCCGAAATGCCGGTGCGGGTGCGCCGCCGAACGCATGGCGTCGCAGGCGATGCCGAGGCTGCCGTCGGTGCCGTTCTTGAAACCCACCGGCAGGTCCAGTCCGCTGACCATCTCGCGATGAATCTGCGACTCGCTGGTGCGCGCACCGATGGCGGCCCAGGCGAGCAGATCGTCGAAGTAACTGGTCGCCAGTGGCTGCAGCAGTTCGCTGGCGATGGGCAGGCCGGTATCGAGAATGTCCAGCATCAGCCGGCGCGACAGGCGCAGGCCTTCGGCCATGTCGCCACTGCCGTCCAGGTGCGGGTCGTAGAGCAGCCCTTTCCAGCCGACCGTGGTGCGCGGCTTTTCCACGTAGGTGCGCATTACCAGCAGCAACTGGTCTTCGACCTGCGGCGCCAGTTCGGCCAGGCGCCGGGCGTATTCCAGCGCGGAAAGCGGGTCGTGCAGGGAACAGGGACCGACCACCACCAGCAGGCGCGGGTCGCAGCCATCGAGCACGGCGCGAACGGCGTTGCGGTGGTGATGGATACGTTCGGCGAGCGCGGCACTCAGCGGCAGGCGCTGGCGCAACACGGCGGGGCTGGGCAACGGCTGGGCGCTGCGGCGAGCGGGGATGGAAACGGGAGCCGAGACTTCGGCGAGATCAAGCTGGACAGCGGCGTTCTGGGTAGTGACGGAAGCATTCATGAGCTGGCGGTTCCTTCGGCCATCGCGGGCAATCCCGCGACGGCGCTAATCGTGTGTTCGTTCAGGGGGTGTCGGGGCAGCGGTGAAGCGGCTAAATCGCCAGTCGTGGCGGTAATAACGGTCGGTGCGGTAATAGGTGCTCATGCTGTATTCCTCGTTGTGCAGATTGTTTGGCCAAAAAACAAAAACCCCGGTCGGGTAGCCGACCGGGGTTTGAAAAAACGTTTGGTGGCGACCCTGTTTGCTGGGGCGCCTGTTGGGGTATCAGACGCGCCTGCGGCTAAACCAATACCCAAAGTAATAACCCGCAGCCGCGATCATCTGCCCACGCAACTGCGCAGTGCACGTGGCACTGGCGTTGGCAATGGACTGGAAAGCGAGGCTGAGGGACATGTTCAACTCCTGATTGGCAACAACCTTAATGTTTCGAGTCGCAAGCTGCAAGTCGTCGGATACGCCTGCGGATCGTCGGATTACGCCTTCAGCTAATCCGACCTACAAATGGCTGGGGTTTTGTAGGTCGGGTTACGCTTCACCAACCCGACAAGCGGAGTCACAGTGGATGTCAAAAGCGACATCCACCCGCTTCCCTCCAGCCTCCAGCGTCTTTAATCGACGTTTGCCTTTAAAGGCTCATCACATCGACGAAGCGCGGCGTGGCGTCGTTGTCGATGCGCAGGCTCTTGAAATCGAACAGGCTGCGGTCGGCCAGTTGCGAGGGCACCACGTTCTGCAGCGCACGGAACATGATCTCGGTGCGGCCCGGCGACTTGCGTTCCCACTCGCGCAGCATGTCCTTGACCACCTGGCGCTGCAGATTCTCCTGCGAGCCGCAGAGGTTGCACGGGATGATCGGGAATTCCTTCATCTGCGAATAGGCTTCGATGTCGCTCTCGCTGCAATAGGCCAGCGGACGGATCACCACGTTGCGGCCATCGTCGGAGAGCAGCTTGGGCGGCATGGCCTTGAGCGTGCCGCCGTAGAACATGTTGAGGAAGAAGGTTTCCAGGATGTCGTCGCGATGATGACCGAGGGCCATCTTGGTCGCACCGATCTCGTCGGCGAAGGTGTAGAGCGTGCCGCGACGCAGGCGCGAACACAGCGAGCAGGTGGTCTTGCCTTCCGGGATCTTCTCCTTGACCACCGAATAGGTATCCTTCTCGACGATGTGGTAGTCGATGCCCAGGCTCTTGAGATACTCGGGCAGCACATGTTCGGGAAAGCCCGGCTGCTTCTGGTCCATGTTCACCGCGACGATCTCGAACCGGATGGGTGCGACCTTCTGCAGGTACAGCAGCACGTCGAGCATGGTGTAGCTGTCCTTGCCGCCGGACAGGCAGACCATCACCTTGTCGCCCTCCTCGATCATGTTGAAGTCGGTGACTGCCTCACCGGCCAGGCGGCGCAGGCGTTTCTGCAGTTTGTTCTGGTTGACCGAAAGGTTGCCCATGTCTGGAATCCGGTTGGAATACGAAAGGCGCGCATTTTACGCGCAAAGCGCGCATCGCCCCAGTCCATCCTTTCCGTCTTTGCTAGGCTTGCCGACATGAACGACGAACTCGCACCCGAGATGGACCTGGCCGAGCAGATTTTCGTGCTGCTGCGCGAGCAACCGGAGGGTTGCAGCGAATACCAGCTGATCCAGCAACTCAAGGCCCGCCACAGCACGCACATTTCGCATTTGCCGCTGTTCGACAAGCTGGTGCTGTTCCGTACGCATTTCCTGGTGTTCAACGCGCTTTATCAATTGCGTGACCGTCTTTGGCAGCAGGCTCGCCACAGCCTGCAGATATCCCCCCTGAGTATCCAGCTGCAGCCCTATGTCGCAGCAGCCAGCGGGATCAGCGAGCCGGACCCGCTGCGTGCGTACTACCTGGACATGGACAACCTGCGCGACACCGACGAAGAAGAAGTGGAGCGCCTGCTGGCCAGTTTCTGGTCACGCATGCGTGGCGATTACCAGGGCGAACCACAAGAGGCCTGGAGCCCCGACCAGAAGCGCGCCGCACTGGAGTTGTTCGAGCTGGAGCAGGAAGATCCGTCGCTGACCCTGCATGCCATCAAGCGACGCTATCGCCAGCTGGTCAGCATCCACCATCCTGACCGTGGCGGCAGCACGACGCGAATCCAGTCGATCAACCTGGCGATGGAAATATTGCAGCGTTATTACGACTGAAGGGATAGCTTCCAAACGCTCTAACCAGCGCAGCGCAGCCATTGTTTGCCCTCCTATACTGCGTCATAAGGTCGCACGCTTTCACGCTGGCGCAAGCCAGCAGGCCGTTGAAAAACGTAGGCGAGGCAGGCAAGACGAGGTTGTTTTTAACGATGTATTGCCAACGCAGGTAGTTTTTCGACGGTCTGACAGGCGAAGCGGCTCTCCAATACCGAGGAGGCGCAGGCATGATCAATCACGTTTGGGGACTGTTCGCTCATCCCGACCAGGAATGGCAGGAAATCACCGGGGAAGAACGGCGCGTCGGGCGCCTGCACCTTTGGGAAGTACTGGTACTGGCTGCGATCCCGCCGATTTCGGCCTTCATCGGCACCACGAAGTTCGGCTGGAGCATTGGCGGCGGTGAAACCGTGATGCTCACGCAAAGCAGCGCACTGCAACTCACCCTGCTGTCGTACCTGGCCATGCTTGCCGGTGTCGCCGTCATGGGTGCCTTCATTCACTGGATGTCCCGCACCTACGATGCCAGCCCAACCCTTACGCAATGCGTCATGTTCGCCGCCTATACCGCAACGCCCCTGTTTATCGGTGGTCTGGCTGCGATCTACCCCGTTCTATGGCTTGGCATGCTCGTCGGTACGGCAGCAATCTGCTACACGGCCTACCTGCTCTATGTCGGCCTGCCGACCTTCATGAACATCCCTTCGGATGAAGGCTTTCTGTTCTCCAGCTCAGTGCTGGCCGTGGGACTTGTGGTGCTGGTGGCGATCATCGCGCTGTCGGTGATCATGTGGGGAATGGGTGTGGGGCCGGTCTACGTACGCTAACCGCTGCACATACGCAGGCATAAGGGGCCGCCATCAGGCGGCCCACTTCGTTTCTGATACATACCGACGCAGGGGGAAACCCTTGGCGCATCTGCCGTTCTAAAGCGTAACGCCAGCCAGGGCGTTACGCCGTGGCAAAGCCACCCGAGGCAGATGGAGACTCCCATGATCCCGCATTTTTTCACCCTGATGACCCGCCCCGACCAAGCCTGGACCGAAATCCGCCGAGACGAGGAACGCAACAGCTCCAACTACCTCCTGCATCTTTTTCTCTGGGCGCTATTGCCAGCCGTCTGCATGTTCATCGGTACCCGCTACATAGGCTGGAGCCTGGTTGAGGACGAGCGGGTCTGGGTCGACACCCGAAGCGCCGCTCAACTCAGCGTGCTGATCTACCTCACCATTATCGTCGGCACCTTCATCATGGGCTTCTTCCTGCGCTGGATGTCGCGCACGTTCGAGGCTCGCCCAACCTTCAATCAGTGCGTGGGCTTCACCGCCTACGTCATCACGCCGTTCTTTCTGGCCGGACTCGGCGCGCTTTACCCGACCCGCTGGACCGCCGTCACGGTACTGGTTGCAGCAGGTGCATATTCCACTTATCTGCTGTTCGTCGGCCTGCCGACCTTCATGCGCATCGACAGTCGCAATACCTTTCTCTACGGCGCCAGCACCTGGGCTGTCGGCCTGCTGGTACTGGTCAACCTGAAAGTACCGATGATCCTGTTCTGGCTGCAGGTCCTGGATCCGACCTACGAACGCGACACCGTACAGAGCCAGAGCCATGGCTTCGAGGAGAACCGTCCGCAGGAAACGCCAGGCGGGCTGGACAACGAGCGACGCTTCAACGAGCGTCCAAACGAGTGACCATCGAACACCTCAGTCCGGTGCTTTGGCATAATACGGCGCTCTGCAACCGGAGTGCCCGATGCCCGAGCGACTCAATGCCCGTGTCGAAGCCTGCTATCAGCTGGCCGACACTTTCTTCAAGCAGCACTTCAAGCGCCCCCAGGTGAGCCTCAAGCTGCGTGGCCAGAAGGCAGGCGTAGCGCATCTCGCTCAGAATCTGCTGCGCTTCAACGAGCAACTCTACCGGGCGAACACGGAGCACTTCCTGCAGCAGACCGTGGCTCACGAAGTCGCCCATCTGGTGGCGCACCAACTGTTCGGTCCACGCATCCAGCCCCACGGTGAGGAATGGCAACTGATCATGCGCGGCGTCTATGAGCTGCCACCTGATCGCTGCCATAACTACGAAGTCGCCCGCCGCCAGGTCAGCCGCTATATTTATCGCTGCGAGTGTCCCGAGCGGGATTTCCCCTTCACCAGCCAACGCCATGCGCTGGTACGCAAGGGTCGCCGCTACTTTTGCCGCAGCTGTCGCGCCACGCTGGTGTTCAGCGGCCAGCAACGTCTGGAATAAACTTTGGAAAGCAGATTTACAGACAACCACAAGCGCCATGACAGGTACGGCGTTTGCCTTTGTGGGGTTTGATGGTGCGCTCGTCGGGTTGGTGGAGCGTAACCCGACCTACGAAGCCCCGGCCATTTGTAGGTCGAATTAGCCGAAGGCGTAATCCGACGGCTCGAAGGCATGATCCAACGACCCAAGACGTAATCCAGCGAAGCAAACAGCACGTAGGGTGGATGCCGCTTTTTACATCCACCGCAACTCCGCTCGGTGGAGCATGCCCCACACTACAGGCTTCGCACCTTCCAGGCCGCCAACACGAACAACGCCGCCAGCACCGCCATGAGCGGCAGCCAGCCCGCATGTTCCCAGACATAACCCGCCGCGTAACCCACCACGCTCGACCCAAGATAATAGGCGCACAGATACAGCGCGGATGCCTGAGCCCTGGCGCCCCTGGCATGCTGGCCGACCTGCCCGCTGGCCACCGCATGAGCGGCGAAGAAGCCCAGGGTGAACAGCGCCAGACCGGCGATAATGGCCGCCAGCCAGGGCAGCGAACACAGCACCACACCTAGCAGCATCAGACCAATACCGCCCTGCAGCACCATTTTGGCACCGAAGCGCGGCACCAGCCGCCCGGCCCATCCAGCGCTGAAAATGCCCGCCAGATACACGGTGAACAGCAAACCGATCACCGTGGACGACAAGCCGAAAGGCGCACCTGCCAAGCGGAAGCCGATGTAATTGAAAAGCGCAACGAAACCGCCCATCAACAGGAAAGCCTGCAAGAACAGATTGCGCAGTACGGGATTGACCAGATGCTGGCGAAAATTGTCCAGCAACCCACGCAGCGACAGCGCCTGAGCCTTGAAGTGACGCGACGGCGGCAGCAGCCAGACGAACAGTCCCAGCGCCAACAGCCCCAAGCCGGCAATGCCGCCGAGCGCCATTTGCCAGCCGCCCATATCGCTCAACAGGCCAGACAGCAAGCGGCCCAGCAGACCGCCCAGAGCCGTGCCGCCGATATACAGCCCCATCGCCGCCGGCAATGACTCCGGGTCGAATTCTTCCCCCACATAAGCCATCGCCAACGCTGGCAGGCCACTGAGCGCCAGCCCTAGCAAGGCCCGCAGAACCAGCAACAGATTCCAGGATTCCACCAGCACACAAGCAAGGCCCAGCAGGCTGGCCAGCGCCAGGGCCGCGACCATCACCGGTTTGCGCCCCCAGCTTTCGGCAAGCGCCCCGGACACCAGCAGGCAGACCGCCAATGACAGAGTTGTCAGGGACAACGCCAAGCTGCTGCTGGCCGCTGATACGGAGAAATGCGACGCCAGCAGCGGCAATAGCGGCTGCACGCAATACAGCATGGCGAAGGTGGCAAAACCGGCACAGAACAGCGCCAGGGTCGCACGGCGGTAAGCACCGGTGCCGCGCTTCAGATGAGTGGATGGCTGACTATCGGTATTCATGATCAGGGGCCGAAATTCGGCACGGAGGGTCTTGGAAAAACGTAAGGATACTCCCGTAGCGTGGCAATTTCGTCACTTTGGCGGCATACGGTGGGTTGCCGGATTACGCCTTCAGCCAATATGACCTCCGAAAGCCGTCCCGGTAGCCGACGGAACGCCAGCAACCTGATCCTGTCTCTTGTCCGAGGACAATGAAATGTCCATAAACCTGCAACATCAGCTACTTAGCGGCAAATCTCTTTGCCTAAGCCAACAGCACTACCTAGACTCCTGACATGAGAGCAGAACCACCAAGGTGAACACAGTGCCGAATGACACCGATGCCATCCCTAGCAAAAGCCAGGAAACCCGCCTGTTCCTGTTCCTGCTGATCTTTCTGTTCCCGCTGCTGAGTATTGCGCTGGTCGGCGGCTACGGCTTCATCGTCTGGATCAGCCAGCTGACATTCCTTGGCCCACCCGGCCCGCTGAACTGATTTTTTCGACATGGTCCGAAAGGCAGATGCGAACGCCATTTACCGTGATAGGCGAAGCCTGATGACGAAAACAAATAATGACGCCTTGCATATAGCAAGCCTGCTGGTGCACTGCCGGCCTGAGCTGCTTGACGCTGTAAAAAGGAACCTGGCGCTTCTGCCTGGCCTTGAACTGCATCAGGAAAGCGCTGCGGGAAAAGTGGTGGTCGTCCTCGAAGCCGAGCATGAAAGCCGGATTCTGGACACCATCGACCATATCCAGCAATTGCCCGGCGTACTCAACGCCGCCCTGATCTACCACGAACTCCTCACTCTCGAAGGAGAAGCCTGAATGAGCCTTACCCGTCGCCAATTCGCCAAGGCCAACGCCGCCGCTATCGCCGCCACGGTAGCCGGTATCCCGATCGCCACCAGCGCCACCAACCTGATTACCGATCCACAGTCCACCAACCTCAAGTGGCACAAGGCGCCCTGCCGCTTCTGCGGCACCGGCTGCGGCGTCATGGTCGCCACCAGCGGTGATCGCGTCGTCGCTACCCATGGCGATGTGAAGGCCGAGGTCAACCGTGGCATCAACTGCGTCAAGGGCTACTTCCTGTCGAAGATCATGTACGGCACTGACCGCCTGACGCAGCCGCTGCTGCGCATGAAGAACGGCCAGTACGACAAGCAGGGCGAGTTCCAGCCGGTGAGCTGGGAGCAGGCCTTCGACATCATGGAAGAGAAGTACAAGGCGGCGCTCAAGGAGAGCGGCCCGAGCGCGGTGGGCATGTTCGGCTCCGGCCAGTGGACCGTCTGGGAAGGCTACGCGGCCAACAAGCTGATGAAGGCGGGCTTCCGCTCCAACAACATCGACCCCAACGCCCGCCACTGCATGGCCTCGGCGGCGGTCGGCTTCATGCGCACCTTCGGCATGGACGAACCCATGGGCTGCTACGACGACATCGAAGTCGCCGACGCCTTCGTGCTCTGGGGCTCGAACATGGCCGAGATGCACCCGGTGCTCTGGACCCGCGTGACCGATCGCCGCCTGACTGCGCCACACGTCAAGGTCGCAGTCATGTCGACGTTCGAGCACCGCAGCTACGAGCTCGCCGACATCCCGATGACCTTCACCCCGCAGACCGACCTGGTGATCCTCAACTACATCGCCAACCACATCATCCAGAGCGGCGCGGTCAACGAGGATTTCGTCAAGAACCACACCCGCTTCGCCAAGGGCGCGACAAACATCGGCTACGGCCTGCGCCCCACCGATCCGCTCGAACTGAAGGCCGAGAACGCCGGCGTGGCCGGCAGCTGGACCGACATCAGCTTCGAGGACTACGCCGAGTTCCTCAAGCCCTACACCCTGGAACACGCTGCTCAGGAATCGGGTGTACCCGCCGAACGCCTGAAGGCGCTGGCCGAGCTGTATGCCGACCCGAAGGTCAAGGTGATGTCCTTCTGGACCATGGGTTTCAACCAGCACACCCGCGGTGTCTGGGCGAACAACATGATCTACAACATCCACCTGCTCACCGGCAAGATCAGCGAGCCGGGCAACAGCCCCTTCTCGCTCACCGGCCAGCCCTCGGCGTGCGGCACCGCCCGGGAAGTCGGCACCTTCTCCCATCGCCTGCCAGCGGACATGGTGGTCAACAACCCAGAACACCGCGCCGTCTCAGAGAGGATCTGGAAGCTGCCCGAAGGCACCATTCAGGAGAAGCCGGGCTTCCACGCCGTACAGCAAAGCCGCGAGCTGAAAGATGGCGGCCTCAAGGTCTACTGGACCCAGGTCACCAACAACATGCAGGCCGGTCCCAACGTGATGCAGGAAATCCTGCCGGGCTGGCGCAACCCGGAGACCTTCATCATCGTTTCCGACGTGTACCCCACGGTTTCCGCGCAAGCTGCCGACCTGATCCTCCCCGCCGCCATGTGGGTGGAAAAGGAGGGCGCCTATGGCAACGCCGAGCGCCGCACCCACTTCTGGCACCAGCTGGTCAACGCACCGGGTGAAGCCCGCTCCGACCTGTGGCAGCTGATGGAATTCTCCAAGCGCTTCACCACCGACGAGGTCTGGCCCGCCGAACTGCTGGCCAAAAAGCCGGAACTCAAGGGCAAGACCCTGTTCGAGGTGCTGTTCAAGAACGGTCAGGTCGACCAGTTCCCCACCAGCGACATCGCCGAGGGTTACCGCAACCAGGAGTCCGAGGATTACGGTTTCTACGTGCAGAAGGGCCTCTTCGAAGAGTACGCTCAGTTCGGTCGCGGGCATGCCCATGACCTGGCCGATTTCGACGTCTATCACCAGGAGCGCGGCCTGCGCTGGCCAGTGGTCGATGGCAAGGAAACCCTCTGGCGCTACCGCGAAGGCTACGACCCCTACGTGGAAAAAGGCACCGGCGTGCAGTTCTACGGCTACCCGGACAAGAAGGCGATCATCTTCGCCCTGCCCTATGAGGTTCCTGCCGAAATGCCGGATGAGGAATACCCCTTCTGGCTCAGCACCGGACGCGTGCTGGAGCACTGGCACACCGGCAGCATGACCCAGCGGGTCGACGAGCTGCACCGTGCAGTGCCGGATGCGCTGGTGTACATGCACCCGGACGATGCGCGCGATATCAATGCCCGTCGCGGCAGCGTCGTCAAGGTCATCAGCCGTCGTGGCGAGATGCAGGCGCGGATCGAAACCCGTGGTCGCAACAAACCGCCGAAAGGCCTGGTCTTCGTGCCCTTCTTCGACGCCAACAAACTGATCAACAAGGTCACCCTCGACGCCACCGACCCGATCTCCAAGCAAACCGACTACAAAAAATGCGCCGTTAAGATCGAAGTGGTCAGCATCGCCTGAGGAGAGCCATCATGAAATTTCGTGTACTGACGTTGACCCTCCTTGCCGTGTGCGGCCTGGCCATCGCTGCCGAACCCGACTACCCGCTCGACGCGCCCGCGCCGGACGGGCGGCGGGTCGGTGGCAGCATCACCCAGGAATTCACGCCACCGCCCTTGAGGGATGAAGAGAACAAGGACCTCAAACGCGAACGCAACTACCCCGAGCAGCCGCCGACCATCCCGCATGCCATCCGTGGCTACCAGGTCGACATGAACGGCAACAGGTGCCTGGCCTGTCACAGCCGCGCCAACAGCGCACGCACCCAGGCGCCGATGATCAGCATCACCCACTTCACCGACCGTGACAGCCAGACGCTCGGGACGGTCGCTCCACGCCGGTATTTCTGTACCCAGTGCCATGTGGTGCAGCACGACGTGAAACCGCTGGTGAAGAACGACTTCGAGAACATCGACGAGTTGCTCTATCACGAAAACACACAGAACCAACAGTGAGGGCGCCAGGATGAAGTCGATACTGTCGTTTCTCAAACGATACTGGAACGTTCTACGCCGCCCCAGCGTGCACTACAGCCTGGGTGCCCTGACGCTTGGCGGATTCATCGCGGGCATCATCTTCTGGGGCGGCTTCAACACCGCACTCGAAGTCACCAATACCGAGACCTTCTGCATCTCCTGCCACGAGATGGAAGACAACGTCTACATGGAGATCAAGGACACCATCCACTACACCAACCGCTCGGGCGTCAGGGCCACCTGCCCGGACTGCCACGTCCCGCATGAATGGACCGACAAGATCGCCCGCAAGATGCAGGCTTCCAAGGAAGTCTGGGGCAAGATCTTCGGCACCATCAACACGCGGGAAAAGTTTCTCGGCCTGCGCCGAGAAATGGCCGAGCGTGAATGGCGTCGGCTGAAGGCCAACGACTCGCTCGAATGCCGCAACTGCCACAACTTCGACTACATGGACTTCACCCGCCAGGCCCCACGCGCCGCACAGTTCCACTCCACGGCCCTGGCCAGTGGCGAAGCCACCTGCATCGACTGCCACAAGGGCATCGCCCACCGTCTGCCGGACATGCACGGCGTACCGGGTTGGTAAGGAACAAGGGACGACAAAGGCGCTGGAGGCTGGAGGCTGGAGGCTGGACGCTGGACGCTGGACGCTGGACGCTGGACGCTGGACGCTGGACGCTGGACGAAAGCGTAGGGTGGATGTCGTTTTTTACATCCACTCTACGCTCGTCGGGTCGGTGAAGCGTGACCCGACGAAGCCCAGCCATTTGTAGGTCGGATTAGCCGAAGGCGTAATCCGACGGCTTGGAGGCGTAATCCGACGCTGGCGTACCGTAGGGCCGAATTTATTCGGCCTGGCGTACTGTCCAAACAGTTACCGCTACCCTTCGCCTATCCTCGTTGTCATCCAAACAAGAAGGAAAACACCGATGCGCTACCCCCTGCTCGGCCTGCTCATGGCCACCAGCCTCGTCGCCCACGCTGAAATCCAGATCCGGGAAATCCCCTACACCGCCGCCGACGGTACGGAAATGGTCGGTTACTACGCCTATGACGATGCCATCGAAGGGCCACGCCCCGGCATCGTCGTGGTGCATGAATGGTGGGGCCTGAACGACTACGCCAAGCAGCGCGCGCGCAACCTGGCCGAACTGGGCTACAGCGCCCTGGCCATCGACATGTACGGCGAAGGCAAGAACACCGATCACCCCAAGGACGCCATGAGCTTCATGCAGGCCGCGCTGGCCGATGCCGACGCTGCCAAGGCCCGCTTCAATGCCGGTGTTGACCTGCTCAAGCAACAGCAACAGACCGATGCCGCCAAACTCGCCGCGGTCGGCTACTGCTTCGGCGGCAAGGTCGTGCTGGACATGGCGCGCCAAGGCGTGCCGCTGGAGGGCGTGGTCAGCTTCCACGGCGCCCTCGCCACCCAGACCCGCGCCGCGCCCGGCAGCGTCAAAGCTCGCGTGCTGGTCGAACACGGCAGCGCGGACAGCATGGTCAGCATCGAAGACGTCGCCGCCCTCAACACGGAAATGGTCACCGCCGGCGCCGACTACACCTTCGTCAACCAGCCCGGCGCCAAACATGGCTTTACCAATCCCGGCGCGGACAAATTCCAGGAAAAAGGCGTAGACGTCGCCTACGACAAACAGGCCGACGAGCGCTCCTGGGCCGACATGCAACGCTTCCTCGAAGACACCTTCGCCAATCCACGGCCATAAGGGCAAAAAACCGCTGGAGGCAAGGTTATCCGTCAACCTCGTATCGTCGGGTTACGCCTTCAAGCCGTCGGATTACGCCTTCGGCTAATCCGACCTACAAATGGCCGGGGCTTCGCAGGTCGGGTTACGCTTCACCAAACCGACGAGCAGACAATCAAGCACCACAGAGGCAACGCCGTACCTGTCATCGTCCTGTGGTTGCCTGTGAATCTGCCGTCGGATTACGCCTTCGGCTAATCCGACCTACAAATGGCTGGGCTTCGTAGGTCGGGTTACGCTTCACCAACCCGACGAGCAGACAATCAAGCACCACAGAGGCAACGCCGTACCTGTCATCGTCCTGTGCTTACTTGCAGCTTGAAGCTGCTTTTCCTGGCCGTGCTAGCATTGCCGCCACCGCAACCTTCTCAATCGAACACGAGTCATGGCCGAACACGATTTCCGCTACACCCTGCTCAACCCCGCCCACACCCTCACCGAATGCCGCGCGCTGGCGCCGGGTCGCTATCAAGTCACCGGTAACGGCGGATCGATCCGCAGTGGAGATGTACTGATCGTTACCCTCAAGGGCAGCCGCGAGCTTTCCCAGCGTCTGACCGTGGACAAGGTTCGTCACCTCATCAACCCACCGGGCCAATGGACAGCCATGGCCAGCGGGCCGGTATTCCGCGAACTGGCGATCATCAATTGGCAGGTCGATTGCGACAGCTGCGGCAAACAGCTGGATTTCGAATTCGCCGTGGACGCAACCAAAGGCGACGCCGCCCGTACCCCAGCTGCCGAAGCCCGCATCGCCGAACTCGGCTGGAGGAACGACGCCGGTCGCCACCTGTGCCCGGCTTGCAAGGGAACCCGGCCATGAAAAACATCCTGCTGACCGCCCTTGCCGCATTGTTCATCAGCGGCTGCGCCGTCGAGTCACAGAAGCTGCAATATGACGTCACCTACATCACCGAGTGGATCGGCGACGAACCCGTGGTTGGCCGCAATCCTGTCTCGCTGACCTTCAGTCTGGACCGCGCCTACGGCAACGCTGGCTGCAACCACTGGTTCGCCAGCTACCAGCTCGACGGCCAGCAGATCCGCTTCAGCCAGATCGGCAGCACCCGCAAGATGTGCGCAGAACACCTCATGAAGCAGGAACAGCATTTCCTGCACCTGCTTTCGCAGATCGAGCGCTGGGATATCTCCAACATCGACCAACTGCGCTTCTGGCCCACCGAAGGCGCCCCGATTCGCGTCTGGCCGGAACAGAACTGATCATTGCGGCGCAGTCGGGTTACGCCTTCGGCTAACCCGACCTACCCATGAGCATCCCCGTTCATTCGGCCATGCCCTGCAAACACAGCGCCCGGGCCACTCCCACAAAAGCGCCAGCCTCGCACACACGCTGTGCCTAGGATGCCAGCCCCCTCCCGCTAAGGCGGTTCGGCGCCGAGCCGATCCCACATGGCGCGGGTCAGGCGCTGACGGTTGGCGTAACCCTGCCAGGGATCCTGCTCCAGTCCATCCAGGCGCTGGTGCAGATTGCCGACAGTCCATTGCTGGGCACTGCGCAGCTCATCCAGTTCGTCGCGGGCGATGGGCACCGAGACCGGCAGCCCTGGGCGCGCACGCACCGAGTAAGCAGCCACCGTGCTCGCGCCACGGCTATTGCGCAGGTAATCGATGAAGATCTTGCCGACCCGGTTCTTCGGCCCGGATGTCGCGGTGAAGCGCTCCGGCAGCTGACGGGTCATGAACTGCGCGACCGCCTTGGCGAAGGCCTTGACCATGTCCCAGTCGGCGCGCCGGGCCAGCGGCACGATGATGTGGATACCCTTGCCGCCGCTGGTCTTGAGGAAAGCCTGCAGACCCAGCTCGTCGAGCACGGTCAGGGTCAGGTGGGTCGCCTCCAGCATGCTGCGCCAGGGCAGCGCCGGGTCCGGGTCGAGGTCGAGCACGAAGTGGTCCGGCGTCTCGATGCGGTCGCTGGTGGCACCCCAGGTGTGCAGCTCGATGCAGCCCATCTGCGCGGCGCCGACCAGTGCCGGCAGGCTGTCGATTTCCATCAACCGCGCATGGCCGGGGTCCAGCTTCGGGTCCAGATGCTTGATATTGGGAATCGCCAGGCGCTCGGCGTGCTTCTGGAAAAACTGCTCGCCGCCGACGCCATCCGGCGCACGTACCAGCGACACCGGGCGGTTGTCCAGATAGGGCAGCAGCCAGTCGGCGATATGCGCGTAGAACTCGGCCAGCTGCAGCTTGGTGGTGCCGCTCTCGGGATCGATCACCCGCTGCGGATTGCTGATGGCCACACCGGCGACCACCGGCTTGCCCGCCTTCTTAGCCGCCTTGTCAGCGCCCTGCTTGCGCTCCGTTGCCGGTATCAGGCCGGGCCGCTCGCGGACGATCTGTTCCGCTGGCTTATCGCTGCGCAGCGCGATGAAAGTGGCCTGACGCACGAGGCCTTCGCGCGTCCACTCGGCGAACTCGACCTCACCGACCAGCTCCGGCTCCACCCAGCTCACGCCACGCGCCTGGGCCGAAGTCAGCTTGCCGGCCAGCGGCGAGTCGGAGCGCGCCAGCGTCTGCAGGCGCTGGTGGAGTTCCTTGAGCGCCACTTCACCGAAACCGGTGCCGACCCGCCCGGCATAGCGCAGGCCGCCGTCCTCGTTCACCGCCAGCAGCAACGCGCCAAAGCCACTGCGGCTGCCTTGCGGCCTGGTATGGCCAACGATGACGAACTCCTGGCGCAGGCGGCACTTGAGCTTGATCCAGTCCGGGCTGCGGCGGGACACATAGAAACTGCCGGAGCGCTTGCCGATCACCCCCTCCAGCGACATGGCACAGGCACTTTCCACGATGTCCCGGTGATGAGCCTTGAACGCATCGGAGAACCGCAGCGGGCTGTTGCGCGTATTGCCCAGCAACGCCTTGAGCCGTTCCCGACGCTTTTCCAGCGGCGTCTGGCGCAGGTCTTCACCGTCGATAAACGGCGCGTCGAACAGGAAGTAGACGAGGTCGTGACTGCGCCCGATATCGAAGGCGTTCTGCAACTGCTGGAAATCCGGCAGCCCCTCTTCGTTGAGTGCCACCACCTCGCCGTCCAGCCAGCTGTCGTGCAGGCCCAGCTTGGCCAGAGCCTTGGCCTGTTGCGGCAAGCGCTGCGTCCAGTCGTGGCCATTGCGGGTGAACAGCCGCACGTCACCGTCAGCGATACGCGCAAGAATGCGGTAGCCGTCGTACTTCACCTCGTACAGCCATTCCCCTTCCGGGGGTCGCTCGACCAGGCTCGCCAATTGCGGGGCCAGGCTATCGGGGAACGCCTCCAAAGCGGCGGGCACCACCTTCGGCTTGCTCGCCGCCTGGCGCGTTGGCGCCTTGCTCGGCCCGCCCACCAACGCGCCAGTGATCACGCTCTGCGGCTGCGCCTCGACGATGTCGTATTCGTCGCTGGGCCGGGCGATGTCGTCGCGCTCCTTGATCAGCAACCACTGCTGCTTGTCACTGCTGCCGCGCAGGCGGGTACGCACCAGGGTCCAATCGCCTGCGAGCTTCTCGCCGACCAGGGTGAACTTGAGCTTGCCAGCCGCGTAGGCGGCGACCGGGTCGTCGTGGGGCTGCCAGATACCCTGATCCCAGACGATCACGTCTCCGGCGCCGTAGTTGCCCTCCGGGATGCTGCCCTCGAAGCCGGCATAATCCAGCGGATGGTCCTCGACATGCACGGCCAGACGCTTGTCGCGCGGGTCCAGGCTCGGCCCCTTGGGCACCGCCCAGCTCTTCAGCGTGCCGTCCAGTTCCAGGCGGAAGTCGTAGTGCAGCCGCCGGGCATCGTGCTTCTGTATCACGAAACGCAGCGCGCCGGCCTTGCTGCGCCGTTTGCCGGGCCGCTCGGGCGGTTCGCTGGTGCGTTCGAAATTGCGCTTTCGATTGTATTCGCTCTGCCCCCTGGCCATGACCATGCTCCTGGCTTATTTGCGTGCGGTCTTGGCCGGCTTGCGGGGAGTGGAGTCCTTGCCTGAAGCCTTCTTCGGCTTGTCCGCGGGCTTGCCGCCAAGACTGCGCTTGAGCAGTTCGGTGAGATCGATGACATCGGCGCTGCGCCGCTCCTCCTCACCCTCGACCCGCTCCACTTCTTCGATCTTGCCGGCCTTGGCCTTCTGCTCCACCAGTTCGAGGATGCGGTCCTGGAAGCTGTCCTGGTATTCCTCGGGCCGCCATTCGTCGCTCATGTCCTTGATCAACCGCTTGGCCATGTCCAACTCGCTCTTGGCCAACTTGGGTTGGGCCACTGCCGGCCCCAGCTCCAGCGAATCCAGGCCGCGCACCTCGCTGGGCCAGCGCAGCATTACCAACACCAGCGCCGAATCCAGCGGCATCAACGCCGCCAGGTGCTGACGGGTGCGCAACACCACATGGGCCAAAGCTACCTTGTCCGTGCTGCTCAGCGCCTCGCGCAACAGGGCGTAGACCTTCTCGCCTCGCTTGTCGGGAGCCAGGTAATAGGGTGTGTCGATGTTCTGCAGGGGTATCTGCTGGCTGTCGACGAAAGCGAAGATATCGATCGTCTGGGTCGATTCCGGGTGGGCGGCGCGAATCTCCTCCTCGCTGAGCACCACATAGCGCCCTTTCTCGTAGGCAACGCCCTTGACGATGTTTTCCTTGGTGACTTCCTTGCCGGTGACCTTGTTCACCCGCTTGTAGCCGACCGGCTCCATGCTGCGCTTGTCCAGCCAGTCGAAATCCACTCCCTGGGAAGAAGTGGCGGAAACCAGCGCAACCGGAATGTGAACCAGACCGAAACTGATGGCGCCTTTCCAGATGGCTCGGGGCATGATGGTCAACTCCTGAGGGTTACGGAGGCATCAGGCTTGCGACACGCAACGGAAGCTGCCGCAGCACCACTCAAGCAGTCGACCATTGGCTGGTGGAAATGGTTTTATTGAAACGCTGATCGGCATGGAGAGAGGATCAAGGTACGACAACTCACACGGGCCACATCAGCGCACCGTCGGATTACGCCTTCGGCTAATGCGACCTACAAATGGCAGAGTCGTAGGTCGGATCACGCTTCACCGATCCGACGGGCGGAGTCCAGGCAATCGCCGGACTCCGCCTATGCCGTCACGCAGGCCGGAGAACTCAGCCCGCCAGATACGCTTCCGTCGACAGCACATTGGCGTAGCCGAACTTCAGCGCAGCCATCATGGCCGCATGGACCTGTGCTGCCGGCACCTGCACCCCCTCGAACTCCAGATCCAGCGTCGCGCACGCATCGTGCAACACGCTCACCGCATAGCCCAGATCCGCTGCGGCACGAACGACGGCATCGACACACATATGGCTCATCGCCCCGACGATCACTACCTCTTCAACACCCCGTTCGTCGAGCAAATGCTCGAGATTCGTTTCGCGGAACGAGTTCGGGTAGTTCTTGACGATGACAGGTTCGCCATCCTGCGGGGCGACAGCCGGTTGGATCTCGACGTTTGGCGTCCCCGGAACGAAAGCCGGAACTTCCCCGTTGACGAATTCATGACGGACGTGAATGACCGGAACGCCCTTGGCGCGGGAGTCGGCGATCACTTTTGCCGCGTTGTCGACGGCTGCCTCGATACCGCTCAGAGGCAGATTGCCCGTGGGTAGGTATTCGTTTTGCAGATCGATTACTACCAATGCACGCTTGCTCATTACTGGTTCCTTGACGATGGTGAGTGGGAAAGCGAGTCTCCATCATTGGCCATCTGGAGCCTGTTGCGAAGTGGCACGATCGACATCTTCAGGGGCTGTATCGACACATGTCGGATAGAAACGTCATAGAAATCGGGATACTGCTTTATCCCGCCGCGCAGATCGCCACGGCACTCGGCCTGACCGATCTGTTCGCCTTTGCACAACGCATCGCCAGTGAGCAAGGGAAACCAGACACACCGCTTTTGCGCATCAGCCAGTGGCAAATGCAAGACCCCGGCAATGCTCCGGTGCGCGTCCAGGATTCGCTCCCCGGCATGAACACGACGCCCGCCGTGATGATCCTGCCCCCCAGTCTGGAAGAACCGATCACCCCCCACGCAGCGGCGCCTTACAGAGAATGGCTGCGGGCGCAGCACAGTGAGGGCGTCACGCTCGCATCTGTATGCGCCGGCGCTTTCCTGCTGGGCGAAACAGGCGTGCTGTCCGGTCGTACCATCACCACTCACTGGCTCTATGTGGAGAAATTCGCAGAGCGCTTTGCGGATGTGCTGCTGGATGTCGATCAACTCATCATCGACGCTGACGACATCATCACCGCCGGAGGTGTCATGGCCTGGACTGACCTGGGTTTGCGTTTGGTGGATCGCTACCTGGGCGCCTCGGTGATGATCGACACCGCGCAGATGCTCCTGGTCGATCCACCGTAAGCGCTCCATAAACCCCGCCCGCCAGGACGGGATTTATTTTCAGGAAGCAGGAGCAGAAGCCGGCGGGCAGTTCCAAGGCAGCAGCGCTTCGTAGTCCTCAACGTTCTGTGCTGTTGGCAGGCGTTCGAGGATGTGGCGCAGCCAGGCGTAAGGCTCCTGGCCATTGGCCTTGGCGGTTTCGATCAGGCTGTAGATCTGCGCGCTGGCCGTGGCCCCCTTGGGCGTGTCGCTGAACAGCCAGTTCTTGCGCCCGATGACGAAGGGGCGGATGGCGTTCTCGGCACGGTTGTTGTCGATCGGCAGATGTCCACCTTCGACGTAGCGCACCAGCTTTCTCCAGTTGCTGGCTAGGTAATTCACCGCCCTGCCCAGCGCCGTCTGCCCGGCGACCTGCGGCTGGGTTCTGTCCAGCCAAGCCTTGAGCTGGTCGAGCAGCGGCTGGCTGCGTTGCTGACGGGCGACCAGGCGCTCGGTATCGCAGGCGTCCTTCAGGTCACGTTCGATGCCGTAGAGCCTATTGATCAGGTTCAGCGCCATGTCGGCACGGCCGGTTTTGCCCTTGGGTTGCACTTTCTGCGCTTCGACGAACTTGCGCCGCGCATGCGCCCAGCAGCCGAGGCGTTCGATGCCTTCTTGCGCGGCCACGGCGTTGTAGCCGGCATAGTCGTCGGTCATCAGGTAGCCGCGATAGCCGTCGAGCAGGCGCAACGGCACTTCCTGCGCGCGGCTGGTGGTGTAGTCGAAAAGGATCACCGGTT